>DATBRV010000137.1:0-59699 GCA_036560145.1 Myxococcota bacterium
CGCCTATTCGGTCGCCGCCACCAACCTCGAGGGGGTCGCGCCCGGGACGTTCACGGTCTACATCGCGACGGCGCCCGAGAAGCGCGAGGAGGCCGAGGCGCGCCTGCTCGAGCAGCTGGGCGAGCTGCTGCAGCGCGCGCCCGCGCGCGAAGAGCTCGAGCGGGCGCAGCGCTACCTGGTGGGGAACTTCTCGATCGATCGGCAGCGCAACGCCGTGCACGCCGCGCATGTTTCGCTCGACGCCCTCTACGGGCTGGGCCCCGACGCCGCCGACCGCTACCCCGAGGCGATCCTGGCGGTGACGCCGGAGGACGTGCTGCGCGTCGCCCGCCGCGTGATCCGGCTGGACGCCTACACGCTGGCCGCCATCACTCCTTGAGCCTCGGGCCCAGCGCCAGGCCGTCGCTGCGCGGGTCGCTGCCGCCGCCGTACCAGCCGGTATCGGCCTGGTAAACGAGCGCCTGCGCGCTCGACCAGTTGTCGCGCGACACCTCGACCTGGTGGCCGCGCTCGCGCAGACCGGCCAGCACGTCCTCCGCGATCGCGCGTTCGGCGACCAGCGTATCGGGCTGCCACTGGTGGTGGATGCGGGGGGCCGAGACCGCAGCCATCACGTCCAGCTCGTAATCGACCACGTTCAGGATCGAGAGCAGGACGGTCGAGATGATGCGCGGCCCGCCGGGGCTCCCGGTCACCAGCAGCAGCTTGTCGCCGCGCAGCACGATGCTGGGCGTCATGCTGGAAAGGGGCCGCTTGCCCGGCTCGATCGCGTTCGCCCCGCGCGTGTCCACCAGCCCGTAGGCATTCGGCCGGTTTGGCGCGATCGAGAAGTCGTCCATCTCGTTGTTGAGCACGATGCCGGTGCCCGGCACCGTGATCCCGGATCCGAAGGGCGTGTTGATCGTCTCGGTGATGGCCACCGCGTTGCCCGCGGCGTCAGCCACCGAAAGATGGGTGGTGCCCGCATCGTCGACCGTGAAGCCGGGGCCCGGCACCCGGATCGCGACCTCCCGGCGGTGCCAGGTCCAGGGCGCGCGCCGCCACCAGGGCGGATTGATGCGCGCGCGCTGGGCTGCCACGTAATTGGCCGAGATCAGGCGCTCCGCCGGGACCGCGACGAAGTCGGGATCGCCGAGCAGCGCGGCGCGGTCGGCGAAGGCGAGCTTCATCGCCTCGGCGATCCGGTGCAGGCTGGCGGACGAGCCGGCTCCCAGCGACCCGAGATCGAAGCCCTCGAGGATGCCGAGCGCTTGCAGCAGGACCACACCGCCCGACGAGGGCGGCGGGAACGAGATCACTTCCAGCCCGCGGTAGCGGCCGCGCAGCGCCGGCCGCAGCTTGGGAGCGTAGCCGGCGAGGTCGGCGCGCGTGACGAGACCGCCGCTGCGCGCGAGATGCTCGGCGATGGCCGCGCCGATCTCGCCGCGATAGAAGGCGTCCGGCCCCTGCGCCGCGAGCAGCTTCAGCGTGCGCGCGAGATCGGGCTGGCGAAGCCGCCAGCCGGGCTCGGCGCGCGTTCCCGGCGGTGGGAACTGGATCCGCGCCGTCTCGCCGAGACGCGCCGCGAGGCCCGAAGCGCGCAACGCCTCCAGCATGCGCGCGTGGTAGGGGCCGATCGCGAAGCCCTGCTCCGCGAGCCGGATCGCGGGCTGCAGCACGCGCGCGAGCGGGAGCGTGCCCCAGCGCTCCAGCGCCAGCGCGAGGCCGGCCACCAGACCCGGCGTCGCCACCGCCAGCGGACCCAACATCGAAGCGCGCTCCGGCACGCCGGGCCGGACGTACATCTCGCGATCGGCGGCGGCCGGCGCCGTCTCGCGCGCGTCGAGGGCGATCACCTCGCCGGAGGCAAGCCGTATCAGCAGGAAGGCGCCGCCGCCGATGCCGGTCGAGAAAGGCTGGCTGACGCAGAGCGCGAAGGCCGTCGCGACCGCGGCATCCACCGCGTTGCCGCCGGCCTCCAGCATCTCTACACCCGCGCGCGTCGCGTCCGATTGGGACGCGACCACCATTCCGCCGCGCGCCAGTGCAGGCGCGGGCCAGGCGGGCTGCGCGACTCGCGGCGCCAGCAGCGAGACGGCGAGGACGAGCTGGATGAGCCGGAAGCGGGACCGGATCCGCACGCGCCGCAGGCTATCACACACGCCGCGCTTGACAGGTTCACGCGCGCTACCTACCAACGTTCGGATCGGGGGTTCCATGCACCGCGCCCGCGCGTTCGCCGGCCTCCTGGTGCTGCTCGGCGCGGGCGGCTGCGATTCCCAGCCCCAGCGCCCGATCGCCACGGTTCGAGCCGTCACGCTGGCGCCGGGGCCACACCCGGTGGCGGTCCTGCGCGTGAAGGACCTCGGGACGATCCGGATCGAGCTGCTGCCCGAGGCGGCGCCCAAGACCGTCGCCCAGTTCGAGCAGCTGGCAGGCGAGGGCTACTACGACGGCACCAGCTTCCACCGCGTGATCCCCGGCTTCGTGATCCAGGGTGGCTGTCCCAACACGCGCAACGCCGACCCCCGCGACGACGGCAACGGCGGCGGCGAGCACGCGCTGGAGGACGAGTTCACCGATCTGCCGCACCGCCGCGGCATGCTCTCGATGGCGAACCGCAGCTCCCGCAACAGCGGCGGCACGCAGTTCTTCGTGGTCCAGACCAACGCCCCCTCCCTCGACGGCAAGCACACGGTCTTCGGACGCGTGATCGAGGGGATGGAGGTGGTCGACGCGATCGCCAAGCTCGAGATCGACAAGTTCGGCCGCTACGGCCCGCCCGACCGCCCCTACCCGGTTTCGGCGGTGGTGGAGTCGATCCGGATGGAGCCGGGCGAAACCCCCTGACCCCGGCTAGCCTTCGCCGCTCGTGGCCCGGTAGCTCAGTTGGTAGAGCACGTGACTGAAAATCACGGTGTCGGCAGTTCGATTCTGCCCTGGGCCACCATCCTTCCCCTTCTTCCCCCTCCCGACTGATTCGGCCTCAAGCCCGCCCCTGCGATCCGTCGAAAAACCCGGGATGGACCCGAATCAGGGCGAAGACCGGCCGCTTTCGGTGGATCCGGCGCGTTTTCGCGCGCTGACCGAGCACGGACACGACGCGATCGTGGAGATCTCGCTGGACGCCAGCGTGCTCTACGTGAGCCCGCGCTTCACGGAGCTCTTCGGCTGGCAGCCCGGCGAGATCAGCGGCAAGCACGCCCTCGACCTGATCCACCCGGACGACCGCCGCGCGGTCGAATCGATCCGCGCGCAGTCGATGGCGGAAGAGCGCCCCGCGCAGCTCGTCTTCCGGCTCGCGCATCGCGACGGCAGCTGGCGCTGGGTCGAGCTGGCGGGGAGTCCGTACCTCACGGCATCGGGCGAGCGGCGGGCGGTGGGGGTCGTGCGCGACGTGACCGAGAAGGTGGCGGGCGCGCAGGCGCTCGCGGAGCAGCTACGCGCGGAGCAGCGCATCGCCCAGCTCTCGCGCCGCTTCCTCGCGCTGGGCGCCGACGGCTTCGAAGCGGGAATCCGCGAGGGGCTGCAAGCCGCCGCCGAGATCGTCGGCGCGGAGCGCGCGCAGTTCTTCGCCTATCTCTCCTCGCGCTCGCGGTTCGGCGGCATCTTCGAGTGGTGCCGCGAGGGAATCCCGGGGCGCGCCGGGCTGGGCGGGTTCGAAGAGGCGTCGAAGGACTACCGGTGGTCGCGCGGCGAGCTCGAGAGCGGGCGCACGATCCGCGCGGCCCGCATCTCCGATCTGCCGCCGGCGGCAGAGCCCGAGCGGCGCAGCTTCGAACGCGCGGGGGTCCGCTCCTATCTCGCGATTCCGGTGCGGCGCGACGATCGCGTGGTCGGCTTCCTCGACGTCTTCTGCCACCGCACGCAGAAGGACTGGAGCGATCAGGACGTCTCGCGCCTCGAGCTGGTCGCCGAGGTCTTCTCGACCGCGCTGCGCCGCCTGCGGGCGGAGGAAGCCCGCGCCGCCACCGACGAGCGCTTTCGCCGCCTCACGGAGCGCGCGCGCGATGCGATCTGCGAGATCACCGCCGAGGGCCGCATCCTGTACGCGAGCCCGAGCTTCCAGAACCTGTTCGGCTTCGAGCTCGAGGAGCTCGACGGCGTCGACCTGATCTCGCTGGTGCATCCCGAGGACCGGGAGCTGGCGATGCGGCTCGGCTCCGCGCAGGCGGACGGCAGCGCTCCCGAGGGCGTGACCTTCCGCACGCGACACCGCGACGGCAGCTGGCGCTGGGTCGAGACCTCCGCCTCCCCCTTCGACCAGCCCGACGGCCAGCGCCGGATCGCGCTGGTGATCCGCGACGCGGGCGAGCGGGAGCTGCGGCGACGGGAACTCGAGCGGCAGCTGGAGGCCGAGAAGAGCATCGCGTCCATCTCGCGCGAGCTGCTGGGCGCCACCGGGACCGCGATCGAGCCGGCGATCCGGCGCGCGCTCGCCACCGCCGCGGCGTTGGGGGGCGCGGACCGTTGCTATCTGGTGTCGATCGACGAGAAGGACCCGGGCCTGCGCTACTACGATTGCCACGCCCCGGGCATCGACGATCACCCCGCGCGGCTCTCCTTCCAGCGCGCGCGCGACCAGAAATGGGCGCTGCGCAGCCTGCTGCGCGGCGAGCCGGTCCACGTGCCGCGGGTCGCGGACCTGCCCGAGGAGGCGCGCGACGCGCGCGAGAGCCTGCTCGCGGGCGGGGTGCAGTCCTATCTCAGCGTTCCGGTCACGATCTGCGACCGCCTGGTCGGCCTGCTCGGCTTCCACTGCATCCGGAGCGAGAAGGCCTGGTCCCCGCACGAGATCACCTGGCTGCGGGTGGTCGCGGACCTCTTCACCAGCGCGCTCGAGCGCATGCGCAGCGATCTCGCCCTGCGCGAGAGCGAGGAGCGCTTCCGGGCGCTCGCCGAGCACGCCAAGGATCCGATCTGCGAGTTCTCCGCCGACGGCCAGTTCTTGTATGCGAGCCCGAGCTTCACCGAGCTGATGGGCTACTCGCGCGAGGAACTGGGGCAGATCCGCTTCGCCGACTTCGTCCACCCCGACGACCACCCGTCGCTGATCCGCAAGTACGCCTCGGCCGAGGGGGCCGAAGGCATGGGCACTTCGATCTACCGGGGCCGACACCGGGACGGATCGTGGGTGACGCTGGAGGCGACGGCCCGGATGTTCTCGATCGCGGGGGGAGCGCGGCGCGTGGTGGCGGTGCTGCGCGACGTCACCGAGCGCCAGCGCAGCCAGGACGCGCTGCGCCACCAGCTCGGCCTGGAGACGCGCATCGCGGAGCTCTCGCGCCGTTTCCTGGCGCTGCCGGCGGAGGCCGTGGACGACGAGGTCCGCCGCAGCCTGGCCGACCTCGCCGCGGTGTCGGGCGCCGACCGCATCTGGATGGTCACCATCGGGGAGCCCGGCGAGCGGCGCCCGGGCGCCTTCGAGTGGTGCGGCCCCGGCATCCCGAACCAGCAGAACACCTTCGCGCGGCGGCGCAAGACCACCTTCCCCTGGGCCTACCAGCGCCTGGCGAGCGGCGAGGTGATCCAGATCCGGCGGGCGGCGGAGCTCCCGGCGGAAGCCGCGCTGGAACGCGTCGACCTCGAGCAGCGCGGGGTGAAGTCGCTGCTCTGCATCGCGCTGAACTCGGAGGAGCGCACGATTGGCTACCTGATCTTCGAGACCGTCCGCGAGGAGCGCAGCTGGCCGCCCGAGACGGTGATGCCGCTGCGGCTGATGGGCGAGATCTTCGTCGGCGCCCTGCGGCGCAAGCGCGCGGAGGAGAGCCTCGCCGAGAGCCAGCGCCGGCTGCTACAGGCCCAGAAGATGGAGGCCGTCGGCACGCTCGCCGGCGGGATCGCCCACGACTTCAACAACCAGCTCACCGTGATGCTCGGCAACGCCCGCTACCTGCTGGCGCAGGTCGCGGGGAACGAGGAGGCCACCGACGCCGTCACGGACCTGAAGCGGGCCGCCGAGCACTGCGCGCAGCTCACGCGCTCGCTGCTCGCCTTCTCGCGACGCTCGAGCGTGTCGATCCGCTCGCTCGACGTGGGCCGCGCGATCGCCGAGGTCGAAGAGCTGCTGCGGCCGCTGATTCCCAGCTCGATCCGGTTCGAGGTGGACGTGCCGCACGGCGTCGGCCGGGTCGGCGCGGATCCCACCCAGCTCCAGCAGGTGATCGTGAACCTGGCCGTGAATGCGCGCGACGCCATGCCCGACGGCGGGCGGCTGCTGATCACGGCGCAGAACCGGCAGCTGGACGCGGCGCTCGCGGATCAGCTCTCCGCCCCCCGGCCGGGCGCCTACGTCGAGATCGCCGTCGCGGACTCCGGCGTGGGCATCGACCCCGCCATCCGCTCGCGCATCTTCGAGCCGTTCTTCACCACCAAGGCCCAGGGCAAGGGCACCGGCCTCGGGCTCGCGACGGTCTACGGGATCGTGCAGCAGAGCGCCGGGACGATCGCGGTGGAGAGCACGCCGGGCCGCGGCGCCACCTTTCGCGTCTGGCTCCCCTGCTCCGGCTCGCCTTCGGCGGCCGAGGAGCACGCGGATCCGCGCGCGGTCGAGATCGGCCGCGAGCGCGTGCTGCTGGTCGAGGACGAGGACTCCGTGCGGCGCTGGATCGCGCGCACGCTGCGCGAGCGCGGCTACACCGTGCGGGAGGCGCGCGACGGCATCGAGGCGCTGGCGGCCGCGGAAACGGACGGAGCTCCCTTCGACGTGCTCGCCACCGACGTCGACATGCCGCGTCTCTCCGGCATCGAGCTCGCGCGCCGGCTGCTGCTGCGGCGTCCGGATCTGCGGGTGCTCTTCTTCTCCGGATCCTCGCAGGAGCAGCTGGAGGGGCCGGACTCCTGCGTCGCGGACTCCCGCTTCCTCCAGAAGCCCTTCCCCGCCGAGGCGCTCTTCGCCGCGCTGCGCTCCCTGCTGGGCGCCAGCCGCGGCCTCAGCGAGCCGCCGCCTTCGGATCGCTAGCGCCCGGCGGCCGGCTCGACCGCGCGAGCGCGGGCGCGAGCAGGTTCGAGAGCGTCGCCAGCGCGTGCTCCGACGGCGGCGTGCCGCCGACGCCGAAGACCTGGAACCAATCGTCAATCTTGTTTTCGGGCGACGTGCGCAGCACCAGACGGTGTGGGTAGAGGCCGCAGAAGGCGAAGCGATCCAGCACGAAGGCGAGGAAGCCGAGCCGATCGGGCGCCGCGAGCCGGATCTCGGCGCCCGCGCCCTGGGCCGCGCGCTCGATCCGCAGCGCATCGATCGCGAGGTCCGACGGCGGCAGCAGGGCCTGCGGCCGGCGACGCACCATCTGGAGGAAGTCGAGGCTCGGCGCGAACGGGCCGCCCGCGCTGGCCAGCAGGAAGCGCCCGGCCCAGTGCGCGGCGCGCACGCGGCGGGCTTCGCCCGACAGGATGCTCAGGCGCGCCGCGTAGCACTGGAGCGAGAGGTTCCCGCACCAGTCGGGCGGGAAGCAGCCCCAGATCTCGAGCCGGAAGCCCGCGCCCTCGCGCGCGCAGGCGAAGCCCGGCGCCTGCGCGTCCTCCAGGCGCTCGACCACGCCGTCGAGCGCGGCATCTGCCGCAGCGCTGCTCACCACCCGCCCCCCGGCCTCCGGGACGGTGTTTTGCACGCCGCGTGCCGACGGGAATGCGCGCGGGCCTCCGCGCTCGGGCCAGCAGCCGCGCGAACGGGCAGCGCCTGCCCAGCGGCGCGCCAGCCCGGGCCTAGCGAATCGCGTCGTTCGGATCCGTCGAGCTGAAGGTGTAGGACGCGACCACGTCGTGCTCGTCGAAGCGCACGACCAGATCCCGGGTCCGCGTGTTGCCGAGCAGGGCGTAATGGTAGTGCCCGTAGGTCCAGGTCAGCTGGCCATCTTCGACGCCCGTGCGCCAGGGCGAGCCGAAGAGCTCCTTCACCTGCGTGCGCGTGGTGGCGCCGATCTCGAGCTTCGCGACGCGCTTGGCGGGAAAGTCTTCTCCCACGGTCACGCAGCCGGCGAGCCAGGCCACTCCCACGGCGAGAACCGCCGCGCTCCAGAGCCTCGTCGATCTGCTGCGCATCTTCCCCCCCACCGGCGATCAGATTCCTTCGAGATGCTCGGTCACGTTGAACGAGAGCAGCGCCGGCGCGGGCTCGATCACGAGCTCGCTGACGGCGCAGTTGTTCATCACCCGCTTCCACTGCGAGTAGTCGCCGTCGAGTAGCGCGGCGAGCACCATCGAGAGCGCCCCCCCGTGCGCGACCACGACCACGCGCTCGTCCGCGTGCTCGGCCGCGATGCGGCGCAGCGAGCCCGTGAACCGATCGACCACGGTCCGCGGAGACTCGCCGCCGTGCGGCGCGAAGTTCGCGTCTTCCTTGATGCGCTCCCAGAGCCGGTGCTTGTTGTGCAGATCGGCGTAGCTGAGCCCCTCCCAGCTCCCGAGGTGGTACTCGGCGAGGCCCGGGTCGATCACGAGCGGAAGCCCGAGCTGGGTCGAGATGACGCCCGCCGTATCGCGGGCGCGCGCGAGCGGGCTGCTGTAGAGCGCCCGGGCATCCGGGTGTCGCTTGGCGAGGTAGTCCGCGACCCGCTCGGCCTGCCGGCGGCCGCGCTCGGTGAGCGCGGTATCGGTCGAGCCATGCCAGACCCCGTCCAGATTCGCCGAGGTCTCGCCGTGGCGGACCAGCGTGAGCACCGTGCGCATGCGGGAACCATACCCATTCGAGCGGCGGGTGCGGCAGCCGGGCGGTTCGGGAGCTGAAGAGGTCGGGGACGGACGCCCCGGGACCCGAGGAGAGGGCCCGGGGACATCCCGTCCCCTGCTCGCCGGGTCGGAAGGGGCGAACCAACCCGCGAGCAAGGACTCTGGAGCTTGAGAAACCGGGTCCGCGGGAAAGGTTCAACCCGGTTCGCCGGCGCCGCTGGCTTGCCCCCGGGGGCGACCAAGGTATGCTGCGCCCATGACGAGCGCGCGGGGTAGTCGCCGCCGGCAGTGGCTGCCCTGGCTCCTTTCGGCGGCGCTGCTGGTCTACGTCTTCGGCTGGGTCACGGACTGGACACGGCTTCGCGTCGCACTCGAGCACGCCGACCTGCCGCTCTTCGTCGCCCTGGCCTCGGCCGACCGGCTCGCCTTCTTCCTGGTCTGGACGTTGCTCCAGGCCGCCGCCCTGCGGCGCTTCGTGGCGCACGTCCCGATCACCTCGGTGCTCGCGATCCGCGGCGGATCGGAGCTGCTGCGCGCCGTCAGCAACCCGCTCTCGGATGCGGCGTTCTTCCTCGGGCTGGTGCAGCTCTGCGGCGGCCGGGTGGACGGCGTGGTCGCGGCGGCGCTGGTACCCGCCATCTGCCACTTCCTGATGATGGGCTTGCAGATGACGCTCGCGCTGTTCTGGCTGCCGGGCGGAATCGCCGGCAACCGCGACGTCGCGATCGGAGCCGGCGTGATGTGGGCGACGGTGATCACCGTCGCCGTGGCGGTGCGTGTCTCGGCGACGCGCAGCGTTCCGCTTCCCGGCGTGCGCTACGTGCGCGACTGGCTGGAGCGGTTCTCGTTGCGCCAGCTGCGCCCGTTTTTTCTCAGCTTCGTCGCGCTCACGGCCTTCGACGTGTTGATCCAGGGCTTCGCGTCGCGCGCCTTCGGGGTGCCGATCTCGTGGGCCGCGCTCACCGGGCGCATCCCGCTCGTGTACACCTCGTTCCTGATCCCCACGCTCGGCAACTTCGGCACGCGCGAGGTCGCCTGGGCCGCGCTCTTCTCCGAGTTCGGCCCGCGGGACGCGCTGATCGCCTACGCGTTCTCGGTCAACATGGTCTTCCTCGCCATCAACGTCATGCTGGGCCTGATCTTCCTGCCGCGAGCGCTCTCGCTGGTGGCCGCCGTGCGCTGGGCTCGGCGTGGGGGCGAGCCTGTACGCGAGCCTCCCTGGCGCGACCCGACCGAGCCCTGAACGCCCGGGGGGCCGAAACGCCCCGGCCGCCGTGCGAGCAGTCGGTTGCGCCCGCCGCCGCCCGCTGTGTAAGCTCCTGCGCCGAAGGGCACCTTCCGATCGGATCACAACTCTTGGGCCTATCCCGCCTGTTCGTGCTCCCCTTCGATTCTGCCTTTCCCGCTGCGGCGCGTCGGCCACCAGACGCGCTGGGAGGTGTGGCGGTCATGGCGCTGCGGACCATCGGGGTCGGAGGGTCCGACCGGGGTCCGGGCGACGGTCGCGTCCGCGGGGGCTCGAGTCGGTCGCGACGAGGGAATCGCGTTGGGTAAGAAGCTCTACATCGGGAATCTTCCGTACACCATCACCGAGTCGGAGTTGCGGGAGCTCTTCGAGCGCCACGGCACGGTCGCCTCGGTGAACGTGATCACCGACCGTGAGACGGGTCGCGCGCGCGGCTTCGCGTTCGTCGAGTTCGAGGAAGCCAGCGGCGCCGCGGCCGCCATGCAGGCGCTGGACGGGACCCAGGTGGGCGGGCGCACGCTTCGGGTGAACGAAGCCAACGAGCGCGGCAGCGGTGGTGGTGGTGGCGGCGGCGGCGGTGGACGCGGCGGCGGAGGGGGTCGCGGCGGCTACGGCGGGGGCGGCGGCGGCGGTCGCGGCGACCGCGGCGATCGCTACTAGCCCGACAGCAGCGCGCATTTCGAGAACGGGTCGAGTCGCCCCGCGCGGAGCGTGATCGGTGCGATCTTCCCTACCCTTCGGCTGATTCCGCAGCCCGCTCGGCAGCCGCGCAGACGGCTCGGGCAGCGCTCGCGCAGAGGGACTGACTGATGGCACGCAGGAGCAGAACCGCGATCCTGAAGCGGCAGCGCGAGGTCAAGAAGGCCGAGAAGGCCGCGGCCAAGCGCGAGAAGCGCGAGCTGCGCGAGACGTCGGAGCCCGTCGACTCGAAGGTCGCGACGACCGACGATCTGAAGGGCTACGGCTTCTACGACGACTCGGACGAAAAAGAATCCTGAGGACGGCCCCGCGCGCTGACCGCCGCGGGCCGAAAGGAACACGCTTGGCGGAAGAACCGCGGATCGCCGTCTTCGTCGACTACGAGAACCTGGCGATCGGCGTGCGCAACATGCGCAAGGGCAACTTCAAGATCGACCTGGTCTTGCGCCGCCTGCTCGAGAAGGGCCGCATCGTCTACAAGCGCGCCTACTGCGACTGGGGCAAGTACCGCAACGGCGTGCGCGAATTCCACGAGCAGGGCGTCGAGATGATCGACATCCCGCAGTCGAAGGCGAGCGGCAAGAACAGCGCCGACATCCACATGGTCGTGGACGCCCTCGACCTCTGCCACCAGAAGCAGCACATCGACATGTTCGCCCTGCTCTCCGGCGACAGCGACTTCTCGCCGCTGGTCGCGAAGCTCAAGGAGAACGACAAGCGCGTGATCGGCTGCGGCGTGAAGAGCTCGACCTCCGATCTGCTGATCAGCAGCTGCGACGAGTTCATCTACTACGACGATCTGGTGCGCGTCGCCGAGAAGCCGAAGCCGACGCGTCCCAAGGCCGAGACCACCAGCGGATCCAAGCGCCAGGAGGCCGCGGAGAAGCTGCTCGAGATCGTGCGTTCGCTCGAGCGCGATTACGACACCGTCTGGGGCTCGATGGTGAAGCAGGCCACGCGGCGCGTGTTCCCCGGCTTCAACGAGGAGTACTTCGGCTACGCCTCGTTCACGGACCTGCTCGAGGACGTGCGCGAGCAGGGGCTGATCGAGCTCGAATTCGACGAGAAGCGCGCCAACTACATCGTCCGCTCGAAACGCGCCTAGCCTGTGGGCCGGCTCGCGGGCAGGATCGCCCTGGTGACCGGCGCGGCCTCCGGGATCGGCGCGGCCTGCGCGCTGCGCTTTGCGCGCGAGGGCGCGCGGATCGCAGGGCTCGACCTGCATGCCCCTCCCGACGAAGCCTGGGCCGAGGTCTCCCGCGCCGCGCCGGACGCCAGCTTCCACCTCGCCGACGTCCGCTCCGAAGCCGCGGTCGCCGCCGCGATCGCGGAAGTCGCGGCGCGGCATGGCCGCATCGACGTGCTGGTCAACGCCGCCGGCGTGGCGGGCGGCGGCGCTGTGCATGGGCTCGCCGTCGAGGAATGGGAGCGCGTGCTCGACGTGAACCTGAAGGGCACCTTCCTGGTCTGCAAGCACGTGCTGCAGCGCATGCTCGAGCAGCGCAGCGGCAGCATCGTGAACCTGGCGAGCATCGAAGGGCTCGAGGGCTTCGAGGGCGGCAGCGCCTACAACGCCTCGAAGGGCGGCGTGGTGCTGCTCACGCGCAACCTCGCGATCGACTACGGCCGGCGCGGCATCCGCGTGAACTGCCTCTGCCCGGGGCTGATCGAGACCTCGATGACGGCGGGCGTGTTCCAACCCGGCATGGAGGGGTTGCTCGAACGCTTCGTCGACGCGCACCAGCTCGGTCGCGCCGGCCAGCCCTCGGAGATCGCCGCGGCCGCGCTCTTCCTCGCCTCCGACGACGCTTCCTTCGTGACGGGCCACTCGCTCGTCGTCGACGGCGGCTACACCGCCGGGCACCGGATCGGGATCGCGGAGCTGATCGGACTCGATTAGCGGGCTCGCTGCCGCGCGCGGCAGCGCAGGGCGAAGGTGATCCCGACGAGTGCGACGGCCGCTCCGGCGGCGACCTCCGGGCCCGCCCGCAGCGAGCGCGGCGGAAGGCCCGGCGAAGCGAAGCGCCCGTCGGCGTCCGCGTCCACCCAGATCGGGTTCGAGAAGGCCGCGGGAACGAAGCCCCGGGCCACCACCTGCGTATAATCGCCCGGGTGGCTCGCCGTCCAGGCGGCGGCGGCCACCTCCAGCGGCGCGCCGGCCTCGAGCGTGAGGAAGCTGTCGCGCTCGAGCACGAGTTCGACGCGCTCGCGCAGCCGCAGGGTCGGCGGCGAGTCGCCCGCCGGAAGCTGGCTCCAGCGGCGCAGCACCTCGCCGTTCGCGAGCAGCCGGACCTCTTCGACCGGCACCCAGGGCGCCGCGGCGACCGCGAGCTCGACCACCACCTTACCGCCCGGCGCGGCGACGTCGTCGCCCATCCGCTGGCCGTTCGCGGTGAAGGCGGCGATCAGCGGCCCGTTCGTGCCGAACAGGCGCCCGGCCCGGATCGCCGCGTCGAACTCGCTCTCCTTCCAGGCGGCGTCCCCTGCCCCGAGGTACACGTAATTGCGCGGATAGGCGGCGATTTCGTCGGGTCCGTGCGTGTCCGAGTTCGCGGTCGCGGTGCGGCGCAGGCCCTGGCGCAGGAACGAGTGCCACAGCTCGCGCACCTGGAGATACTGCTCGCGCGAATCGCCGTTCATCAGCTCGATCGCGTCGAAATCGATTGCGCGCGTACGCCCGTCCGGCGCCGTCAGCATCAGCTCGTCGTTGGGCGATTCCCCGAGCGGACGCTCGGGATCGGCGGGGAGTCCCTGGCTGCCCAGGTGCGTCAGGTACGCCTGGTCGTCCGGCTCGCCGCGCCGCTTGCCCATCGGGTGATTGAGCTGCACCACCCGCGCGCCGTACTGGCTTCGCAACTCGGCGTACAGCTGGGCGAGCGTGCGGTCTTGCGTCGGCGGGGCGCCCCGGCGATGCGCGGTCGGCAGGAACGGAATCGGCCAGGCGTTCGAGTGGCCGAGCGTCCAGGGCGCCTGCTCGCTCGGCGCGCTGCTGGTCGCCTCGACTCCCTGCAACACGTGGATGCGTCCCTCCACGCCGAGCGCGGCCAGCGCCGGCCCGTACTCGCCGAGATGGTCGTGATCCGAGGAGACGATCACGTCCACCCCCTCGGCCACGAAGCTGGCCAGCCGCGCGGCATTGGGCATCGCCGAGTCGTCGCTCGCCTGCGCGTGCACGTGCAGATCGGCGCTCGCGATCCCCTGTAGCTCGATCACGCGCAGCGGTCGGAAGGGCGCGACGAGGACCTCGGCGCCGTTCGCCGGGATCTCGACCTCGGCGCTGGCCAGCCCGTACTCGAGGCCGCGCGTCGCGATCAGCCGGTAGCGGCCGGGGGCGATCGCCACGCGAGCCGGATCGGAGGGCCCTCCCACGAAGTGCAGCTCGCGCGTCTCCGTTCCGCTGCTGGCCGGCGCGCCGTCGATGCGGAAGCCGAGCAGCTCGGCGCCGAAGACCGGGTCCGCCGTCGGCGGCACGCCCACCACGATCACGCGCCCCGGGCCGCCGTCCTCGAAGGCGGGGGCGAAGCGCAGGAACCCGAGCGGCTCGATCGACTGCGTGGGAACCTCGGTCACGGCGCCCGGCGCGACCGTGACCTCGAGCCGGCGATCGGGGCGCTGCGCCGTCCGGTACAGCAGCGTGTAATCGCCCGGCGCGAGCGTCGCGCGCAAGCGCCCCGCCTCCGGCCCCTGCGTGTCGGTCGCGATCTCGGTCACCGGGAAGCCGGCGCGGCTGCGCACCTCGATCACGGCGCGCTCGCCCCCCGGCTCCACGCGCCCCGCGATCCCGCTGGTCCCATCGGCGACGCCGAGCGCCGGGAAGATCAGGTCGGTGGTCGCGGCGACGTCCGCGCGCCCCGTGACGAGCAGCCGGCGCGGATAGCTCCACACCTCTCCCGGAGCCAGCTCGCCCCGCGTCTCGCCGAGGATGCGCAGCGCGCCGAGCTCCTGCCAGTCGGGATCGGAAAGGAAGGCGTTCACGAAGTTGACCTGATCGTTGGTGACGCCGTAGCTCGGCAGCCCCTGCGCGGTGCGCTCGGGCGAGAAGAGCGCGTAGGCGATCGGCGGAAACTGGACCACGCCGGGAACGCAGAGGTGCGTGAAGCTCGCCATCGCCGCGCTCGCGCCGAGGATGTTCGTGCGGTCGAAGCTGATGTGCTCGAAGCCGCGCGAGCGCTCGGGCGCGAGCGTGCTCGCGACCCAGGAGCGCATGCTCCGCCCGCCGCGCATCAGCACGTCGCCATAGGCGAAGATCGGGGCCGGGCGCATGCCCTGGTTGCGGATGGTGGTGGTGATCCGCACCCACGGCTCGCCGGGAAACACGGCGTACTCGGTCTCGATCTGGACGTCCGCGATCTCGGCGGGCTCGGGCACCAGCGGGTCGAGCCGCCGCGCCAGCCAGCCGCCGCGCGCGATGGCTCCCGGGCCGCGCGAAGCGGAGACGACCAGGCGAGCCCACTTCGCTTCGGGATCCACCTCCGCGCGGATCCGGTCGAAGCGCAGCTCGACGCGCTGGTCGAGGTTGAGCAGCGGGAAGAGCTCGGCGAACTGGTCCTCGCCGCGCCGGTCGCGAAGACCAGCGTCGACGATCACTCCGCCGTGGTTGCGCTTGCCGAAGCGCCGCGACGGATCGTCGACGATCACCTCGACCAGATCGTTGGCGAGGTACCAGTCGCCGACCCCGCCGATCGCGTCGGGACCGCCGATCAGCAGCTCCCCCGCGGTTTCCTCGCGAATCTGCTCGGCGCGCGGCGCGTCGCCGGCCGCCGCCGCTCCCGGCCAGCCTGCGAGAGTGGCCACGAGCGCCGCCGCCGCCAGCGCCCGCTGCGCGCTCAATCGAGACCGAGCCGGCGCGCGATGATCACCTTCATGATCTCGTTGCTCCCGGCGTAGATCGACTGCACCGCCGCATCGGCGTAGTCGCCCGCGATCGGGTACTCGAGCATGAAGCCGTAGCCGCCGTGGAGCTGGAGGCACTCGCTGGTCAGGCGCTTCTGGAGATCGGTGGTCCAGAATTTCGCCATGCTCACCTCGGTGACGATGTCGTCGCCGCGAACGTGGGCCGCGAGCAGCTTGTCGACGAAGGCCTGTCCCAGCTCGACCTCGGTGGCGAGCTCGACCAGCTTGAACTGCGTGTTCTGGAAGGCGGCGATGCGCTTGCCGAAGGCGGTGCGCTGCTTGACGTAGTCGAGGGTGTCGGCCAGCGCGCGCCGGCAGGAGGCGACCGAGCCGACCGCGATGCAGAGCCGCTCCTGCTGGAGCTGCTCCATCAGCATCTTGAAGCCCTGGCCCTCGCGGCCCAGCAGGTTCGCCGCGGGCACCCGGCAATCCTCGAAGAACAGCTCGCTGGTGTCCTGCCCCTTGAGGCCGAGCTTGTCGAGCCGGCGGCCGCGCTGGAAGCCCGGCGTGTCGCCTTCGACCAGCAGCAGGCTGATGCCGCGATGCGGCGGGTCGGCCGCGGGCTCGGTCTTCGCGACCACGATGAAGAGATCGCCGATCTGCCCGTTCGAGATGAAGGTCTTGGCCCCGTTCAGCACGTAGCCGTCGCCGTCGCGGAGCGCTCGCGTCTGGATGTTCGCGAGATCGGAGCCCGCGCCGGGCTCGGTCATCGCGATTCCGAGGATCGTCTCTCCCGAGATCGTGCGCGGCAGGTATTTCGCCTTCTGCTCCGCGCTCCCGTAGCGCTTGAGATACGGCATGCAGATGTCCGAGTGGAGCGAGAGCATCAGGCCGTGCGCGCGGATCCAGGCCAGCTCCTCCATCAGGATCGCGTCGTACAGGAAATCGCCGCCGGCGCCGCCGTACTCCTCGGGCGCGTTGGCCCCGAGGAATCCCTCCTCGCCGCAGCGCCGCCAGGTCTCGCGGTCCGTCCGGCCCGCCGCGTTCCAGCCGGCCACCTTGGGGGCGATCTCCTTTTCCGCGAAGCGGCGGAACTGGGCCCGGAACAGATCGTGCTCCTCGCCGAAGATCTCTCGCCGCATGGCTTCCTCCTGGGTGCAAACTCTAGCGCCGCCGCCACAGCCGCAGGCCGAAGAACGCCGCCACGCTCCCGAACAGCAGCACGGGGCCCCAGCCGCCCAGCGACGGCGGCACGGCGCCTCCGTAGCCGAGCGAGGCGGAGACGCCCGAGAACAGGATGTAGACGACGCCGACGATGCCGCTCACGAGCAGCGTCTGCGCCGGCCCCGGGAAGGGGGGCCCCGCCACCGCGAACAGCAGCACCACCGCCGGGAGCACCATGCACGCGAACGGCTCGGCGAGCTTCGCGTAGTAGTCGACGCGGAAGGCGGTGGCGTCGTAGCCGCCCTGCTCGACCTCGGCGATCTCCCGGGCCAGCTCGGCGACCGAGAGGTGCATGGTGTCGACCTGCGCGGAGAGCGTCTCGCCGAGCTCCGCGAAGCGGCGCGGTTCTACCCGGCGCGCCCGCGCGCCCTCGATCTCGATGCGGACCGGATCGACCAGGCGCCAGACCCCCCGGCCGACGTGGCGCGCCGAGGTCGCGTCCTCGCGGCTGATGGGCAGGCCGTCCTCCCCGAGCTGGTAGATGGTGAGCCCGCGCGCCTCGCCGACGTCCGTGTCGAGGCGCGCCGCCTCGAGCACCTGCTTCCCGGAGCGGACCCAGACGCCCGCCTGATTCCGCTCGGCGCGCTCGGCGTAGTACTCGCCCTTGATCTCCGTGCGCTTGAGCTCGTCGGCGAGGGCGTTGCTGCGGGGCACCACGACGTTGTTGAGCAGGAAGTACGCCGGCGCGGTCAGGGTCGCGAGCACGAAGGCCGGCGCGAGCGCGCGCAGGCTCGAGATGCCGCAGGCGCGCATGCCGATCAGCTCTCCCTCGGCGGCGAGCAGGCTCACGGTGAGCGCCGTCGCCACCAGCAGCGCCATCGGGACGGCGCGGGACGCGAGCAGCGGAACCCGGGCCCCGTAGAAGCGCAGGATCTCGATGCCGGTCGCGCGGTAGCGCGCGAACCATTCGAGCCGGTCCATCACATCGATCAGCAGATAGGCCATGAAGAGCACGGCGAAGACGAGCAGCGCGAGCTGCGCGAAGCGCCCCGCCACGTAGCGGGGGAGCGCGAGCGAGCGCGTCCGCATCCGGCGCTCGTTCTCGGTCTCCGCGACGCGGCGCAGCCGCAGGTGGGGGCGCTCGAACGTCTTGCCGAGCGATCGCTCGCGCAGCGCGCGCACCAGCAGCACGCCGGCGACGGCCGCCAGCACCAGGTTCGGGAGCCAGGCCGCCAGCCCGACCCCCACCACCCCTCCCTGCACCATTCCCTCGCCGAGCTGGAGCACGGCGTAGTAGACGATCGTCGCGAGCACCCCGAGCACGCCTCCACCCGAACGCGAGTAGTGCGAGCGGGTCACGAAGAGCGGCACGGCCAGGAAACCGAACACGAGCGTCGCCAGCGGGAATGCGAAGCGGCGGTGGAGCTCGAGCGCGGCGCGCGGGAGCTGGTCGTTCTCGCTCGGCACGAAATCGTGGGCGCGCTGCATCAGCTCGTCGAGCGTCGCCCCCGGCAGGCGATCCTTCTCGCTGCGCTCGAGCGGCTCGCTGCCCTCGGGAAGGCGCGTCGAGAGGGTCTCGAAGCGGAACAGCTTGAGCTCGCCGCGCGGCTCGAGCACGGCGCTGCCGGAGCCGAGCACCAGCTCGACCGCTCCGTCCGGCGCGCTCGAGACGGTTCCGCTCTCCGCGAAGATGGTCTCGCCGAGATCCGGCGTGAAGAGCAGCACGCCGCGCAGCTCCATGCCCGACGCGGAGACCTCGCGCGCCTCCAGCTGCCAGTCGCCGAAGTGGCTCACCACGCTCGCGCGGATCTGCGCCCAGGGACGCTCGCGCGAGAGGTGGGAGAGGGCGTCGTCGAGCGAGCGGCTCGCCCAGGGGCCGAGCGAGAGGGACACGCCGAGCGCGGCCAGCGTCATCACGGTCGCGAAGGCGACGATCGGCCAGACCAGGCGGCCCACGGCGACGCCCGAGGATTCGAGCGCCAGGATCTCGCGATCCGCTCCCAGCCGGCCGAGCGCCACCAGGCAACCCACCAGCACGCCGAAGGGAAAGATGCGGGCGAGAACCGGCACGGCCTCGAAGAAGACCATTCGCCCCACCGCGGGCGCGCCCAGCCCGCGGTTGATCACGAGGTCCGAGAAGCCGACGATCCGGGAGGTGAGGACCGCCGCGGTGAGGCCCAACACCGCAAAGGCGGTCGGCCTCAGGGCCTCGCGCGCGATGTACCGGTACAGGGTGAGGCCGGGGCGACGGTGGATGGGAATCGCTACAGCCATCGTCCGGGATCTCGTTGGACGCCGTCTGTTGCCGGTAGGCGAGCTGGCCTACAGTGTGGCCCGTCCCCCGCCACGGATGAGATCCTAGGTCGGCGATACGATCGGAAGCAACGCCGCAGGCGCTAGACCCGCAGGGAGACCATGAACGCGATCGTGCTCAGCGCTGGCCAGGGCCGGCGACTCCTGCCGCTCACCGAACGCGATCCGAAGTGCCTGCTCGAAGTGGACGGCCCGCTCACCGTCCTCGAGCTACAGCTGCGCGCCCTCGCGCGCTGCGGGATCCGGCACGCCACCGTGGTGCTGGGCTTCGGCGCCGACCGCGTGGAGCGATTCCTGACGGGGATCCGGATCCCCGGCCTGCGGGTGGATACGCTCTACAACCCCTTCTTCGCGTCGTCGGACAACCTCGCGACCTGCTGGCTCGCGCGCGGCGCGATGACCGGCGACTTCGTGCTGCTCAACGGCGACACGCTCTTCGAGGATCGCGTGCTACAGCGGCTGCTCGAGTCGCCGCCGGCGCCGATCACGGTGACGATCGACCACAAGGACGGCTACGACGACGACGACATGAAGGTCTCGATCGACGCCAGCCGGCGCCTGCTCGCGATCGGCAAACGGCTCCCGGCGGAGAGCGTGGGGGGCGAATCGATCGGCATGCTCTGCTTCCGCGGGACCGGTGTGAAGGCGTTCCGCGACGAGCTGGAGCGGGTGATCCGCACTCCCGAGGGCCTGCGCGCCTGGTATCTCTCGGTCGTGAACGAGATGGCCTCGCGCATGCCGATCGCGACCGCGTCCATCGATGGTCTGTGGTGGCGGGAGATCGACTCGCCCGAGGACCTGGAAGGCGTGCGCGCGAGCTTCGTGTCTCCCTCGCAGGGATCGGCCCGGCGCTCCCGCGCCTAGACCCGTCGTCTCGCGGGAAGCGCCGCCTGGATGGCGCAGACTTCGCCCAGCAGTCGGTCCAGATCGCTCACCCGCAGCTGGCAGGCGCCGTCGCAGGGGGCGCTCTCCGGATCGGGGTGGATCTCGATGAAGAGCGCGTCGATTCCGATCGCCACCGCCGCCCGCGCCAGCGGTCCGACCACCGAGCGGTCGCCGTCGCTGGCGTTGGCTCCAGCGCCCGGGTACTGCGCGGAGTGGGTCGCGTCGAAGCAGACCGGCGCATGGCTGCGCATGCTGAGCAGACCGCGCATGTCCACCACCAGGTCGTTGTACCCGAAGGACGTGCCGCGCTCGGTCACCATCACGCCGCTGGCTCCGAAGCCCTGCGCCTTCTCGACGGCGTGCCCGACGTCGCGCGGCGCCATGAACTGACCCTTCTTCAGGTTGATGGCGCGGCCGGTCGCCGCGCAGGCCGCGATCAGGTCCGTCTGGCGGCTCAAGAAAGCCGGGATCTGGAGGCAGTCGGCGACCTCGGCGACGAGCTTCGCCTGTCCCGGCTCGTGAACGTCCGTCAGGATGGGAAGCCCGGTCTCCCGCTTCACGCGGGCCAGGATCCGCATCCCCTCGTCGATCCCGGGGCCCCGATAGGAATGCCGGCTGGAGCGGTTGGCCTTGTCGAAGGAGGCCTTGAAGATGACCGAGAGCCCGTGGAGCTCGGCGACGGCTTGGACGGCTTCGGCGCACTCGAGCGCCCCTTCGAGCGACTCGATCACGTTCAGTCCCGAGACCAGGACCAACGGCGCGCCGTCTCCGACGCTTACGTCACCGATGTGCATCGTCACCCCTCCCCCATCGGACGGAACGAAAGAAATAGCGAGAACAACGTCGCCTGACTACCCCCGAAACTTAACACTTGGGTCTTTTTCACCATATTCAGGAGAGCCGACGAAAGACCCGATGGCCGGTAGAATGCGCCGAGAAATGGTCTCGTCTGGAACCGCGATCCGCTTGAACCCGGAGTGCCTGACGCTGCCGGCGAGAGCAGGAGCGCGAGAGAGCGGAAAGCCCCCTGTCCGCCTCTTCCTGGGCACCGAGCCGGCCCAGCAGCGGGCCGAGCGCGTCTTCCTCTGGTCGATCGAGCGGGTGCGCGACCCCGGCCGGACCTACCAGATCTGGCTGATGAAGAGCCTGGCCGGCTTCCAGACCGCGGGCTGGACCACCGGCTTCACGAACTACCGCTTCGCGATTCCCCACTTCGCCGGCGGCGCCGGGCGGGCCCTCTACAACGACGTCGACCAGATCTACCTCGCCGATCCGGCGCAGCTCTTCGACCTCGCCCTGGACGGCCACGGCTTCCTCGCGATCGCTCCCGACGATTCCTCGGTGATGCTGCTCGATTGCGCGCGGATGACGCCGCTCTGGAGCCTCGAGCGCGCGCAGCGCGCGAGCAAGGCCGAGCTGCTGCGCGAGGCGCTCGCGGTGCCCGGGCTCTACGGCCCGCTCGCCGGCGAATGGAACGCCCGTGACGGCGAGTACCAGGCCGGGCGCTCGAAGCTGCTGCACTTCACGACGCTGCACACCCAGCCCTGGCGGCCGTTCCCGGCGCAGCTCGTCTACCAGGAGAACACGCACGCGGGTCTCTGGCGCGACCTCGAGCGCGAAGCCGATGCCGCAGGCTTCGAGCCGTTCACGAGCGCGCGTCCGAGCGCGCGCTACATCGAGCTCGGCTCGCCGCGAAAGCTCGAAGCGGCGCCCGACGAGGACGTCCCCTGGCTGCTCGACGAGCGCTTCCGCGCGGGGCCCGTGCGCGAGCGGATCCAGTGCGAGGCGCCGCGGCGCGGACGCGACGGAGCGTCGGCGCGGACCCGCGCGTGGTGGACCCATCGCTTCGAGGCCGCCTCGAGGCGACACCCCAAAACAAACTGGGAGATCGAGCTGCGGGAGCCGGGTCGCAGCGGCGCCTGGCACCGCGCCGGGGGGCCGCGCAGCAGCGAGGGGCCGCCCAGCGTATGGGTGGTCGCCGACGACCGCCCCGGGAACACCACGCAGTCGATCGGGCTCGCCGACGCGCTCGGCTGGCGCTACGAGATCAAGCGGCTGCACCCGGGGCCGCTCTCGCGGCTGCACAACCGCCTGCTCGGCGCCTCGCGCGCCGGCATCGACGCCGAGCGCTCCTCGCCGCTCGCGCCGCCCTGGCCGGAGCTCGTGATCGCCGCCGGGCGCCGCACCGCCCCGGTCGCGCTCTGGATCCGCGAGCAGTCGCGCGGCCGCACGCGTCTGGTCCAGCTCGGGCGCAATGGGGCGGACCTCGCCGACCTCTTCGATCTGGCCGTGACGCCCGGCTACTGCCGCTTGTTCCCGCACCCGAATCGGATCGAGACGAGCGCGACGCTGCACGCCGTCAGCCGCGCCCGGCTCTCCCAGGCAGCCGAGAGCTGGAGGCCGCGCCTGGAAGCGTCTCCGGCGCCGCGCATCGCGCTGCTGGTGGGCGGCACCTCGGGCCAGTACCGGTTGGGCCCCGCCGTGGCGCGCCGGCTCGCCCAGGACGTGCTGCGGTTCGCGAAAGAGGCCGGCGGATCGGTCTTCGCGACCACCAGCCGCCGGGTCTCGAAGGCCGCCGGGGACGCGCTGGCCGGCGCGCTCGCGGGCGGGGCCTACGTGCACCGTTGGAAGCCGGACGACACCGAGAATCCCTACCTGGGCTTCCTGGCGCTGGCCGACGCGATCGTGATCACGGGCGACAGCGAATCGATGCTCGCCGAGGCGACGGCGCTCGGCCGACCGGTCTACGTGTATCCGCTCCCCGAACGCCCGTCCTTCCGGCTGCTGCGGGCGCTGCGCGAGCCCGTGGTCGCGCGCGCGCAGTCGCTCACGCCCTCCCGGCGCGGCACGCCGCGGCCGCAGCAGGGGCTCGACTACTTCTGCGCGCGCCTGATCGAGCGCGGCTTCGTGCGCCCGACGCGGGATCTCGACCGGCTGCACCAGGAGCTCTACCGGCGCGGCGTGGCCAGGCCCTTCGGCGCGCCGTTCGCGCCGGCCACGGGCGCGCCCCCGGGCGATCTGGCGGCGGTCGCCGCCCGCGTGCGCGCGCTGATGGGCGTGGTCTGAGCGGGCGTGAGCACGCGCCCTCCCCCGCAGCACGATCCGGCGCGCTTCACCGCGCTGGTGCTCGCCGGCAGCCGCGGCGCCGCGGGCGATGAGCTGGCCTCCGCGCAGGGGCAGCGACACCGCGCCCTGATCCCCGTTTACGGCGTACCCATGCTGGTGCGCGTGATCCGCACGCTACGGGCGGCGCCGAGCATCGGGGCGATCGTCGTGAGCATCGACGACCCGGCGGCGCTCGCGGACGTCCCGGAACTGGCGGCGCTGGTCGCGCAGGGCGCCCTCGCGCTGCGCCGCAGCGAGCGCTCGCCAAGCCGCAGCGTGGTGGTCGTGCTCGAATCGCTGGCGGCAGGAGTGCCGGCCCTCGTCACCACCGCGGATCACCCGCTGCTCACCCCGGCCATGGTCGAGCACTTCACGGGCGCTTGCCGCCAGGAGGGCGCGGACGTCCGCGTGGGGCTGGTGGCGGCCAGCCTGCTGCGCGAGCGGTTTCCGGAATCCAAGCGCACCTACCTGCCGATGCGCGACGACCTCTACTCGGGCGCCAACCTGTTCGCGTTCCTGACCCCCGAAGCCCGGCGCGCGGCCGAGTTCTGGGTGCGCGCCGAAGCGTCGCGCAAGCGGCCCTGGCGCCTCGCGCTCGCCTTCGGCCCGCGCGCGCTCGTCGCCTTCTGGCGGCGGCGTTACGACCTCGACGCCGCGCTCGCGCAGATCTCGCGGGTGGTCGGCGTGCGCGTGCGCGCGGTCCGGATGCCCTTCGCCGAAGCCGCGATCGACGTCGACAAGGCCTCGGATCTGGCGCTCGCGACACGCATCCTCGCGGAGCGCGAAGAGCGAAGAGGGCAAAGTGGGGACGTTGTTTAGTTCACAAGCAGCTGCTCGCTCTCCGCCACGAAGCGGCGGGCCGCGGGGTCCCAGCCGCGGATGCGCAGGCGGATCCGGAAGCGCCGGGCGCCCCCGGTCTCGGGCTCGATCTCGTAGAGGTGGTACTGCGCGCGCTTCTCGGGCCGGAGCCCGACGTCGGAGGACGAGCGCGCGCCCACCACCGGGATCGGCCCCGAGGGCCCCTCCACCGCCCCGATCAGCGTCCGGTGGCCATGTCCGTGCAGGACCAGATCGACGCCCGTGCGGCGCAGCAGGGCGCGCAGCGCGGGCGCGTCCGTGAGCGAGCGGCGGGCGCTGACGGCGCCCTCGGTCGGCGGATGATGCAGCAGCAGGATCCGACACAGGCGCGGGTCGATCCCGCTTTCGAGCAGGCGTTCGAGGCGCGCGAGCTGCGCCTCGCCCAGGGCGCCGGTGGCCTGGCCCAGGGGGGTCGGCTGCGCGGAGCAGAGACCCAGGAAGGCCGCGCCGCCCCGCACCCTCAGGGTGGGAAACCCGCCATCTGCCGCGCCGCCCGCGCCGGGAAGCGGATCGGAGCGCAGGAACTCCGACCAGTGATCCCAGGAGAGCTCGCGCGGAATCGGCACGTAGGCGTCGTGATTGCCCGGCACGATCGAGACCTGCGCGGGAGCGCCGATCCGGTACAGCCAGGCGCGCGCGGCGACGAACTCCTGCTCGCAGGCCAGGTTCGTGAGATCGCCGGTCACCACGATCTGGTCCGGCGCGACGCGGTGCAGGTCTTCGATCAACGCCTCGAGCACGTCGGGCCGGTGCACGCGGCTGCGCCGGATCTGCCAGGAGATCCAGCCCAGCAGCCGCTTCGCGCGCAGCTCGCGCGAGCCGCGGATGCGCACCGGTGTCGCGTGCAGGTCCGAGAGGTGACCGACGCGGAACATGGGCGATCTCCCCGGGCGGACGGCGGAAGCTAACCCAGCGCAGGAGCCTGTGATACCCTGCGCGCCCTTCGGACCCAGCTCGGAGAAGGGGGCGATGGCGGGAACGATGGCGGCTGCGCCAACGAACGCCGCGTCGGTGGCGTGGCTGTTGCGACGCCGCGGCGCGGAGTCGGCCAAGCTCTGGGGGCTCACGCCGGAGGAGCGCCTGCGCCGCACGCTGCGCGCGGCGGGCTGCGCGCAGATCGAGAGCATGGAGGCGCAAGACGCGCCGCCCGCCCTCGGGCCCGGAAGCCTGCTGCTGCTGCGCGGCGACTACGTCTTCGACGAGCGCCTGGTGCGCGCGCTGCTCACCACGCCCGGCGCGCTGCTCGTCAGCGCCGAAGGCGTCGCGGTCGCGGCGCACGTCCCCGCGGTGCGCGCCCGCGAGGTCGCGGCCCTGCTCGCGACGGGTGCGGCTGCCGGCGCGACGGATCTGCGCCCGATGACGCCGGCCCAGCTGGTGCCGGCCTACACGGCGCAGCTTCGCAAGCTCGAGCCGGCCTACCTGTTCGAGGCGCGCCCCGAGCTGGCCCGCGCGATCGAGGCGCGCACCTTCACGGCCTCCTACAAGGGCGTGACCGACCTCGTCACCAAGTGGGTCTGGCCGCGCCCGGCCGCCTGGGCGACGCGCCGGCTGGCGGCCTGGCACGTGCATCCCAACACCGTGACGGTCGCGAGCTGGGTGCTGGCGGGCCTCGCCTGCTGGCTCTTCGCGATCGGCGCCTTCGTCCCCGGGCTGCTCGCCGCCTGGCTGATGACCTTCCTCGACACGGTCGACGGCAAGCTCGCGCGCGTGACCCTCACCTCGAGCCCCTTCGGCAACGTGCTCGACCACAGCCTCGACCTGATCCACCCGCCCTTCTGGTATCTCGCCTGGGCGCACACGCTGCTGGGCTCCCTCGAGTGGGCGACCGCGGTCGTGGTCGGGGGCTACTTCGCCGGGCGGCTGCTGGAGGGCGTCTTCCTGCTCGCTTTCAAGATGGAGTCGCACTGCTGGCGCCCGATCGACTCGCTGGTGCGCACCATCACCGCGCGCCGCAATCCGAACCTGATCTTCCTGAGCGTGGGCGCGCTCGCCGGGCGTCCCGATCTGGGCCTGGTGATGGTGGCCCTCTGGACGCTCGTCTGCTTCGGGTTCCACGTGGTCCGCCTGCTCCAGGCCTTCCAGCTCCGCCGCCGCGGCGGGGTGGTGGAGCCCTGGGACGAGCGCCTGAAGCAGGCGCTGGGATCGAAGCTTCCGGCGGCTGCGAGCGTCCAAGAACCCGCATGAGAACGCTCCGGGGGCTTCGGATGGCGGCGCTTGCGGTCGCCGGACTCGGCGTGCTCGGGGCCGCGCCCGAGCGCGGCGATCCGGTCTCGCGGATCACGGACGGCCCCGCCGCTTCCGAGTACTGGGATTTCGTCGCGAGCTTCGAGTCCAGGGAGCGGCTCTTCGCGCGCTTCATGATCACCAACGAGTTCCCGGGAGACGCCGTCGGCGTCGCGGTCGGCCACTTCGTGGCGGCGGACGGCACCGTCAGGCCCTTTCGCAATGCGCGGCTCTCGGGGAGCTGGGAGCGCGACCCGGCCGGGCGCTGGATGCAGGTCGGCGGCAGCCGGCTCGATCTCCGCGGCCCCGAGCTCAAGATCGACGTCGACAAGCAGAAGCGCGGCATCCAGATCCACCTCCGGATGCGGCCGGATGCCCAGACCAGCGCCGGTCCCCAGGTGCCGGACACCTCGGTCGACGTGCTCGCTCTTTCCGCTCCCATCGAGGGGACCATCTGGTTCAGCGGGATGCCCGAGCCGCTGAGCGTACGCGGGCGCGCGGGCATCACGCACACCTGGATGGATCCGCGCGAGTCGGAACGCACGCTGCGCCGGATCGATTTCTTCGGGCGAGACGGCGCGCTCGCGCTCTACCTCGGTGAAGCGCTCGCGCCCGACGGGCGGCGAGCGCAGGTCTTGTCGATCGAGAGGGACGGCAAGCGGATCTTGAACGTGACGGAGATCACCATCTCCCACGGGGACGATAAATCGACTGAATTGGGGGCTGGTTACCCCATTGCGAGGCAACTAGTTCTCACTGCTAAAGGCATTTCGGGTGTAATTCACCTCGATCGGGTGCTCGTCCGGCACGAGCCGCTTCAAGACCTGCCCTTGCCTTTCCGATTCTTGTTATCCTCGGCCGCTCATCCACAGCGTGTGTGGATGGAATCGCGGTTCGAGGTGAGGATCGAGCAAGGCCCTTCGAGCACAACCCTCCAGGCTCAGGGCACCGGCATCACCTCGGTGGCTTTTACCAACCCGCTCCCCTCGACGACATCGAAGCGTCACGCGACTGACTAAGGAGTTGTCATCCGTGAAAGTCGGAATTTTGAACAATCTGCGAGCGGGCCAGAGCGGGAAGACGGTTTCCCGGGTGCTCTCGTTGTTGAGCGCCTACCCGGACGTGATGCACGTGGAGACGGACCATGCGGCCGCGCTCCCGGAGGCGCTGGCCGACTTTTCGCGCCATGGCGTCGATTTGCTGGTGGTGAACGGGGGAGACGGCACCCTCCAGCACACGCTCACCGAGATCCTGGCGGGCGACGATTTCGAGCGGATCCCGATGATCGCCCCCTTGCGGGGTGGTCGGACCAACATGACGGCCCTCGACCTGGGAGCCCAGCGCGACCCGGTCAAGGGCCTGGCGTCCGTGCTGGAGGCGGTGCGCACGCGGCGCCTGTCGGAGCGCATGGTGCGCCGGCCGGTGCTGCGGGTCGCCTACCACCGCGGCTTCTCGGTGCAGTACGGGATGTTCTTCGGCGCTGGCATGATCCAGCGCGCGATCGCCCTCACCCACCGCCTCTTCCCGAAAGGACGCAACCACGGCGTGCTCGGGCCGGGCCTGGTGACGGCCAGCCTGATCGGAAAGACGATGCTGCGGCCCCGCAACGGCGTGCTCACGCCGGACAAGGTCCAGATGCTCCTGGACGGCGAGAGCGTGCCGCAGGGCGAGTTCCGGCTCGTGATCGCGTCTTCGCTGAACCGGCTGTTCCTGCGCATGAATCCGTTCTGGGGCCAGGGCCCGGGCCCGGTCCGCTTCACCTGCGCGGCGAGCGGCTCGCAGAAATTCCCGAAGGCGGCGATCGGAATCCTGCGCGGCCGTCCCAAGCCCTTCGTCACGACCGAAGCCGGCTATACCAGCAAGAACGTGCAGCGCGCCGAGCTGCGTTTCGACTGCGGCTTCACGGTGGACGGCGAGATCTTCGCCCCGCGGCCGGATGAGACGGTCACCCTGACGGGAGACCGGCGCGTGACCTTCGTCCGCGCCTGAGCGCTCGGGTGGGCGGCGCGGAAGCGCTGGCAGGGCTCGTCGCCGAGGAGCTGGCGCAGCCCGTCCCCGAAGCAGCCCGCCTGCTGGCCGAGGCGATCCGGGCCCGCACCGGCCCGGCCACCGCCGCGATCCTCTTCTACGGCTCCTGTCTCCGCAAACGCAGCGCCGAGGGCGTGCTCGACTTCTACGTGCTGGTCGACGCCTACCGCGCCGCCAACCCCGGGCGGCGTCTCGCGCTGGCGAACGCGCTGCTCCCGCCCAACGTGTTCTACCTCGAGCTCACGAGCGCGAACGGGGTGCTGCGCGCGAAGTACGCCGTCGTCTCGCTGGATGATTTCGCCCGCGGCGCGGCCGGGCGGTGGCTGCGGACGGGGATCTGGGCACGCTTCAGCCAGCCCGTGCGCGCCGTCTACCTGCGCGACGCCGTCGCCCAGCAGGCCGTAGCCGCGGCCTGCGCGGAATCGGTGCTCACCCTGCTCGAGCGCGCGCTGCCGCTCCTCCCCGGCGAGGGCGATCGGATCCGCGCCGGCGCCGCCGAGCTCTGGCAGACCGCCTTCGGCGAGACCTACGCCGCCGAGATGCGCCCGGAGCGGCCCGAATCGATCGCCGGCCTCTTCCTCGACCAGCCGGATCGCTATGCGCGGGCGGCCCAGCTCGCCGCGCTCGAGCTCGAGGCGCGCGGCCGGCTGCGCGTGCTCACCCGCGGCGATCCGCTCGAGATCGAGCTGGGCCCCGGCGAGCGGCGCCGACGACGGCGCGCCGCGCGCATCCGGCGGCCGCTCGCGAAGCTCGCCTACGTGGCGCAGCTGCTCAAGACCGGCTTCACCTTCGGCGACTGGCTCCCGTACGCGCTCTGGAAGCTCGAGCGCCACTCGCAGACCCGCTTCGAGATGAGCGAGCGCCAGCGCCGGCATCCGTTCCTGTTCGGACTGCCGCTCTTGCTGCGAGCGCTCCGCGAACGCGCGCTTCGTTAGCAAGCGAAGCGCGCAGCGAGCCGTAGGCGAGCGGAGTTCACCAAAGCCGGAGATAGGGGTGGCAGATGGACCTGAAGGGCAAGGCGGCGATCGTGACCGGTGCGGGAACGGGGGTCGGACGGGCCACGGCGCTCGCGCTGGCCCGGCTGGGCTGCTCGGTGATCGTCAACTACTCGCGCTCGCGGGAGGCCGCCGAGGCCACCGCGCGGGAAGCCGCGGCGCTCGGTGTCAGGGCGGTCGCGGTCCAGGCCGACGTGGCGGACGACCGCGCCTGCCGGTCGCTGGTGGCGGCGGCCGAGCGCGAGCTGGGGCGCCTCGACGTGCTCGTGAACAACGCCGGAACCACGCGCTTCATTCCGCACGCCGAGCTGGAGCGCGTCACCGACGACGACTGGGACGCCATCCTGGGCGTGAACTTGAAGGGCCCCTTCCAGTGCGCGCGCGCCGCGCGGCCGGCGCTCGAGCGCTCGGGCAACGGCATGATCGTGAACGTCTCGAGCGTGGCCGGAATCGTCGCCACCGGCAGCTCGATTCCCTACTGCGCCTCGAAGGCCGCGCTCAACAATCTGACCATCGCGCTGGCGCGCGCGCTCGCGCCGCGGATCCGCGTGAACGCGGTGGCGCCCGGCTTCATCGAGGGCGAATGGCTCGCCAAGGGGCTCGGCGCCGCCTATCAGCCGATCAAGCAGGCGATGGAGGCGCGCGCCGCCCTGCACCGCGTCTGCCAGCCGGCGGACGTGGCCGCCGCGATCCTGAGCCTGATCACTGGCTCCGATCTCGTCACCGGCCACGTGCTCCCGTGCGAAGGCGGAATGCTGATCGGGAGCTAGCGGAGGTCGGCTGCCGCGTCGCGCTCGAGCGCGGAGTCCAGCATCGAGAGCGCCTCGCCGACCACCTTCGCCATGTCGCGGTCGATCAGCACGCGCATGCGTTGCGCGAGCGCGGCTTCGGCGAGCCCGACGGCTGCACGGCCGGCCTCGGTGGGAATCAGCTGGATGCCGCGGCGATCGCTCGGAACCGGCGCCCGGCGGAGCAGACCCCCCCGCTCGAGACCATCGACGAGGGAGGTCAGGGTCGGGCGGCTCACGCCGACCGCCGTGGCCAGCTCGCTCGCGCGCTGGGATTGGCCGGAGATCGAGACCAGCAGCCGGTACTGGGGCAGGCTGATGCCCGTCGACTGACAGGCCTGTTCTGCGACGCGGGCGAGACGGGCGAGCAGACGGATCGCCGCCTGGAAGTCCGGCGTGATCTCGGCGCTCTGGATCGCTAGGACCATTTCGTTCGCCCCTCTAATCATCTGCGTCCGCGCAGGTGCATTGATAGGGGATCCTGCGCGATCTGACTACCCCTCAGCTCGCGCAGGCTCAGCGCGCGCGGCGGGCCAGCCCCGCGGCGTCGAAGACCAGCCGCGTCCCGGGCTGCACGCCGAGCTCCGCGAGGCGCCCGCCGGCCACCTCGACGGCGAACTGGGCGGGCGCGCGGCTCGGATACTCGGGCAGGCGTCGCTCGTAGTGCATCGCGGTCTCGTCCTCCCGGCGCGGCGGCTCGGGTTGCATGCTGTGCAGGGCGACCACGACTCCCTCGCCGTCGAGGAAGGCGACGTCGATCGGCTCGGGGCAATCGCGCATCACCATCGCGAGCGGACGCGGCGAGCCGAAGGCGAAGAACATGCCGCCGTTGCGTGCGAGCCCCGTGCGGCCGCTCAGGCCGCGCTGGCGCGTGGCCGGATTCAGCGCGAGCTCGAGCGCGAAGGTCTCGCCGCCGATCGAGAGGAAGATCGTCTCGCCGGGAGCGGCGGGCGCGGGGCTCGCGGCTTCCCGGCAGCCGAGCGCCAGGAGCAGCGCGAGCGCCATCCCGAGTGCGAAGCGAGCGCGGACCAGGGCCGACCCTCCACGGCGACGCCGCCGCGGGCCCGGTGGTAGCATCGCCCGGCGCACAGGAGAACTCCGCATGCGACCCAGCGTCCTGCTCACCGGGGCGTCCTCCGGCATCGGTGCGGCGACGGCGGTGCACCTGGCCGGCCGCGGCTTCCAGGTCTTCGGCACCAGCCGCCGGCCCGAGCGCCAGAGCCTGCCGGGCGTGCGCTTCCTCGCACTCGACGCCCGCGACGAGGCGTCGGTGGCCAAGGCCGTGGCGGAGGTGCTCGCCAGCGCGGGCCGCCTCGACGCGGTGGTGTGCAACGCCGGGGTCGGGATCTTCGGCAGCGTCGAAGAGGTGACGATCGAAGCGGCGCGCGAGCTGTTCGAGACCAACTTTTTTGGCACGCTGCGAGTGCTGCGGGCCGCGCTCCCGCACCTGCGCGAGGCGCGGCGTGGGCGCATCGTGATCGTCGGCTCGCTCGCCGGCCGCGCGCCGATCCCGTTCCAGGCCCACTACTCCGCCAGCAAGGGAGCGCTGGATGCGCTCGCGCTCGCGCTGCACAACGAGCTGCATGGCACCGGCGTCGGAATCTCGCTGATCGAGCCGGGGGACATCCGCACCGAGTTCAACGAACGCACCGAGTGGGGCGAGCCCGGGCTCTCGGCCTACGGCGAGCGGCTGCGGCGCGCGGAACGGGTGATCCGCGAGTCGCTGCCGCGGGCGCCGGGGCCGGAGATCGTCGCCCGCGCCATCGAGCGCGCGCTCACGAGCCGCCGCCCGCGCGTCCGCTACACCGTCGGACCCGATTCGCTGCTGGTGCCGCTGGCGCGACGCCTGCTCCCCGACCGCTGGTCCCTCCGCCTGGTCCGTTCCCACTTTCGTGTGTAGAGGGCCGGCGGCCTTCGCCCGTCGGGGGCGGGCGCTTGACGCGGGAGCCCACGTGCTACCCTGCGCGCCTCGAATCGATCCAGAAGGGAGCCGGAAGCCATGGGCAGGAAGGTGTTCGTCGTCGGCGTGGGCATGACCAAGTTCGAGAAGCCGGGCTCGAAGGCCTGGGACTACCCGGACATGGCGAAGGAGGCCGGCGAAAAGGCGCTCGCGGACGCGGGCATCCGCTACGACCAGATCGAGCAGGCAGCGGTCGGCTACTGCTACGGCGATTCGACCTGCGGCGAGCGCGCCGCCTATACGCTCGGGCTCACCGGCATCCCGATCTACAACGTGAACAACAACTGCTCGACGGGCTCGACGGCCCTCTTCATGGCCAAGCAGTTCGTCGAGGGCGGGCTCGCGGACTGCACCCTGGCGCTCGGGTTCGAGAAGATGGAGAAGGGCTCGCTCGGCGTGAAGTACACCGATCGCACGAACCCGATGGACCAGCACTTCAAGCTGATGGTCGAGCTGCGCGGGTTCGCGAAGGCGCCGGCGGCGCCGCAGATGTTCGGCAACGCCGGCCGCGAGCACATGGAGAAGTACGGCACCACGGCCGAGCAGTTCGCCAAGATCGGCTGGAAGAACCACAAGCACTCGGTCAACAACCCCTACTCGCAGTTCCAGGACGAATACTCGCTCGAGGACATCCTGAAGGCGCCGATGGTGTACGAGCCGCTCACCAAGCTGCAGTGCTGCCCGACCTCCGACGGCGCGGGCGCGGCGATCCTCGCATCCGAGGATTTCGTGAAGAAGCACGGCCTCCAGAAGAACGCCATCGAGATCGCCGGCATGGCGATGACGACCGACTTCCGGAGCAGCTTCGATCAGAAGAGCTGCATCAAGATGGTCGGCGCGGACATGACGAAGCAGGCGGCGCAGAAGGTGTATGCGCAGAGCGGCTTCGGGCCGGAGAACGTCGACGTCGTCGAGCTCCACGACTGCTTCTCCTGCAACGAGCTGATCACATACGAAGGGCTGGGGCTGTGCCCAGAGGGCAAGGGCGGCCAGTTCGTCGACTCCGGCGCGAACACCTACGGCGGCAAGGTGGTGGTGAACCCGTCGGGCGGCCTGATCTCGAAGGGCCACCCGCTGGGCGCGACCGGCCTCGCGCAGTGCGCCGAGCTCAACTGGCAGCTGCGCGGCGAGGCCGGCAAGCGCCAGGTCGCGGGCGCGAAGGTGGCGCTCCAGCACAACCTGGGGCTGGGCGGCGCCGCGGTCGTGACGCTCTACCGCAAGCCGGCCTAGCGCCAGCCGGATGCGGGCGGACGGGAGCGTTGCGCCGGGCGCACGCCTCTCCGTCGCCACCAAGACCGTCTACGGGCTCGGGGATCACACCGTGAACCTCGTGCTCTCGGCGGCATCGCTGCTCTATCTCGCCTTCCTCACGGAGTTCGGGGGGCTGCGCCCGGCGCTCGCGGGGATCGTGATCCTGATCGCGCACGCGGTGGACGCCGTCACCGGCCCGCTGATGGGGCGCCTCTCCGATCTGACGCGATCGCGTTTCGGGCGGCGGCGCGGCTACTTCCTGCTCGGCGCCGTGCCCTTCGGAATCTCGTTCGCACTGATGTGGGCGACGCCGGCGCTGCCTTCCGAGGCCGCGCGCTTCGCCTACTACCTCGCGGTCTACGTGGTGGTGAGCCTCGCCATGACGAGCGTCTCGGTGCCCTATCTGGCGCTGGTCCCCGAGATGGCGACCAGCTACGACGAACGCAACTCCCTCAACACCTACCGCACGATCGCGGCGGTGCTCGGCACCTTCGCGGCGGTGGGCATGAAAGAACTGGCAGACGCGTTCGGGGGCGACGCCGCCGGCTGGCAGCGCTCGGCCTGGCTGATCGGCGCCTGGGTCACACTGCCGTGGTTCGCGGTCTGGGCGGTGAGCTTCGAGCGCCCGGGGTTCGCCCGGCCGGCGCAGATGGGCTTCGTCGAGGGCGCCCGGCTGCTGCTGCGGCATCGCTCCTACCGCAAGCTGGTGGGCCTGTATCTCTTCGCCCGCATCGCCGTCGATCTGATCGGCGCGATGTTCCTGCTCTACTTCAGCTACTGGATCGGAAGAGAGGGTGACTTCAGCATCACGCTCTCGCTCTTCCTCACGATCGTGGTGTTCGCGCTGCCGGTCTGGCTGCGCGTCGCGCAGGGGTCGGACAAGCGCACGGTGTTCATCCTCGGGACGCTCTGGTGGACCCTGATCCAGCTCGTGATCTACTTCGCCGACGCGAGCTGGCCGCGCTGGTCGTTGTTCGCGATCACCGGACTCGCCGCGATCGGCTACGCGGTGGCCGACCTGATGCCGTGGTCGATGCTCGGCGAGGTGATCGACGAAGACGAGCTCGCGACCGGGGAGCGGCGCGAGGGCGTCTACGTCGGCTTCTTCATGTTCCTGCGCAAGCTCGGGGGCGGGATCGGCGTCGCGGGCATCGGCTTCGCCCTCGATCTGTGCGGCTTCGACGGCGCGCTCGCTCGCGATCAGCAGGCCCCGCTCGCGCTCGAGGCGATCCGGGTCGCGACTTCGCTGGTGCCGGCCTGCTTCCTGATGCTCGCGGTCGCGGTGGCGGCCGGCTACCCGCTCGACCGCGCGACCCACGCGCGGATCCTGGAGGCGATCGGGCGCCGCGACGCGGCGGCCGGCGCGCGCTAGCTGGAGAGGCCGGAGTCGACCAGCGCCGTCAGCACCAGCTTGGGCACGCTCGGGTGCAGCCGGAAGCTCATGTGGCTGCCGGAGTACCAGGCGATGCGGGGCTGCTCCCAGTGTCGCCAGAGATCGCGCACCTGGTCGGCGGGCACCAGCCGATCGGCGACGCCGCCGAAGATCCAACGGCGCTCGCGGGGGATGCACGGCTCGAGCGCGAGCGGGGAGACTACGCGCAGCACGTCGCGCAGCTCGGCCTCGGCGAGCCCATGGCTCTCGGCGCTGCTCAGATGCAGCGGCGGGAGGTGGCGGTAGTAGATGCGCGCGAAATCGGTGACCGGAATCCCGGCGATCGCGCAGGCGAGTCCGTCGTCGAGGGACGCGAGCAGCGCCGTGGTGTAGCCCCCGAGCGAGAAGCCCATCACGCCGATTCCGACGGCCGCCTGATCCTCCCGCAGCCAGCCGAGCAGGCGGCGCAGATCCCACATCGCCTGCGCCTCGGCGTGTACGGTGTCGATCGGGTCGCCGGAGAGGAAGCCGTCGCCGCTGCGCCGCCCGGCCTTGCGCAGGCCGTGGAGCGGCAGCGTGGGAACCAGCAGGTTGAGCCCCAGCCGCTTGTGGAAGATCTCGGGCTGGAAGGCGAGCAGGTCGATCAGCGGCCATCCCATCTGGTAGCCGTGGATGCAGACGAGCCAGGGGCGCGGCGGTCCCGGGTGACGCAGCACCCAGGCGTGCGCGGTCCGGTTCGCGACCTTGGCGAGCCAGCGCTCCCGCCCGGGCTCGCCGGCATGGGGCTGGTAGCCGCTCTCGAACCTCAGGTGCTCGTAGTCGATGCCGCGCGTGCGGGCGCGCGAGAAGAGCGGCGCCTCCAGGGAGGGCGGCGTCACGTGATAGCTGGCGGGCTTCTCGAGCCAGCCCTCGGCCTCGAAGCGGGCGCGCGCCTCGGTCAGCTCTCGGGGGATGCGCACGTGATCGTCGACGCGCGGGAGCTTCGCGCCCAGGAACATGGTGGCGAGCAGCGCCTCGTCGATCGCAACCTCGGCCCCCAGGCGGACCGAGAACACCGCCTTGGGCACGCCTTCGATCTCGGGCTCGAGCCGCAGGCTGTGCACGCCGGCCGCGACGAAGCCCGCGGCCGACGCCGCGATCAGCAGCAGCGCGGCCCCCGGCCCCACCACGACGAAGGCCGGCAACGCGAAGACGACGCCGAGCACGCCGCCCAGCGCGGCGAACTGCGAGATGCGGCGATCGCCCGGCATCAGCAGCATGGCGACGCCCGAGGCGAGCAGCAGACAGCCGGGAAGCACGGAGAACACGAACCCGGGAAGGCCGTGCTCGGGCGCGCGCCAGAGCCAGAAGAGGCCGGCGAGGAGCGGGATCCAGGCCTCGCGGGGCCAGCGACTGTCGTAGGACACTCGGCGCTCCGTCGGTTCGCCGGACCGGGCCGCGCCGGCGAATCGAGAGGCACGACGATACCGAGGAAGCGCCGGCCTGCCACCGGGCGGTGATAGAATCGGCGCATGGAGCAGGCCAGCGAGACGCCGCCCCCGCTGCGCATCGAGCCCGGGTGGCCGCATGTCGACGGCTGCCGTCCCGTGTTCCTGCTCGACGCCTCCAGCGCGCTCGAAGAGCGCCTGCTGCGCGCCTGGATCGAGCGAAGACGCCCGCCCGACCTGGCGGTCAGCGAGTACGACGTGGTCCGCCTCCCGCCGTCGAGGCGTCCGCGCAAGCTGCGCTCGCTGCACGCGCTCGAGGCCTGCCTCGCATCGGGCGGCGCGGCGCTGCTGGCGCCGCTGCGCGTGGCCTGGCTGCCCAAGAAGCGCGACGGACTGCGCAGCGTGCTGCCGCGCGATCTGATCCTGCTGCGCGACCCGCGCGATCCCGGGGCCCTGCACCAGCGGCTGATCCTGCGGCGGGAGCCCGATCGCTGCCGGATCGTCGCCGGCGAGCCGGCCACCGTCTCCGAGCTGCGCGAGCGCTGGCAGCGCGCCGGCGGCGCCGATCTCTCCCAGACCACGAGCCTCGCGGAGTTCGTCGCGCGCCAGGCGGTGCTCGCGCTCGAGCGCGCCGAGCGCATGCTGCGCGGCGCTCGCTACAAGGTGCCGCGCCTGGTCCACGAGGACATCCTGGGGCGCCCGTCCTTCCGAGGCGGCCTGCATCGCCTGGCGGGCTCGCTCGGGCGCACGCACGCGAGCGTGACGCGCGAGGCCTCGCGGGACCTGCGCGAGATCGCCGCCACCCACAGCCCGCTGGTGATCGACCTGGTCGCCTGGCTGATCCGTCTGCTCTACACGCAGGGCTACGGGCGGCAGCTCTACTACGACCGCGACCAGCTCAAGGACGTGAAGGCGCTCGCGCAGCAGAACCCGGTGGTGTTCCTGCCTTCGCACAAGTCGAACCTCGACCATCTCGTGCTCCAGTACGCGCTGCACGAGAACGGCCACGCTCCCAACCACACCGCCGGCGGCATCAACATGAACTTCTTCCCGGTGGGGCCGCTGGTGCGGCGCAGCGGGACCTTCTTCATCCGGCGCAGCTTCCGCGACGACGAGATCTACAAGTTCGTGCTGCACCACTACATCGACTACCTGATCGAGAAGCGCTTCTCGCTCGAGTGGTACATCGAGGGCGGCCGCTCGCGGGCCGGCAAGCTGCTGCCGCCGCGCTTCGGGCTGCTCGCCTACGTGGTCGACTCCTACCGGAGGGCCAAGAGCGACGACGTCTTCCTGATCCCGGTCTCGATCGCCTACGACCAGATCTCCGACGTGGGCGACTACGCCGCCGAGCAGCGGGGCGGCGCGAAGGCGCGCGAGAGCTTCGGCTGGTTCCTCGGCGTGGTGCGCAGGCTGCGCCGCCGCTACGGGAACATCCACATCCGATTCGGCGAGCCGCTCTCGCTGGCCAAGACCCTCGGCCGTCCGGTCCCGGACGCGGCGCCCAGCGCCGACGAGAAGAACCTCGGACTCCAGAAGCTCGCCTTCGAGGTCGCGGTGCGCATCAACCGGGTGACGCCGATCACGTCGGTCTCGCTGGTGACGCTGGCGCTGCTCGGCACCGGCGACCGCGCGCTCACGGTCGGCGAGGTGCGTGTCGCGCTCGCCAACGTGCTGCACTTCACGCGCCGCCGCAATCTGCCGACCGTCGGCGAGCTCGATCTCGACGGCGACGAGGGCGTGCGCCGCGCGCTGGAGGCGCTCGAGCGAAACGGCGTGGTGTCGTGCTTCAAGGGCGGCGCCGAGCCGGTCTACCAGATCGGACCGGACCAGCAGCTTCAGGCGGCCTACTACCGCAACACCGTGATCCACTTCTTCGTGAACCCGGCGATCGCGGAGCTCGCGCTGCTGCGGGCGGCGGAGCCGGACGTGGTGGACCCCACCGAGCAGTTCTGGGACGAGGCGATGCGCCTGCGCGACCTGTTCAAGTTCGAGTTCTTCTTCGCGGAGAAGGAGATCTTCCGGGGCGAGGTGCAGCGCGAGGTGGCGATGAGCGACGTCGACTGGGAGCGCAAGCTGGGCGCCGGCGGCGAGGCGATCCTCCAGCTGCTGCGCCGCTTCAAGCCCTTCAGCGCGCATCGCGTGCTGCGGCCCTTCGTCGAGGCCTATCAGATCGTGGGCGACCATCTCGAGCGCCGCGATCCCGGGCTCGCCTTCGAGGAAGCCGCCTTCACGGCCGAGTGCCTGGGGCTCGGCCGCCAGTATCATCTCCAGCGGCGCGTGCACAGCGCCGCATCCGTCTCCCAGGTGCTGATCCAGACGGCGATCCGGCTCGCGCGCAATCGGGCCCTGCTCGATCCAGGCCCGCCCGATCTCGCCGAGCGGCGCCGCGCCTTCGCCGAGGAGATCCGCTCCGCCGTGCGCCGCGTCGGGGCGATCGATGCGCTGGCCGCCAGCCGTCGCGCGGGGCTGATCGATTGAGCGACGCGCCGCGCCTCGATCACGTCGCGATCGGCGTCGCGCGCGCGCAGGACGCGCTGCCCTGGCTGGTGGGCGAGCTCGGCGGCGCCGCCTTCGCCGCGGGGCCCGGCCCGGGCTTCCGCTTCTGGCAGTTCTCCTTCGCGCGCGGCGGCCTGATCGAGCTGCTCGAGCCCGACGGCCCGCCGGGAGGATTCCTGCACCGCTTCCTCGCGGCGCGCGGCCCGGGCATCCACCACGTCACCTTCAAGGTCCCCGATCTGCGCGCCGCCGCCGCTCGCGCCGCCCGGCTCGGCTACCAGGTGGTCGGCATGAACGAGCTGCACCCGGCCTGGAAGGAGGCGTTCCTGCATCCGAAGCAGGCGCAGGGCGTGGTGGTGCAGCTCGCGGAGTCGCACCCCGAGCTCGAGCCCGAGGAATGGAGTCAGCCTGCGTTCCCGCCGCTACCCGAGCCGGCGCGCGAGCGCGCGGACGTGCTCGGCGTGCGTCTTCGTGCGACCAGCGAGACGCAGGCGCGGCGCCAGTGGCAGGAGCTGCTGGGCGCGGAGGCCAGCGCCGGGGAACGCGGGCTGGTGTTCCGCTGGACGGATTCGCCGCTCGTCATCACGGCCCTGATCGACGCGAGCGCGGCCCCGGGCCCGCTCGGCATCGAGATCGCGACGCCCCGCGCGCTCCGCTTCCCGGAGCCGCACGAGCACGCTCTCGGCGCGCGCTGGCTGAAGACGGCGGGCGCCGGCTAGCGCGCGGTCGCTTCGTCCACCCGCGCCATCCAGCTCACCACGCTGGGCTCCTTCTCGACCGCCACCGCTCCTTCCGCGGAGCCGCGGATGCAGAAGAGCTGCGCATACACCGAGATGTCGGCGAGCGTGAGCGCGTCGCCCACCAGGAATTCGCGTCCATTCAGGATCGTCGCCACCGCGCTCACGTGGCGCTCGAGATCGGCGAGCACCGCCGCGATCGGCTTGCGCCCGATCCCCTGCTGGCGGAGCTGCGCGCTGAAGATGCGCGGCAGCAGGCGAGGCGCGAGCGCGCGCAGGGGCGCCGCGTCGTGCGCCGCGAGCACCGGCAGCCAGCGCTTGGCGTTCTCGCGGGTGCCGAAGCGAAGGCGCAGCTCGTAGAAGTAGAGGCTCTCGTCGGCCCAGTCCTCGAGCACGTGGCAGAGCGCGCGCTGCGCGGGGTCCTTCGGCAGCAGCGGCGGCGTGGGGAAGCGCTCCTCCAGGTAGAGGGCGATCTCGCTCGAGTCCGCCACGAAGCGGCCGTCGTGCTCCAGGCACGGGAGCTTGCCGACCGGATTCAGGCGCCGCAGCTGCGTGAGCGCTTGCCAGAGCGAGACCTCATGCACCTCGTACGGCTGCTTCTTCCAGTGCAGCACGCGGCGGATCTTGTCGCAGAACGGAGAGACCTCGAACTGGTAGAGGGTGATCATGGGCTCCTTCGGGGCCCGGCGCGGCCCGGGCGGCCGGGATGCTACACGAGCCGCGCCGAACGTGGCGCCAGGCCTCCAGCGGGCCGCCGGGAAGTGGTAGGATGGCCCGCCTCGAGCCCCGGAGCCGCGCCATGGAACGCATCGACTTCCAGCTCTTCGACCCGCTGCTCGGCGGCGCCCAGGCCGACGCCATGCTGCGGCTGTGCGAGCGCTACGGGCGCTACGGCACCTACGCGGAGGAGGCGATCGAGGAAGATTTCGCCGAGGGGCTCGCCCAGCGCCACGACGCGGCTCTCAACTTCGTGCGCACGGGCGGCCGCTTCGGGCGCAAGGAGTCGGTCGCGAAGCTCGCCGCGCGCACCAACTACTTCCGCGAGACCTACGCCTACGACGAGCCTCTCGTGCCGGGGATCGAGCCCTTCCTGCACCACGAGGGCTTCATCGAGGCGGCCCGCCGCGTGCACGGGCGCGCGGTGGTGCGCCCGAACATCGTCTACGCGAACCTGCTGGTGCCCGGGCAGGAGCTCGCCATACACACCGACGTGCCAGAATTCCGCGGCGTGAACCGCAAGCGCGACCCGCAGTGGCTGATCGTGGCGATGCACCACTCCCGCCTCTTCGAGCGCTGGCGCATGCCGATCGCGACCGGCGTCGCCTGGTTCGGGAATCCGGAGGGAGGCGAGTTCGTCTTCTACCCCGAAGGGCCCTGGGGCCCCCCGGTGGCGCTCGCCGCCCGCCACGACACCGCGATCCTGCTCGACACCGACACCGTCTTCCACGGCGTCGACCGGGTCGCCGAGGCGCGCGTCCCGATGCCGGACCTGAAGCCGGGGATGCGCCTCAGCTGGGAAGGCGAAGACCGCTGGAGCCTCAGCAGCGGCGACGAGGTGCTGGCGCGCTACGCCTTCCGGGACCTGCGCTTCTCGATCTCCTGGAAGGCCTACTGCTACGCGGACGAGGCCGAAGAACGCCTCGTGCGCGAGCACCGGGACGACCTCTCACGCGCGCAGGTGATCGAGACGCTGGTCGCGGATCTGCGCCGGCGCGGCCGCATCCAGGGCGAGGTGCCGAAGGCCCAGGATCTCGCGCTCATGATCATCGGCGAGTACATCCAGTATCCGCCGCCGGCCCCCGACACGCAGACCGGCGCCCGCGCGACCGGATAGGCAGCGCTGGCATTGCGAAGCGCGCGCACCGCGAGAACCCCGAGCTACCGCCTCGCCCCCGGCGTGCGCCCGAGCCACGTCGATCTCCAGGTCGAGCTCGACCCGGGCGCCGGCGATCGCTATCGCGGCGAGGTCGCGATCCAGATTACGCTCGCGCGCGCGACGCGCCGACTGCGTCTGCACGCGGTCGATCTCGCGGTCTCCCGCGCGCGGGTCGAGGTGGACGGCGCGACGCTCGCGGCGCGCTGCACGCCGCAGCCCTCGGTCGGGATGCTCGAGCTCGCCCTCGGGAAGCCGATCCCCGCCGGCCGCGCCACCCTGCGTCTGGCCTTCTCGGGGAGGCTGCGCCGGGACCTCTGCGGTCTCTACGCCGCGCGCTCCGGCTCGCACCGGTTCGCCTTCACGCAGCTCGAAGCGACCGACGCGCGCAAGTTCTTCCCGTGCTTCGACGAGCCGGCCATGAAGGCGCGCTTCCGGATCGCCGTCACGACCGCCCGGGCGAACCGCGTGCTCTCGAACGCGAGGGTCGAGCGCACACGCCTGCTTCCCAGGGGCCGCAAGCAGGTCTGCTTCGAGGAGACGCCTCCCCTCTCGACCTACCTGGTGGCGCTCGCGGTCGGTCCGCTCGAGGGCTCGGCGAAGGTCAAGCTCGGCCGGACGCCGATCCAGGTCTGGCACGCGCCCGGCAAGCGCCGCCTGACGGCCTTCGCGCTGGAGGCGGCGCGGGCCAGCCTGGCCCGCCTCGAGCGCTACTTCGGCCTGCCCTACCCCTACACGAAGCTGGATCTGGTGGCGGTTCCGGATTTCGAGTTCGGCGCGATGGAGAACGCGGGCGCCGTCTTCTTCCGCGAGACGTTGCTGCTGCTCGATCCCGCGACCGCGACGCTGGCCGAGCGCAAGCGGGCGGCGGAGGTGATCGCGCACGAGCTCGCTCACATGTGGTACGGCGATCTCGTCACCATGGCCTGGTGGGACGATCTCTGGCTGAACGAGGCGTTCGCCACCTGGATGGCCTTCGCGGTCGTCGACGACTGGAAGCCCGCCTGGCGCATGTGGCACGACTTCCAGCACGGGCGCGCCGCGGCCCTCGAGCTCGACGCGCTGCGCCACACGCATCCGATCTATTGCCAGGTGCGCACGGCCGAGGAGGCGAGCGCCAACTTCGACCTGATCACCTACGAGAAGGGCGCCTCGGTGGTGCGGATGCTGGAGCGCTACCTCGGGCAAGTCACGTTCCGGCGCGGCGTGCGCGCCTACATCCGCCGCCATCGGGAGGGCAACACGCGCGCGTCGGACCTCTGGCGCGCGCTCTCGGAGGCCTCGGGCCAGCCCGTCGAAGCCATGGCCCGCGCCTGGATCGAGCAGCCGGGCTACCCGATGGTGTCGGTGGCCCGGACGCGCGCGCGCGGGCGGTCGCTGCTCACGCTCTCGCAGTCGAGGTTCGGCCTGCGGCGAGCCGCGCGCAGGCGGGGCGGCGCCCAGCGCTGGCCGATCCCGTGGGTGGGGAGGATCGCGGGGGCCGGCGGGCGCCCGCGCCTCGAGCGCAAGCTCCTGGTCGGGGCGCGCGAGCGGATCGACCTGGGCCGGGCGGAGCCGAAGTTCGTGTATGGCAACGCCGACGAGGGAGGCTTCTTCCGGCCCGCGCACGCTCCCGCGGAGATCCGCGCGCTGCGGGCCTCGCTACCGGCGCTCTCCCCGGTCGAGCGGATGGGCCTGGTCGACCACCAGTGGGCGCTGGTGCGCGCCGGACGCGCCGGGCTGGACGGCCTGCTCGAGCTGGCCGAGGCGCTCGCGAACGAGCGCGATCCCGACGTGCTGCTCACTCTGCGGCGCCCGCTCGGCTTCGTCGGCGGCTCGCTGATCCCCGACGCGGCGCCCGGCGCCGCGCTCCGCTACGAGCGCTTCGTGGCGCGCAGCTACGGTCCCGCCTTCGCCGAGCTCGGCTGGGCGCCCGGCCGGGGGGAAGCGGAGTCGACCCGCGTGCGCCGCGCGGCGCTGCTCGGGCTGGTGGGCGGGGTGGGCGGCGCGAGCGAGGTGGTGGCCGAGGCGGCGGCGCGCTGCGAGCGCTACCTCGCCGATCGCCGCTCGCTGGATCCGAACCTCGCGGACGGGGTGGTGGCGCTGGCGGCCCGCGCGGGAGACGCAAAGCTGCAGCGACGCTTCGAGGCCGCCATGCGCCGCGCGGGAACACCCCAGGAGCAGCGCCGCTTCCTGTTCGCGCTGGCGGACTTCCGGGAGCCCGCGCTGATCGACCGCACGCTCGCGCTTTCGCTCACCGACGCGGTCGCCACCCAGGACGTGATCTTCCTGCTCTCGCGGCTGCTCGGGAACCCGGCCGCGCGCGAGCGGACCTGGCGGTTCACGAAGCGGCATTGGAAGGCCCTGCGCCGCCGCATGCCGTCGCTGCTCGCCGGACGCCTGATCGAGGCGACCCCCGCCCTGCTCACCCCGGCCTACCGGCGCGACGTCGCGGCCTTCTTCGCCAGGCACCCGGTGCCGAGCGGCGCGCGCGCGCTGCGCCAGGCGCTCGAGCGATTCGACGCCTATCGCGCGCTCCGGCGGCCGGCGGCCGCCGCGCTCGAGCGCTTCCTGCGCGGAGCCGGGGCCCCGGACTAGGCCGACTCGTCGCTGCGCGGCACCAGACCCGTGGCCCGCGAGATCCATCCCTCCAGCCGTCGGAAGAACGAGACCCGCGTCAGCGCCGGATTGCACCAGCCCGTGGTGATGCAGTAGTGCGTCGTGTAGGGCGCGGCGTGGTGCAGCGCGTGGCGCTCGCGGCTCAGGATCAGCCCGCGGCGCTGCAGCCAGCGGACCCAGGCGGGCGCCTGGCTCCGATGCGCCCACTGGTGGATCTGGTTGGTGGGAAGCGCGCACGCGCCGAGGGCGACGCAGAAGACGGTCGCCACCCGGCCCTCGGCGTCCGAGAGCGGGATCAGCAAGCCGCCCGCCAGCAGGGGAAGGCTGAGCAGGGCGACGTCGCCGTTCAGATCGACGAAGCCGCGGCGCAGGATGTCTTCCGGGTTCAGGTGGTGGACGCGGAACGGATGCAGGAAGCGCCGGCCGAGCACCGGCATGCGCTCGCTTCCCCAGGTGTCGGCGCCCCAGTGGACCAGCCCCGAAGCGAAATCGGCGAGCAGCAGCGCCGCCAGCACGACGAGGGGCGTCCACCACTCAAACAGGGCGCCGGCGCCGGCGAGCCTGCGCAGGTGCACCAGCAGCAGGCCGACTGCGGCGAGCAGGCAGGCGGTTTCGAGGCTCCAGACCAGCGGGCTGACCGGATCGTGCTCGGGTCGTGCTCGCGGCCCCGGCTCCAGGCGTCGCCCCCCGCTACTGCGGAATGTCCATCGGCTTGCGCTCGAGCAGCGCCAGCCAGCCGCGGACGATCCGGTAGAGGATCCAGAGGCTGATCGCGACGAAGACCGCGAGGCCAACCGGGAACAAGATGATCGTCGCGAACAGCCCGAGGCCGACCAGCACCCAGAAGAGCGCGTACCAGAAGGTGCGGATCTGCCACGAGAAGTGGGATTCGAGGTAGCTGCCGCGCACTTCCGCGCGCTTCGCGTAGTTGAGGATCACCGCGATGATCGAGGGCCAGCCGGTGAGGAAGGCGCCGACGATGGTCGCGGTGCCGACCAGTCCGGTCACCGCGCTGAAGGCATGCAGGGCGTAGATCACGTGCGCGAGCGTGACGAGGCCCTCGCGGGGCTCGCCAGAACCTGAAATGGCTTCGTAGCTCGACATGCTGCGAGGGATGCTAACGGCCCCGCGAGCGAGCGTCGAGCCGAGGGCGCCCCCGACGGCGCGCTAAGGTTCGCGACGGACGGTTGCGAAGGAGATGATGTGGGCCAGGAAACCCAGTGGCGCCGGTGCAGCGCCTGCAAGCAGCCGATCGCCGTGTCCTCGATCTATTGGGTCTGCGGCGTGTCGACCTGCAATCGCGAGCGCACGGGACTCGTCTTCTGCTCCGTCCGCTGCTGGGAAGAGCACCTGCCGAGCGCGAATCACCGCGAAGCGTGGGCCGTCGAGAAGACCGCGCCCGCCACGCCGGCTGCCGCTGCCAGGCCCGCCCCCGAGAAGTCCGCGCCTGCCCGGCCCGTCGCCGCGCAGAAGCCGGCCGCGAAGGCACCCGAAGAGGTGCTGATCGTCGCGAGCCGGCTCAAGGACTACATCCGGGAGACGTCGGGGTTCAGCACCTCGGATCGCGTGCTGGCGCCGCTCTCGGTGATCGTCCGTCGCCTGTGCGACGAGGCGGTGAAGAATGCCACGCGCGAGGGCCGCACCACCGTGCTCGATCGGGACATCCCGAGAGGCTGATCGCGCCTCCTACCCGTTCACGGGACGCGCCGGCGCTCGCTGCGCCAGGCGCCCCAGGCGACCGCGCCGAAGAGCACGAGTGCGCTGGCGGCGACGGCCCGCGGGCCGATCGGCGGCGGAAGGGCGCTGAGGACGACTTGCACCGCGAGCAGCGAAGCCGTGATGGCGACGACACCGCGGCGCAGGCCCTGGCCCCCGCGAGGGCCGCGCAGCAGCCACCAGGCGCTCGCGATCAGCAGCAGCGACTCGACGCCGATCGCGACGACCGGAAGGTTCCAGAGCGCGAGTCCGTGCTTCGCCGATCCGCTCCAGAGCAGCAGATCCGGCCGGTGCACGATCCAATCCAGGAGCCAGTGCGAGGCGACCGCGCCCGCCACCAGCAGCGACGCCAGCCCTTCGCGCCGCCAGGCGAAGACGGCCGCGCCCGCGAGCGCCGCCCAGCCGAGCGCCCCGAGCAGGCTGTGCGTGTAGGGCATGTCGTAGAGGTCGAGCGGATTCGAGGCGAGGCTCGGGTCGACGCGCAGGTGCTCGATGCCGGCGATCACGAAGCCGGCCCACAAGACGTCGATCAGCTGCACGGCGATCGCGAGGATCCAGAGCGGAAGACCCGGCGCCAGCGCCTTGGCGAGGAACGCCGCGCTGTAGTGCCCCGCCAACATCGCGCCGGCTCCTCCGCTTCCCGAAGCAGGCGCTCCAGCCTACCACGGCCACGCCGCGTGGATGCGGCGCGCGACACGCGCGATCATCCCGCCGTGCAGCCCGTCAAGATCGCCGAGGGGCGCGAGGCCGAGATCCTGGATTGGGGGGAGGGCCGCGTGCTCCGCCTCTTCCGCGATCCCGCGGCCGGCGCGCGGGCGGACCGCGAGATGGGGGCGCTCGCCGCCGTGCGCTCGGTCCTCCCGATCGTCCCCGAGCCCTTCGAGCGGATCGAATGGCAGGGGCGCCCGGGGATCGTCATGCAGCGCGTGGACGGCCGCGACGCGCTCACCCAGATCGGCCGCCAGCCGTGGCGCGTGGCGCAGCTCGCGGCGCTCAGCGGGCGCATCCACGCCGGCCTGAACGAGATCCGCGCCCCGGACAGCCTGCCCGCGTTGCGCGGCGAGCTCGCCGCGCGCATCGCAGCCGACGCCGCCATCCCCGAGCGCCTGCGCGCCGCGGCGCTCGAGGCGCTCGCAGACCTCCCCGACGGCACGGCCTTGTGTCATGGCGACTTCCAGATCGCGAACGTGCTGCTGAGCCCGAGCGGGCCCGTGGTGATCGACTGGGGCTACGCCACGCGCGGCGATCCGGCTGGCGACTACGCCCGGAGTCTGCTGATGACGCGCCTCGGCTCCCTGCCCCCCGGAACCCCGCGCCTGATCCGCTGGGGGCGGCGGCTCGGCACGGGCTTGTTCCGCCAGGCGTACCAGCGAGCGTACCGGCAGCGGGGATCCCAGGATCCGGTCCGCATCCAACGCTGGGAGCTGGTGCGCGCCGTCGAGCGACTCGCGGATCGGATCCCCGAGGAGCGCGAGCGTCTGCTGCGCGCGGCGGACCGGATGCTGGGCGAGCGCAGCGCCCGCGGTCACTCGTAGCGAAGGGCCGCGATCGGATCGAGGGCCGCGGCGCGTCGCGCCGGCCAGAAGCCGAAGAAGACGCCGACCGTCGCCGAGAACAGCAGCGCCAGCACGATCGCCGGGCCCGAGATCAGCGTCGGCCAGCCCGCGAGCAGCGAGATGGCCCCTGCCGAGGCGATCCCGAGCACCACGCCGATCACGCCGCCGGCCCCCGCCAGCACGACTGCCTCCACCAGGAACTGGAGCAGGATGTGCCGACGCTTGGCGCCGACCGCCATCCGGATCCCGATCTCGCGGGTCCGCTCCGTCACCGACACCAGCAGGATGTTCATGATCCCGATCCCGCCCACCAGCAGCGAGATCGACGCGACGCAGAGCAGCAGCATCGCCATCACCCGGCTCGCGCTCTCCTGCGCGAGCGCCATCTCGTTCAGGTTGCGAACGGTGAAGTCGTCGTCGGCGCCCGGCGCGATCCGGTGTCGCTGGCGCAGCAGCGTGGCGATCTGCTCGGTCGCGGGGAGGACGTCCTGCGCGCGCGCCGCCGACGCGAACACCATGTCGACCGTGCCGAGGATCTCCGAGCCGAGCACGCGGCGCTCGGCGGTCGAGAAGGGGATCACGACCGTATCGTCCTGATCCTGCCCCCAGCTCGTCTGGCCCTTGCGCACGAGCACGCCGACCACGCGGAACGGCACGTCCTTGACGCGGATCATCGCGCCCACGGGATCCTCGCCCGGGCCGAACAGGTTCTCGGCCACGGTCTTGCCGAGCAACGCCACGCGATTGGCGCTCTCCTCGTCGCGCACGCCGAACACGGCGCCCGATTCCACGGGCCAGTCGCGGACCGAGAAGTAGCCGGGGGAGACGCCCTGGATCTGGGTCGACCAGTTGAGCTCCCCCTGGATCACCTGTCCGATCTGCCGCTTCATCCAGGCGACGTCGGTGATCAGGTTGCATTCCGCCGCGATCGCCTTCGCGTCCTCCCGCGTGAGGGTCGAGACCCCGCCCGAACCCGAGCGCACACCGGCGCTGGTGGTGGCCCCCGGCACGACCATCAGCAGGTTCGTGCCGAGGCTCTGGATCTGCGCGCGCACGGCTTCGCTCGCGCCCTGGCCGATGCTCACCATCACGATCACCGCGCCCACGCCGATCACCACGCCGAGCATGGTGAGCGCCGAGCGCAGCTTGTTGCGGCGCAGCGCGCGCAGCGCGGTGCGGGCGGTCATCGCGAAGAGCCTCATGCCGCGTCCTCCTCGCGCGCGACGGCCGGCGTCTGGCGGACGTCGGAGACGATGCCCCCGTCGCGGAAGGTCACCACGCGGCCGGCGTAGCGGGCGATGTCCTGCTCGTGCGTGACGAGCACGATCGTGATGCCGTCCTCGTGGTTGAGGCGCTGGAAGAGCGCCAGCAGCTCGAGGCTGGTGCGCGTGTCGAGGTTCCCGGTCGGCTCGTCGGCGAGCAGGAGCGAGGGGCGGTTCACGAGCGCCCGGGCGATCGCCACCCGCTGCTGCTGGCCGCCCGAGAGCTGATTCGGCAGATGATCGTCGCGGCCCTCGAGCCCGACGGCGCGCAGCGACGCGCGCGCGCGGCTCCGCTGCTCGGCGGGCGGGACGCCGCCGTAGACCAGGGGCAGCTCCACGTTCTCGAGCGCGCTGGTGCGCGGAACCAGGTTGAAGCTCTGGAAGACGAAGCCGATCTCGCGATTGCGGATGGTCGCGCGCTCGTCCGAGCTGAGCCCCGCGACGTCGCGCCCCGCCAGCCGATAGCTCCCTCGCGTCGCGCGGTCGAGGCAGCCGAGCACGTTCATGAAGGTCGACTTGCCGGAGCCCGAGGCGCCCATCACGGCGACCAGCTCGCCGCGCGCGATCTCGAGCGAGACGCCCTGGAGGGCCGTGACGCGGGTCTCGCCCAGCTCGTAGATGCGCCAGAGATCGCGCACCTCGATCAGCGGCTCGGAAGCGGCCGTCACCGCCGGCGCGCCGGCAGGAACGGGGACTGCGCGGGGGCGTTCGTCTCGAGCGGCTTCCGGTAGGCCACCGCGACCGCCGCGCCGGGAGCGAGATCCCCTTCCAGCACCTCGGCGAAGCGCTCGTCGCGCAGGCCCGTCCGCAACTCGACCCGGCGCAGATCGTCCCCGCCGTCGAGCACGTAGACGCCGGATCCGTCCTGCTTCGGCTTCCCCGCCGCGACGGCGGGCGGCGGCGGCGCAGCTTCGCCGTCGCTCTCCGGCCGGAAGCGCAGCGCGCGCAGCGGCACGCGCAGCGCGTCCTCGCGGCGCGCGGTGGTGATCGTCACGGTCGCGGTCATGCCGGGCTTGAGGGCGAGATCGCGGTTGTCGACTTCGATGATGACGTCGTAGGTCACCACGTTCAGCACGGTGATCGGGGCGTTGCGCACCTGCACCACGCGCCCCTCGAACTCGCGGCCCGGATAGGCGTCGACGCCGAATGCCGCGCTCAGGCCGTCGCGCAGGCCCCCGATGTCGGACTCGCTCACGTTGGCGTTCAGCTGCATCTTGGTCAGGTCCTGGGCGATCTCGAACAAGGTCGGCGTCTGGAAGCTGGCCGCCACCGTCTGCCCGACGTCGACGCTGCGCGAGATCACCACGCCGTCGACCGGCGAGCGGATCACCGTGTAGTCGAGGGTGATGCGGGCCTCCTCGAGCCCGGCCGCGGCCTGCTTCACGCCGGCTTCCGCGAGCGCGAGCTGGGCGACGGCCTGGGCGCGGTTGCTCTCCGAGGTGTCGAGCTCGTCCTGCGAGATCAGGTCGCGTGTGCGAAGGCTCTGATTGCGCTCGAAGGTGAGTTTCTTGAGCTTGAGGTCCGCGCGCGCCTTCTCGACGCTGGCCCGCGCGTTCGCGAGGTTCGCTTCCTCCTGGCGCACCTTCACCTCGAAGGGGGCCGGGTCGATCTTGGCCACGGGCTGGCCGGACACGACGGGGGAATTGAAGTCGACGTAGATCGCCTGGATGGGACCCGAGACGTAGGTGCCGACCTGGACCTTCGACACCGGCTGGACGGTGCCGGTCGCGGTCACCGTCGCGACGATCGCGCCGCGGTCGACGGATTCGGTCAGATAGCCGCCGGTCGCCGGATCGTCGCTCCCGCAGGAAGCGGCGCCGATCGCCGCCGCCAGCAGCACGCCGAGCCGCCCGAGTCTTGCCCTGCTCATGTCTGCGGCAGCTCCTGTCCGATCGCGCGCTCGAGCTCGGCGACCGCCGTGTGGAATCCGTAGAGGGCGCGCACGTACTCCGCCTCTGCGCTCGCCCGCTGCGCCTGGGCGTCGGTCAGCTCGATCACGTTGCCCACCCCCGCCTGATAACGGCCGTCGGCGAGCTCGAGGTTCTCGCGCGACTGGTCACGGGCGCGCGCGGAGACGCCGATCGCCTCGCGCGCGCGGGCCAGATCGAGCGTGGCGCGGCGTACCTCGAGCGCGACGTCCTGCTCCAGCGACCGCTCCTGGAAGCCGAGGGCTCGCGCGTTCGCGCGCGCCTCGCCGACGCGCGCGTGGATCAGGCCGCCCGAGAAGATCGGAACGTTCACGAGGGCTCCGTAGTTCCACGAGCTGTGCAGCGGCGAGCTGCTGCCCGACCAGTCGTAGCTGGCGCCGCCCGTCACGTCGGGCAGGTGCTCCTTCCAGCGCGCGGAGACCGTCTCCTCGGCGGCGCGGATCTGGGCGCGGATCGAGATCAGCTCCGGCCGATGCTCGAGCGCGATCGCGAGCGCCCGCTCCTCCGGGATCTCGACGGGCGTGGTCTCCAGCATGTCGACCAGCTCGAAGTCGAGCGGCTCGGTCAGCCCCATCGCGTGGCGCAGGGTCTGCTCGGCCACCAGCACGCTGTTGCGCGCCGTCAGCAGGTCGAGCTCGGTGTTCGCGACCAGGACCTCGGAGCGCGTCACGTCGAGCTTGGTCGCGAAGCCGACCTCGTAGCGGCCGCGCGCCTGGTCGAGCTGGCGCTGATTCGAGCGCAGGGTCTCCTCGGCGACGCCTCGCAGCCGGCGCGCCGCGAGCAGATCGAAGTACGCCTGCTTCACGTTGCGGACGATCGCCTCGCGCTGGGTATCGGCATCCGCGCTGAGCGAATCGCGCAGCGCCTGCGCGGACTGGATCGCGTCGAGGTTGCGGCCGAAGTCGAAGAGCACCTGCGAGAGCGAGAAGCCGGTGGAGTAGAAGCCGTATCGCTGCGAGCTCGCCCCAGAGCCCGCAAAGCCTGTCTTCTGCGCCGCGCTCGACTTGTTGTCGCTGGCGGACGCATTCGCCGAGATCTGCGGCAGGTAGCCGGCGATCTCCTGGCGGACGCGCTGCCGGCCGGCGTCCACGTCGGCCTCGGCCGCGCCGAGCCTCGGCTGCCGCTCGAGCGCGATCGCCACGCACTCCTCGAGGGTGCGCTCCGGCGGCGTCTGCGCCGGCGCGCGCTGCGCGACGAGGAGCGCGAGCGCGATGCCCAACACCGGCAGGCGACGCTTCACGATGCGCTCCGCCGGCGCGCAGCCTTCCAGGCGCTCTCGCCCTTCGGGGTTCCCGCGCCGCACAGGAAGAGATCGAAGACGGAGGTCGCCAGCGCGTCCAGCGAATCCGAGGGGCGTCGCGTGCGGTCGATGCCGCGCAGCAGCGCGAGCAGCGTCTCGGCCGCGATCCGCGGGTCGACCGGGCGCACCTGCCCGGCGAGGATCGCCTCGCGCACCGCGCCCTCCACCACCCGGGCCAGGCTCGCGCGCCGGCGCTCCCACTCGCGGGCGTCCGTCCGGCTCGGCTTGTGCTCGCGGCGATGCAGCAGGGCGAAAAGGAAGCGCCGCTCCCAGAGGTGCGCGAGCGACGCCCGCACCACGCGCTCGAGCTTCGCCACCGGCTCGCCGGGGCCCGCGACGGCCGCCTCGAGCTGCGAGCGGAGCAGGTCGATCCCGTCCAGCACCAGCGCCGTGAAGAGCGCGTCCTTGCTCTCGAAGTACCGGTAGAGCGTGCCCTTGCCGACGCCGCAGGCGCCGGCCACGTCGTCCATGCGGACCTCGTGGAAGTCCTTGCGCAGGAAGACGGCCTCGGCCGCCCGCAGGATCCGCCCGCGCATCCCGGCGGTGGGGGGCCGTCCCCGCCGCCGGGGCGGAGCCGCGATCACGACGAGGGAGGAGGTGCGCCGCATTTATGAAACTGACCAGTCCGTATTCAATTAGCAGTCCCGCGCTCCCGCGCAAGCCGCCGGCTGGCGGGGCGGTCGGGGGAACGGGAAACGAGCGGGAGGCGCGGAGGCGCGTCGAGGCGTCAGCCTCCCGGCAGCGCCCTCGCCCCGAACTCGAGGACGGCGCGCGCCGCCCGGGCGTAGAAGGTCGGCTCGGCGCCCTCCTTCGGCAGGATCACGTCGAGGGCCTTCTCGTAGCGGGGCGAGTCCGTGGGATTGGTGGCGAAGAACTTGAGGTCCGTCCCGGGGATCGGGCCGATCTTCTCGGAGAGCTCGAAGAGCATCTTGTCGGCGCTGCGGATCAGATCCCGGGGCTCGGCGCCTAGCGCGCGATAGTGCCGCGCATATCGGAGCTGGGTGGCGCCGAAGAGGTCACCGACACCGTAGGTGGTCTGCCGGACCCGCTCGAGCTGACGGCGCGAGAGCGTCGCCAGACGCTGCGGGAGATGGAGCACGCCCAGGCCCACGTGCCGCGCCTCGTCGCGCTCGATGTACGGCAGCAGGTCCGTGAGCACGGGCTCGATCTTCGCGTCGGCCAGGAAGCGGAAGATCACCATGGCCGTGCCCTCGGCGAGGATCTGCATCGCGAACAGCTTGACGGTGAGGTCGCGGGTCGCGAGCAGCCGGCGCGCGGCGATCGCGAAGTAGACATCGAGCCGGGGCACCGGAACGTGGAGGGCCGCCAGGTAATCGCGCAGCGTGTAGAAGTGGCGGGCCTCGTCGAAGACCTGGCTGGAGGCCGCCAGCTTGGCATCGGGGTCCTCGAGCCGCTCGGCGAGCTCGGCGGCGACGATCCAGGCGGCGAGCTCTCCCCACATCAGCATCGAGATCGGGTGCGCGAGCGCGGCGCGGCGCTCCGGGTCGAGCTGGATGCCGCCGTGGCGCGCCATCGCCTCCCGGAAGATCTCCGGGCCGTCCCAGAGATCGCGACCCGCATTCGCGTAGATCCGGCGCAGCTTGCTGGTGCGCTCCTCCGCCATCGCGAGCGGCGCGTCGAGCAGCAGGCCCTCGTCGGGCCAGCTCTTGAAGGGCCCGAAGCGCGCGGCCACCGCGTTGTGGAGGGCGCGCGTCACGACGTGGAAGATGATCCGGACGGGGCCCTGTTGGGTGGGGGGCACGAGGCTCCTCTCGGGCGCAGGAAGACAGTCTACCCGGGAATCCGGAAGGTGTAGAATCGGGGCCCGGATTCGCGCCGGAAGAGGAGGAGCCCATGCCCGCGAACCCCCCGGAGAACATGCCCCGCATCACCGCGTATCTCTATTACGAAGACGTGGCCAGCGCCCTCGCCTGGCTCGCCCAGGCCTTCGGCTTTCGCGAGCGCCTGCGGATGCCGGGGCCCGACGGCGTCATCTCGCACGCGGAGATGGAGCTCGAGGACGGCGTGATCATGCTGGGACTCCCGGGCGCCGAGTATCGGAACCCGAAGCGCCTCGGCAGCGTGACCCAGAGCCTCTACGTCTACGTCGACGACGTCGACAAGCACTTCGAGCGCGCCAAAAGGACGGGCGCCACGATCCTCGCCGAGCCCTCGGACCAGTTCTACGGCGATCGCCGCTACGGAGCGGTGGATCCGGAGGGGCACCAGTGGTACTTCGCCCAGCACATCCGCGACGTCGCGCCCGAGGACCTGAAGCCGCCGGCCTGAGCGAGCGGACGGCTCGCCACGATCAGAGACGCGCGAGGTAGGAGCGCCCGCCCAGGCGCGCGACGGACCGCTCGATCCAGGCCGCCCTCCGCTCCACGTACGCGCTGGGATCGGCGGCGCGCAGGCGTCGCGGGCTCGGCAACACCGCCGCCAGCAGGGCCGCTTCCCGGCGATCGAGCGAGGCGGCGGGCTTGCCGAAGAAGCGCTCGCTCGCGGCGCCCGCTCCATACACTCCGGGTCCGAACTCGGCCACGTTCAGGTACACCTCGAGGATCCGGCGCTTGGGCCAGAGCGTCTCGAGCAGCACCGTGAACCAGGCCTCGAGTCCCTTGCGCACCAGGCTCCGGCCCGGCCAGAGGAACAGGTTCTTCGCCACCTGCTGCGTGAGCGTGCTGGCGCCGCGGGGACGCTCGTCTCCCTCGCTGATCACGTCTCCGATCGAGCCCCAGTCGAAGCCCGAATGCAGCGGAAACTTCTGGTCCTCGGCCGCCACCACGGCGATCGCCAGATCAGGCGAGATCTGGCGCAGCGGAACCCAATGGTGTCGCAGCACGAACCCGCGCTCGCCCGTGACCCGCGCTCGGATCTCGCGCTGGAGCATGATCGAGCTGGTGAGCGGCGGCACCCAACGCAGCACGATCACGGGCACCGCGGTCGCGATCAGGATGCCGAGGGCGACCTGCGCCGCCAGCGTGGCGACGCGGCGCTTCAGGCTCGAGCGCCGTGACACTTCTTGTACTTTTTTCCGCTTCCGCACGGGCAGGGGTCGTTCCGTCCGATCTTCGGCTCGGCGCTGCGCACGGGCTCCTGCTTGGACCCGTGGTCGCAGTCGGGACCGTGGACGTGCGCGTCTGGCTGCGGCTTCGTCTTGCCCATGGCGTCGGGTCGGGGAGCCTACCACGCCCCCGCTTCACCACCAGAGGTTCATCCAGTGCTCCCGGACGGGCAGCACGTCCACGCCGAGCGGAGCGGCGCGACCCTCGGCGATGCGCGCGCGCAGCGCGTCGAAGAACGTGTACTCGGGATGCGTGTCCAGATGGGCCTGCGCGAGGGCGTAGAGGCGCAGCGCTTCGGCGCGGCGGCCGAGCGCATCGGCGAGCACGCCGCGCGCGAAGAGACCATGCGCGCGCGCGTCGAAGGCCGCGTCCGCGGCTTCGAGCGGCGCGAGCGCCTGGTAGGCCGCCTCGGTCTCCCCGGCGCGCCAACGCACCAGGGCCCGCTCCCAGGCGATGCGCGTGGGATCCAGCGGGCCCTGCGCCTGCGCGAGGCGATCCCAGACGGCGCGCGCTTCCGCCAATTCGCCCTGGTCCGAGTGCAGGATCGCGCGGCGCGCGTCCCGGCTGGCGGCCTGCTCGGCGTCCGCCGCCGGCGAGCCGAGCTTCGGATCGGCGGGAATCCCGGGCGCGGCGGCCCCGTCCGCGCCGATGCGCAGCGCGACGTAGGCGCCCAGCGGCGCGTGCGGCTGCATCGCCGTCGAATGCCAGAGCGTTCGCGACGCCGGGTGGACGATGGCGGCGTTCAGCACCTGGAGATTGCCGACCGTGGATTCGTTCGCCCAGCGCGCCTGCGAGCGGTCGCGCAGGATGCGCGCCGCGAGCGGCGGATCGAGGCGGCCCAGCTGCGGCGCCACCGCCCGCTCCATGCCTTCCCGACGCTGGAACGAGTCGGGCGAGCGGTAGCGATCGTTCGGAATCAGCTCCGGCGAGCGGGCGTGGTTGGATTGCGCGAACCAATCGCCGTCGGGGCGGAACACGGCGCATCGGGCGGGCAGGCATTCGATCAGCGCGATCTCGCCGCTGGCATCCGCCATCGCGATGAAGCCGGCGATCCCGCGCAGCCGCGCCTGCTGGAAGATCTCGATGCCCTCCGCCACGTCGTGCGCGCGCTGGAGGGCGCGGCGGTGCGGCCACTGCGGGAGCAGCAGCCCCACCTGCGGATCCGCCACGAAGAAGTTGAGCGAGAGCGCGAAGCCGGCCTCGTTGAGGCCCACCGCCGGCAGCCCGACCAGCGGCCAGCCGACAAAAAGGTGGGCGAGATCGCCGTTCGTGGGATGCACGTCGAGCACCAGGGGCCGTCGCGCTCCCATCCCGTCGGCCCAGTCGACGTTGCGCCCGATCAGCGCCGCGCCGTCGGCGGTGGCGCTGCGCGTGGCGGCGAAGACGGTCGACCCGCCCGCGAGCGCGAAGAGCGCCCGCAGCACGTCGGCCGGCGGGACGCCGAGCCCCTCGGCCTGCCCCGCGATCTCCTCGTGGAAGCCGCTCTCTTCGTAGTACGGCCCGATCCACGACCAGAGCGGGAACAACGCCCAGTCCAGCCAGCCCGCCGCCGCGCCCGCGCGTGCGACGCCCGCTTCGAAGGCGTCGTGCTGGATCTGGTAGACACGCGACAGGACGGGGCCGAGCAGCTCCGCCTGCTGGCGCCCCATCTCCTGGTAGGAGCCCTCCAGGTGCAGGACGATCAGGTCGCCGTGGTCTTCGCGGCTGGGCGGCTCGGCGTACGCCGGCGCGCAGACCAGGGCGAAGACGGCGAGCGCGGCGCAGCGGATCGGCAGCCCGGACACGGCGCGAGCCTAACACGGCCCCGGCGTGCCGGCGCGCGGCGGATGCGCCATCCTCCGGTTTCGCTCGCGAGCGGGAGAAGCGGATGAAGAGCGTCGACGCGGGGCAGGTCCGCAGGCTGGCCGAGAGCTTCGGCACGCCCTGCTACGTCTACACCGCGGAGGTGATCCGCGATCGCATCCGCTCGCTCGCCGCCTTCGACGTGGTGCGCTTCGCCCAGAAGGCCTGCTCGAACCTGCACATCCTGCGGCTGGTGCGCGAGCAGGGAGCGTTGGTGGACGCCGTTTCCCTCGGCGAGATCGAGCGGGCCCTGCGCGCGGGCTTCCGCCCCGGCGGCGAGCCGGCCGAGCTGATCTACACCTCGGACGTGATCGACGAAGCGACACTCGATCGGGTCATCTCGCTCGGAATCCCCGTCAACGCCGGCTCGGAGGACATGCTCGACCAGCTGGGCAGGCGCCGGCGCGGCCACCCGGTCTGGCTGCGCGTGAATCCGGGCTTCGGCCACGGCCACTCCCGCAAGACGAACACGGGCGGGGAATCGAGCAAGCACGGGATCTGGCACGAGAACCTGGACGGCGCCCTCAAGAGACTCGACGAGCACGGCCTCGACCTGATTGGCCTGCACATGCACATCGGCTCCGGCACCGACTTCGAGCATCTCCAGAAGCTGGCCACCGCGATGGCGTCGCAGCTGCGCAGCCTCGGGCGCGACCTGCGCGCGATCTCCGCTGGCGGAGGGCTTCCGATTCCGTATCGCGCGGGCGACGCGCCGCTCGACGTCGCCGCCTACTTCCGGGTCTGGGACGCCGCGCGCCGGAGCATCGAAGCGCAGCTCGGCCACGCGGTGCAGCTCGAGATCGAGCCGGGACGCTTCCTGGTGGCCGAATCCGGTCTGCTGCTGGCGGAGGTGCGCGCCATCAAGACGGTGGGCGGGAACCGCTTCGTGCTGGTCGACGCCGGCTTCGACAACCTGGTGCGGCCCGCGATGTACGGGAGCTGGCACGAGATCTCGATCGTGCGCCGGGAGGGCGGCGCGGCGGCCGGCCCGAGCGTGCCCACGATCGTGGCGGGCCCCCTCTGCGAGTCGGGCGACGTCTTCACGCAGGGAGAGGGCGGCGTGGTGCTGCCGCGCGATCTGCCCGAGGCGCGCGTGGGCGATCTGGTCGTGATCCACGACGCCGGCGCCTACGGCGCGAGCCAGGCGAGCAACTACAACTCCCGCCCCTACGCGCCCGAAATCATGCTCGACGGCGGGAAGCCGCGCCTGATCCGCCGCCGGCAGACCCTGGACGAGCTATTCGCGCTCGAAGAGGTGTGAGCCTCAGCCCTCGCGATCGATCGGCGGGAGCAGCTTGCCGAGGCTGACGCGCTCCTCGACGCGGTAGCCGAGCTGGCGCCAGAAGCCCACCGCGGCGGGATTCGTCGCCAGCACCTGGAGATTCAGCTTCGCGCAGCCGCGCGCGCGCAGCAGCGCTTCCATCGCCTCGACGATGGCGCGGCCGTGGCCGCGTCCGCGCGCTTCGGGCGCGACGGCCACCTGGTAGAGCCAGCCGCGGTGCCCATCCCATCCGCCCATCGCGGTCGCGACCAGCCTGGCTTCCGCGTGCCCGACCAGCAGCAGCTCGGGATCGGCGCCGAGCTTGCGCCGGATGCTCTCGCGCGGCTGGTTGTGCGGGGCGGGGTCCGGGAACACCGCGCCGAGCAGGTCGACCAACGGCTCCAGGTCGCGATCCCGATAGGCCCGGATCTGGAGCTGCGCGCGGCGCTTCGGACGCGGCTCCCCACTCGTCACGCTACGCTCCCCGCCCTGTTCGCCCGAGGCCAGCGTAGCCGATGCTCGCTCGACTCTCTCAAATCGACTGGGAGCGCTGGCAGGCTCGCGAGCGCGCCACCCTCCTCTTCGTGATCCGCGGCGGCGAGATCCTGCTGATCCGCAAGCTGCGCGGCCTCGGCGCCGGCAAGATCAACGGGCCCGGCGGGCGCATCGATCCCGGGGAGACGCCGCTCGCGTGCGCGGTGCGCGAGGTCGAGGAAGAGCTGCGAGTGACACCGACGGGCGTCGAGCCGCGGGGCGAGCTGCGCTTCCAGTTCGTGGACGGCCACTCGATCCACGGCTACGTCTTCAGCGCGACCGGCTGCCTCGGCGATCCGCAGGAGACTCCGGAAGCCGTGCCGCTCTGGACCCCGCTCGGCGCGATCCCCTGGGACGAGATGTGGGCCGACGACCGCTTCTGGCTGCCGCTGCTGCTGGCCGGAAGCGACGTCGCGGGGCGCTTCCTGTTCGACGGCGACGCGCTCCTCGACCACGCGGTGGATTCCCACCCGCGTGGAGCGGCTCGCCGGCTTCAGTAGCCGCCGCGCGAGGCCGGCCCCTGCCCGCGCGCCTTGCCGGGCAGCGAAGACCGGGGGGCGCCATGCCATCCGCGCAGCCCGGGCGGCAACGAGGCCTCCACGATCCCGACCCAGTCGCCGTCGAGACGGTCGCAGCGCTCCCAGCGCCCCCCGCCCTCCTGGCGGTAGTAGAACTCGCCCCAGAAGTACGCGCCGGGCTGGCCGACCACGACGTAGACGCCGAGGCCCTTGTCGAAGACCACCTCGGCGCCTTGCGGCGTCTTGGCACGGTAGCCGTGTGCGGGCGCGTGCGGCGGCGGACCCTGGCCGCGCGAAACCTGCTGCGGGGCGGTCTCCTGCACGACGACCTGCGTGCAAGCGGATCCGGAAAGGCCCAGCGCGATCGCCCCGATGACGATCGCGAGCTGCCGGCCTGCTCTCGACATGAATCCCCCCCGGCCGATGGCCCGTGCGTGGGAGGGATTCGTCGGCTGGACGACGCCGAGGCCTGAGCCTCGCGGGCGCGCTCAGGCGGGCTGGAGCGTCGACGTGCAGTGCGCGCAGCGAGTCGCCTTCACCGGGACGCTCGACAGGCAGTGCGGGCAGTCGCGCGTGGTGGGGGCCTCGCCGGGCTTGCCCTTCAGCGCCTGGAGCCGGTTGGCAGCCCGCACGACCAGGAAGATCACCAGGGCGATGATCAGGAAGTTCACCACGGCGTTGAGGAAGAGCCCGTAGTTGAGGGTCGCGGCGCCGGCCTTCTGGGCCTCCGCCAGCGAGGCGAACTCGGCGCCCGAGAGGCTCAGGTACAGGTTGCTGAAATCGACGTTGCCGAGCAGCAGGCCGATCGGCGGCAGGATCACGTCGTTCACGAACGACGTCACGATCTTCCCGAAGGCGCCGCCGATGATCACGGCGACGGCCAGATCGAGCACGTTTCCGCGCAGGATGAAGGCCTTGAACTCATTGAACATGGCGGGTCCTCCGGGCCGGCGGGCAGGCGGCCCGCTGGCGAGGCCGCCACTCTAGCAGCCGGGCTATCCTGCGCGCCTGCCCGCGCGAGGTAGCAGATGGCCCATTCGCTGGCGCTCCCGTTCTGGACGGTGCTGCCATTCACCGGCCTGCTGCTCTCGATCGCGATCCTGCCGTTGCTGACGCCACGCTTCTGGGAGTCGAACCGGAGCAAGGGTCTGGTCGCGGGGCTCTTCGCCGCACCGGTGGCGCTCTACCTGCTGCTGGCGCACGGAGAGGCGGGCCTGCAC
>DATBRV010000138.1:0-4099 GCA_036560145.1 Myxococcota bacterium
TCCGGGTGAGCCGACACCGCTCCGTCCCGCACTGGAGCTGGCGATGGGACTCGAACCCGCAACCTGCTGATTACAAATCAGCTGCTCTACCTGTTGAGCTACGCCAGCCGGGAGACGGTCGACGGCGGACTATAGGCCCCCCGAAACGCCGCAGCAACGCACGGCAAGGACCGGCTTCTGCTCATCGCGCCTCGGCGGGGCCCGGACCGCCCCATCCCGCGGGGCGCGACCGGCGCGAGAGCTCGAATAGCACCACGGCCGCCGCGCTGGCCACGTTGAGGGAGGCGACCCGCCCGGCGAGCGGGATGCGGACCCGGTGGTCCACGGCCGCCAGCACCCCGGGGCGCAGCCCGTGGCCCTCGGCTCCCAGCACCACGACCCGCTCCCCCCGCAGCACCCGCTCCGGCAGCTCGAAGAGCGACTCGGGCGCGTCCGCCTCCGCCCCGAAGATCCAGAAGCCTCGGGATTTCAATTGGTTGAGCGCGCGGACCAGGTTGGGAACCCGGGCCGTCGCGAGCCATTCGATGGCCCCGGCGCTGGCGCGCGCAACGGCGGGCGAGAGCGGCGGGCTATGCCGATCGGTGAGCAGGAGCCCGCTCGCCCCGGCCGCCTCGGCGACCCGCGCGATCGCCCCCAGGTTCTGGGGGTCCTCGACCTGATCGAGCGCCACCAACGTTCGCGGCGAAGCGCCGGCCGCGCAGAGCCCGGCCAGGTCCACCTGGGGAAGCGGGCCGGCCGCCAGGGCGACCCCCTGATGGTTCGCCCCTTCGCCGAGCGCTGCGGCGAGCTCGCCGGCGCTCACCTCCTCGATCCGGACGCCCGCGGCGCGCGCGGCCTCGAGCACGGGGGCGAGCTCGGCGCGCGCCGGGCCCGAGCGCAGGCGCAGGGCGTGCAGCGGGCGGCGGCGCGCGCGCAGGGCCTCGAGCACCGGATGGATTCCGTAGAGCAGCTCGGCTCCGCCGCGCGCGCCCCGGGCCCCGCCCGGGCCGCGCTCACGCCGTCCGCGAGCCAAGGGCGGCTTCGATCTCGCGCACCAGCTCGCGCGCTGCGGCCGCGGGGTCGGGCGCGCGCACCACGGGGCGCCCGACCACGAGCAGATCGGCGCCGGCCTGGATGGCTTCGGCGGCGCTCGCGGTGCGCCGCTGGTCGTCGTCCGCCGCGCCCGCCGGTCGAACGCCGGGCGTGACGATCCGCAGCCCCGGCCCCGCGCGACGGCGCACCGCCGCGGCCTCGCGCGGCGACGCCACCACGCCGTCGAGCCCGGCCGCGAGCGCGAGGTCCACCATGCGCGCCACCTGCTCCTCGACGGAGCTGGCCTGGATGCCGAGCTCCTTCAGGTCCGCGGGCGAGAGGCTGGTGAGCACGGTGACGCCGACCAGCAGCGGCCGCGGGGAGCCGATCGCGAGCGCCGTCTCCTCGGCCGCCTCGCGCGCGGCGCGCAGCATCGCGATGCCGCCGGCGGCGTGCAGCGTCAGCATTCCGACACCATGGCGTGTGGCAGCCGCCACCGCTCCGGCCACGGTGTTGGGGATGTCGTGCAGCTTGGCGTCGAGGAAGACGCGCGCGGCGCTTCCCGCCGCCGCCAGCGCCGACGGCCCCGCCGACGTGAACAGCTCGGCGCCCACCTTGAGCCAACCCGGGACGCCGGCCAGGCGCCGGACCAGGTCTTCGGCGGCGTCGAGCCGCGGGACGTCGAGGGCGACCGCCAGGAAGTCGCGCGCGCTCCGTCGGCCCTGCATGGCGCTAGAGACTAGCGCGCAGCCGCTCCAGTCCTTCGATGAATTCCTCGGGGTCGGAGATCTGGGGATGATTGAGCAGCTCGAACTCGAGGTAGGAGACCAGCTCACCGAGGGCGAGCCGGACCTCGCGCTCGCGTTCCCCGGGGAAGCGGAGGGCGCGTTCCAGCAGACGGTCGGGTTCGATGGCTCCGCCGAAGCCGACCGGGAGATCCGTCAGCAGCTCCGGGTAGCGAGGCGCGGCCTCCGCCACCACCTTCGAGAGCCGCTCGCGCAGCTTCTCGCCGCCCTCGACCGCGACGATCGGCGCGCACAGCTCGGAGATCAGCTCGAGGTGGACGGCGACGCAGGCGCGCACCACCTCCACATCCAGCTGGCGGGTGTCCGCGCGGCGCACCTCGCCTTCCGGCTCGTCCTCGCGCGTCGCCTTGATCGCGCCGAGCAGCCGCAGCAGCTGGAGGGTGCGTGCGCCCGAGATCGGGTCCACGCGCGCGCGGCGGCAGGTCGCCGCAAAGCCGTCCCCGGCGGCGATCGCCGAGAACACCGCCTTTTCCGTGCCGCCCAGGTCGAAGCCCGGGACCGCCTCCAGCTTCACGCGCGGGTCCTCGAGCCAGGCCAGGAACTTGAGCAGCTCGTCGCGCCGGCGCAGACCCTCGGCGATCAGCTTGCGGGTGGGCAGCGAGAGGCGCACCACGTTGTCGGGCCGCACCTCGCCTTCCCAGAACAGCACCTGCCCGGCGCCATACGAGAAGAGCGACCGCACGATCTCCTCGACCTGCGCCTTCACACCGGCCCACAGCTCGCGCGGCGAGAGGAAGCCGCGCTCGACCAGCACCCGGCCGAACTTCGCGCTCGGCGAGTAGGCCTGCTTCGCCTCCCGGAACTGCTCGGGCGTGATCACGCCGACCCGCAGCAGCACCTCCCCCAGGCGGTCGACCTGCTGGTTGGACGCCGCGAACACGACCTCGCCGCGGTGGATGTAGATCGACTTGGCGTGGTCCCGGTGCTCGAAGAACAGGAAGCCGGACTTCGCGGAGGCGTGCAGCAGATGCAGCACGTCGGCGAGCGAGAAGGCCCGCACGTCGGCGCTGAGCACGAGATCGCGGTCCCAGGGCAGCGCCGTCGACGACGCGCCGCCGGTGCGTTCGAGCAGGACGGTGCGGCATCCGGTCGCCAGCACGCGCAGCGATTCGTGCTCGTCGATCCCGAGCCACTCGCGCTGCTCCGCGCTGAAATGCAGCTCGGCCCACGACCGCGCCGCCACTTCCCGAGCCATCCGATCACCCCCGGAGCGGCAGCCGTCCGCCTAGGACGGCGTCGCCCGAGGTCTTTTCGACCACGGGGGCGGTTCGCTTGAGGCGGCGGGCGGGGGGACCGGGCGAAGCGCCCTGGCGCGCCCCGGAGCGGCCCTACACTCAAGCCCCGCCGGGCCAGTTGCCGATGAGTTGCGCAGACCGGGGGGGGAACATGTCGACCGACAACTATCAGGATCGCCGCCGCCATCGGCGGGTCTCCGCCACGATGCCCGTGCGCATCTCCACGATCGAGCCCGAGCGCGATCCCTGGACGGGACGCCCGTTCTTCCGCGCCTCCCAGGAGACCTGCGCCAACGTGTCGCGCGGCGGCGCCTACGTGCAGACCGTCGAGCCGCTCGCGCCGGGCCGACGCATCCTGCTCGAGATCACGCTTCCCGACGGACAACCGGTGGAGGCGATCGGGCGCATCGCCTGGTCGAAGCGCGTGCTCACGCCGCGCGAGCGCGACGTGCAGGCCGGCATCGGCATCGAATTCCTCGGCGGCGCTGCGGAGCAATTCTCGGCGCTGGAAAATTACATCGACAAGCTGATCGAAGCGGGCGTCGGCGACGGAACCGAGACGGCGTCGGCCTAACACACGCGCGAGCGAGTTACAAGCTTGAAGGGCGCAGCAGCTCGGCGGTATCTTCGGCTTTCGGATGAAGGCACGCGGCTCGTACAAGATCGCCAATCGCACCCGCGCCCTCGACGGGCTGATCGATCCGCTCGGCCGCAGCGAGCGCCGCGTGCAGCGCATCCTGGAATCGCTGCGCAACGAGATCCTCGAGGGCGGCGGCGGTCCGAATCTGCGGATCCGGCAGGTGTTCCGCACGCCGCGGGAGATCTTCCGGCTCGAGCTCGAGCTGCCGCAGCTCGGCTACCAGCGCACCACGCTGCTCGATCGCGATGCGCTCGAGGAGCTGCTCGCGGAGGATGCGATCCGAGCCGTGGTCGGTCAGGCGTCGCTGGAAAGCTAGCTCCCAGGAACCGGGGGGCCGAGGGTGCCCGGGGCAGGACTCGAACCTGCATGGCCGTTGGCCAAGCGATTTTAAGTCGCTCGCGTCTACC
>DATBRV010000139.1:0-36864 GCA_036560145.1 Myxococcota bacterium
ATCCCGAGCATCGGGCCCGCGACGGAAACCGCGAGCAGAGCCACGAGAATGGCCCAGACCCGGACGTAGTTGATGTGCGTATGCTCGGTTGCGTGTACGGAATCTTCCATCGTTGCCTACTTCGCGATGTAGAGGAGGGGAAAGAGGAAGATCCACACGAGGTCGACGAAGTGCCAGTAGATCCCGATCAGCTCGACCCGGTGGAGCTCCAGGTTCTTCGCCGCGTCGGAGGCGACGAACATCATGATGATCGCGCCGGCGATCACGTGCAGCGCGTGCAGCCCGGCGGCGCAGTAGTAGAACGACCAGAACGTGCTCGACGTGATCGTGAAGCCATGTTGGATCTCGCTGGTCCACTCGAAGGCCTTCACGATCACGAACGTGAGCGCTCCGCCGATGGTGGCCCACAAGAGGCCGGCCGCCCGGCGCCCGTTACCCGCCACCGCAGCCTTGTGGGCGAGCACCGCCGAAAGGCTGGAGGTGAGCAGCACCAGCGTGTTGAAGGCGCCGATCCACATGTTGGTGTGGGCCGCCTGCTCGCTGAACGAGTCGTGGGCCAGGCGGTGCATGATGTAGGAGGCGAGCAGACCGCCGAAGATCACGATCTCCGAGACGATCACCCACCAGACGGCGAGCTTCCCGGTGGGAAGGCCGGCGGCGCTGCGCGTGGTCGCAATCGGTCTCGCGGACATCGCTCTCCCTCAGGCCGGCGCGTTCTGCGGCCAGTAGTCTTCCTTGCGATCCGGATGGCTGTATTCGTAGGGCGCGCGGTACACGGTCGGCAGCGCGTCCGCGGGCCAGTTGCCGTGGGGCGGCGGCGATTCGGTGGTCCACTCGAGCGTGTTGGACCGCCACGGGTTCTTCTCCGCCTTCTCGCCCCACATCAAGCTGGCGAAGAAGTTCCAGAGGAAGATGACCTGGCCGGCGAGCATGAAGAGCAGCGCGATGGTCGCGAACTCGCGCAGGGGCTGGAGGGCCGCCAGATCGGGGAAGTGGGAGTAGTCGTAGATCCGCCGGTGGTCGCCGGCCGCGCCGGTCACGAAGAGCGGGATGAAGATCGCGTTGAAGGCGATGATCGTGATCCAGAAATGCAGCTTCCCGAGGGTGTCGTTCATCATCCGCCCGAACATCTTCGGGAACCAGAAGGTGACGCCCGCGAAGGTGCCGATGATCGCGATCGGGACGAACGTGTAATGGAAATGCGCCAGCACGAAGTAGGTGTCGTGCAGATAGATGTCCGCGCCGCTCGCGCCCAGGAAGATTCCCGTCACGCCGCCGATCAGGAACTCGCCCAGGAAGGCGAGCGCCCAGAGCATCGGGGTGGAGAGCGTGATCGAGCCGCCGTAGAGCGTCGCGATGTAGACGAAGCACATCTCGGCGATCGGCACCGAGATCAGCAGCGTCGTGACCGTGAAGATGTTCGCCATGCGGGGATCGATGCCGGCGACGAACTGGTGGTGCGCCCAGACGGTGAAGCTCAGCACGCCGGTTCCGAACGTGGTGTAGAGCACGGTCTTGTAGGCAAACAGCTTCTTGCGCGAGAACACCGTGATGATCTCGGCCACGATGCCGAGCGCCGGCAGCAGCACCACGTAGACCTCGGGGTGCCCGAAGAACCAGAACAGGTGCTGCCAGAGGACCGGATCGCCGCCGCGGTTCGGGTCGAAGAAGGCCGTCCCGATCTGCTGGTCCATGAACAGCATCACGGCGCCCGCGATCAGCGGCCCGACCGAGGCCATGAACAGGATGCTGGCCACCACGATCATCCAGACCACGATCGGCACGTCGTAGAGCTTCATCCCCGGCGCGCGCGAGTTCATCGCGGTGGTGACGAAGTTGATGCCGCCGAGCAGGAAGGCCACGAACTCGAGCGCCACGGCGACCAGGAAGATGCTGGATCCCAGCGGCGTGAGGTTGTACTCCGCCTTGGCCGAGAGCGGTGGGTAGATCGTCCAGGCGCCTCCGAAGGCCCCGCCCTCCACGAAGAAGGAGATCAGCAGCACCACCGCGCTCAGGAAGAAGATCTGATAGGAGAGGCGGTTGATGCGCGGGAACACCATGTCGTCGCAGCCGATCATGAGCGGGATCAGGAAGTTGCCGAAAGCCGCGATCAGCACGGGCATCGCCACCCAGAAGATCATGATGGCGCCGTGGTTGGTGATCAGCACGTTGTAGCGGTTCGGCGTCACCAGCCCGTAGAAGGGCACCTCCATCCCCGGGAACGCCATCTGCATGCGGAACACGTAGGCGAAGAAGCCGGCGAGGAGCGCCAGCGCCATGCCCGTGAACATGTACTGCATGGCGATGACCTTGTGGTCGGTGGAGAATAGGATCCTCCGGACCCAGCCCGGATCCTCGTGATGGTGCGCGCCGTGATGGACGGGGGTCTCGGCGGGATGCGCCATGGGCTACTCCTGCGCCGCGCGCGGCAGGTCGAGAGCCGCGACGGAAATCGGAGACTGGGACGCCATCCAGGCGGTGTGCTGCTCCGGCGTCTCGATCACGATCCGGCCGGGCATCAGCGCGTGGCCGATGCCGCAGATCTCCGCGCACTGGATGTCGTACTTGCCCGTCTGGGTGGCTTCGAACCAGCCGGTGATCACGCGGCCGGGGATCACGTCCTGCTTGAGCCGGAAGACCGGCACCGAGAAGCTGTGCAGGACGTCGCGCGACTCCAGCTTGAAGTGGTAGAGGGTCCCCACCTTCACGTGGAGCTCTTCGACCGTCTTGATGTCGTCGGCGGTGTCGAGCAGGGTGTCGGGGCCCGGATGCACGAAGCTCCACGCCCACTGCTGCGCGATCACGCGCACGGTCTCCTGCGCCGGCGGCAGGTCCTGCTTCACGTCGTACCAGACCTTCACCGCGAAGAACAGGATGACCACGTCGAAGGCGAGCACGGCCATGTGCGGCCAGTGCACCCACTGCTTCTCGCTCTTGAGCTCGCCCGTGATGTACTGGGCCTTGACGCCGTCCCGCTTTCGGAAGCGCAGGATCAGCCAGAAGAAGACCAGCTCGGTGGCCAGGAACCAGGCGCCCACGATCCAGAAGATCATGGAGAAGACGAAGTCGATGTCCCCCGAATAGGTCGACGCCGACGGGATCCAGCGCTCGATCAGATGGAACATCGCCAGCCCCCTTCAGAGGATGATGAAGACGAAGACCACGGCGATGAAGGCGCCCACCGCGCCCATCGTGATCAGGAACGCGCGCCGCGCCAGCTCGTCACCAGAAAAAGTCTTGGCCATCGACTTCGAGACCTCCCAGCTCCGGTCCGCTAGTTCTTCGAAAGGGTCGTGATGTAGGCGATCACGTCCCGCATGGCCTGCTCGTCGGCCAGCGTCAACGACATCGGGCGCATCAAGGCGCCGCTCGTGTCCCCGGGCCTGGTGCCGCGCACGCCGGCCTTGAAGTTGGCGAGCTGGGTCAGCATGTACCAGTCGCTCGCGTCCTTGAGCGGGGGCCCGAACACGGCCGGGTTGCCCGAGCCGTCGGGCGCGTGGCAGGCGGCGCAGGGGGCGTAGAGCGCCTGCCCCTTCGCCGCGTCGCCGCCCACCAGCACCGGAGCCGGGTCGACCGGCGCGAGCGTGGCGACGTAGGCCGCCACCGCGTTCACGTCGGCGTCGTTCGCGAGCGCCATCGACATCGGACGCATGCGCATGCCGGCGATGTCGTCGAAGTGCTGCCCGCGGTAGCCGGCGCGGAACTTCTGGAGCTGGGCCACGACGTACCACTGCGGAAGCCCGGCGATCGCCGGGGCCAGCGCGAGCGGACTGCCGCGTCCATCGGCCAGATGACACTGCTCGCAGAGGGCGTACAACTCCTGCCCGCGCGCGACCTCCTGCGCGGAAGCCGGATCCTGCGCCGAAGCCGGCAGCGAGAGCAGCGCCACGACCAGCGCGGCGAGGGCAGACGTGCGGGGTGCCATGGGAATCCTTCGATGCCTACTCGGGGCCAGAGGCCCGGATGCCCGGACGCCCGGGCGGCGGCCGCGCGAGCGCCGGGGAATTAGCCCACTTCGAAGGTGTTCTCAAGATCCTTTCGCGAAGCTTCAAGTCGCGGACGCGGAAGGGGAAGCCCGCCCCAGCCGGGGTCGTTCAGGCGGCCGGAGCGTAGAGATAGAGCAGCGCGTAGATCACCACGCCCGTCGCCGAGACATAGATCCAGATCGGCCAGGCGACCCGCGCCAGCCGGCGATGCCGCTGGATCTCGCCGCGCAGGCCGCGGCGGATCAGCAGGATCGCGAGCGGCGGCACCGCCATCGCGAGCACCACGTGCGAGAAGAGCAGCACGAGGTAGGCGAGCCGGGCGGCGCCTTGCGCGTGGAAGCTGGCGCTCTCGAAGCCGCTCGAGACCTTGTGGGCCACGTAGAGCACGAGGAAGAGCGTCGAGGTGGCGAAGGCCGCCAGCATGGTCCGGCGGTGGGCGTCGATGCGGCCGCTTCTCACCAGCGCCCGCCCGCGCAGCAGCAGCACGGCCGCCAGCGCATTCAGCAGGGCGTTCAGGGTCGGGAGCAGGGGGACGTCCACGGCGGCCTCAGATCCCGACCAGCGGGGGCGCGGCCGCAGCCGGGTCCCGCGACGGCAGCCCCCGCACCTGCACCGCCACCGCCAGCAGCAGGGCCCCGGCCAGCAGGAACGGCGCGCCGAGCTGGCGGTCGTAGAGCCAGCCGGCCGCGAGCGGCCCCAGCACGCGGGCGAGCGAGGCGCTGGCCTGGAACGTCCCCATCACCGAGCCGCGCGCGCTGGCCTGCGCGGTGAGCGACACCATGCTCATCAGCGCGGGCTGGAGGATGGCGCGGCCCACGGCGCAGAGCGCCAGCGGCGCCAGCAGCAGCGCCACCGAGCGGGCCTGCGGCAGCGCCAGGAAGCCGACGGCGAGCAGCAGACTCCCGGCGATCGCCAGCGAGCGCTCGCTCCAGCGCGCGGCGAGGGCCTTCATGCCGCCGCCCTGGATCGCGCCCATCAGGACGGCCATCGCGATCAGCAGCACGGCGACTTCGCGGGCGTCGTAGCCGAACCGTTTTCCCATGAAGATGGCGAACACCGTCTCGAGCTGCGTGACCGCCAGCGTGAAGACGAAGTTCGCGATGCAGAGCCGTCGGATCAACGGGACGCGCAGGGCGGGGGCCGGACGCACCTCGTCCGCCAGACCGAGGACGCGTGCCGGCGGCTCGGGCAGCGAGAACGCCGCGTGGATCCAGTTGGCGCCCGCCAGGCCGGCGGCGGCGAACATCGGAACCGCGTACCCGTAGGGAGCCAGCGCGCCGCCGATCGCCGGCCCCAGCACGAAGCCGACGCCGAAGCAGGCGCCCAGCATCCCCATCCAGCGGGTGCGCTCCTGCTCGGGGGTTACGTCGGTGATGTAGGCGGAGGCCACGCCGATGTTGGCCGCGAAGGCGCCCCCCGCGGCGCGCGCCAGGAAGAGCCAGAGCAGCGAGCGGGCGAAGCCGAGGCCGAGCAGCGCGAGCGCCGTCCCGGCGATCGTCATCAGCATCACGCGCCGCCGCCCGATCCGGTCGGAGAGGCGCCCCCAGAGCGGCGCGCAGAGGAACTGCGCCGCCGCAAAGGCGCCGAAGAGGAAGCCGAGGGTCGTGCCGCTGGCCCCGAACTCCAGGGCATAGAACGGGAGCACCGGGATCATGATCCCGAACCCGATCAGGTCGATGATCACGACGCTGAAGAGCACCGGGAGCGGCGAACGGGACGGCGCAGCGGACGATGTCGAGATGGCGGCCTCGGGTCGGCGCCGCGCCGGCTCAGCGCGCGAGCAGCTCGACGTTCATCGCGATGAAGAGCGAGAACAGATACGCGAGCGAGACCCGAAACACGCGGCGCGCCGCTTCGTCCGATCGCTCGCGCAGCAGCCGCACCACGGTCGCCACGAACCAGGCGTTCATGCCGATCGCGACCGCCAGGTAGATCTCGCCGAGCAGGCCGAGCGCGACGGGCGCGAGCGTCACCGGCACCAGCCCGAGGCTGGTCCAGAGCACGCCGCGGCGCGTCGCCTCGTCGCCGATCACGCTCGGCGGCTGCGGGATCCCCGCGGCCGCGTAGTCCCGCTTGCGGTACAGGGCGATCGCCCAGACGTGGGGCGGCTGCCAGAAGAACACGATCGCGAAGAGCGCGAGGCCCACCACGCCGAGATGTCCGTTCACCGCGACGTCCGCGATCAGCGGCGCCGCCGCGCCGGCCGCCCCGCCGATCACGGCGTTCCACGCCGAGCGCGGCTTGAGCCAGATCGTGTAGACGAACACGTAGAAGGCGATGCTGGCGACGCCGACCCCGGCCGCCGCCGGCCCCGCCACGGCGCCGAGCAGCGCCGTCGACGCCACCCCGAGGGCGAGACCGAAGCGCAGCGCCGCGCGAGGCGAGATGCGACCGGCCGGCAGCGGCCGGTTGCGCGTACGCTCCATCAACGCGTCCACGTCGCGCTCCAGATAGGCGTTCAGCGTGTTGGCCGAAGCCGCGGCGAGCGCGATCCCGAGCAGCACCAGCGCCGCGAAGCCGAAGGAAGGCGCGCCCTGCGCCGCCAGCCCGAAGACCGGGAGCCCGGTCAGCAGGACGAGCGGGAGCAGCCGCGGCTTGGTGAGGTCCGCGTAGACGCGAAGGGTGGAGAGAGCGGAGTGCGCCACGGAGACCGACCCGCTGGTGAGAAGGGGAAAACGGTTACCACACGCGGCCCCCCCGGTCGAGCGCGGCGCGCGTGGGCTACGCGTGCGGGAGCGTCTAATGTCCCCCCGGTGCGGCCCGCCGCAGGCCCGGCGTGAACCTCTACGAGCTCGGACTCGTCCTCGCCTCGGCGCTGCTCCACGCCTGGTGGAGCGTGGCGATCAAGGACAGCCGCGATCCGCTCGCCTTCAACCTGCTCCAGCTGGTGGCGCCGTTCGGGATCCTCCTGCTGATCGCCCCCTTCGTGGGCTGGGCCGAGGTGCCGACCCGCGTCTGGTGGCTGGTCGCGGGCACCGGCGTCTGGCACGGGCTCTACTTCTACTGGATGACGCGCGCCTTCGAGCACGGCGACCTCACGCTCGTGTATCCGATCGCGCGCTCGACGCCGGCCTTCATCCCGTTGATCTCGATCCCGCTGCTGGGCGAGCGGATCTCGCTGGGAGCCGCCTGCGGGATCGCGATCGTGGTGGCGGGGATCTGGCTGGTGGGCGCCGGCTCCGGGGTCTCGCGCTCCGCGCTCGTGTCGACGGGCGCGCGCTTCGCCTTCCTGACGCTGGCGGCGGGGGTCGGCTACTCGCTGGTCGACAAGACGGCGATGCGAGAGCTCGGCGCGGCGGCCTGGACGAGCCCCGTGCCGCGTGCGTTCGTCTACGCGGTGCTGCTCGGGATCTCGGGCACCTTCGTCTTCGCGCCGCTCGCCTGGCTGCGCACGCGCGCGGGCCTGCTCGCGCGCCTGCGCCAGGGCGGGCTCGGCCGCGCCAGCTTCGCGTCGGTCGTGAGCTACATCGGCTACGCGCTGGTGCTCGCCGCGCTGGAGACCGCGCCCGTCAGCTACGTGGTGGCGGTCCGCCAGACCAGCGTGCTCTTCGCGCTCGTGATGGGCGTGCTCTGGCTGCGCGAGACGCCGGGCCGGTCGCGCATCTGGGGCGCGATCTCGACCGTGATCGGGGTGGCTTTGATCGCGACCTCGGGGTGAGAGCGAAGAGGGGGACGTCCCCTCCTACCCACCCGCGGCTTCGATGATCGGACGCAGCCAGGGGCCGATGTCGGGGTGGTCGATCAGGCCGACCTGACGGAGGCGCGCGGCGCCGATCGCGTTCACCTCGGCGGCGGTGCCCGCCAGGCGCGCGCGGCGCGCGTCGTCGGCGGCGTCGCCGTAGTCGAGCGCGTGCACGATCTCCTTGACCACCGGCACCGCGCTGGGCGCGCAGGAGAGCTCCTCGATCCCGAGCCCGACCAGCAGCGGCACGGCCAGCGGATTGCTGGCCATCTCCCCGCACAGCGAGATCGGGATGTCGGCGTTGGCGGCCGCACGCACGCTGCGGTCGATCAGCGCCAGCACCGCCGGGTGCAGCGAATCGTAGAGATGGGAGACCCGTTCGTTGCCGCGGTCCACCGCGAGCGTGTACTGCGTGAGGTCGTTGGTGCCGATGCTGAAGAAGTCGCACTCGCGGGCCAGCGCGTCGGCGATCAGCGCCGCCGAGGGCACCTCGATCATGATCCCGATCGGGAGCGCGCGCCCGAACGCGATGCCGGCCCGCTCGAGCTCCAGCTTCGACTCCTCGACCAGCCGCTTGGCGGTGCGCAGCTCCGAGAGCGCCGAGATCATCGGGAAGAGCAGGCGCACGTTGCCCGTGGCGCTCGCGCGCAGCACCGCGCGCAGCTGCGCGCGGAACACGCCCTCGTGTTCGAGCGAGAGGCGGATCGAGCGGCACCCGAGCTGCGGGTTCTCCTCGGCGCGGTCGGTGAGCCCCGGGAGATCCTTGTCGCCCCCGACGTCGAGCGTGCGGATCGTCACCGGCCGCGGCGCGATCGCCCGGGTCACGCGCTCGTAGAGCTGCGCCTGCTCCTCTTCTTCGGGGAAGCCGCGGTGCGCCAGCACCAGCAGCTCGGTGCGAAACAGCCCGATGCCGTCCGCGCCGTGCTGCTCGACCAGCCGCAGGTCGGAGACCAGGCCGACGTTGGCGGTGAGCGAGATCCGGTGCCCGTCGCGTGTCTCGCCGGGGCGCTCGCGCAGCGCGTCGAGGTGCTGGGTCGCGACCGTGTAGCGCTGCTGCGCGCGCCGATACTCGGCGACGAGGTGCTCGTCGGGCGAGAGGTGGACCTGCCCGTCGCCGCCGTCCACGATCGCGATCTCGCCGGGCTGCACCACGGCCTGGATGCCCACCACGCCGGTCACGGCGGGGATCTCGAGCGTGCGCGCGAAGATCGCGCCGTGCGAGGTGGGCCCGCCGTGCTCGGAGACGATCGCCGCGACCTTCTCGATGTCGAGGCGCGCGAAGTGGCCGGGCAGAATGTAGTCTGCCACCACGATCGATCCCTCGGGCATCGGATCCAGGTGGTGGCGGACGCCGAGCAGGCGCTCCATCACCCGGCGCCCCACGTCCTCGACGTCGTCGGCGCGCTCGCGGAAGTACGGGTCCTCGATGCCCTCGAAGGTGCGCCGGTAGGCGCCCAACACGTTGCGCAGCGCGAGCAGGGCATTGCCCGTCTGCTGCACCTCCGCGGCCAGCTTCGCGACGAAGCCCTTGTCCTCGAGGATCTGGATGTGGGTGTGGAAGACGGCCGCGAAGTCGGGGCCGAAGCGCGCCTCCATGTCCTCCCGGGTGTCGTCGAGCTCGCTGCGGGCCTCGTGGAGCGCATCCAGCAGATCGCGCTCCTCGCGCGCGGGGTCGGCGCTCGGCGCGTACTCGAGCTCCGCGAGGTCGAGCGGGGTGCCGAGCCGGTAGACCGGCCCGATCGCGATGCCGCGCGCGGTCGGGCTGCCGCGGAACTCGGTCCGGCGCTGGCTGCCGGGCGCCGCACGCCCGCGCACGCGCACGCCCGAGACGGCGAGCTGCGTCCCGAGCCGCTCGCGCTCCTCCTCGCTCTGGTCGACGATCGCGAGCAGGCGCGCGTTCATCACGACGGGCGCGATCAGCTGCGCGCAGGTCTGGAACGATTGCACGTCGCGGGAAGGGAACCGGCGCGGCGCCCGCGTCTGCACCGCGAGCACGCCGATGGTGACGCCGCGGACCAGCAGCGGCACCGCCATCAGCGATTCGTAGCGCTCCTCGCCGGTCTCGGGGAAGTAGCGGAACTTCGGATGCTCCCGGGCGTGCTCGATCACGACGGGCTCGCGCGACTCGGCGGCGAGCCCGACGAGCCCCTCGCCGAACGGCAGCGTGACGCGGCCGACGGACTCCGGATTCAGGCCCTTGGTGGCGGAGAGCGTCAGGTTGCGCAGATCGGCGCTGGTCAGATAGACGGAGCAGACGTCGGCGTCGAGGCGCTTGGCGACGAGGTCGACGACGTTTCGCAGCGTCTCGTCGAGGTCGTGGGAATGCGCGACGATCTCGGCGACGTCAGCGAGAAGTGTCACGCGATCCGGAATCACCCACTCCTCCCGCAACACCGCACGCGGAGCGCGGCTCGGGAAAGGGTACCGGCTTCACGACGGGGCGGGGAGTCGAGCGCCCGGGCCGCCCGCAGCGCGGCGCCGCGCCTAGGAGTGCGAGTGGGGAAGCGAGGATTCGCTGGTGAACATCGACAAGGAAGGGAATACCTGGTCCTTGTCTTCGAAGCGGAGCCCGAGCGCGAGCAGGATCTTGCGCTTCGTGTCCATGCGGCAGTTCATGCCTTTTTCGACGCTGTGAATCGTGCGGAGCGCGACCTTGGCCTTCCGGGCGAGCTGCGCCTGGGTCATCAGCCGGTTCTCTCGCAGCTCGCGGACCCGGTTCTGCCGGACCGCCTTCGACCCATTATGCTCCATGCCGTCGCTCTCCTCGCCCGAACCTTCCGCGTCGGTTTTGCAGCCGTGTCAACTTGGGTGCCGTTTCGACCGAACCCGGGAATTCTTTAGGGAAGATGCGACCTTGGCGTTGATCGGGTGGGGAGACCCCCGGGCCCGACAAGCCCTGCCGGAGCCCGTAGATGCAGCCGGCGGACGCGGCTGCGAGTAGGTTCGCCGAACCCAAGGTTGGGGTCGGAAGCCAGCAACCCGCCGGCAACCCCGGCGGCGCGGTCCGTCGCGGTCGGCCCAGGGATCCCGAGGAGTGGAGTGCGACGCATGCGCCTGCGATGGGGGCTCGCCTTGCTCGCGTTCGCCGCGGCGTTCGGCGCCGGGTTCGCGCTGGTGCGAGGGCTGGCCCCCGAGCGGCTGCGGCACGAGACCGAGGCTCGGCTCGCGGAGGCCCTCGGCGGTCCGGTCGAGATCGGGCGGCTCCGCTTCACGCCCGGCCTGGGTCTGCGCCTGCACGCCGAAGCGGTCACCGCCTGGCCCTCCGAGGCCGGCCCGCGGCTCCGGGTGGAGCGGGTCGAAGCGCGGCTGCGGCCCCTCGCCCTCCTCACCGGCGGCCCCCTGTTCGGAACGCTGCGGCTGGACGGCCTGCGCCTCGCGCTCGCGCGGGACCGCGCCGGCGCCTGGCAGCCGCCGCCGCTGGCGGACCTCGCGCAGGCGCCGAGCCAGCCCGCACGCGCCCCCGCCCCCAACCTCGAGGAATGGCTCGCGCCGATGGCCGCGCTCGAGGCGTTGGCGCGCGCCCTGCTGGATGACTCGGGGTTCGCCGACGGCGTCGAGCTGCGCGGGGCGAGCATCGAGTTTCATGACGCGAAGCCGCCCGGCGGGGGCCGGGTCGCGCTCGAGCTCGCGGGGCTCGAGGCGCGCCTGCGTCGCCACCGGATCCTGGGCGGCGCCGATCTCTTCCTGCGCGGGCGGCTGCTCGAGGCCGGGGTCGAGCGCGGCACGCTCGAGATCCTGGGCAGCCGCGCGCGCGACGGCAGCGTCGAGATCGCGCTGGCGACGGCCGCTCTCGATCTCGCCACGCTGGCGCCGTACCTCCCGCTGGAGGAGCCGCGGGCCCCGATCGCAGGGACCCTGAGCGGCTATCTCGGCACCCGATCCGCGACGCCGGGCCGCAACACGATCGAGGTCGATCTCGTGATCGCCGGCCTGCGCAGCGTGATTCCCGACTTCACCGGACTTGCCGGAGGCGAGCCCCGGCCGGTCGAGGCCGGGCGCGTCGATCTGGCCGGCTTCCTCGACATCACGGACGAGCAGCTGCAGGTCCGCGACCTGCGCTTCGAGAACGGCCGCTTGCGGCTCGAGCTCGCGGGCCGGATCGCGCGCCCGCTCCGAGCCAGCTCCGCCGCCGAGCTCTCCCTGGCCGTGCGCGACCTCGACGTGGCCGAGCTGCGGGACCTGCTCGCCTGGCTGCCCGAGGTCCGCCGCGAGCAGGCCACCCGGGGCCTCGAGCGGATCGAAGCGGGGCGCCTCGCGCATCTCCAGGTGGGCGGATCCGCCTCGCTCTCGGACTGGCAGGCCTTCCTCGCCGGCGAGCAGGGCGAGCTCCCCGAGCGCTTCTCGCTCCAGGCGGACGTGGCCGAGACCCGGCTCCGGGTCGGCGACGAGGATCGCCTGGAGGATCTCTCGGGCCACCTCGCCTGGACCGGCGAGCGCCTCGAGGTGAAGGGCGCGCGCGCGGCGCTGAAGGGCAACCCGCTCCCGGTGCTCGACCTCTCGCTCGACGGCGTCTCGAACATGCTGGCCGGCGATCCCGAGCGGCGCCGGCTCGCGCCGGGCGGAGAGCCGCTGCGCGGACTCGGCGCGCTGGCCGACGTGCTGGAAGGCGATCCCGAGAAGCCGGACCAGCCGATCGAAACGCGGATCGAAGTCGAACTCGAGAGCGTCCACCATCCGGCGCTGCTCTGGCCGCTCGAGCGGCTTTCGGCGGTGCTCGAGCTGGCGCCGGGCGGCTTCCGCGTCGAGCCGCTGCGCGGCATCTGGGCGGGCGTTCCGGTCTCGGGCCAGGCCGTCTTCACCGAGCATCCGGAGCGAACCGCCAAGATCGAGCTGGTCGCCGGGCCGCCGGTGGCCGAGCCGCCGGCGGCGCAGGGGCCCGGCTGGGCGCGGGGCCGCTTCGAGATGGAGCGGATCACGACCCGCGTCTGGAGCCACGAGCACGCGAGCGGCCGCTTCACCGCCCACGGCGCCCGCTTCGATTTCGAGGACGTCGCGGCCAGCCTCGCGCCCACCGGCCGCGTCGTCGGCCGCGCCAGCCTCGACTTCGCGCGCGACGGGAGCGTCCCCTACCGGGCCTCCTTCCAGCTCGCCGACGGCGACGTGGCCGGGGTCGCGCGCGTGCTCGACCTGCCGACGGATTTCGCGACCGGGAAGGTCGACCTCGCCGGCTCCTTCGAGGGGATCCTGGCGCCCCGGGTTCCGGGCGCGAAGCACGTCAGCGGCCTGCTCTCGGTGCGCGCCCGCAGCGGCGAGATCCGGCGCGTGCTGCCCGCGGTGGTGGCGATCGCGCTCGCGAGCCGCTCCCTGAATCCGTTCAGCGGGCGCGAGCAGATCCGCTACGACCGCGCCGAGACGGTGCTCGAGTTCGCGGGCGGCAGCATGCACACGGAGGCCTTCTCGATCGACGGCCCCGACCTGCGCATCTTCGCTTCGGGGGACCTCTCGCTCGCGAGCCCGGCGCACGAGGTCGACGCGCACGTCGTGCTGTTCCTGTTCCGCCAGATCGACAACGTGATCGGGAAGATCCCGGTCCTGAACCTGCTGCTGCTGGGCAGCAACGAGAACCTGCTGGCGGCCTACTTCGATCTCACCGGACCCTGGGCCGAGCCCGAAGCGAATCTGGTGCCCCTGCGTTCGCTCGCGGCCGGGCCGGCGAGCCTGGTGCTGGAGGGCGTGCCATTCCTGGTGCGCAAGGGCCTGCAAGCGATCGGAGCGATCGACGGCGAAGCCAGCGGCGCGCCGGCCAGACCGTTTTCGCCCGAGCCCCCTCCGCGCAAGGAGTCGTAGTAGATTAGGGCCGCATGCCGGGCCCGCTCCCCGCTCGCCGGAAGGTGCTCTCGCGCACACGCGCGAAGGCGAGCGTGCGCGCGGCGCAGCGCCGCGGCGAACGGGTGGTCTTCAGCAACGGCTGCTTCGACCTGCTCCACGTCGGCCACGTCCGCTGCCTGGAGGCGGCGCGCCGCCTCGGCGACCGCTTGCTGGTCGGCGTGAATTCGGACGCGAGCGTGCGCCGTCTCAAGGGCCCCGGGCGCCCCGTGGTTCCCGCCGCGCGGCGCGCCGAGGTGCTGGCCGCGCTCGCCTGCGTCGATTGGGTGGTGATCTTCGGCGAGACGACGCCGCTCGCGCTGATCCGGTCGCTGCGCCCCGCCGTGCTGGCCAAGGGCGGCGACTGGACGCTCGACACCATCGTGGGTCGGCTCGACGTCGAGGGCTGGGGCGGCCGGGTCGTGCGCCTCCCCGAGCTGCGCGGCGTGCACACCACGGGTCTGCTCACCCGGATCCGGCAGCGCTGACATGCAGGACGCGCAGGCAACGCTCGGCCGGATCCTCGACGAGGTGGGCCGCGTCGTGGTCGGGCAGCGGGCGCTGGTCGAGGGCCTGCTGGTGGCGCTGCTCTCGGGCGGACACGCCCTGGTCGACGGCGTGCCGGGCCTCGCCAAGACCACCGCGGTGCGCACGCTCGCGCAGGCGCTCGGCCTCGGCTTCGGCCGGATCCAGTTCACGCCCGACCTGCTGCCGGGCGACCTGGTCGGCACGCTCGTCTTCGTCCCCGACCAGCGGCGCTTCCAGGTGCACCGCGGCCCGATCTTCGCGCCCGTGCTGCTGGCCGACGAGATCAACCGGGCGCCGGCCAAGGTCCAGTCGGCGCTGCTGGAGGCGATGGAGGAGCGGCAGGTCTCGATCGGCGAGGAGACCTTTCGCCTGCCGGATCCGTTCTTCGTGATGGCGACCCAGAATCCGGTCGAGCTGGAGGGAACCTACCCGCTTCCCGAGGCGCAGATCGATCGCTTCCTGCTCAAGCTGGTCGTGCCCTACCCGGAACCCGGCGAGGAGCGCGAGATCGTCCTGCGAGACGCCGCCGGCCCGGTGCGGGTCGCGGCGGTGGCCGACGCCGAGACCGTGCTGGCGCTGCGCGCGGCGGCGGCCAAGATCCACGTCGCGCCGGCGCTCGTCGACTACGCGGTCCGCCTGGCGCGGGCCACGCGCGATCCCGCGGCCGCCGGGGTGCGCCTCGGCAGCGACGCGAAGTCCTGGGTGGCGCTCGGCGCCTCGCCGCGCGCCTCGATCTACCTGGTGCGCGCGGCCCGCGCGCGCGCGCTGCTCGACGGCCGCGGCTTCGTCACGCCCCACGATCTGAAGCGCGTGGCGCCCGACGTGCTGCGCCACCGCGTGGTGGTGAGCTTCGAAGCCGAGGCCGACGGAATCTCGCCCGAGACGGTCGTCGCGGCCGTGCTCGCGACGGTCGAAACCGCGTAGCGCGCGATGGCGACACCGCCGCCCCCGGCGCTCGCGCAGGCCGAGCTGTCCCGTGCGGCGCGCGTGCTGACGCTGCGCAGCCGGCTGGAGGCCACGGGCCTCTTCGCCGGCAACTACCGCAGCGCCTTCCGGGGCGGCGGCCTCGAGTACGAGGAGTCGCGCCCCTACGCGCCCGGCGACGACGTGCGCTCGCTGGACGCGGGCGCCACCGCGCGCACCGGCGTGCCCTACGTGAAGATCTTCCGCGAGGAGCGCGATCGCACCCTGCTGCTCGCGCTCGACGTCTCGGGCTCGATGCGCTTCGGGACGGCGGGCGCCGCCAAGGCGGCGACCGCCGCGCACGCGCTGGCCCTGCTCGCCTCCGCCGCCGGGCGGGCGGGCGACCAGATCGGCCTCGTCGTGTTCGACGACCGCCTGCGCGCGGACGTGCGTCTCGGCCGCGGCCGCGCCCAGAGCGCGCGCGTGATCCGGATCGCGACACAAGCGGCTGCCCTGAGCCGCGGCCCGACCGATCTCGCCGCCGGGCTGCGCGCGCTGCGGCGGCGCGCGGCGCGCCGGGCGGTGATCGTGTTGATCTCCGACTTCCGGGATCCCGCCCTGCTCGGCGGGGGTCTACAGCGGCCGGAGTCCGGCCCGCTGCGCCGCGAGCTGGCGGCGCTCGCGCGCGCGCACGACGTGGTCGCGGCGGCCGTCGTCGACCCCCGCGAGCAGGCGCTGGTCGCGGCCGGCGGCGTGCGCGTACGCGACGCCGAGCGCGGGGGCCGAAGCCTGCTGCTCCCGACCGGGAGCGCGCGCGCGAGGCGGGCGTTCGCCGCGGAGGCCGCGCGCTGGCGGGGCCAGCTCGCGCGCGATCTGCGCGCTGGCGGCGCCGAATGCCTCTGGCTGCGCAGCGACCGCAGCCCGCTCTTCGCGCTCGCGCGCTTCTTCCAGGAACGCGCGGGACGCCGGCTGGGCGGCTCGCGATGACGCGGCGCTGCGCCATCCGCGCCGCGCTGCTCGCAGCAGCGCTGCTCGCCGCCGCCTGCCGCGAGACGCCCGCCCCAGCGCCGGTCGAGCCGCGGGCTGGCTGGCTGCTCGATCCTACGCAAATCCGAGTCGGAGACGTGGCGACGCTCGAGCGCCTGGTGGTGACCCCCCCGGGCTGGACGGTCGCCCCCTTCCAGCCCTCGGCGCCGCCCGCCGGCTTCTGGCTGCTGGACGCCGACGCGCTGCCGCCCGAGCGGCTCGATTCGCGCTGGATCCACCGCACCCGGCTGCGGATCCGCGCCCGCGAGCCGGGGCGGTTCGAGTGGCCCGCCGGGACCGCGGAGGCGCTCTCCCCCGACGGCGCGAAGCAGCAGCTGGCGCTCGACGCGCAGCCGATCGAGGTCGTCTCGGTGCTCACAGACGCGCCGGACCGCCTCACACCACATGGTGTGCGTGCGCTGCCCGCGGCCCCGGCGCGCTCGCTGCTGGCGGCGGCCGCGGCGGGCGCGCTCGGCTCGCTCGCCGCGCTCGGCCTCGCGCTGCTGGTCGCGCGCCGGCGGCGGGCGCGAGCGGGCCTGGCGCGCGAGGAGCCAGTGGGCGAGCCGCCGGAGACGCGCGCTCTCGCCGCGTTGCTGCGGGCGCGCGAGGCGCTCTCCGGCGATCCGCGCCGCGCCGCGGACGGCGCCTCGGGCGCGCTGCGCCGCTTCCTCGACGAGCGCTTCGGCGTGCCCGCCCCCGCCCGCACCAGCGAGGAGCTGGCCGTGCTCGCGCCGCCCTTCGCGCTCACCACCCGCTGGCTGGGCCTGGCGGCGCTGCTCCGTTCGCTCGACGAGGAGCGCTTCGCGCCGCCCGCAGCGCTCGCGGGCGGCGGGCAGCGCGTTGCAAAGCTGCTCGGCGAAGCCGAGGCCTTCGTCGCCCACTCGTTGCCGCCCGCGGCCGCGCGATGAGCGAGGCGCTCCGGCCGCTGTTCGCGGCGCTCGGGGCCGACGCGCTCGAGCGGCCGGGCCTGCTCCCGTGGCTCGTCGCCGCGTGTCTGCTGGCGCTGCTCGCCGGGCTGCGGCGGCGCCCCCCGGCGATCGCCTGGAGCGCGCTGCCCGAGGCGCTGGCCGCCGGCGCGGCGCGCCGGGAATGGCTGCCGCCGCTCGTGCGCGGGCTCCGGATCGCGGCGCTGCTCGCGCTCGCCGTCGTGCTGGCCGGCCCCGTCGGCGTGCATCGCGCGCCTCCCGAGCCGGGCCATGGCCTCGATCTGGTGCTGGTGCTCGACGCCTCGGGCAGCATGCGCGCGCTCGACGCCGACGTCGCGGGCGAGCGGCGCTCGCGGCTCGCGCTGGCGCGCGAGGTGGTGGCGCGCTTCGCCGAGCATCGCGCGGCGGAGGGCGACCGCGTGGCGCTGGTCGTCTTCGGCGAGACGGCCTTCACGCTCTGCCCGCTCACCAGCGACGGCAGCCTGCTCGCCGCGGCGCTGGCGAAGGTCGAGGCCGGCGTCGCCGGCGAGGCGACCGCCCTGGGAGAGGCGCTCGCACTGGCGGTGAAGCGCGTCTCGGGCAGCGGACAGAGCGCCGGCCGGGTCGCCGTGTTGCTGACCGACGGGCGCCACAACGCCGGCGCGGTCTCGGTCGAGGCCGCCACCCTGCTCGCCGGCGGGGACGGGGTGCGCGTCCACACCGTCGCGATCGGATCCTCCGGCGAGCAGGTCCTGATGGAGCAGGGCCCCGGCGAAGCCGGCCGCGGCCTGCGCTTCGAGCGCCACGACGTGGACGCGGCGTCGCTCGCGGTGGTCGCCGCGAGCACGGGCGGGAGCTTCTTCGCCGCGCGCCGCTCGAGCGATCTCGCCCCGGTGTATGCCGAGATCGACCGGCTGGAGCGCCCCGCGCGGCTGCTGCCGCCGCGCACCCGCAAGACGGGGCGCCCCGAGCCCTGGCTCGCGATCGCCGGCGTCTGCCTGCTCGGCGAGCTCGCTTTGGCCCGCGTCTTCTGGCGGCGGCTCCCGTGAGCGGGCTCGTGCATCCCGAGTGGCTCGCGCCCGCCGCCGGGCTGCTGCTCGGCGTCGCGCTCGCCCTCGGCCTGGCGCGGCGCCGCGCCGCGCTGCGGCTGGCGCGTCTGCTGGGCGCGCGGCAGGGGGCCGCCGCGGGCCTCCGCGACGCCGCGCTGCTGCTCGCCTTCGCGGCGCTGCTCGCAGCCCTGCTCGGGCTGCGCTGGGGCGAACGCGAGCGATCGATGCCGGCCTCGGGCATCGACCTCGCGCTGCTGATCGACGTCTCGCGCAGCATGGACGCGAGCGACACGCCGCCGAGCCGGCTCGCGCGCGCCCTGCGGGCCGCGGACGAGCTGCTCGCGCAGCTGGCCCCCGGCGACCGCGCGGCGATCGCGGCCTTCGCGGGCCGCGGCGTGCTGCTGACGCCGCTCACGCCCGACCACGAGGCGCTGCGCGACCTGCTCGGCGGGCTCGACACGGAGCTGATCCACCCGCGCGGCTCGGCGCTCGCGGACGGCGTGCGCAAGGCGCTCGCCGCCTTCGAGGCGGGCAGCGAACGCCCGCGCGTGCTGCTGGTGCTCTCGGACGGCGAGGATTCCGGCGGCGGGCGCGAGCTCCCGCTCCGCGAGGCGAGCGGCGATCAGGTCCGGGTGATCGGGGCCGCGCTGGGAAGCGAGGAAGGCGCCATGCTGCCGGACCACGGCGCGGCGCTGCTCGACACGAGCGGCCTCCCGGTCTTGACGCGTCGCTCGCTGGTGTCGCTCGAGCGGCTGGCGGAGGCGACCGGCGGCGAGGTCTTCCGCGCCGACGCCGCGGGCGCGTTCGAGATCGAGCCCTTGGCCCGCTCGCTGCACCGGGACGCGGGGCGCGCGGGCGGCGTGGTCGTGCGCCGCGAGCGCGTGGTGCAGGTGCTGCCGCTGGCCGCGCTCGCCTTCGCGCTGCTGCTGCTGGAAGGGCTGCCGGCGGCACGCGTCCTGCGCGGTCTGCGGCTGCCGCGCGCCGGGCGGCGCGGCGCGGCGACCACCGCCCTGCTCGTGCTCGCGGCCGGGCTGCTCGCCGCCGGCCCGCTCGCGCACGAGGCCGCGCTCCGCCTCCAGGACGAGGGGCTCGCGAGGCTCGAGCGGGGTGACACCGAGGGCGCCACGCGCGCGCTGCGGGCGGCGGCGCTCGCCACGCGCGAGACGGGGCTCGCCGCCCTCGCCTACTACCATCTCGGCGTCGCGCACCTCGCCGCCGGGGAGCTCGAGGAGGCGCGGCTCGCCTTCTTCGACGCCCTGGCGCTGGATCCCGAGGACGCGACGGCCCGCTTCGATCTCGAGTGGACGCTCGCAGCGCTCGCGCGGCGGCCGCCGCCGAGCCCGCCGCCGGCGACCGCGAGTCCGCAGCCGGGGCCGAAGCTGCCGCGGCCCTCGCCGGAGGCGCCGCGCAAGACCGAGACGGAGCCCGCGGCGGGCGAGCGCCCGAAGCCCGAGCCGGCTCCCCCCGCGCTCGACGCGGAAGAGCGCGAGCGGCTGCTGCGCCGCCTGCCCGACGACCCGAGCCGCGCGCTGCGCCTGACCGCCCGCAGCGGCGCGGGCGGAGCGGCCGGGCGCGCGGAGGCTCCCGCCTGGTGACACGCCTGCGAGTCGCGTCCCTGCTGCTCGCAGCGCTGGCCGTCACGCAAGCGGGCGAAGCCCGCGCGCAGCGAGCCGAAGGCGAGCGGAGTTCACTCGGACCTGCGGGCGAAGCCCGCGCGCAGCGAGCCGAAGGCGAGCGGAGTTCACTCGGATCTGCGGGCGAAGCCCGCGCGCAGCGAGCCGAAGGCGAGGGGAGTTCACGCAAGCCGGCCGCCGGAGCAGGCGCGGCGCCCGGCGCGCCCGCCTGTCTCGCACGCGCGCAGGTCGTGCCGCCGGAGGGCTTTCCGGGGCAGCAGCTGATCTGGCGGCTCGAGATCCTGCGGCGCCCGCAGGCGACCGGCGTCGATTGGCTGGAGCCGCCCAGCTTCCCCGGCTTTCGGGCCGAGTGGCTGCCGGGTCAGCCGGAGCTCGGGGGCGTGATCCTGGACGGGGTGGAGTACATCGCGCGGGTGGAGGAGCGCGCGCTCTTTCCCGAGCGCGCCGGCGAGCTCGTGATCGCACCCAAAGGCCTGCGCTGCAGCGTCGCCTCCGGACCGCCGCAGGAGGCGGGCGTGGCCGCCACCCGCGTGCCGGTGCTGGCGCTCCCGAAGGCAGGCCGCCCGCCGGATTTCAGCGGCCTGGTGGGATCGCTCGCGGTGGAGATCACCGCCCAGCCGAGCCGGCTCGCGCTGGGCGGGAGCACGCGCGTCGAGGTGACACTCAGGGGCGACGCCAACCTATGGGACGCGCGCGATCCCCTGGCGGACGTCCCCGGCCTGACGGGGCTGGAGCGTTTTCCGGCGGGAACCCGGCTCGAGCTCGAGCCCGGCGTCCAGCTCGCCGTGCGCCGCAGGTTCGCCTACGACCTCGTCCCCGATCGGGAAGGCCGGCTCGTGATCCCGTCTCTGCGCATCCCCTACTTCGATCCCGAGCCGCGCCGGTACGCGGTCGCCAGCACCCCCGAGCTGGTGATCGAGGTGGGGCCGCGCAGATCCGCGCCCGGCGCGGGGCGCGCGCCGGCGCCCGAGCCGCAGCCGCACGCGATCCCGCGCCTGCGGGCCTGGTGGGCGCCCGTCGCGCTCGCCGCGGCGGGCCTGCTCGCCTGGGCCTGGCGCCGCCGCGCGCGCCACGCCTCCCGCGCCCCCGGCGCCGACGCCCTCGCCGCGCTGGCGGCCGAGGGCCACGCCGACGAGCCCGCGCAGCTGGCGCGCGCGCTGCGGCTCGCGCTCGAGCCGCGGCTCACGGGAGCGCGCAGCGCTCCGGTCGAGGAGCTGACGGCGCCGGCCGGAGCCGATCCGGCCCTCGCGCGCGGGATCGCGCTGCTCGCGCGCATCGAGCGCTGGCGCTTCGATCCAGCCGCGCCATCCGTGGAGCGCAGCGAGGTGGTCCGGGCCGTCCGGGAGCTCGCTGCCGCGCGCTTCACGTAGAATCGCGGCCGCATGGACCTGCTCGTCTCCGCGGTGGTCTGCACGCACAACCGCGCGACGGTTCTGCGGCGCGCGCTCGCGAGCCTCGGCGCGCAGACGCTCGCGCCGGATCGCTACGAGATCGTGGTGGTCGACAACGCCTCGACGGATGCGACCCGCGACCTGGTGACCCGCGAGCTCGCCGGCATGCCCCAGCTCCGTTACGTGTTCGAGCCGCAGCTCGGCGTCTCGCGCGCGCGCAATGCCGGCTGGCGCGCGGCGCGTGCGCCGCTGGTCGCCTATCTGGACGACGACGCGATCGCCGCGCCCGACTGGCTGGCGCGCGCCGTCGCGGACTTCGCTCGGCTCGAGCCGCGGCCCGGCTGCCTGGGCGGCCCGGTGCTCCCGATCTGGGAGGCGCCGCGCCCGGACTGGCTGCCGGATGCGCTGCTCCCCTATCTGACGGTGCTCGAGCTCGACCAGACCGCCGGGCCGATGCCGCGCGGCAAGTTCCTGTACGGCACCAACTCGGTCTTCCCGCGCGAGCGGCTGGCCGAGATCGGCGGCTATCCGGCGGGGCTCGGCCCGATCGGGAGCTGGCACCGCAGCGGAGAAGACACCTTCGTGCAGAAGCTGCTGCGCGAGCGCGGCCTCCAGCTCTGGTACGACCCGGCGCTGCGCGTGCAGCACCATCTGCCCGCGGAGCGCGTGAGCCGGCGCTGGGTGCTGCGGCGCCTCTACCTGGAGGGGCTCTCCCGCGCGCGCCAGCAGCTGCTGGCGCGCGAGCCCGGCCCGCTGGCCCGCCTGAAGCTGATTGGTGTCGCGCTGCGCAAGCTCGGCAGCTCGCCGCGCCGCCTGCTCGCGCTGGTGCTGCCGGCCTCGACACCCGAGCGTTTCGCGCGCCGCGCTTCCAGCTGGCGACGGCTCGGCTATCTGATGGGAGTCCTCGGCGCGGGCGCCGGCACGCAGGCGCGCGGCCCCGGCGCTACCCGCCCGCCGGCCTGAGGCGCCGCTCGACGCGCGCCAGATCCTCCGGCGTGTTCATGTTCGTGAGCGCGAGGCCGTCGGGATCCAGCCGCGCGAGAGTCTCGCCTTCCAGCCAGGCGGCGCCCAGCTCGGCGAAGAGCCCGTGCAGCGAGAGCTCCCCCGCGGCGAGGCGCCGCTGCGCGACCGGCCGCACGCGCTCGCGCGAGAGCAGCGCGCAGAGCGCGTGACGCCCCTCCCCCGTGCGCGGCGCCACCGCGTCGGCCTCGGGCCAGGCGACCAGCGCGAGCAGCAGCGCGTCGCTCACCAGCGGCAGATCCGTGGCGAGCACCAGCACGCGCTCGCCCCGCGCCGCCTCCAGCGCGCCCAGCACCCCGCGCAGTGCGCAGGCCGGGCCGGGGGGATCGGGGACGCGACGCCCGGGGGTGTCGTCCGGGGGCTCGCCGCCCACCAGCAGCACCTCGTCGAAGATCCGCGCGAGCCGGCTCGCGATCCGGGTGGCGGACGCGACGCCCGCGAGGGGAACGCGCGACTTGTCGCGCCCCAGCCGCGTGCCGCTCCCGCCCGTGAGCAGCGCCGCCGAGATGCCGGCCAGCCGCGACTCGCCCGCTCCCGTCTCCGCCGCCACGCCGGCGCTCAGAAGCCCGGGTCGGGCGATTGCAGGAAGCCTTCGTCGAGCACCTGGACGTTGGCGGACTCGCCCGCGTCGAGGACCGTCGCTTCGGCCGGGAAGATCAGGAGGCCGCTCGCGAGCGTCATCGAGCGCAGCGCTCCCGAGCTCTGCGTGCCGGTGCTGCGCGCGATCACCTGCTCCCCCCGGCGCTCGAGCGAGACGCGCACGAAGTGCAGGCGTCCGGCGCCCTTCTGGAGGCGCTCGCCGAGCGTCGCCCGGACCAGGGGGCGGAACCAGGCCCGGCGGCCGGCCATCTTGAGCAGGGCGGGCCGCACGAACAGCTCGAAGGTGATCATGGCCGAGACGGGGTTTCCGGGCAGGCCGAACACCAACGGCCCGTCGCCCGCCGGGAAGCGGCCAAAACAAAGCGGATAGCCGGGCTTGATCTTCACGCCCCAGAACACCAGCGGGCAGCCGAGCTTCTCGAGCACGGGCCGGACGTAGTCGCGATCCCCGACCGAGACCCCGGCGGAGCTGACCAGCACGTCGGCGCGCAGGCCGGCGCGGAAGCGGCGCTCGAGGTCCGCGGGATCGTCGCGCGCGATGCCGAGGTAGCTCGGCTCGGCGCCGGCCTCGCGACACTGCGCCGCGATCGAGTACGAATTGGACGCCACGATCCGCCCGCCGCTGACGTCTCCGTCGGGCTCGACCAGCTCGTCGCCGCCCGACAGGATCGCGACCCGCGGGCGCTGGCGCACCGCCACCACGCTGCGGCCGAGAGCCGCCAGCATCCCGACCTCGGCGGGGCCGATCAGGGCGCCGGACGCGAGCACGCCCTCGCCGCTGCGCACGTCCTCGCCGCGCTCGCGGACGTTCTCGCGCAGGCGCGGCGCCACCCGCACCAGCACGCTCTCGCCCTCTCGCGTCACGTCCTCCTGACGCACGACGCTGTCGGCACCCGCCGGAACCGGCGCCCCGGTCAGGATCCGCGCCGCCTCGCCCGCGCCGAGCGCGCGCGCCGCGGCCGCGCCCGCGGCGACCTCGAAAACGACGGGCAGGCGGACCGGGCGGTCCGCGGCCGCGCCGGCCAGATCGGCAGCGCGCACGGCGTAGCCGTCCATCGCCGAGTTGTCGGCCGGGGGCAGATCGCGGCCGGCCACCACCGACTCGGCCAGCACGCGGGAGAGCGCCTCCGGGAGGGCTACCGTCTCGGGGCCGAGCGCGGAGGCCGACTCCAGGATCAGCCGCTGCGCCTCGGAGGCCGTGAGATCCCTGAGCATGCGGCCAACCTTATCGCTAACGGCCGGCGTCTGGGGCCGGTAGACAGCGACTCGACGCCCGCCAGCCGCGTGGCTAACCTGCCCAAAAATTGGGCAGACCGGCCGTTCGGCCCTTGCGCCCCTTTCCGCTTCAGCCGGTTTGACCAGGAGACCGCCCGTGAGCGATCCGCAGAGCCTCGCCGCCGACCTGCACCCGATCCCGCTGCGCGGGGTGACGCTCGAGAACAACCTGGTGCTGGCGCCGATGGCCGGCGTCTCGAACCTCCCGTTCCGATTGATCGCGCGCGAGGCGGGCGCGTCGCTCACCTTCACGGAGACGGTCTCGGCCAAGGGTCTCGTGATGGGCGGCGCCAGGACGCGGCGCCTGCTGCGCAGCTCGCCGCGCGAAGCGCCGGTCGCCTTCCAGCTCTTCGGCTCGGAGCCCGCGGTGCTCGGCGAAGCCGCCCGCCTGCTCGCCGGCGAGGGCGCCGCCTGGCTCGACCTGAACGTCGGCTGCCCGGTCAAGAAGTTCATCCGCAACTGCGCCGGCTCGGCGCTGCTCCGCGATCTGCCGCGCGCGGCCGCCATCGTGCGCGCGATCCGCGCCGGCTTTCCCGGGACCGTCTCGGTCAAGATGCGGACCGGCTGGGACGACGCCTCGATCGTGGCGCCCGAGTTCGCGCGCATCGCGGTGGCCGAGGGCGCCGAGCTGCTCTCGGTGCACGGCCGCACGCGCGCCCAGCAGTACACCGGCCGCGCCCACCGGGGGATCATCCGCGAGGTGGTGGAAGCGGTGCCGGGCACGCCCGTGCTCGCGAACGGCGACGTCGTGACACCGCAGGATGTCTTCGAGATGCTGCGCGACACGGGCGCGGCGGGCGTGATGATCGGGCGCGGCGCGATGGGGAACCCCTGGATCTTCGAGCAGGCGCTCTCGCTGGCGCGCTCTGGCGCCGTACGGCGGCCGACCCGCCAGGAGCGACTCGCCACCATCGAGCGCCACGCGGACCTGATGGCGTCCGCCTTCGAGGACCGCGGCGCGCTGGCGGCCAACCTGAAGAAGTACGTCACGGCCTACGCCAAGGGCCTGCCCGGCAGCGCCGCCTTCCGCGAGCGCGTGCTGCACGCGAGCGACGCCGGCGTGATGGTCGACCTGGCGCGCGAGTTCTTCGCCGGCCGCGAGGCCGCCTAGGCGTGGCGCGCGACCCCAAGAGCGTGCTCGACGCCGTGCTCGACGGCGTGGTCGTGCTGGACGAAGCGGGCCGCATCGAGCTCTCCAACGCGGAGGCCTGCCGCATCCTCGGCACCTCGGCCGAGGCCGCCCTCGGCCAGCCGCTCGAAAAGCTGCTGGGGCCGCGCCACGCGATCCGGACCCTCGCGCGCACCGTGCTCGAGACCGGACGCGGCGCCGCCTGGAGCGAGCTCGGCGTCGCCCAGCGCTTCGGCGGCGAGCTGATGGTGGACGCGGCCGCCTCGCCCCTGCTGGACGGCGAGAACAAAGCCGACGGCGTCGTGCTGGTGCTGCGCGACCGCACCGTCCAGATCTCGCTCCAGCAGCTCGTCTCGGAGCGCGAGACGCTGGAGGGCTTCGGGCGAATCGCGGCCGGCGTGGCCCACGAGGTCCGGAACCCGCTGGGCGGCATCCGCGGCGCCGCCGAGATCCTGGCCGCGCGCGCCAGCGACGCCAAGACGCTCGACGCGGCGGAGCTGATCGTGCGGGAGGTCGACCGGATCGCGACGCTGGTCGACGATCTGATGGTCTTCTCGCACGGCGAAGAACTGCGGCTGGCGCCGGTGAACATCCACTTCGTGCTCGACGGCGTGCTCGACCTGCTCGCGATGGATCCCCTCGGCTCGCGGGTCCGCGTCGAGCGCCGCTTCGACCCTTCCATCCCCGAGCTGATGGCGGACAGCGATCGCCTCACGCAGGTCTTCCTCAACCTCGCGCGCAACGCCCTCCAGGCGATGGAGAAGGGCGGCGAGCTGCGGATCACCACACGCATGAGCCTCGACCACCACCTGTTCCAGGCCGGCGGCGAGCACGTCCCGACGCTGCTGGTCGAGGTGAAGGACGACGGCGCCGGGATCCCTCCCGCGCTGCTGGAGCGGCTCGCGACCCCCTTCTTCACCACCCGGCCCGGCGGCACCGGGCTGGGGCTCGCCGTCTCGCGCCATTGGATCGCGCGCCACGGCGGCACGCTGCGGCTGGAGAGCGCCCCCGGCGAGGGCACCAGCGTGCGGGTGGCGCTGCCGCTGAGGAGGGCCCCATGACTTCGACGCCTTCGCCCGCCGCCCGCGTGTTGGTCGCCGACGACGAGCCCTCGATCCGCTACGTGCTGCGCGAGACGCTCGAGGCCGAGGGCTACGAGGTGACGGACGTCGACAACGGCGAGGCCGCGCTGGCGGCGCTGGCCGAGGCGCCGCACCAGCTCGCCTTCCTCGACATCCGGATGCCCGGGCCCAGCGGCCTCGAGCTGCTCGAGCGGCTACAGGCGCTCGGCAGCGAGACCGCGGTCGTGATCATCACGGCGCAGAACACCTTCGAGAACGCCGTCGAGGCCATGAAGCGCGGCGCGCTCGATTACCTGGTGAAGCCCTTCAGCGTGGCCGAGGTGAAGGCGCTCGCGGCCAAGGCCGTGCGCACGCGCGCGCTGGAGCGCGAGGTGCACGCGCTGCGGCGCGAAGTGGGACGACGCACGGTGCCGGGCGACCGGCTGGTGGGGCGCAGCCCCGAGCTGCTCGAAATCTTCAAGACGGTGGGAAAGATCGCCGCGCGCGACGTCTCGGTGCTGATCACGGGCGAGAGCGGAACCGGCAAGGAGCTGGTGGCCCGGGCGATCCACGCGGCGAGCATGCGGGCCGAGGCCCCCTTCGTCGCCATCAACACCGCCGCGATTCCGCGCGAGCTGCTGGAGAGCGAGCTCTTCGGCCACGAGCGCGGCTCCTTCACGGGCGCGGTGGCGGCGCGCACCGGGCGCTTCCGCGAGGCCCACCGCGGAACCCTCTTCCTCGACGAGATCGGCGACATGCCCGTCGACCTCCAGGCCAAGCTGCTGCGCGTGCTTCAGAGCGGCGAGGTGACGCCGGTCGGGGCGAGCGAATCCGAGCAGGTCGACGTGCGCATCATCGCAGCGACGCATCGCGATCTCGACGCCGCCGTGCGCGAGGGCCGCTTCCGCGAAGACCTGCTCTACCGCCTGCGCGTGGTGCCGCTCCAGATCCCGCCGTTGCGCGAGCGGCGCGACGACATCGCGCTGCTCGCCGAGCACTTCGTCTCGCGCTACGCGGAGGAGCTCGGGACCGGGCGGCGCTACTTCACGCCCGCCGCGCTCGCGCACCTGGAGGCGCACGACTGGCCCGGCAATGTGCGCGAGCTGGAGAACTCGATCAAGCGGGCGCTGGTGCTCTCCTCCGGCGAAGTGCTGACCCCCGAGGATTTCGCGTTCCTGGTAGCGGCGCCCGCGGCCGCGGCGGGCGGCGGCGACCTGCTCGCCCTGGTCGAGCGCGAGGTCGCCGCGGCGCTCGAGTCGGGCGCGGAGGACGTCCACCGCAAGATCCTGGAGCGGGTGGAGAAGCCGCTGCTGGAGGCGGTACTGGCGCACACCGACGGCAACCAGATCCGCGCGGCCGCCATCCTCGGCATCAACCGCAATACGCTGCGCAAGAAGATCGTCGAGCTCGGGATTCCCCTGCCGGGGCGGCATTGACGCGGCGCGCGTCCGCGGACCGCCTGTCCGGTCTGCACGTGCTCGCCGACGCTTCTCCGCGTTGGGCCCACTCGCCGGTGGCGCAGGCGCGCGCCGCCTGCGCGGGCGGCGCCAGCGCCGTGCAGCTGCGCGCCAAGCTCGCGCCCGACCGGGACCTGCTCGCCTGGGCCGCCGAGATCCGAGCGCTCACCGAAGACGCGGGCGCGCTATTCCTGGTCAACGATCGCTTCGACCTGGCGCTGGCCGCCGGCGCCGACGGCGCGCACCTCGGCCAGGACGATCTCCCGCCCGCCCGCGTCCCGCCCGCGGCGCGCGAGCGGCTGCTGCTCGGCTTTTCAACGCATACGCTCGAGCAGGCGGCCGCCGCCCGGCGCGAGCCGGTCGATTACGTCGCCTTCGGGCCCGTCTTCGGGACGAGCTCGAAGGACTCGCCGTGGGGACCGCGCGGGCTCGCTCAGCTCGCGGAGGTGGTGCGCAGCGTGCGCCCGCTCCCGGTGGTCGCGATCGGCGGCATCGACGCCAGCAACGCCGCCAGCGTGCGCGTGGCCGGCGCGGCGGGCTTCGCCGTGATCTCCGCCGTGGCGGGCGCCCGCGAGCCGGAGGCCGCCACCCGCGCGCTGGTCGCGGCCTGGCGCGAAGGGGCGGCGGGGGCGTGAGCGACGCGGGGCTGCGCGCCTGCTCGGCCGCGGGGCTGCTCGTGATGCTGGCGATCGCCTGGGCCTTCTCGCTCGACCGGCGGCGCGTGCCCTGGCGCGTGGTCGGCTGGGGCCTCGGGCTCCAGCTGGGGCTCGGCGTCGTACTGCTCGAGACCCCCGTCGGCAGGTTCTTCTTCGCCGCCATGAACGGGCTGGTGTCGGCGCTGGGAGCCTACACCGACGTGGGATCCCGCTTCGTGTTCGGGTCGCTCCTCGATACCGGCTTCTCCTTCGCCCTGAACGTGCTCCCGGTGATCGTGTTCATGGGCAGCGTCTTCGCCGTTCTCTACCACCTGGGGGTGATGCAGCGGGTGGTGAACCTGCTCGCGGCGGCGCTCGGCCGCACGCTCGGCACCTCGGGCGCCGAGAGCGTGGCGGCGGTCGCCAACGTGTTCCTCGGCATGACGGAGTCCGCGCTGGTGGTGCGCCCCTATCTCGAGCGCATGACGCGCTCCGAGATGTTCTGTTTGATGACCGTCGGCATGTCGGGCGTGGCCGGCTCGGTGCTGGTCGCGTACGTCGGCATGCTCGGCGGCGGGGACTACGCGGGGCATCTGGCGACCGCGAGCCTGCTCTCGGCGCCGGCGGGAATCCTGATCGCGAAGCTGATGGTGCCGGAGACGCAGGCGCCCGAGACCCGCCCGGGGGGACACGCCGTCGTCGCGCGCACGACGGTGAACGTATTCGACGCCGCCGCCGAGGGAGCGGCGAGCGGCCTGCGGCTGGCCGCCTACGTCGGCGCGCTGCTGGTCGCGTTCGTCGCGTTCATCGCGATGGCGAACGACGCCTGCGCCTGGGTGGGAGGCTGGTTCGGCGCCGAGCAGCTCACGCTCCAGGACCTGCTCGGCTTCGCGCTCGCGCCCCTCGCGCTCGCGATGGGCATCGCCTGGCAGGACGCCGCGCAGGTCGGCGGCCTGCTCGGGATCAAGACCGTGCTGAACGAGTTCATCGCCTACCAGCAGCTCGGAGAGCTGGTGCGCGCCGGCGCGCTCACGCCGCGTTCGGCGGTGATCGCCTCCTACGCCCTTTGTGGCTTCGCCAACTTCGGCTCGCTCGCGATCCTGCTGGGAGGGCTCGCCGGACTCGCCCCCACGCGGCGCGCCGACGTGGCGCAGCTGGGGCTGCGCTCGATCCTGGCGGGCTCGCTCGCCACCTTCATGACGGCCTGCGTGGCAGGACTCCTGCTCTAGTGCAGATGTCGTAGCCGCGGGCGCAGCGAGGCGAGCCGCTCGCGCACCGCGGCCGCGGATTCGTCGTCGGGGGCGATCTCGAGGAAGCGCTCCAGATCGGCCGCCGCGGCGCCGAAGCACTCGAGCTTCTCGTAGACGAGGCCGCGATCCCGCAGCTCGTGCGGAGCGTCCGGCTCCACCAGCAGGATCCGCTCGCAGCAGGCGAGCGCACGCCCGAAATCCGCCGAGCGGACGTAGAGCACCTTCAGGTTGCCGAGCAGGCGGACCAGGATCTCGCGCGCCGAGGCCTTGCGCAGGTGCAGCTCGGGGCGCAGCTGCGCCGCCGCGCCCAGCACCGCCGCCAGCCGGAGCTGGCACTCCTCGCGCGTGAGCACGGTTCCGAAGAAGGCGTCGACGACGATCGGGCCCGGCTGGCCCGGCTCGCCGAGCTTGACCAGGAAGTGGCCCGGGAAACCGACGCCGTCGACCGCCACGCCGGCGCGGCGCGCCACCTCCATGTAGACCAGCGAGAGCGTGATCGGGATGCCCGCGCAGCGGTCGAGCACCTCGTTCAGGAAGCTGTTGCGCGGATCCTCGTAGTGCTCGCGGTTGCCGGCGAAGCCCCGCTCGGCGAACAGGAACCGGTTGAGCACGGAGACGCGCTCGGCGGCGCTGTGCGCCCCCTCCAACCGGGGCGCGACCTCGCGCGCCAGCGCGTCGAGGCGGTCCAGATAATGGGCGACGTCGAGGGACGGATACTCCTCGGCGGCGATCAGCAGGGCCGAGCGCGCCAGATCGATCCGTTCGTCGGGGCCGCGCAGGAGCTCGGCGAAGGCGTCGCGCGGGTTCCACAGCCGGGCGGCCGGGGGATCGCTCACCGCCAGAACTCGTCGACGGCGTGCTGATCGCGCGGGACCGCCCAGACCTCGGCGATCTGCCCGGCGTCGATGCGGAAGAGCAGGATGAAGTCCGTGTCGAGGATCCGGTTGCGCCGCATCCCGGTCACATGGAAGAGCACCGCCACCAGATTTCTGTTCACCAACACGTGGTCGAGGCGCGAATCGAAGCTCTCGGCGGCGTCGCCGATCGCGGCCAGATAGTTGAGTACCGCGGCCCGGCCGCGGTAGTCGCCCGAGCGCGCTCCCCGCCCGGAAGCGTGCCAGATCAGCTGCTCGGAGCAGACCTCGCGCAGGGTGTCGACGTCGCTCGCCGAAACCGCTTCCCAGGCCACTCGCGCGAGCGTCGCGTGCTTGTGCTCCACGCTCAGTTTTCCCGGGTGCCTGCGGAAAGCGGCGGGCGGCGCAGGCGCGCGCGGCGCTGCGCCTGGACGCGCAGCCCGTAGAGGGCGAGCGAGACGATCACGAGGCCGTAGGCGGCGATCACGTAGCTCACGGGATCCTCGGGGCGCGCACGCGCCGTCAGGATTCTCCGCCAGGAGCGGTGCCCCGCGCAACCGCGGTGCGCGGGCTGGAGCGCGGCCCTAAGCTTGTTCTAGGTCTGGTGATCGCCGAGGCGCCCGTGAACGCACCGCTCTGGCAGCCCTCCCGCGAGCGCGTGCTCGCCTCGAATCTCACGGCCTTCGCCCGCGCCGCGGAGCCCGAGGCGGGCGGTCCGCTCGCCGACTACGCCGCGCTGCATCGCTTCTCGATCGAGCAGCCGGAGCGCTTCTGGCGCCTGCTCTGGCGTTTCGCCGGGGTGCTCGGCGAGGGCGAAGGCGGGCCGGTGCTGCGGGATGCGCAGCGCATGCCCGGCGCGTGCTGGTTCCCGGAGGCGCGGCTCAACTTCGCCGAGAACCTGCTGCGCCGCCGCGACGACGCACCCGCGCTGATCGCCTGGGCGGAGGGACGGCCCCGCCGCGAGGTCTCGCACGCCGCGCTCGCCGCCGGGGTCTCGCGCCTCGCGCAGGCGCTCGCCGCCTGGGGCGTCGGGCCGGGCGACCGCGTCGCCGGCTTCCTCCCGAATCTCCCGGAGGCGGTGGTCGCGATGCTCGCCGCGACCAGCCTCGGGGCGATCTGGTCCTCCTGCTCGCCCGATTTCGGCACGCGCGGGGTGGTGGATCGCTTCGGCCAGATCACGCCGAAAATACTGTTTGCCGCGGACGGCTACGGCTACGCCGGCAAGCGCTTCGACTCGCTGGCGCGGGTGGCCGAGATCCGGCGCGAGATCGGCTCGCTCGAGCGCGTGGTGATCGCGCCGTCGGCGGAGGGCGAGCCGGATCTCGCGGGCATCCCGGGCGCCGTCCTCTGGGACGACGCGCTCGCGGCGTTTCCCGCGCGCGACCCGGTCTTCCCGCGCTTCCCGTTCGATCACCCGCTCTACGTGATGTTCTCCTCCGGCACCACCGGCCCCCCCAAGTGCATCCTGCACGGCGCCGGCGGGACGCTGCTCCAGCACCGCAAGGAGCATCTGCTGCACGTCGACCTGAAACGCGACGACAAGCTGTTCTATTTCACCACCACCGGCTGGATGATGTGGAACTGGCTGGTGTCGGCTCTCGCGTCGGACGCGACCGTGGTGCTCTACGACGGCTCGCCGTTCAATCCGGACGCGGGCGTTCTCTTCGATCTGGCCCAGCGCGAGCAGGTGGCGGTCTTCGGCACCTCGGCCAAGTTCATCGACGCGGCCGCCAAGGCGGGCGTCCAGCCGGCCCGGACGCACGATCTCTCCCGCCTGCGGACGGTCCTTTCGACCGGCTCGCCGCTGGCGCCCGAGGGCTTCGACTGGGTCTACGCGAACGTGAAGGCCGACGTCCAGCTCGCCTCGATCTCGGGCGGCACGGACATCATCGCGTGCTTCGTCGGCGGCAATCCGATCGGGCCGGTGCATCGCGGCGAGATCCAGGCGCCCTGCCTGGGGATGCGCGTCGCGGTCTTCGACGAGCAGGGGCGCAGCCTGCGCGGGGAGAAGGGGGAGTTGGTCTGCACCGCGCCGTTCCCGTCGATGCCGCTGGGATTCTGGAACGATCCGGACGGGCGCCGCTTCCGCGCCGCCTACTTCGAGAAGCATCCCGGCGTCTGGAGCCACGGCGACTTCGCCGAGATCACGCCCCGGGGCGGCATGATCATCCATGGCCGCTCCGACGCCGTGCTGAACCCGGGCGGCGTGCGGATCGGAACCGCGGAGATCTACCGGCAGGTCGAGGCGATCCCGGAGGTGCTGGAGAGCCTCGCGATCGGCCAGGAATGGCAGGGCGACACGCGGGTGGTGCTGTTCGTGCGCCTGCGCGAGGGCGTGACGCTGAACGCGAGCCTCGACGCGCGGATCCGGCGCCAGATCCGGGACAACACCACGCCGCGTCACGTCCCGGCGAAGATCGTCCAGGTGGCGGACATCCCCCGCACCAGGAGCGGAAAGATCGTGGAACTCGCGGTGCGCGACGTCGTGCACGGGCGCCCGGTCGGCAACCGCGAGGCGCTGGCCAACCCGGAGGCGCTGGCGCTCTACCAGGGACTGGCGGAGCTGGCTCGATGAACGCTCGGATCCTCGACGGAAGCTTCTGGACGGGGCCGCCCGCGGACCCGCAGCCGCCGCTCGAGGGCGAGGCGAAGGCCGACGTCGTCGTGATCGGCGGCGGATTCACGGGCCTCGCGACGGCGCTCGCGCTGCGCGGCGCCGGCGTCGACGTCGCGATCCTCGAGCGGGAGTTCTGCGGCGCGGGCGCAAGCGGGCGCAACGCCGGGCACCTGACGCCCACCATCGGCAAGGACCTGCCGACGCTGGTGCGCTTCTTCGGAGAAGCGCGTGCGGCAGCGCTCGCGCGCTTCGCCGATCGCGCCGTCGGCTGCGCCGAGGATCTCTTCCGGCAGCACGGAATCGACTGCGACTACGTCGCCTCCGGGAACCTGCTCGCCGGGCTCCATCCCCGCCAGCGCGATCGACTGGCGCGCGCCGCGGAAACAGCGGCGCGGCTGGGCGCGAAGGTGGCGTTCCTCGACGAAGCCGAGGTCCGACGCCGCGACCTGCCGGGCTGCGTGCGCTTCGGCGTGCTCGAGGAGCGGGGCGGAACGCTCGATCCGGGCAAGCTGGTGCGGGGCCTGCGCGCAGCCGCGCTCGCCGCCGGCTGCCGGATCCACGAAGGGAGCGAGGTCCGGGCGATCCGCGAGGGGCGCACGCCGCACGTCGAGACCGATCGCGGAAGCCTGCGCGCGGAGCGCGTGGTGGTCGCGACGAACGCCTACACACCCGTGACACTGCGCTGGCTGCGCAGCCGCGTGGTGCCGCTGCGCGTCACGCTCTTCGCAACCCACCCCCTCTCGGCCGCGCAGCGCGAGCGGCTCGGCTGGCCGGGCCGCGAGGGCCTCTACACCGCTCACGAGGTGCTCGAGAGCTGGCGTCTGACGGCCGACGGCCGGCTGCTGGGAGGCTCGCGCTGGGTTCGCTACGGGTTCGGAAGCGCGCTCGCAACCGCCGCGCCGCCGCGCCTGCGCGAGCGGTTCGCCGGCCTGCTGGCGCAGCGATTTCCGGGGCTCGACGCAAGACTCGACGTCTTCTGGGGCGGCTGGATCGGCACCACCCTCGATTTCCTGCCGCTGCTCGGTGTACGCGGCCAGCCCGCGAACCTGCACTACGGACTCGCCTACAACGGCCACGGCATCGCGCAGGCCTGTTCGCTCGGCCACGTGCTCGCCGAGACGCTGCTGGGGCGCGAGTGCGAAGAGACGGCCCTGCTGGCGCGCCGCGGCATCTGGCTACCCCCCGAGCCGCTGCGTTGGCTGCTCGCCCGCGGGATCCTCGGCTCGCTCGAGCTCGTCGACGCGCTGACCGACCGGGCGATCCGCCGGCTCTAGGCGAGCTCCGGCCGCTCTGGCGGAAACGCGGGCGTCTTGCCCTCGACGTGCGCGACGAGATCTCGCACGAAGTGCCGGTACGTCCGGTGCGCGAGCGCGAAGGCGCGCCCCGCCTCGGCGATCCGACGCCGCTCCTCGGGCCGCGCGAGATAGTGTTCGATCAGCTCGAGGCACTCGTCGTCGGAGCGGTAGAAGACGAGGTGGCGACGGTCCGCGGCCAGCGCCTCCAGCCCGGGCGAATGGCTGGTCAGCAGGAAGCCGCCGCAGCCGAGCGTGAACCAGGTGCGGTTCGAGGTGTAGCCCGCGCAGTCGGTGGTCCAGTCCCGGCCCAGCACGATCTTCGCGCCGGAGCAGATCTCGCGGTATTCGCGCGGGTACACGTCCTGGCGTCCTGGCGTGATGCCCAGCGGCTCCCAGCCGCGCCCGTAGACGCGGGTGTCGAAGCGCTGGCACACCTTCGCGACCAGGGCCGCGCGCGCGGCGACGCGGGGCGAGCCGGCGTCGGTCTTGCCGATGAAGGCGACGTCCGACACGAAGCAGGCGCGCGGGCGCGCGACCGGGTGGTGCGCCTCGGGATCGCAGGCCTCGGCCAGGAACCCGGCGCGCCGGACCCCCGCCGCCAGGAAATCCGGGATCTGGCCCGGCGCGACCGTCAGCAGCAGGTCCACGCGGCGGGCGAGCGCGAGCGCCTCGCGCTCGAGCGGCCGGCTCCAGCAGTCCGGCGTGAAGAGGGCGGTGCGATGGCGGGAGGCCACCGCCTCGAAGGTCTCGGGCAGCACGTCGTTCGCGTGGATCAGCACCAGCTCGGGCCGGAAGCGCGCGAGCCGGCGCAGCGTCAGCGCGTGCGCCGCGGACCTCCCGAGCAGCCGCGCGCGCTTGCGCTCGTTCACCCACCAGACCCGGTGTCCCTCGCGCGAGAGCGCACGCGCGATGTAGGTCGTCGTGCGGGTGTGCCGTTTGCTCTTCCCGAAGAAGGCGATGCGCATGCGAGGAGGGGGCAGCGTATCGCAGGGGGCGAGACGGCGCGCGCGCGGGACGCCGGCTACGCTCGCGAGCCGTGCCGGAACGGACGCTCGCGATCGCCTTCTTCGCGCAGGATTTTCCGCCGAGCGTGGGCGGCACCCACGTCTACAACCAGGAGCTGGCGCGCCGGCTGCACGAACGGGGACACCGCGTGCGCGTCTTCACCTGGTCGACGGGAAAGCCGGGTGTGGCGGAATCCGACGCCGCGCAGCCGTTCCCCGTCCACCGCCAGCCGTTCGCCCGGCCGGGCCGCGGCATCGCCGTCGCCGGCGTGGCCGAGTTCGTCGAGCGCTGGCGGCCGGATCTCGCGTTCGTGTCGGGCGGGTCGGGCGCGCTCTCCGGCGTGGTTCGCGCCGCCGCCTCCCGGCTGCCCACCGTGGTCTCGGTGCACGACCTGCGCGACAAGGGGCGGCGTCGCGGACCGCTCGGGCGCTGGCGCGTGCGCTGGCGCTACGGGTTCGACCGCGCCGCGCGCCTGACCGCCAACAGCGACCACACCCGACGCCGTCTGCTCGAGCTCGGGGTCGCTGCCGCGAAGGTGGACCTCGTTTACCCGGGGGTCGACACGAAAAAGTTTCGACCGGACCGGGGGGCGGGAGAGCTGGCGCGCAAGGATCTCGGCCTGGAGGGCGCGCAGGTCCTGCTCACGGTCTCGCGGCTGGCGCCGAACAAGGGGCACCTGCGCGTGCTCGAGGTGCTGCCGGTACTGCGGCGGCGCTTTCCCAGGCTGGTGTACCTGATCGTCGGGGACGGCGGCATGCGCGGCACGCTCGAGCGGCGTACGGCCGAGCTGGGCCTGGCGGGGGCCGTCGTCTTCACCGGCCGCGTCCCCGACGTGCGGCCGCACTACCACGCGTGTGACGTCTTCGTGATGGCGTCGACGCCGCACGGCGCCGGCGGCAAGGCCGGCGAGGGCTTCGGGATGGCGTACGTCGAGGCCGGCGCCTGCGGCAAGCCGGCGGTCGCCTCCGCGAGCGGCGGCGGCGGCGAGATCGTGGTCGACGGCGAGACCGGCTGCGTGGTCGATCCCGAGGATGCGCCGGCGCTCGAGGCGGCGCTGGCGTCGCTGCTCGCCGATCCCGACCGGGCGCGCGCGCTGGGCGAGCGCGCCCGCGAGCGGGTGCTGCGCTTCGACTGGGAACACGCCGTGGCGGCGCTCGAACGCGCGCTGCGCGCCGCCGCGGGCCGGCCGGGCCGCCGCGAACCCGAAGTCGAGCCCGAAATCGAACCCGAAAGGAACGGGCTTTGACCTGCCCCCGCCACCGGCGTTAGCATGCTCCGCTGCGAGCCCGCGCCGCGTGCGTGGGCTTCCCGATTGTCCGGCATGGGCCGTCACAGGAGAATCAGCATGAGGGTTCGATCGACCGGTTGGACGTTCGCCTGGATCCTCGCCGCCGCCACGGCGCGGGCGCAGTCGACCGCGCCCGGCGTCACCGACTACTCCGCCGCCGACGCGGCGAACATCCAGATCACCGACATCACCGAGGCGCTCGCGGTGCCGCGCGGCACGCGGATCGAGGCATCGGCGCCGCCGACGATCCGGCTGCCGATCTTCTTCGAGTTCAACTCCGCGCAGCTGCGGCCCGAGGCCAACCAGCTGCTCGACAAGGTCAGCGCCGCGCTCGCGTCCGGCGAGTTGGAGACCTTCCGCTTCTCGATCGAGGGCCACACCGACGACGTCGGATCGCCCGAGTACAACGCGACGCTCTCGGCCGAGCGCGCGGCCGCGGTGCAGAACTACCTGCTCGCGAAGGGCGTGC
>DATBRV010000140.1:0-12192 GCA_036560145.1 Myxococcota bacterium
CAGGACTCGGACGAACACGCGGTTGCGCAGACCTGGGATCACGATGATCCGTCCCCTCTCCAGCGCCCGCAGCGATTCCTCGACGACCTGCTCCGGCGACATGAAGAATCGATCCGGAATCCGCTGAAACGGATTGAACTCGTCGTACTCCGGGCGACTCAGCATCTCGGTTCGGGTGAGGCCGGCGCAGACGGCTTGAACGCGCACGCCGGTTCCCGCCAGATCCACGGCCAGACCCTGCGCCAGCATGTTGACGAAGGCCTTCGTCGCCGAGTAAGGCACGTAGCCCGAGCTGGTGAAGAAGGCGCCCAGCGACGAGATCAGCACCAGCGACCCGCGACCCGCGGCGATCATCCCCGGGAGCGCCGCGCGCGCGAAGCGTGCGCAGGCGACCACGTGCACCTGGAGCATCGCCTGGATCCACTCGGGATCGTGTCGCACGAACGGCCGTGGGCCATTGAAACCGGCGCTGTGAACCAGCATCCCCAGAGACTCGCCGTCGAGGATCTGACGCTCGACTGCGTCGATCCCCACGGGGGTCGCGAGGTCCGCGCAGAGCACGCGACAGCTGATCGGATGCGCCTTCTCGAGCTCTCTCGAGAGCGTCTCGAGCCGTTCTCTCCGGCGCGCGACGAGCAGGAGATCGTGCCCGTCGCTCGCCAGCCGCCGGGCGTATGCGGCTCCAATTCCGCTCGAAGCGCCGGTTACCAATGCGAGTCCACGGCTCATTGGGATCAGCCTATCACGAAAAGAACCTGACGACGTCGCAATCAGGTGTAGATTGCGCGAGAGATCCCCGTACGCGCCTCCGGCGTACGTTCGCCGTGCGGAAGGTGACCGAATAGGGTGTCGACCAGCGAGTCGCCGGCCGCAAGGACGCTTGCGGAGGTCCGGTGAGCGAGGGTCGGCTTGGCCCTCGAGACGGGCGGGTCGGTTTCGACACACTTATGAGGCGCAGGGGGAGCGATCGTGCCTGGCGGGAACGCCTTCCGACGTTCGTGGGTCGCATGAGTCCGTCGAGCAGGCGTCTTTCTCTCGTCGTCGCAGGGTTGGGTCTCGCCGTCACGGGCTATGGACTTGGTCTCTACGATCCCGTGGAGCTCGCCGCTGCGATTCGTGGTACCGGTTCGTGGGGCGGCATCGTCTACGTCGCCGCCTTCTCGTTCTTCCTGGCAGTCGGCGTGCCGGGAGTGGTCTTCCTCTTCGCGGCGGCGCTCGTGTGGCCGGGTGAGATCGCCTTCACGCTCGGGCTCGTCGGGTCCGTGCTCGGAAGCTGGCTCGGCTTCGCGCTCGCGCGGACGGCGGCACGCGACTGGGTGGCGCAGCGCCTGAAGGCAGGGAACGACCGCTTCAGTCGCTTCGACAAGCGGCTCGCGGATAATGCCTTCCTCGCCGTCGCACTGTTGCGCTTGACATTCTTCCTTTTCCCGCCCGTGTCGTGGGCGCTCGGGCTTTCGAAGATGCGTACGCTGCCGTACCTGGTAGGGACACTCGCCGGCGTGCTTCCGGGCGTCTGGCTGTGCACCGTCGTCGGCGCGTCGCTCTTCGACTGGCTCCGGGCGGAACCACCCTGGGTTTGGGGTGCGGCGGCGGTCGTCGCCGCCGCCGGAGCCGTGATCGTGCGCGCGCTGCGGCCGCATCCGTCGAATCAAGGGGAGGTGCGGCCGTCTCCGCTCGAGCAGCGCCGCGGTGGAGGCTAGGACGGTAGGAGAGTAGAGCAGTGGGAAATCCCCTGGTGGAGCACGCCCATCCTGATCGCGCTCGGAGCGGGAGTCGTCCTCGCGTCCGCAGACGCCGGTGCGCAATCGGCGCATCTCGAAGATCGGCGGCGTCGCCGCGGTTGCAACCGAGTCGGCTGCTGCGTCAACCCTCTCGGGTAGAGAGCGCCCAAGCCGGCGGGAAAAGCGGCCCGGCTACTGCACTCACCCCGCACTCACGCCGATCGGCTCAGGTGCGTCCAGTCGAGAACGAGCGACCGCAAAGGCCGAGCGCCCAGGCGGCGAGCAGCAGGATCGCGCCGCTCGCGAGGATTCCCCAACGCGAGAGCGCGGGAACCTGTGTCGGCAGCACGACCGTGCCGGTCTCGCCGGCGAAGTTCGTGGGTGAGTTGAGCCCCGTGCTGAAGCCCAATCCGGGGTTCGCGGGATTGATGACGTGCAGCGAATTCGTGCCGTCGTGCGGCATGCTGCCGGTCGGAATCGTCAGGGTCTGGTAGAACCACCAGACGATCGTGTCGCCGGTGGGCTCGATGACTCCGTCCGGCAGGACGTAGTCCGGTGTAGGCACACCGGGAAGCGCCGCGTAGCTCTCGCTGCCCACCAGGAACTTCTTGTTGGCGGTTCCGAACGGCAGGGGCGTGCCCAGGAGCTGGGTGTGCGTCTGATTGAACGTGTTCGTCGCGTACCAATGCGCCTGGATCCTGGTCTCGTCGTTCGAGCCACCGATCTCCTGCATCTCGATGAACTGGATCTGTTTGTCGGGCGAGCTGTAGAACTCGCTGAAGCGCCAGAGATGCGATGCTGCGCTGGCCTGCATGGGGATCGCAACGCTCGCGAGTCCAAGGCAAAGCGTACGCAGAACCCTCATAATGAAAGAGTGTATCAGGTGGCGCGCAGTCTGAGGAGATCGACGAGCTCCTGCTCGGCCGCGGTCTCGCTATTCGCCGTGCTGATCGTCGCTCTGACGGAGGGCTGTGATGCGGCGCCCGAGCCGGAGCCGCCTCCGCCGGTGGCTGTGCGGAATCCCCACGGGATCGTCTCCCTCTCGCCCGAGGTCAGCCGGATCCTGCTGGAGCTCGGTGTTGGTGGCGAAGTGGTTGCTGCGGACGCCGCCTCCGGGGATCTCCCCGGCATCGGCGACCCGGTGGATCTCGGCGAGCTGGAAGACGCCTCGGTCGCGCGCGTTGCAGAGCTGGCTCCCGACGTCGCGATCGGCCTCGCGGACGCGCGAACCCGGGCGTTCGCGTTGAAGCTCGAGGCGTTGGGAATTCGCGTCATCCTGCTCGCGCCGCGCAATGCCAACGAGGTCGACGCCGCCGTGCTTCAGATCGGCGACCTGGTGGCGCGGGAGATGCGCGCGCGGGTCCTGGCTGCGCGCACCGTCCGGGAAGTCTCGGAGATTGCGACCCGGCGCGACGGGAGATCGCGCCTGCGCGTGGCCTTCGTGATCCGCTGTGACCCGCCGACGGTCGTAGGCGGAGCCGGCCTGATCCACGAGACGCTGGAGCTCGCAGGTGCGGAGAATGTCTTCCACGAGCCGGGGCTCGAAGAGCGAACGATCACCGGGAGCGAGCTCGCCGAGCGCGCGCCCGAGGTCGTACTCGACGCCAGCGGCGCCGATCCGGCGTCGCCGTGCTTCGACGAGACCGCCTGGGGAGCGCGGACTGAGACGCTACCGACGCGGCTCGCGACGGTTCCGGCGATGGATCTCGTCGCACGCGTGCGGAGCCTCTACGAAATCCTCTACCCCGGGGAATCGGTGATTCGAGCACGGCGCAGTCGTCGCTCCTCGGCGGATGCGCCGACTGGCTCCTCGTAGAGGAGATAGTCGGTTTCGTGCATGCCGAGGCTTCGGTAGGTGGCCTGTGCGCTGCGGTTCTCGCGTTCCACGTAGAGGCGCAGGCCGCAGACGTTGCCGGCCCGCGCGGCGAGGCTGCGGACGTGATCATGCAGGCGGCGGTAGTGGCCGCGGCGGCGCTCCGCGGGCCGGACGTACACGCTCTGGATCCACCAGAAGAAGCCGTTGCGCCAGTCGCTCCACTCGAACGTGAGATAGAGCGTCGCCACGACCTCGGCGCCGGACTCGACGACGAAGGCGCGGCCGCGGGCCGGGTCGGCGAGGAAGGCGGCGACGCCCGGGCGTACGGTCTCGAGGTCGAGATCCTTCCCCTCGGTCTCGTGCGCCATTGCACGCGCGAAACCGACCAGCACGTCGCGGTCGGAAGGATCGGCTTCGCGCACGCGCAGCGCGGACTCGCTCACGCGCGATCCTCCGGTCCGAAGGCGAGCATGCCCACGAGCGCGCGCTCGACGACGTCCAGCGCTCTCGCGCAGACCTGCTCCTCCCAGTCTACCTCCTCCAGGAAGAAGGCATCGCGCATGCGGCGCTGGGTCGCGCGGCCTTCCTCGCTGTCGCGCCGGCCGTGATGGTGGAGCCAGTTGTCGGCTTGCACGGCCTCGACTACCTGCGCCATCTCGAGCGTGCCGAACTCGAGCACGACTCCGACGCCGGCCGCGTGCGCTGCGACGAAGGCGGGTCCGATCAGCCCGCTCACGAGCGCGGCGTCGCTCCCCTGCGCGGGCTCGGCGCGGATCACCTCGGGCCACCAGGCGCGCGCGAGGCGGGCGTCGAGGGCGTCCTGGCGGGCGGTCTGAAGCACCAGCCCGACGCCGCGCGGGCCGAGGCCCGAGTGCAGGTCGATGTTCACGGCGAGCTCGGCGTCGCCCGCGTGCCGGGCCCAGAGCTCGCGTAGGCTGCGGTTCGACCAGGTCGGGGCGCGGCCGCCGAACTGGACGCCGCGGGGATGGGCATACTGGCCGCCCGACAAGGCCCGGTAGACCGCGGCGGAGCCGCGCTCCTGCGCGAGCGCGCGCAGCGCCGCGTGGGTGGCGGCGACCGCCTCCGCGTCGAGCTTCGCTGGATTCACGACGTCGTAGAGGGCGTCGTACTCGGGGTTTTCCGGGTAGGGCGCCGTGTGATCGAGGAAGTTCCGGTTCAGGTCCACGTTGTCCTCGTTCACGCGCCGCAGCCAGGCGAAGCCCCACGGATTCACGGCGTGTACCAGCACGAGCGCCACGTCTCGGGAAAGGCGCCCCGCGAGGCCGTCGCCGAGCAGGAAGCCCTGGATGCCCGAGCCGCAGAAGCCCTCGATTCCGTGCGTGCCCGAGGCGACGAAGAGGACGCGCCGCGCGTGCGCAGACCCGAAGCGCGCGGCGTCGAGGAAGAGCGGGGCGCCGTCGGGGCCGCGCAGCGGGTGGCGGATCGAGCTGAGCGCCCCGCCGCTCTTCGCGCTGGTCTCCAGGAACGCGGTCCGGGCCTCCGAGTAGGAGCGGGAGAAGCACTCCGCCGGGGAGGGCGGGCTCATGCGCCGTGCCCCGCGAGCCCGTCGTGCACCACGCGCCCGGCCAGGATCGTCCGCAGCACGCGGAGGCCCGCGATCCGGTCGGACGGGACCGCGAGCGGGCTCGCCGAGAGCACCACCAGGTCGGCCCGCTTGCCGGGAGCGAGCGTCCCCTTCTCGTGCTCCTCGAACTGGAGGTAGGCCGCGTCGCGCGTGAAGAGCCGGAGCGCTTCGAGCGGCGAGATCGATTGCTGTGTCTCGAAACCCTCGCGCGTGACGCAGCACTGGATCGCGTGGAGGACGTCGAGCGATTCGACCGGCGCGTCCGATGCGCCGCCGACCACGATCCCGGCGTCGAGGAGCGAGCGCAGCGGGTAGACGTCGCGCGCCCGCGCGGGGCCGAGGCGGCGCCCGAGCCACGCCTTCTCGGAATGGATGAAGAGGGGCTGTGTCGAGATGCAGAGCCCGAGCTTTGCGATGCGGGCCGCGAGCGCCGGGGGCACCAGCGATGCGTGCTCGATCCGGTGGCGATGATCCGCGCGCGGCGCCTCGGTGAGCAGCTCGGCGAAGAGCGCTACGCACCGCTCGATGGCGGCGTCGCCGATCGCGTGTACGCAGATCTGGAGCCCGGCCGCGTGTGCGGCGCGCATGCGGGCGAGAATCTCCTCCTCCCCGAGCGTGAGGAAGCCGCTGGTGCCGGGACGGTCGGCGAAAGGCTCGCGCATGTGGGCCGTGCAGCTCCCGAAGGTGCCGTCGGCAAAAATCTTGAAGCCGCCGACCCGGCGGCCCCGCGCGGGGTCGTGGAGCGGCGTCGCGCGCGCCGCGAGCGCGGCGTCGATGTTGCGGCCTACCAGGATCGCGTAGGTGGCGAAGGGGGCCTCGTCCAGCAGGAGCTGCATCGCGAGCGACTCGAGGCGGCCCGCGGCGCCGGCGGGTCCTTCCTCGTCGGTCTGGAGGATCACACCGGCCGAGGTGATGCCGCAGGTCGCCAAGCGGGTGAACGATGCCCGGGCCGTCTCGCGCAGGCGCTCGAGGTCGGGCGGCGGGACGGCGCCGAACAGCAGCTGCGCGGCGGTCTCGAAGCAGGCCCCGGTGGGAACGCCGGCGGAATCGCGCGCGATCCTGCCGCCCGCCGGGTCGGGCGTCGACGCGAAGATCCCCGCGGCCGCGAGCGCCCGGCTGTTGCCGACGCCGCTGTGCCCGTCCTGCTCCATCACCACCAGCGGCCGCTCGGGGCAGGCCGCGTCCAGCTCGGCGCGCGTGGGGAGACGCCGCTCGACGAGGTCCTCGTCCTGCAGCTGGAGGCCCACCAGCCATTCGTCCGGTCCGAGCCGGCCGGCCGCGGCGCGCAGCAGGTCCTGGAGCGCCGCGATCGAGCGCACGCCGCGCAGGTCGGCGTTCAGATCGAAGTAGAGCAGGGGGATCGGGTGCAGATGGGTGTCGATGAAACCGGGGAGCAGGCAGCGGCCCCCGAGATCCAGCTCGGCGATCTCGTGCACGCCGGCGGCGCGCAGCGCGGAGCGACAAGCGTGCGCGTCGCCTACGGCGAGGATCCGCTCTCCGAGCGTCGCGAGCGCGCGCACCATCGGTCGCTCCGGGTCGAGCGTCAGGATCTCGCCGCCTGCATAGAGGACTGCCGGAGCTGCGCTCGCGACCATGGCTAGCGTTCGAGCACGCTGGCCGGCCCGGTCGCGTAGCGGTCGAGCGCGGCCTCGTCGAGCGCGACGCCGAATCCCGGCCCTTCGGGCACGCGCACGTGGCCCCCCGAGTAGTCGAGCGGCGCGAGGATCAGGTCGTCCTCCAGCATCACGTGTCCGAACAGCTCCATGGCGTGACCGAGGACGGAGGCGCGCGCCGCGCCGAGGTGGATCTGCGCGGCTGATGCGATACCGAGCGGCTGGTTGTGCAGGATCGTCCCGACCCCGCGGCAGGCGGCGTAGTCGATCGCGCGCAGCGCCTGCGTGAGGCCGCCGGGTCGCTCGGTGTTGACGCCCAGCATGCGGACCGCGCCCAGCTCGAGCAGCACCGTGAAGTCCGTGAGCGAGAAGCAGGACTCGTGCGCCATCAGCGGGACGTCGACGGCCCGCTGCACGCGGGCCATGCCGAGCCAGTCGTCGGCGCGCACCGGCTGCTCGGCGCAGTCGATCCCGAAGGGCGCGATCGCGGCGATCGCCTGCACCGCGGCGTCAGGGGTATAGGCCTGGTTGTAGTCGACGCGCAGGCGCATTTCGGATCCCAGCGCCTCGCGTACACGTGCGACGATCCGGCGGTCGGCGTCGGGCCCGCAGCCGAGCTTGAGGCGGAAGCTCCGCGTTCCGCCGCGCTGGAAGGCGAGTGCGAGCTCGAGCATCGAGTCGTCGTCGCTGAGCGGGATCAGGGCGGTGAGCGGCAGCGAACCGGCGCCGCGTCCACCCATCAGATCGCACGCGGGCGACCCGCTGACGTGACCCATCAGGTCGTAGCAGGCGAGATCGAGGAGGCCTTTGGCCACCTCGCTGCGCGCTACGTTCGCGTCCATGCGCGCGCGCAGCGGCACCACGTCGAAGGGACTCGCGCCGAGCAGGTAGCGCCCCAGCCCGTGGACCACGGCGTCGATCACCTGGGCCGGAGAAACGCCCGTCTCGGGGAGCCACACGAAGGCCTCGCCGACACCCCGCGAACCGTCCTCGGCGGTGAGGCGGGCGATCACGAAATCGCCGCCGGTCCAGGGCTCCTCGGCCGGGATCGCCATGCCGAGGCCGCCCTGCGAGCGAGCCATGGCCGCGCGCACCGCCTCTCGAAACGGCACGCGGAGGGGAAACAGCTCGATCCGCTCGATCGCCGGTGTCTTGCTCACGCGGGCGTCAGGGTACCATGCGCGCTTTGGGCGCTGCGGCTCCGGATTCGGGCAGAGCTGGCGGCTTGGCTCTCTGGGCCGGGGAGGGTCGCGGGTACGGCTCCGCGCTGTTTCACGCGATCGAGGTTCCGTTCGTTCCGGGATTCGTGGTCGCCGTCATCCTCACCGGCGGCCTTCACAGCGGCTCATCCACCGACGATCGGATTCCGCTCGGAATCACCACACCCAGAATCTCGCGGTCTGGCTGATCGCGCGCGTGATCGGGCCTGCTGGCGAGCGGCGTCCGACTAGCGCCCCGCCCCGGCTCTGGCCTGCGCGAACATCCGCAACGGGTGGAGGGCTCATCGGTCGCTGCGCGAAGGGGCCGCGATGCGCGGCTCCGGAATACCGTGCGACGCGAAGCTCGCGTCCGGAGCCTCGCGCGGCAGCGTCTCGGCGAGGTAGTGCCAGGCCTCGCGCCGTTCCCGCGGCGTCACGCCGAGCTGGCTGTCGAGGAAGGCGCGCACTCCGAGGCTCAGCAAGCGCTGCTGTCGTGCGGGACGCATGGCGCCGGAAGCGAACTCACCGGTGCACGGGCGGCGTCCCCAGCCCTTCAGGACGATCCCCTGCTCCGCACCTCCGAGCGCTGCGAATGGGTTGTCGCCGTCCTCTTGCGCGCGAAGACTGCGCTCGAGCTGGTTGCAGCCGACGGTATCGGGATTCGGCCAGAGCTGGAACCACAGCGCGGTTGTTCCCGAGAAGCCCATGTGCGTCCCCTGCGCGAGCGTGAGCAGCGCCGCATGCGGCGCGCGCTCGAGCAACGGAGTGGCGTTGCTCGGGAAGTCGATGATCGCGTCGTGAGTGGCCGCGATCACGAGCAGCGGAACCGGCGCGAACGAGAAGAAGCGCGGCGAGAAGAGCGCGCCGGGTCCGGCGATCGAGATCGCGGCTCGCACGCGCGGATCGCGCAACTCGGGGTGGAACGCCACGAGCGTCGTGGTGAGCCCGCCGAGCGAGAATCCGATCGCCGCGATCCGCTCGGGATCGAGGGGCGCCGGGAGCGCAAGCCCGGGTGCCCCGGCGAGCAGGGAGTCCATCAGGAAGCGGACGTCGCCCGGCTGACTCGCGATGTCGTGCAGCGTGGGGCCCCCGGGCGCGTTCCAGTTCGAGAGCGGGAACTGCGCCGATACCACCGCGTAGCCGTGGCTCGCGAGGTGCTCCGCGAGCGGAGCCGCCTCGTGGCGAAGCGACAGGAAACCATGGCTGTAGAGGACGAGAGGGAGCGGCCCGGCGATCGACTCCGGGGCCCAGAGCGTCGTCTCGAGCGTGCGCGTGGGGGCGCCCGCGAAGCTCCCGTTCGCGGGCGTGGGACGGCTGGCGTCGACGAGCGTGGCGTCGCGTCGCACGACCGCGTAGGGCCCCGGGGCGAGCCGGAGCGCGCTCTCGCTTCCGGCCGGCGGGCCCTGCGGCGAGAGGCCGGCGACGAAGCTGGCGCAGCCCGCCGCGGAGGCGATTCCGAGGACGGCGGCTAGCATGCGAACGGCAATTCGAAGCACGATCGACCCGAGCGCGGGAAGGTCCGCCTGGCGAGCTTCCGCGCTCCGGGGCGCGGGCGCAAGCCAGAAATCCCAGTGGAAGGGTCGCCGAGGCCCCGCGGTCGGAACCTCGAGTAGTATCCCGCTCGCCCGTCCGATCCTTCCGAATGCGTCGGCGCCGCCTGCCGGCGGCCGAGCGATCCGCGAAAGGGGCAACTCCAGTTCTGCGGCAACGGTGGGTTCGCTGGGCGCTCAGCGCATGCGCGGTGCTCGCTGCGCTGGTCGCCGCGGGCTGGCTCGCCGCGCCGTGGTACGTCCGCTCCAAGCTCCTGCCCGATCTGTGGGCTCGGTACGGATTGACGATGACGGCCGAGCGGCAGGATCTGTCCATCGGCGAGGGCAGCACGGAGCTCCACGGCGTGCGGCTCCTCGACGGCGATGAGGAGGTCCTGAGCGCAAAGCGGCTGGAAGTGCGGGTCTCGCTGCGCGGACTCTACCGGGGTCGCACCGTCGTCGAACGTCTCGTCTTCGAGGATCCGGTGGTCCACGCGCGCGTCGAGGCCGACGGGCGCACGAACGTCATGAAGATCATCGAGCGGCGGACGACCGAACTCCAGGCGGCGCCGCGGCCCGCGACCCTGTGGGAGGAAGTGCTCGTCCACGGGGGCACCGTCGAATGTGACGACCGTGCGCGCGGCGTGACGTTGCGCATCGTCGGCATCGAGGCCGCCGTGCTCGACATGCAGACGGGCAGCGGAGAGCCGCAGGACCGCTTCGGGCAGATCACCCTCGACGCGAAGCTGCAGCAGAAGGGGCGCGAGCCCGCGCTCTTGACGATCGTCCATTGGACGACGTCGTCAGATGGCTCGGAGCCGGCCTTCGTCGCCCACGCCGCCCTCACCGGGATCGATCTCGACTCCTTCCCCGCCTACGTCGACGCCACCCAGCGTTCCAGCCTCGGTGTGGACCACCTCGATCTGGTCGTCTCGATGGACGTGCGCAAGGGGATCATCCGCCGGGGCGCCGCGGTCGCGACCTCGCCCGAGCGAAAACGCCCGCTCACGCTGCTCTTCGGCGGGCCGTTCGACGCTCCCGTTCTCGACGGCTCCAGCCAGCTCATCGCGCTCTGGGAGCTTCCCTTCACGCGCCTGGGCCGCGTCGGCGATGTCGTTTGGGAGACCGGCGGCGCGGTCGTCGGCGGCGCCGTCGGTGTCATCGATGGACTCGCGCACGGCGACGTGTTCGGGGCGGGGGAATCGGCGGCCGAGGGCCTCGGCGGCGGAATCCTGGCGCTCGGCAGCAGCGCGCTCGACGCCGCCCGGGGCATCGGCCGCTCGCTGGGCCTGGTCGCGCCAGAGCAGGCGCGCGACCCCGCCGCGATCCACGCCCAGCAGCGCTCGCTCTTCCTGGCGGCGCGCCGCGATGCCGAGCGGGTATGGTCCGGTGCGAATGCCGATCGAGGCTCATGACGAGGGCTCCCGATGACACGCCGACGCCACGATCGCGAGGACCTGGAACGGATCGCCGACCGCGCCATGCGCGAGCGAGGCTTCGAGCCGGAATTCCCGCGCGAAGTGACCGCCGAGGTCGCTCGGCTCGAGGCCCCGGCATCGGATCCCGCGGTGCGCGACCTGCGGGAGCTTTCGTGGTGCTCGATCGACAACGACGACTCGATGGACCTCGACCAGCTCTCGGCGGCGGAGCAGCCCAGGAATGGAGTGACACGAATCTGGGTCGCGATCGCGGACGTGGACGCGTTGGTCCAGAAGGGCTCCGCGATCGACCGCCGCGCTGCGCAGAATACCACCTCCGTCTACACCGCCGCGAAGATCTACCCGATGCTCCCGGAGCGTCTCTCGACCGACCTGACGTCGCTGGGGCAGGACCAGGACCGGCTCGCGGTCGTGGCCGAGCTGGTCGTCTCCGACGAAGGCGCCGTGGAGCGAGCCGAGGTCTACCGCGCGACGGTGCGCAACCACGCGAAGCTCGCCTACGACACCGTGGCAGCATGGCTCGAAGACGGCGCGTCTCCGCCCGAAGCGCTCGCCGCCGTGCCCGGCCTGGAGGAGAATCTGCGTTGGCAGGACGCCGCCGCGCAGCGGCTGCGGGACGTGAGGCATGAGCGGGGAGCGCTCGATCTCGAGACGATCGAGCCGCGGGCGGTGTTCGCCGGCGACGCGATCCGCGACCTCCAGCAGCAGGCCAAGAACCGCGCGCGCGAGCTGATCGAAGACCTGATGATCGCGGTCAACGGCGTCACGGCTCGCTTTCTCGAGGACCACGGCTTGCCCTCCTTGCGCCGCGTGCTGCGCTCGCCCGAGCGCTGGGAACGGATCGTCGGCGTGGCGGCCGACGTCGGCGAGCGACTCCCGGCCGAGCCGGACTGCACGGCGCTCGAGGCCTTCCTGCGCAGGCGAAAGCGGGTCGATCCGCTGCGCTTCCCCGACCTGTCGCTCACGATCGTGAAGCTGATGGGCTCCGGCGAATACGCCGTCGACGTGCCGGGCCGCGAGCCGATCGGCCACTTCGGCCTTGCGGTGCGCGACTACACGCATTCGACGGCGCCGAACCGGCGGTATCCGGACCTCGTGACGCAGCGGCTGCTCAAGGCGACGCTGGCGGATCATCCGTCGCCCTACGGGCTCGGAGAGCTGGAGCGGGTGGCGGCGCACTGCACGCAGCAGGAGGACGCGGCGAACAAGGTCGAGCGGCAGGTGCGGAAGGCGGCCGCGGCGCTCGTCGTGGAAACGCGCGTCGGCCAATCGTTCGACGCCGTCGTCTCC
>DATBRV010000141.1:0-95143 GCA_036560145.1 Myxococcota bacterium
ACACGGATCGTGGTAGCATCATCGGCGGCCGCAGCTTGGCGGCCATCCGATGGGCGGCAACGGGAGGGAGGGAATCTCCAATGTCAGCGCTGCGTATTCTGACAGTGCGGGCCTTCCTCGGCGCGACGGCGACACTCCTAGTTGCAATCGGCGTGGTCGCTCCGGCGTTCGCGAAAGAGGCGACGCGCGAACTGGCGCTTGCTCGGAGCGCAGGCGACGCCGAACTCCAGTGGGGCCCCTGTCCGGCATTCTTTCCGGCAGGTTGTCAGATCGCGGCGCTTCACGGCGAACCGGCTCAGCCCAACGCTGACGTCTTCTTCCGAGTCCCGGCCCGATACGACCTACCCGCCCACTGGCATACTTCTCCCGAACGCATGGTGCTGGTCTCAGGCGAACTTCATGTCACTTACGATGGCCAAGAGCCTGTCATTCTCAGACCCGGCATGTACGCGTACGGCCCTGCGAAGGCGGTACACCGTGGGCGTTGCGAGAGCGAAGAGCCCTGTGTGCTCTTCATCGCGTTCGAGGGGCCTGTTGATGCAACACCGGTTGCAGCCCCTGCTCGGTAGCAAGGTTGCCGCCCAACAAGCCAGTGAAGCTGACGGCGGCGGGCTTCTGCCGCACGGGCGGTAGTGCTAGACACGAATCGCGGTAGCATCACGCGCGGCTGCAGCTTGGCGCGCATCCGTTGGGCCGCAGACGATGCGCTTTGAGAGCACGCTGATGAGCGCGGCACTCTTCCTCGCCGCGATCACAACCGCGATCCGATCCTGGCGCCTCGCCCACTGGATTCCTGTCGAGGCCGAGGTGATCGGCTTCGAACTCGTCGGTCCGATCGGGTTGAGCCCGAGCAAGTTCGCGAGGCAGCTCAAACTCCAAAGAACGGGGCAGGGCAGCATGGGGCCCGAGATCGTCTACTACGCCGAGCTGGTCTACGTGGTAGACGGCGTACCACACAGAGCAGAGCTGACTTTCGACGGCCCTCCCGATCGCAAGTTCTCCCTTCGATTCAACCCTGACAACGCATCCGAGTACACGGCGAGCCGCCCAGACTACTCCCCTTCGATGGTGCTTGCTGGATTGGGCCTCGTATCGTTGGTCTATTCCCTCAGCAAGGGCTGACTGCGGCCCAGGAAGCCAGTGAAGCTGAGGGCCGCGGGCTTCTGCCAATCGTGCTGCCTCGGCCAACACGGATCATGGTAGGATCATCGGAGGCCGCAGCCTGGCGGCCATCCGTTGGGCGGCAGCGCGATGAGCGAAAGAGCCACAGCGCAGGACTCGCGGACACTCGTCGGGCTGGGCGGGTGGCTCGCATTGGTAGGCCTTGGGCTTGTCATTTCACCACTGCGACTGGCTGCCGTCCTCATCCAGACTTTTCCGCCGATCTTCCAAGGCGGCACGTGGGAAGCCCTGACGTCACCCGGCAGCGAGGTGTATCACGCACTCTGGGCGCCTTTGCTCATGTTCGAGTTGGTCGGCAATTCGGCGTTCATCCTGGTCAGCCTGATTCTGCTCTTCTTGTTCTTCAAACGATCGCGCCGATTTCCCAACCTGTACATCGCATACGCGGTTGCGAACCTGCTCTTCATTCTATGCGACGCATGGTTGGGATCGCGCGTATTGCCCGACGAACCGATGTTCGACCCGGATACTGCTCGCGAGCTCTCCCGATCCTTGATTGCAGGGGCTGTCTGGATTCCGTACATGCTCAATTCCCAGCGCGTAGCGAACACGTTCGTCGAGTAGGCTGCCTCCCAGCAAGATGTTGCAGCCGGGCGCCGATCCCTGGGCGGCGCGAGCGAGCCGGAGAGGAGGATCAGGGATGTCCGATCGTCCGACCTCGGATCCCAAGCAGTTCATTCAAGGCGCGCCCGTCTTGCAGGTTGCCGATGTAAAGGCGACCGCGGCCTACTACCGCGACATCCTCGGCTTCAAGTGGGACTTCGCGATGAGGAGTACTCCGTCGTCTGGCGCGACAACTCTGCGATCCATCTGGCGAGAGGTGGCGAGCGTCCCCCGACCGGCATCCATCAGATTCGCGATTTCAAGGTTCGGGACCCCAACGGCATCGAAATCGTGTTCGGTCAGGACATCCACTAGCGGCGCGCCCTTGGTTGCGCGCCGCCCAACGGGCCGCCTGAGCTGACGGCGGATCTGGGAGGACTCTCATGAAATCCCTCTTGCGCGTCGTGGGCGGTCTGCTCGCCCTGCTGCTCGTGATCGTGGGTGGCCTGCTCGTTGGAGCCCGCTTTGCCGACGGGCCCATCGCCATCATCGCCGGTGGCCCCTTCACGAGCGGCGAGCTGGTCAGCGGCTCCGAGCCCGATTGGTCCTTCGTCCGCGATGTGCGGGAGGTCGAGTTCCAGCTGCTCGACCCGGCTCGCTCGCGGACGACCTGGATCCTCGATCACGAGGGCAAGGCCTACATCCCCTGCGGCTACATGACGACCTGGTGGGGCAAGCTCTGGAAGCGGTGGCCGCTCGAGGCCGAGAAAGACCCGCGCATCCTCCTCCGCATCGGCGACTCGCTCTACGAGCGCCGGCTGGTTCGCATCCAGGAGGGCCCGAGCGTGGCGCCGCTCCTGGCGGAGCTGAGCCGCAAATACGCTGACGGGAGGGAGATCCCGATGGAGGCGGTGACCTCCGGCTACCTCTGGCTCTACGAGCTCGCACCGCGGGGCTGAACGATCGATCCGCTTCAGCCCGACACGACTCATGGTAGGATCGGGCGCGGCCGCGGCGGAGCTGCGATCCGCGGGCGGCGCCTCGAATCAGGGGGGGCCTCATCGCGATGGGCGGAATCCGGAGCGCGGTCAGCTCGACGCTCTTGATCCTGGTGGGTTGCTCCAGCGCTGGAGCGTGGAGCTACAGACCGAATTCGCCAAGCCTCGGCTCCGCACCGCTGTCTCCCGCACGCGTAGTACAACCGAATCGAGGGCGGCGGCCATTTCCTGACACATGGCACCTACCAGATCCGCCCCCGCGAGGATCTCGCGCAGGCCGTGGTATCGGAGTTGCACGCGGCGAACCTCTTTCGAGAGGTCTTCTTCACGGAGCGTGAGCACGAGCCCGAGATCGACCTCATCCTTCAGGGTCACGTCGACGAGTTCCGGTACGAGGGGAAGATCATCAGCTACGGCCTATTGGCCTATGCTCCCTACCTATGGCTCTTCGGGCTTCCCATGGGTCACGCCAGGAACAGCTTGCAGATCGGATTGGAGCTGAAGGGGGCGGAGAGCGGAGCGGTCGTTTGGAGATGCGATCCGGCGCGCGCAGATCGGACCGATACGGCATGATGCACGATGCGATATCCAACTGCATCGAAGATCTGACCAAAGCGATCCAGACGGACCCCAGCCGTTTTCAGTGATTGCGGACATTCATTGGACGGCGGCAAAGTGGAGCGGATGCCCGGTTGGTCTCGCGTAGATCCGGCCAGCTTTCGGCGGCTGGACCTTCGTGCGCATGCGCTGCTCGCAGACGTTCCGCTCCACGATGTGTGGATGGTCGAGCTTCCGGGCGGCGGGCCCAACCGCACGCTTTCCGATGCGCGAGCCTTCATGAGCTCCGAGAGTCTCGTGTCGCTCAACCCCGTCGTGCGTGGCCTGTTCCAACTCCGCAAGTGGCTCGGTCGCGCCTTCCGGTGGGATTCCACGACTCGGACTCCCAGTGCCCAGTCCTTCATGCACCGCCTTTCTGACGAGGACCGGAAGCAGTCGCTGATCGAGCCGGGTTCCGCCGATGGTCCATTCACGGCCATCTACGTTCGTCCCTTCGAGGCCGTCAGTGAGATTCGAAACGCCACCGTCCATGCCTTCTCGGTATTCGCCTTCGAACCGTGCTCCGGGGGCTACCGTTTGTTCTGGGCCATCTTCGTCGCGCCGGTCAATCGCCTCACCGCGTTCTATATGGCGCTGATCGACCCATTCCGCCGCGTGCTCATCTATCCCGCAATCCTCCGTCATGTTCACCAAGCATGGTGCGCGGCGAACCCGAGCCAGCCGTCCGACACGCGCCTGAAGCACGCGGCGTGGTAGCATTCCGCGCGGCCGCACGGAGCTCCATCCGTCGAGCGGCCCGTGAGAAGGCAGTCGATGTCATCCGACGCCGAGCACACGATTCGCGAGCTTCTCGCTGCGGACCTCAGCGCCGTCGCTGCGTCCGCGGAGGGTCGGCTGATCGGCGCAGTGCTCTGCGGTCACGACGGGCGGCGCGGAACCGTCCACCACCTGGCCGTCTCCCGATCCTACCGGCGACGCGGCGTCGCCAAGCGCCTGCTCGAGCATTGCCTCGGCCGGCTGGAGCAGGCCCGGATCCCGCGCTGCAACGTCTTCCTCTACGACGCCAACGAGGAAGGGGCGAGGTTCTGGGTGCACAACGGGTGGGAGGCGGCGGCCACCTGGAAGACCTTGCAGAGACGCGTCGGGCGGGAGCCTCGATGACACTCGAGTTGATCGGCGCCGGTCTGGGGCGCACCGGAACGCTCTCCCTCAAGGCCGCGCTCGAGCGGATCGGGTACGCGCCCTGTTACCACATGATCGAGGTGCTCGCCGCGCCCGAGCGGGGACGGCACTGGCTCGAGCAGACGCGGAGCGGCTCCCACGACTGGGACGCGATCTTCGCCGGCTACCGGGCCACGGTCGACTGGCCGGCCGCGGCCTTCTGGCGCGAGCTGGCGGCACGCTACCCCGATGCGAAGGTCCTGCTGTCGCTGCGCGACTCCGACCGCTGGTACGACAGCGTCATGAACACCATCTACCAGGTGATGACGCAGCGCCCCCCGGAGAACGCGCCCCCGATCATCCACGAATTCCACGCGATGGTGTACGAGCTGATCTTCCAGCGGACCTTCGCGGGCCGCCTCGAAGATCGCGCCCATGCCAAGCGCGTGTTCGAAGCGCACAACCAGGCCGTCATCGATGCGATTCCGGCCTCGAGGCTGCTCGTCTACCGGGCAGGCGACGGCTGGGAGCCCATCTGCCGCTTCCTCGACGTGCCCGTGCCCGACGAGGCCTTCCCGCATCTGAACGATACGGCGTGGTACCGTGCACGCACGGGGCTCCCGGCGCTCGAGCCTCATCGCTGAATGATGAAGTCGCGCGCCCGAAGGCTCGCTCTGATCACGGCGGTCGCAGCCGGCGTCGGCGTTGCGGCGGCGTGGCGGCTCGGGTCGGCCCTTTCCGCTCCAGCGATGCACGCGATCGGCCCCGCGCCGGGCGCCCTCGACGCCGCGCCCGTCAGCTTTCCGAGCTCCTCGGGGAGCACCATTCAGGGGTGGCTCGTCCAGGGAGCGGCGGGTCGAGGCGCGTTGGTGTTGGCTCACTCGGTGCGTTCGAATCGGCTCGAAATGGTCGGGCGCGCGGAATTCCTGTCGCGGGCCGGGTATTCGGTGTTGCTCTTCGATGCCCAGGCGCACGGCGAGAGCCCCGGGGACCAGATCACGTTCGGCCATCTGGAGTCTCTGGATTCGCTCGCCGCGGTCGCGTTCCTTCACGCGAAGCTCGCTGCGGAACGCGTCGGCTACCTGGGAGTCTCGCAGGGAGGCGCTTCCGCTTTGTTGGGCCCGGAGCCGCTTCCCGTGCAATCACTCGTGCTCGAAGCGGTCTATCCGACGCTTCGAGAGGCGGTCGCCAATCGCATCGCGATTCGACTCGGACCGCTCGCGCAATTCCTTGCGCCCCTGCTGCTGCTGCAGGTCCGGCTCCGGCTCGACGCCGATCCAGAGGCGATCGCTCCGATCCACGGAATTCGCGAGATCCGCGCTCCCCTGCTTCTGATCGCAGGCGCCGAGGACCGCCATACCACGCTCTCGGATTCGCAGCGGCTCTTCGAGGCGGCGCCCGATCCCAAGTCGCTCTGGGTCATCCCCGGCGCGGCCCATGTCGACTTCCATCGCTTCAACCCGATCGAGTACGAGCGTCGGATTCTCGGGTTTCTCTCCCAAACACTCCGAGGAGGCGCGGTCCCATCGTCCCCTCTTCCACTCGGCGCGCCCGACCGGGAGTGACCATGGATGCGAAGACGCGTCGCGAAGGGCGTAGATGATCGAGTATCGGCTCGCGAAAGCATCGGATGCGGAAGCCATCGCGTCGCTTCACGCGCGCAGCTGGCGGGAGAGCTATCGCGGCTCGTTCCACGACGCGTTCCTGGATGGAGACCTGATCGGGGAGCGGCTGCGGGTGTGGCGTGAGAGGCTCGATCATCCGACGCCGCAGCAGCTCGTTCAGCTGGCCCTCGATGGCGCGGACCTGGTTGGCTTCGTCTGCGCGTACGGCGCCCACGATCGCGAGTGGGGCTCCCTCATCGACAACCTGCATGTCGTCCACGACTCCAAGCGGAATGGGATCGGATCGTCGTTGATGCGGCAAGCCGGAGCCTGGCTCGCCGCCGGGTATGCCGACCTGGGGGTGTATCTCTGGGTTCTAGAGGCGAATTCCACCGCGAGGCGATTCTACGAAGACCTGGGCGGCCGGAATGCCGGCGCATCGACCATGGAGACCCACGGCGGCGCCGTGGTGCGCAGCTGCCGGTACGTCTGGCCACGGGCGGATCGGCTGTCCACTGCCTAACGTAGGGCGGCGCGCGTCGGGTGGGCCGGCGCCTGCGGCACGGGGAGTCCATCGATGAAGGCATTCAAGATCATCGCGATCGTGATCCTGGTCTACGTCGGAATCGTCGTCGCGTTCGAGTCCATGATCGGATTCTTCCAACCCAAGTCTGGGAAGATCCTCGTCATCACCACCATCGATGCGGACGGAACCTCGCATGACCGCGTCGTGTCGCGCCTCGAGAGCGGCGGGCAGCTCTACGTCGCCGCCAACCACTGGCCCCGGGCCTGGTACGAGCGCGCGCTCGCGAATCCGCAGGTGAAGGCAACGCTGGATGGCCAGCAGGGCGACTACCGAGCCGTCCCCGTCACGGGCGCGGAGCATGATCAAGTCGACAGCGACAACAGTCTTCCGGTCTTCTTCCGGATCCTGACGGGCTTCCCGCCCAGATACTTCGTCCGACTGGAGCCCAGCCAGGCGCAGCCTGGGTGATCGATGCGAATCGTCGATGCCTGGATGCAGCATCCGACGCGGCGCTTCCTGGCGCAGCCGTTCCTCGATTCGCTTCGCCGCTGGATGCGCGACGACTGGAGCTCGGACGTCCCGCTGTCTCTCACTCTCGAGACGATGGACAAGGCCGGCGTCGGGCTCGGGCTGGTCGCCGCCTGGTGGGGTCCGCAGGGCGCGCTGATCGACAACGACGAAGTCGCGTCGTTCGTGCGCGCGCATCCCGATCGCCTGATCGGCGTGGCGTCGGTCGACCTCGCGCAGCCGATGCCCGCGGTGCGCGAGCTCCGGCGCTGCGTCCGGGAGCTCGGGTTCCGGGCGCTTCGCATCGTGCCCTGGCTCTGGGGGCTGCCGCCGGACGATCGGCGCTACTACCCGCTCTACGCGGAGTGCATCGAGCTCGACATTCCGTTCTGTCTCCAGGTGGGACACACCGGGCCCTTGCGGACGTCGGAGACGGGGCGTCCCATCCCCTACCTGGAGAACGTGGCGCTCGAGTTTCCGGAGCTGCGGATCGTCGCCGGTCACATCGGCGCGCCCTGGACGCAGGAGATCATCTCGCTGGCCACCAAGTTCGAGAATCTCTACATCGACACGTCCGCCTACAAGGCGACCCGCTACCCGGCGGATTTCGTCGAGTTCATGCGGGGACGCGGCGCCCGGAAGGTCCTGTTCGGCAGCAACTATCCCATGCTCACGGCGTCGGCCTGCCTCGAGGGCGTGGAGGCGCTCGCCCTCGGCGACGAGGCGAAGCAGGCGTTCCTATCGGGCAATGCGCGGCGGGTCTTCAAACTCGAGGAGTGAGGTGACGGGTATGACGGATCGGAGTCGACAGCTTCGCGTTGCGCTCTTCGCGTTCGGGATCGCGTTCCTGCTCGTGTATCCGCTGATGGTGCTGTGGCCCTCCGGCTGGGCCTGGCAGCCCAGTCAGCACGAGTACGAGCAGATGATCGTGGGCATCTACGCAACCCTCGGCGTGTTCCTGCTCTGGGCATCGCGCCAGCCCGAGGCCCACCTGAGCCTGATCTGGTTCACCGTCTGGTCGAGCGTCGTCCACGGCGGAATCATGGCCGTGCAGGCGCTCGTCGATCCCGCCGAACACGGACATCTACCGGGCGACGTCGCCGCGCTGTTCCTCGTCGCGGGAGTGCTCGGGTTCCTGACTCCGCGCGGAGTCACCGGGCGCGCCGCGGCCCGCAGCTGAAGCCAGGTGCTCGCTGCGTTCGAGCGTCTGCCGGATGATCGCGATGCCCTGTTCGATCATCGCCGCGATCGCGGGCGCCATCGCGTCGGGGAGCAGGTCCGCGATCCAGACGAAGCGGCAGCCCGCGGCGCCGTCCGGGAACACCTGCGCCGAGGCGTTGTGATGCGTCAGGCGCCCGCCGGCGGCCGACCAGACCAGGCGGCGCTGCTCGTCGTCGAGGTCGACGATCAGCTCGCGCGCCACCAGGCCGTTGCCGAAAGTGACGATGCGGGCGCCCTCCTCCAGCCGCACGGCGGTGACGAAGCCGGGGACGAGGCGCTCGTGCAGCGCCCCGACGTCGCGCAGCGCGTCCCACGCGGTCTCGGGACGCGCATCGATCCGGATCTCCCTGCGGATGGAAGCCATCGATCTCCTCCTTCGGACGACACCCTAGCCCCGCGCCTCCGGGCGGACTTGGAGAATCTTGCGATCCGGGACCGGATCGCGGGCGCGTTCGTGTCAGGGTTCCCGCCGGAAGCCGCCTGACGATGCATCGGGAGTCCGCCCTCGATTCGTGGCGTCCTGGCTAGCGCGCGTCCGGTCGTGGCGCGGACGACTGGAGCTGCGAGACCCAATCGCGCGTCACCCGGAAGATGCGCACGCTCGCCTGGATCTCGGGCTGCCGCCGCAAGGGAATCGGCCCGTCGTAATAGATCGGGATCGTCGACCAGGGCGAGCGGCTCGCGGCGACGAGCTCGTCCTGCTGGCGGAACCGGTCGCCCGGGAAGCTGAGCGGCGGCGCCGCCATCTGCTCGGAGAGGATCAGCCAGTCCTGCGGCCGCAGCTGCGATCGGCCGGCGATCACGGGCCGCATGCCGGCTTGCGCCAAAAAAAACTGGAGCTCCCAGTGGCCGTTGTACCAGACCGTCTCGTGCTGCGCGTCGGCTCCGAGCTGGGGGAGGCGCTCCACGATGCGCGCGGCGAGCGCCCGCCGCGCGCGCGCGTCGGAGAGATCGGCGCCGAAGTAGAGCGCGCAGAGCGCGAGGCCGAAGACCGCCGCGACCCGGACTCCGGCGCGCGCGTCCGGCTCGGACCTGCGCAGCGAGGCGGCGCGGGCGGCGAGCAGCGTGGCCGCCACGCCGATTCCGATCACGCGCCGCACGGCGGGATAGGGCGAGATCAGGAAGAAGCCGGCGATCTCGAGCAGGAGCCAGGCGAAGAGGACGAGATCCGGCCATCCGTCCGGGCCTGTGCGCCGCAGCCCCCGCACCGCGACGGCGCCGATCAGGCCCGAGACGAGCAGCCCGAGCGGCGCGAAGATCAGGAGCTCCGGGTTCCAGGCGGCGAGCCGCGGGAAGAAGCCCTCGGCCGCGAAGAGCGGAGGGCGGGGAAGCAGGGCGATCGCCGCGATGGCCGCGCCCGCGACGAGCGCCGCGCCCGACACCACGAGGCGACGCGCGCCGAGCCCTACGCTCGCAAGAAGAGCCGGGAAGAGAGCGGTGCCGCCCAGCAGGGAGAGCAGGCAGAGCGTCCAGTAGAGCGCGGCGCTGCCGGGCGCCGCCGCGTCGGCCCTGGCTACCGCCGGGAGGATCTCGAGCGTACGCAGCCGCTCGAGGCCGGTCCAGAAATGCGATTCGCCGTAGCGCGCCACCAGCAGCGCCTCCCAGCCCGCGAAGAGGCCCGCCGCCGCCAGCAACGCCACGCCGGCCTCGCGCGGCCGGCGGTAGATCGCGCCGTGCGCGAGCACCAGCGCCGGATAGATCGCGGCCGAGTACTTGGTTTGCATGGCGAGGCCGAGCGCGAGCCCTGCCGCGAGCGCGATCCGCGCGTCCCGGCGCTCGCCCGCGAGCACGAAGAGCGCGTAGCCCAGCAGGCCGAGCGCGAGCGCCGGGACGTCGAGCATCAGGTTCAGGCTCGGCAACACGGCGGGGCCGAGCGCAAGCAGGAGCACGCCCGGCACGGCGAGCGGCGGTGCCCAGCGACCGAACAGGAACGCGAGCGAGCCGGTGAAGGCGAGGGCGAAGGGCAGCAGCGAGAGCTTCCAGGCGAAGGGGTGCTCGCCGAAGAGCGCGATCGCCCCGGCGAGCCAGTAGGAGAGCACCGGCGGCACCCAGCCGAATCCGATCGCCGGCTCGGGCGTGCGGTACCAGTAGACCTCGAAGCCGTAGGGATCGCCGGGATGCGCGAGCGCCTGCCGCGCGAACTCGACGTAGATGGGATCGTCGATCACGAGCGGCTTCGCGGCGTTCGCCGCGGTGAGGGCCAGCGCGGCGAAGAGCGCCGCGCTAACGCGCGACACGCCGGAGGCCCCCGGGCCGTCTCACGTGACGATCCGGTAGACGACCGTGCCTCGCGCGAAGACCCGGCCGTCCGCTGCGCTCGCGATCTCCGCGTCGCTCCAGAGCAGCTCGCCGTCGCGCTGGCGCATGCTCCCGTACGCCACCAGGTCGAGCTTGGGAATCGGCGCGAGGATCTGGGCCTGCAACGCGGGCGTCGATGCCTTGAAGGGCCCGGGTCCCGTCTCGGCCCAGGACGCCATCGCGCCGGTGGTGTCGAGCAGGGCCAGCAGCGCTCCCCCGTGCACGCCTCCCGAGGCGTCGGCGTTCGCGGCGCGAAACGGCATGCGCAACCGGGACGTGCCGCCCGTCATGTGCTCGACCACGATGCCGCGGCCCGCGACGAACGGGAGCTTCCCGATCGCGGGGCCCATGCGACCCGGATCGGAGGCGCCGTCGTCGCCGCCAGAAACGTGGAGCTCCGCCTCCGGCGCGCCCAGGCGCGCGCGCACCACGCTGGAGGCCTGCGCGATCGGCTTGCCGGCGCGGGTCGCCACCTCGATCGCGATGAAGCAGAGCTGCTTGCCCTCGCGCAGCAGCCGGGCGGTGGCCACCACGTCCTCGTCGATCGCCGCGGCCAGGTAGCCGACCTGGAGCGCGCAGGTGTGCCAGGGGCCCGAGGCCTCGCCCAGCACCAGCCGCGTCACCGCCTCGCCTCCCACCGCCGCGAGCGAGGCTGCGCAGCCGCCGTGCAGCGCCTTGCCGGGGTTCGCGTTGGCCTCCGCGAAGGGGAGCTCGAGCACGACCCGCTCGCGCGTCAGCTCGCCCGCGCGCACCCCGAGCGCCGCGGTGTAGGGCGACTCCTCGACCCAGCGCCGAACGGGATCCGCCGTCACGAGGTCCGCCACGGCAGCAGACAGGAGTGGATCGATTCGTCGCCGGGCACCTGGCGCGCGAGCGTGCGGATCGCGAGCTCGGCGTCGCGCAGCGCGAAGTCGTGGGTGTGCATGCGCTCGATCGGACGGCGGCGCGCCTCGATCAGCTCGATCGCGCGGCGATAGCCCGACGACGTCACCCCGATCGCGCCGCGCACCTCGATCTCCTTGAGCACGATCTTGTCGGAGATGAACTCCGGGATCGGCTTCCAGCCCTTGACGCCGGCCAGCACGACGGTGCCGCCGGGCGCCGCGTAGTCGAGCGCTTCGGCGACCGGAGCGGTCGAGTAGGAGGAGACGTCGACCACCACGCGCGCGCCTTCGCCATTCGTGAGCTCCTGGATCCGGCGCTTCGCGTCCTCGTTCTCCACGTCGACGGTGTGGTCGGCCCCGAAGGCGGCGGCGAGCGCGAGCTTCTTGGCGTCCGCCGCGAGCCCCGTGACGATGATCTTCGCGGCGCCCGCCTCGCGGCACGCCAGCACGCAGGCGAGGCCGCGCTGGCCGGGGCCGAGGATCACGACGGTGTCGCCCGGCCCGGTGCGCGGGATCTCGACACCCCAGCGGAAGCCGGCGCCCAGCGGGTTGAACATCACCGCGGTCTCGGGCGGGAGCGCGGGATCGATCCGGTGCAGGATCGCGTTGGCGTCGAGGAAGAGGTGCTGCGCGTACGCCCCCCACAGCCCCGGCGCCTCCGAGAGCGGGATGTAGGAGTAGATGCGGCGCTTGCGACACAGGTGGTAGCGGCCGCCCAGGCACGGCTCGCAGAAGCGGCAGGAGAGCATGGTCTCGACCGCGACGCGATCGCCGACGTCGACGCCCCAGCGCCGCGCCGCGCGGTCGCCGATCGCCTCGATCGTGCCGAGCGGCTCGTGGCCGGGAATCACCGGCAGCGGCGTGCGCAGCACGCCCTCGAACTGCTCGTAGTCGCTGCCGCAGATGCCGCAGGCTTCCACGCGGAGCAGCGCGCTGTCGGCGTCGATCTCGGGCAGCGGGAGCTCCCGCGGCTCCAGCTTGCGCGGGGCGGTCTGGACCATGGCGAGGGTCTTGCGCGGCGCCATCCGGCCGTCCGATCGACGTTCGAGTCTTCATATTGTATAGGAGAGATTGTGAAGGCCCTACCCCGGCTCTCGTTTTCCGGCGGCGTCGACGGCGACGGCCACGTGCTCGAGCCGCCGGACCTGTGGGAGCGCTACCTGGAAGCGCCGCTGCGCAGCCGCGCCCTGCGCGTGCGCAAGGACGACAAGGGCCTCGAGTACGTCGAGATCGACGGCCGGCCCTCGAAGCTGGTGCGCGACGGAATGCCGGGGGGCCTGGGCGCGATGGACCGCGTAGGCGGCATCGTCTACGAGCGCGAGCGCAAGGTCGGCCTCGACTACGTGGACCTCGCGCCGCTCGGGGCGATGGATCCCGCGGAGCGGCTGCGCCGCCTCGATCTCGAGAACCTCGAGCGCGTCTTCCTGTATCCGACGCTGGGCGTGCTCTGGATCGCGGAGTGCGAGGACGAGGAGCTCACGCAGGCGTACGTGCGCGCCTACAACCGCTGGATCGTCGATTTCTGCGCGGATTCCGGCGGCCGCCTGATCCCGATCGCGCAGCTCTCGCTGGGCAATCCCGCGGCGGCGGAGATCGAGCTGCGCCGCGCGGCCCGCGACGGCGTGCGCGGCGTGTGGGTGCCGCCCTTCGCGATGACCCGCAAGCCGCTCGGCCACAAGAATCACCACCGTGTCTTCGCGGCGGCGCAGGAGCTCGGGCTCCCGCTCGGCATCCATCCTTGTTTCGAGCCCAAGTGGTGCGCGCCGGGGCGCTTCGGGGAGATCACGAGCTCGCGCTACTCGTTCTTCATCAACGTGACGGCGCCCGACGCCGTCCGACACGCGTTCACGTCGCTATTCCAGTACGGCGTCTTCGCGCAGTTCCCGGAGTTGCGGGTGATCGTGCTCGAGTCGGGAGCGGGCTGGATCGGCTACTGGCTCGACCGCATGGACGCCGTCTACGCCTCGCCCCAGGGCCGGCTGGTGCGGGAGAAGCTGCCGGAGCCGCCGAGCGCATACTTCTCGCGCCAGTGCTGGATCTCGGGCGATCCCGACGAGACCTCGCTCGCGGCGGTGATCCCCGTGGTCGGCGCCGATCGCTTCTTCTGGGCCTCGGACTTCCCGCACCCCGACCACCTGCCCGAATACGTGCCGGAGGTCGAGCGGATCGTCGCGCAGCTTCCCGAGGCGGCGCGCGCGGGCTTCCTGGGCCGCAACGTGCTACGAGCCTATCGGATCGACGCGTGAGGTATCCCCGCATGGACGCCCGATCGCTCGACTTCTCGGACCCCGAGACCTTCGCCAGCGGCTTCCCCCACGAGGCCTTCCGCCAGCTTCGCCACGAGGCTCCCGTCTGGTGGCAGGAGCGCGACCACGACGGCAACCGCGGCTTCTGGGTGATCTCGAAGTACGCGGACGTGAGGTACGTCTCCAAGAATCCGCGGCTCTTCTCCTCGCAGGGGAGCATCACGATCCGCGATCCGATCGCGCAGAACACGGCGTCGGGCCGCATGATGCTGATGATGGACCCGCCCGAGCATGCGCGTTATCGAAAGCTGGTGAGCTCGGCCTTCACGCCGCGGCGCATCGAAGCGCTGGAGACGCACATCCGCGGGATCGTGCGCGCGATCCTCGACAACGTGGCCCACAAGGGCGAGTGCGATTTCGTGACCGACGTCGCCGCCGAGCTGCCGCTCCAGGTGATCGCGGAGTTCCTCGGGGTCCCCCAGTCCGACCGCCACAAAATCTTCGAGTGGAGCAACAAGCTGATCGGATTCGAGGATCCGGAGTTCCAGCGGACGATGGGCGACGGCATGAAGGCCGCGCTCGAGATGTACCTGTACGCGAACGGGCTGGCCGAGCAGCGCCTGCGCGATCCGCAGGACGACATCGTGAGCGTGCTGCTCTCGGCCGAGGTCGACGGCGAGAAGCTGAACACGCAGGAGTTCAACGCCTTCTTCCTGCTGCTCGCGGTGGCGGGGAACGAGACCACCCGGAACCTGATCTCGCACGGCATGCGGCTGCTGATCGAGTTTCCCGAGGCGCGGGAGCGCCTGCTCGCCGATCCCTCGCTGCTGCCCTCTGCGGTGGAGGAGATGCTCCGCTACAGCCCGCCCGTGATGTACTTCCGGCGCACCTGCACGCAGGACACCGAGATCCGGGGCAAGCGGATCGCGAAGGGCGACAAGGTGACGGTCTGGTACCCCTCGGCGAATCGCGACGAGGACGTCTTCGAGGCGCCCGACGCGTTCGACGTCGGGCGCAGCCCGAACGACCACCTCGCGTTCGGCGTCGGCGAGCACTTCTGTCTCGGCTCGCACCTGGCGAGGATCGAGATCATCGCCATCTTCGAGCAGCTGCTGGAGCGGATGCCGGACATGCAGCTCGCGGGCGAGGTCCGCTACCTCAAGAGCCACTTCATCAACGGCGTGAAGTCCATGCCGGTCCGCTTCTCCCCGCGCTACACGTAGGGCGTGGCGAACCGCAGCGGATCCCATCCTTGACGGCCCCCGCGGAGAGCCGGGTCCCGCTCGGGACGCTGCTGGTCTACGGCCTGCCGAGCCTGTTCGTCTCCTTCACGTTCATGCTGGTGCTCGTCTATCTGATGAAGTACGCGACGGACGTGCTACTGATCTCGCCGGTCGTGATGGGCGTCCTCTTCGGCCTCTCGCGCATCTCGGACGCGGTGCTGGATCCCATCGCCGGCTACCTCTCGGACCGCACCGATTCGCGTCTCGGCCGCCGGCGCTCCTGGCTGCTCGCCTCGGCGCTTCCGCTGGGCGCGACGTTCGTCATGCTGTGGAGCCCGCCTGCGGGTCTGGAGGGCGTCGCTCTCGCGGCGTGGATGGGGGCCGCGATCTTCGCCTACCACCTTGCGACCACGCTCTTCTCGATCCCGCACGAGGCCCTCGGCGCCGAGCTCACGACCAGCTACCACGACCGCACGCGCATCTTCGGAATCCGGCACATCGTCGGCACCCTGGGCAGCCTGCTCGCGCTCGGCGGCATGTGGCTGCTGATGGAGACCGGGGATCCGCGGCGCACCGCGTTCCAGCTCACGCTCGCGATCGGCGTCGCCTTCGCGCTCTCGACGCTGCTCGCCGTGCTGCGCTTGCGCGAGCCGGCCGAGCATCAGGGCCGCGGCGGCCGCAACCCCTGGCGCGCCTTTGCCGACGTCTGGCGCAATCCCCACGCGCGGTTGCTGTTCCTGGTCTTCGGCATCGAGACCTTCGGCACCGCGATCCTATCCGTGATGATCGCCTACGTGATGAAGTACGTGTTCGATCTCGCCCAGTACACCACCGCCTTCATGCTGCTCTACTTCGTTCCGGCGATCGTGTTCGTGCCGGTCTGGATCCGGCTCTCGCGGCGCTTCGGCAAGCGCAACCTGTGGATCTTCTCGATGTCGATGTTGACGCTCGCGTTCGGCGGACTCGCCTTCGTGCGCGCGGGCGACGCCTGGCTCGTCTGCGCGCTCGGCGTGATCGCCGGCGTGGGCGGCGGCTGCGGCGCCGTGGTGGGCCCTTCCATCCAGGCCGACGTGATCGACTTCGACGAGCGCGCCACCGGCGAGCGCAAGGAAGGCACCTACTTCGCGGTCTGGGCCTTCGTGCGCAAGAGCGCGTTTGGCGTGGCCACCCTGCTGACCGGGCTGCTGCTCGGGCTGATCGGGTACGAGCCGAACGTCGAGCAGAGCGAAGCGACGAAGCTCGGGATGCGGACGCTCTTCGGGATCGTTCCGGGCCTCTGCTACCTGGCGGGGACGATCTTCTTCCTGCGCTTCAAGCTCGACGAAGCCGCCCATCTCGCGATCCGCCGCGAGCTCGACGCCCGCGCCTGAGCATGCGCGCGCTGGCGGGGACCCTGGCGCTGATCGGGCTGCTCGCGCTCGCGCTGGCCCTGCGCCTGCCGGGCCTGTCCGCCATCCCGCTCCACCAGGACGAGGGCTTGAACGCCTGGCTCACGCTGGCGCTGCATTGGTGGGGGCGGTTCGAATATCTGCCCAGCGACAACCACGGTCCGTTCCTCTACTACGCGGGCGCCCTCTGCTTCCGCGCGCTGGGACCGTCGGAGCTGTCGCTGCGCCTCGCGCCGGCGTTGGCGGGCGCGCTGCTCCCGCTCGCGCTGTTCCCGGCGCGGCGTTGCTTCGCGAGCGGCGGTCTCTGGGTGGCGGGGATCCTGCTCGCGGTCGCGCCCGGGCTCGTCTATTTCTCGCGCGCGGCGATTCACGAGATCTTTCTCGCGCTCTTCACCGCGCTCTGGGCCGCCTGCCTGGCGCGCTTCGCCCTGCGCCCTTCCCCGGGCTGGGCGGCCGCCTGCGGCGCGGCCGCGGCGGGCTGCTTCATCACCAAGGAAACGGCCCTGCTCACGACGGCGAGCCTCGCCGTGGGCGCGCTGCCGGCGGGGGCGGCGTGGCTCACCGCGCAGCCGGACCGCGGGCGACGGGCGCTCGCGCTCCTGCGCGAGGCCGCGCGCTCCGCGCCCGCCGGGCTGCTGGTGTTCGCCGCGCTGATCGTCGTCTTCTACAGCTCCTTCTTCAGGCATGCCGCCGGCCTGCGCGGCTTCTTCGAGGCGTTCGGACCGTGGGTCGAGTACGCGACGACCGGCCGCAACCAGGCCAAGCCCTTCGGTTGGTTCTGGGAGCTGATGGCCTCCAGCGAGGGCGGCTACCGCTGGCTGGCGCTCCCGGCCGCGGCGCTCGCGTGCTGGCGCCACGATCCCCTGGGCCTCGCTCTCACGGGCTGGGCGCTCGCCTCCTTCCTGATCTACTCGGCAATCCCGTATAAGACACCCTGGTGTGTCCTCGAGATCGACCTGCCGGTCTTCCTGCTGGTCGGTTGGGCGGCGGGCGTCTGCCTCGCGGCGGCGCGGGATGCGGCGCGGCGTCCGGCGGCGCGGATCGCCGGGCTGCTCGCCTTCGCGGCGGCGCTGGCGCCGGCCCCCGGCCTGCTGGCCCGCAGCCTCGAGGACATCCGCTCTCGCTACGACGATCCGACGCGCCCCTACGTGTATCACCATACCCAGCGGGAATTCTTCAGCATGCTCCAGGATCTCTTCGGCGTGGCGGACGCCGCGCCCGGCGCGGATGGACGCGGCCCGCGGGTCGTGAACAGCGAAGCCGCGGATCCCGTGCGCTGGTATCTGCTCTCGCGGGGCTGGGCGCTGGAGCGGATGCGCCAGCTCGAGAATCCGGCCCCGCCGCTCGCCTGGCTCGAGGAGGCGGAGGTCGTGATCAGCTCGCGGCGCCACCTCGCGGAGGTGCGAAAGCTGGTGGCTGCGACCGGCGATGGATGGCACGAGGCGAGCTATCCGACGCGGCCCGGCGTCGCGACCAGCGTCTTCTACCGCCAGGCGCTCTGGGACCGCTACCAGGCGGCGGGCGGGCGGACCGCCTCGCCCTGGCCGCGCCCGGCCGTGGATCCGCCCGCGCCGCCGATGCCGCCCGAAGTCCGCTGAAGCGCGGCCGGCGGGGATCGAGGAGAATCCGGCGGCATGCCGCCGCTCCACCCCGCCTATCCGTGGTTCATCGCGACCGTTTCCTGCTGGTTCGCCGCCTTTGGCGCGCAGTCGGTCCTGTTCTCGTGGCTGGTGGCCGGTGAGCTGCACGCCGGCGCTTCCGAGGTGGGCGCCGCGCAGATGGCGGGCATGCTTCCCTCGGCGCTCTTCCTGCTCTTCGGCGGCGCCAAGGCGGACCGCAGCGATTGCCGGGCGCTGCTCACGCGCGTCTACGCGTCCGCCGCCGGCCTGACCGCGGCGCTGTTCGCGCTGGTCTCGCTCGGCTGGCTCTCGTTCCCGCTGCTGATCGCGTTCGCGCTGGCGCTCGGCACCGTCACCGCCTTCGGCATGCCGGCGCGCGACGCGCTGCTCTCCGAGGTCGCTGGCGGCGACATGATGCGCGCGGTCACGGGCCTCACGCTCGCGCAGTGGGGCTCGCAGGCGGTCGGGAACCTGCTCGGGAGCTCCGCGCGCTGGCTCGAGACCGGCCCCGCGCTCTGCATTCCGGCGCTGGTGTTCGCGGCCGGGATCGCGCCTCTCCGGCGGCTGCCCTCGCGCGCCGCGCCCGCGACGGCCGCGCGTCCATCCGTGCGCCAGACGCTGAGCGAGATCGGCGAGGGGCTGCGCGAGGTGGCGCACTCGCCGGTGCTGCGCCCGGTGATGCTGCTGGTCGCATCGGTGGGGATCTTCTTCATGGGGCCGTTCATGGTCGTGCTGCCGCTGCTCGTGCGCGACCACTTCGGCGGCGACGTCGCGCAGCTCTCGCTGCTCGGCGCCGCCTTCCCGGGCGGCATCATCCTGGGCTCGCTGGTGCTGCTTGCGCGCGGCGGCCTGCGGCGCAAGGGCCGCGCGCAGCTCGTCTCGCTCTACACCGGGTCGGCGTCGCTGGCGGCGATCGCGCTCGGGCCGCCGCTGGCGGGCACGCTGGCGGCCATCTTCGTGTGGGGCGTGACGGCGTCCGTCTTCATGAACGCCGGCCGCGCGCTCTTCCAGCAGGCCGCGCCCTCCACGCACCGCGGCCGAGTGCTCTCCATCTACGCGCTCGGCTTCATGGGCAGCGCGCCGCTCGGCGCGCTCGTCTCCGGCCTGCTCGCGGACGCCGTGGGGCCGCTCGCCACCTGCGCGATCTGCGCGCTCGCGATGACGGCGCTGGCGACGGGCGCGTCGTTGCTCTCGGGCGTCTCGAAGCTCGAGTGAGCGGCGGCGCGATCAGGCGATCGCGCGGTGCGCGCGCTGGGTGAGCTCGGGGATGGCGAGGCCGTGCGGACAGGCGTTCGCGCAGGCCTGGTGCGGGCAGGTGAGGCAGGCCGCCGCGCCGGCGCCGAGCGCGGCGTATTCGGAGCGCGCGAGCCGGAGATCGCCGTAGTCCTCGGCGTACATGCGCGTGCGCAGCACGTCCGAGATCGGCACGCCCGCCGGGCAGGCGCTCGCGCAATCGCCGCAGCCGTAGCGGCACTGGGTCGCGCCGTGGCGCGCCTGGTAGCGCTCGAGCAGTTTTTCGTCCGCGCGCGTCGGCGCTTCCCAGCCGCTCGCGCCCAGGTACTCGTCGACCTGCTCGCGTCCGTTCATGGTGACGATCAGCGCGTCGACGAGCCCGGTCGAGAAGACCCAGCGGAAGGCGGCCTGCGCGAAGCTGGCGCTGCCCATCTCGAAGGGGCGCATGTCGTTCAGCTTCGCGCCTCGCAGCGTCTTCATGGCGACGATACCGACCCCCTGCGCGCGTGCCTTGCGCAGCACGCGCGGGAGATCCGGCTGCACGGCCACCCAATCGAGGTTCCTGGTGAAGCGCTGGAAGAAGGCCGGATCCTGCCCGAAGTTGAAGCCGACCAGGACCACGTCGACCAGCGACTGATCCAGGGCGTAGTCGAGGCACTCGACCAGCCGCCCCCCGTGCCCGGACATCCCCGTGAAGCGGATCTTCCCGGCCTGCTTCGCGCGCGAGACGAACTCGGGCCACTCGGGGTTCCGGAGGCGCGCGACGTCGTTCACGGCGTGGTTGAAGTACACGTCGATGTGATCGGTGCGCAGGCGCTTCAGGCTCCCGTCGAGCGACTTCATCAGGACGCCGCGCGAGGTGTCGGGCTGGGTGCCCACCTTCGAGGCGAGGATCACGCGCTCCCGGCTGCCGGCCAGCGCGCGACCGAGCGTCTCTTCCGAGCGCCCGTGCTGATAGCCCTCGGCGGTGTCGAAGTAGGTGATGCCCCGCGCGAGCGCGTGCTGGACCAGCGGGACGTCGCCGTCGAGGCTGCTCGAGCCGAAGCCGAGGTCCGAGATGCGAAGGCCCGTGCGCCCGAGCGTGCGCTCGCGCCGCACGCGCGGCTCCTCGGCCGCCAGCGCCGCGCCGGCGGCGAGGGGCAGGAGTCCCACGCTGGCGCCCGCGAGCGCGCCGCGCCGGAGGAACTCGCGCCGATCGATGCCGCCATCACCCATCGTAGCCGCGCCCCGGGTTTCGAGGCTAGCACGGCTCGCGTGGCTGGAGACCCCGCGCTATTCCCTCGCGTCGGGGGTTGCTTCGCCATGCAGGCCGTCCTCGTCCTCCTGTTCGTGTCGATCGCTGCCTCGGCGCCGGAGGCGGGCCCACCGAGATGACGGGCTTCTTGATCCGCTGGGCGGTCTCGGCGCTGGCGCTGTGGGTGGCGCAGGCGCTGGTGCCGGGAATCCGGATCCAGGGTGCGGCGACGCTGTGGATCGCCGCGCTGCTGCTCGGCTTCGTGAACGCCGTCGTGCGCCCGCTGCTGATCGTCTTCACGCTGCCGATCACGATCCTGACGCTGGGGCTCTTCCTGCTCGTGATCAACGCCGCGATGCTGGGCCTGGTCGCCGCCATGCTGGATCGTTTCGCGATCAGCGGATTCTGGTCCGCGCTGGCGGGCGCGGTGGTGGTGAGCCTGGTCTCGTGGCTGGTCTCCTCGACGATCGGGAATTCCGCCCGCGTCGAGATGTTCGTCGTCCGTCAACGCGCGGCGAGCACGAGTGCCGCGTCGGGACCGAGAACGCCCCTATAGGCCGCCCCTTCGCCGCGGCCGTCGCTCGCGACCTCCACGCGCCACGCTCCGGGCAGCTTCAGCGCGGCCGGCTCGCCGGTGTAGTTCACCAGCAGGATCCGACGATCGCCCGCCGCGGCGCGCTCCCACGCGAGCACGCCCGCGGGCGAAGCGTGCCAGGCGAAGGAGCCCTCGCGCAGCGCGGGCGAGGCGCGCCGCGCGGCGAGCAGCCGCCGATACAGGTTCAGGACCGAGCCCGGCTCCTCGCGCTGCGCCGCGACGCTGCGGCGCTCGGCTTCGGGCGGCCACGGCAGCCACGGATCCGCGCTGCTCCAGCCATGCGTCGCGCCGCGCTCCCAGGGGATCGGCGCGCGGCAGCCGTCGCGGCCGCCGGGGTCGAGCACCCGTCCGGCGGGAACCGCCGCATCCTCGAGGCCCAGCTCTTCGCCCGCGTACAGGAAGGGCGTCCCGCGCAGCCCGAGCAGCAGCACGGCGGCGGCGCGCGCGCGCGCCTCGCTCCCATAGCGCGTGCGGTGGCGCCGATTGTCGTGGTTCGAGAGCGCCCAGGTGGGCCAGGCGTCGCGGGGGTCGAACTCGGCGATCGCGCGCTCGATCTGCGCGCGCCAGACGGCGGCGTCCCAGGGTGCAAAGATCGGCGGGAAATTGAAGGCGAGGTGGAGCTCGTCGCCCTGCCCGTAGTAGCGCGCGACGATCTCGGTCCACGGCACCCCCACCTCTCCCACCATCACCCGCTCGCCGGGGTAGGCGCCCAGCAGGCGCCGGATGTCGCGCAGCAGGCCGTGCGTCGATTCGACGTCGTTGAGCGCGCAGGCCGGGATGATCGCGCGCTCGGCCGGCACGTCCGGCAGCGCCGGATCCTTTCCGATGCAGTGGATCACGTCCATCCGGAAGCCGTCGACGCCGCGGTCCAGCCAGAAACGGAGGGTGTCGTGCATGGCCGCCACCACCTCCGGATTCGCCCAGTTGAGGTCGGGTTGCTCGGGTAGGAAGAGGCGGAGGTACCACTGCCCGGTGGCTTCGTCCCAGGTCCAGGCGGGGCCCTTCGGAAAGGCGGCCTGCCAGTTGTTCGGCGGCCGGCCCCCGCTGCCGTCGCGCCAGACGTACCAGTCGCGCTTGCGCGACTTCCGCGAAGCGCGCGCCTCGCGAAACCACGGATGCTGGTCGCTGGTGTGATTGGGAACCCAGTCGATGATCACGCGCAGCCCGCGCGCGTGGGCTTCGGCCAGCAGGCGGTCGAAGTCTGCGAGCGATCCGAACAGCGGGTCGACGTCGCGGTAGTCGGATACGTCGTAGCCGTAATCCTTCATGGGGGAGCGGAAGAAGGGCGAGATCCAGACCGCGTCGACGCCGAGCCAGACCAGATGATCGAGCCGCCTGCGGATGCCCTCGAGATCTCCCACGCCGTCGCCGTTCGTGTCGAGGAAGCTGCGCGGATAGATCTGGTAGAAGACGGCGGTCTGCCACCACGGCATGCGGGAACCCTCTCCGAGAGCGCCACGTATAGCGCGCGCCGCTTGAATTGCGCCGGGCCCCGCGGAATCATCGGCGGCGACATGCGCGCAAACCCCGGCCCGAGCCGGATCCTGCTGGCGAGCCTCCTGTGCGCGGCCTTTCTGGCCGCCTCGCTCGCCCCCTGTCCGCCCCGCGCGAGCGCCGAGCACGCCGCCGCGGCGGAGCACCCCCCCGGCTGCGAAATGCACGAGCCCTCGCTCTCCGTGACGGCGGCCTGCCCGTGCGGATGCGGAGAGCGCGCGCCGGTGGCCGGAAGCTCGGCTCGTCTCGGGGTCGTCCTGCCTTCCTCTCCGGCGAGCTTCGATGCGGCCTTCGCGGCGGAGCAGGTGCCGCCGGCGGACCCGATTCTCGAAGGCTCCTTCACCCCGCGCATCGATCACGTTCCGCTTCCGGCGTAGCAACGCGCTTCGAAACCGAATCCCGCGTTCGAAACCGGAGGATTCCCTCGTGCGTAGCTACACGTCCGTGTTGGCGACGGCAGGAGCCGTCGCCTCTGCTGCCATTGCGTTTTCCGATCCCGCGCGGGCCTGCTCGGTCTGCCAGGCGGGAGATCCGCTCTTCTCCGCCGGCGGCGCCGCCGCCCAGGAGCAGGGCACCTTCTTCGGGTACCTGGAGGGCCAGGGCTGGCGCAAGACCAGCGGCCTGCTCCCCCACCACGCCGGCGAAGAAGCCGAGCCGGGCCGCGAGGTGAACGAGAGCTCGGCGCTCTCCCTCTTCCTGGGCTGGACGCCGCTCGACCGCCTGACCGTCACCCTGGTGACGCCATGGCGTTTCAACGAGATCACCGAGGAGCCGGAGGGCGAGATCCCGGAGACCTCGCGGCTGAACGGCTTCAGCGATCTCTCGCTGCACGTGGGAGCCGTGCTCTGGCGCAATCGCGACGTGCTGCCCTCCAGCTGGATCGAGCTGCGGGGCTTCGGCAAGGCGCCGACCGGGAAATCGCACCAGAGCGTCGACGGCGTTCAGGACCCGCATCTCCAGCTCGGGACCGGATCCTGGGATTTTGGCTTCGGGCTGGCGGCCGCCCACCGCCTCGCGTGGGGATCGCTCTATGCGAGCGCGATGTATCGTGAGAACCTGGAGGGGTCGCTCGACTATCGCTATGGGGACGTCGTGCTCACCAACCTGGTGTTCGAGATGCCGCTCTCGCACTTCCTGGCGGACCCGGTGATGGGCGCCCTGACGCCCGGCGTCGAGCTGAACTTCCGCTACGCGGAGAAGGATCGCTATCAGGGCTCCGACTACGAGAGCAGCGGTGGCTCCGTGCTCTACCTCACCCCGACGCTGCGGGTCCGGCTACCCTGGTTCTCCGGGCAGCGCCCGCCCTTCCTGAGGCTCGCCGTGCAGGTTCCGGTCACCCAGAGCTGGCTCTACGGCCAGCAACACGAGGGGTCCGTCTGGTCGGCGGGCCTCGGGATGGCCTACTGAAATGGGGTTCCGGCGGCTCCTCGTCTGCGCGGGCGCGCTGGCGCTTCTGGGCGCGGGGCCGCCGGCTCCGATTTCGCTGCAAACGCTGGACGGCGACGAGGCCCTGATCCTGCGCGGCTCCGAGGGACCCGACTGGGTCCTGCACTTCTGGGCGAGCTGGTGCCCCGAGTGCACCGACGAGCTGCCGGCGCTCGCCCGCGCCGCGCGGGCCTGCGATCCGGCGCGCGTGCGGGTGGTCGCGGTGAACGTCGCCGAAGCGCCGGACCTGGTGCGACGCTACCTGGCGGAGCATTCGATCGACCTGCCGGTCCTGCTCGATCCTCGCGGAACGGCGCGGCGCGATGCTGGCCTGTGGGGCCTGCCGGCCAACCTGTGGTGGACACGTGACGGTGTCATCTCCAGCGAGGGCGCCAGCCGCGAGAAGGAATGGCGCCGGAGTCTCGGCGAGCTCGGGTGCGGCAAGGCGGCCCCCTAGTGCACATCGACGATCTCGAGCGGCCGCGGCTCCCCTTCGCGCTGCGCGCGCTCAACTTCGCGGGGCGGCCCTTCGCCCGCGGCCTCCGCCTCGACGAGGACGCACTGCTGGCCTCCGCGCGCCGCCGCGCCCGGCTCTCCGACTTCGGCGATCCGGCCTTTCGCGAGCCGCTGCGCGTGCTGCTCTCGGCGCTGGAACGGGAGGCGGCCCTGTCGCCCGTCGGGCGCTTCGTCGCCCGCAGCCTCGTGCTCCAGCTGCTGGTGACGCGCCTGCGCGCCGAGGCGCTGCTACGCGCGCACCCGGAGATCCTGGAGGAGGAGGTGCGCGCGCCGATCGTGATCCTCGGCCTTCCGCGCACCGGCACCACGCATCTGCACAACCTGATGTCGCAGGATCCGGGTCTGCGGTCGCTCCCCTACTGGGAATCGCTCGAGCCGATCCCCGACGCTCCCGATCCGCGCCGGCCGCCGCAGCCCGATCCGCGCGTGCGGCGCTGCGCGCAGGGGCTCTCGCTGCTGCACTGGGCGATGCCGCTCTTCCCGCTGATGCACGAGATGGAGCCCGAAGCTCGCCACGAGGAGATCCAGCTGCTGGCGGTGGCCTTCTCCACCATGTTGTTCGAAGCCAGCTACTTCGTTCCCAGCTACCGCGACTGGTACCGCGCGACGGACCAGACCCCGGCCTACCGGTACCTGCGCCGCCTGCTCCAGACGCTCCAATGGCTGCGCGGGCCGCGTCGCTGGCTGCTCAAGTCGCCCCAACACCTCGAGCAGCTGGGCCCCCTCTTGCGCGTCTTCCCCGACGCGCGGATCGTGCAGACCCACCGCGATCCGGTGCGCGTGACGGCGTCGATGTGCACGATGGCGGCCTATGGCCTGCGCATGTCGCGCGCGCGGATCGACGTCGAACGAACCGGCCGCTACTGGGCGGATCGGATCGAGCAGATGCTGCGCGCGTCCGTCGAAGGCCGCCCGCTGGTCCCGGCGGGCCAGGTGACCGACGTGCGCTTCCACGATTTCATGAAGGACGATCTCGCGACGGTGGAGCGCGTCTACGCGTTCTTCGGGGAGCCGCTGTCGCAGCCGGCTCGCGCGGCGATGCGCGCCTATCTGGAGGGCCACGCGCGCGGGCGCCTGGGCGCGATCGACTACCGGCTCGAAGATTTCGGGCTCGACGCCGGCGAGCGGCGGCGCGCGCTGCGCTTCTATCATGAGCGCTTCGGGGTCCTGGACGAATGAGCTTCGCCCGCCTCCGGCTCGGCGCGCTCCTCCTCGCGATCGCCGCCTTTGCCGCCGTCGCCGTCGGCTTGCGGCGCGGGATGCCGTTCAACCGGGACGGATGGCTCTACTGGCAGGGCTCCGTCTCGATCCTGAGCGGCCTCGGATACCGCGACTTCGCGGGCGAGCCGATCACCGCCTGGCCTCCGGTCTACTCGGTGTACCTCGCATTCTGCCAGCTGGCGCTCGGGGTATCCGCCTGGGCGATCGTGATCTCGACGGCCCTGGCGACCGCCGCCGCCGTCGCGACCTGGTTCCTCCTGCTCGCCTGGTTCGCCCGCGAACGTGGACGAGCGCCGAAGGACGTTCTCTGCGCGCTCGCCTTCGTCAGCGCCGTGCTCGCTCTCAGCGCCCGCAACGTGCGCTCGGAGAACCTCTTCCACGCCGTCCTCCCGCTGCTGCTCCTGTTCGCGCTGCGCGCACGCGTCAGCACGACGCCCCGAACGTTCCTGATCTGGTCGGGCCTCGCCGGCGTCGCGCTGCTCGTCTCGCTCCTGATCCGCAATGCGTCGCTGGCCTTCTGGCCGGCGCTGCTCGCGGTCCTGCTGCTGAATCGGCGGATCTCCTGGCGGGCGCGGGGCGCCGGGTGCGGCCTGGTCACGGCGCTCGCGCTTCCGATCTGGCTCGCGCTGCGAGCCTGGCTCGGCCAGCTGGGGGAGCATCCGCTCCAGCTGGGCGGGCGCTTCGGGTTCGCCGAATATCTGCTGCAGCTCGTCGCGGGCATCGACCGCAACACGGGGGTGCGGCTCCTCGGGCTCCCGCTCCTCGCGCTGCTCGCCGCGGGCCTCTTGCGCGCCGACACGGCGCGCGCGAGCGCGGGCGAGCCCGACCGGCTCGGCCGGGCGGCGCTGCTCTTCACGGCGGTGGCGGCCTGCGCCCTGCTGGCCATCTTCAACCTGACCAGGGTCTGGGACAAGCCCGAGAGTCGCTTCACCCTGTTCGCGACGCTCGTGATCGGCGGCCTCGGCGTGCTCGACCTGCCGGCGCTGCTTCGGCGACGCTGGCTCGCGCTTGCTCTCGTCCTTCTCTTCGCGGAGCCGACCCTCCGGCTCGCCAAGAACACGATCCTGGGTCGGGGACCGCGAGACGCGGATTTCCGCGCGGAGTCGCTGAGGGGATTCGCACCGAGCGCGACCGCGATCGACCCCGAGCACGTCCGGCGCGCGCCCGCTCCGAGCGGCGACCTCGTGCTCGTCAGCCCTCCGTACCCGGAGGGGATCCGCTTCTAGCGGTGGGTAGAGGGGCTCTCCGCGCCGACGCCCTCGAACACCCAGCCCGTCCCCGGATCGGTGAGCTGGACCTCGCCCTCGACGGCCGCCGCATCGACGAGCCAGAGCCGCAGGTCGCCGGAGTCCGCGTCGCGCAAGACAAGGTCCAGGCGGTGATCGCCGTCGAAGTCGCCGCCGGCCTGCACCTCGAACCCGGCGAGGCTCGCGCCCTGGTCGCCGCCGGAGAGGAAATCGCTCGCGTCGAGGACGAGCGAGGTCCTGGCCCGGGGTCCGCTCCAGTCCAGCTGGGTGTACCAGATCCGCAGCTGGCCGGTGTCGCGCGCGCGGACGACGACGTCGGGGAGCCGATTGCCGTCGCTGTCGCCGATCGCCACCACGTCTCCTGGCGACGTGCCCCTGAACAGCTCGACGTTCTTGTCGATCTGGAGCCACGAGCCGAACGTCGTGACCTGGGCCGTGTTCGTGGTCGGGTTGTACCAGAGCATGTCGGCGATCTTGTCGTCGCTGAAATCGGCGACGCCCGCCACCTGCCACGCCGTAGACAGGGGATCGCTCAGATTCGTGCGCGACACGATGCGGGGTCCGTTCATGAACCAGATCTCGATGCGCCGGGTGCTCGGGTTGCGCAGGAAGACGTCGTCGCGGCCGTTGCGGTCGAAATCGCCGGACCCCGCCACCTGCCAGTCGGCCGAGAGCGAGGCCGCCAGCTGACCGCCGCCCACCACCGCGCCGTCCACCAGCAGCTGCACGGAGACGGCCGTCGTCGCGTCGTCGCGCGTGAGCAGGTCGGCGTGGCCGTCGCCGTCGTAGTCGCCGTTGCCAAGGATCGCGGAGCTCATGGGCAGTTCGTCGACGCGCGCGGCACCCTTCGGCCCCTCGCCCCCCATGAACCAGACCTCCGTGCTGCCGCTGCTGCCTTCGCGCAGCAGCAGATCGGCGCGGCCGTCACCGTCGAAGTCGGGTGAGCTCGCCGGACGCGCCGGATCCCAGGGATTGGGCGCGGGAGTCGGAGGAGGAGGAGGAGGAGGAGGCGGAGGCGGCGGAGGAGGAGGAGGAGGAGGCGGCGGCGGCGGGGGAGGGGGAGGAGGCGGCGTCGGCGTCCCGGGGTTGCTCGTCGACCCCGCCTTGAACTGAACATACTCCGAGGAGTTCGAGCGCGGGCCGTCGGGTCCGTCGAAGGATGCGACCGCCGCGACCTGGACGCGGATGAAATCGCCGAAGCCTCCGGGGACCGTCACCTCCCTCGTGTCTGCGGGGACGCTGGGCGTGGTGGGGTGGGGGCGGAACCCGCCGAAGTTGCGCTCGACGTAGATGCGATACCCGGCCACCGGGCCGGACGCGGCGCTCCAGGTGAACTTCGCCTGCGTGACCCCGAAGATGTCGCGGTCCGCACGGGCGGGCGCCGCGACGGCGAGGAGCGACGTGACCAGAGCCGCGCTGCGCGTCCACCGGGAGCGGACCATGGGAACTCCGCCGCGGGGGGTCTCGACGGCAGCCAGGGGAAGATCCCCCCCATGGCTTCGCCGAACCGCGGTCTTCTCCGTCCGTCGACGGAGACCATAGCTAACGCGCGAGAGGGCGCAGTTCTGTGACCTGCGTCACCGAAGCCGTCGGCCGCGTCGGAGGGCTCTCGGGGAGGAACCAGCGGAACCAGATCCGACCGCGCGGGTGGTCCGCGGTCGAGATCCAATTGGGGACACCCGGATCGCGCGCCGCGATCACGATCCGCCAGGAGCCGTCCGGCTGGTAGCGCACCTGCCCACCGTTCAGCGTCACCTGCTCGTAACGGTAGTCGTAGGTCTGGAGATAGGGGTTCCAGAGGCAGACGTTCCAGAAGGCGCAGCGCGGCGAGCGCCCCTCCAGCACCAGCGCCTCGTCCTCGCCCAGCTCGAAGCTCCCCATCGCGTAGGCCGCGTCGCCCGCCGCCCAGCCGTAGGTGCGCTGCGGGACCCCATAGGGCTCGTCGATCTGGTTCAGCTTCGAGCGGTCGAGCGGGAGCGGCGTGATCTTGAGCATGTCGCGGATGAAGTTCGTGGCGGCCTGGAAGCGGCGCGCGAGGTCCGCGTCGGAGAGACGCGGCGGCGGCGCCGCGTCGAGGCACTCGATCGCGAAGCTCGCCGGACGGTCCGACATCGGGTGCACGAGGTAATCGCGTGTGACCAGGCAGACGCTGTCTGGGTCGAGCTTGATCCAGTTGCCGGGCTGCTCGTGCGCGGAGAGCCGCACCTCGAAGGAGCCGTCCGGCTCGAAGCGCATCGAGCGGTCGTTGAGCGTGGCGACGATGCGGTCGGACCAGCGCCCGTCGCGCGGTCCCCCGTAGACCGTCAGCGACAGGTAGCAGGAGTCGCGGCGCACGCCGCGAATCCGGTAGCTGCGCTCGGGGTGCAGCGGCGCGAAGGTGTAATTGGCATCCGCGTTGTCACCGCCAAATTTTCTGGTGGGTCCGACGATCGGGACCACCGTCGGGCGCGCGTCGTCCGCCCAGAGGTAGCAGTCGAGCGCCACCGAGAGGATCTCGGTGAGCCAGCGGTAGCCCTCCAGCACCGACGGATCGTCGACCGCGCGCGGACCCTCGAGGAAGAGCGCGTCGGAATCGCGCAGCAGATCGAAGAGCTCCTTGAACGCCGCGGTCGTCTCGAATTTCCGCTCGGCCATGGGGCTTGCCTCCTGGATCGCTTCAGGGATCGGTCGTCGGGGGGACCAGCCGGATCGGAACGGCATCGCGGCGCACGAGCAGTCCGTACCAGCGGTCCACCAGGCCATACTTCCCGGCGAAGGCCTCGTCGACGGCGAGGCGCGCCTCGGGCGTGGGCTCGGGGATCGCGAGCCGCGCTTCGCGCCGGCCCCCGCGCTCCAGCTCGACGCGGGGGTTCGCGAGCAGGCGGCGGTACCAGGCGCGGCGCGGGTTCGCAACGCGGACCCAGGTCACGTCTCCCAGATCGACGATCCACATCTTGGTGGAGAACTCGGCGCCCCTCTCGTCGCGCGTGTGGAGCAACACGACCTCGGTCTGCTCGCCAGCCACGTAGGTGGCGGCGACGATCAGCGCCCAGACGGCGATGCTTCCGAGAATCGCCCTGCGGAAGGTCACGCCGGCGCGAGGCGCCACCGGATCGGGACGCGCTTGATGCCGCCGACGAAGCTCGAGCGCACGCGCTCCGGCGGGCCGGCGAGCTCCACGTGCTGGAGCCGCCGACGCAGCTGCGCGAAGGCGCAGCGCAGCTCGAGGCGCGCCAGGTGCGCGCCGAGACAGACGTGCTCGCCGCGGCCGAAGCCGATGTGCTCGTTCGGTTGGCGGTCGATGCGGAAGCGGAACGGCTCGTCGAAGACCTCCTCGTCCCGATTCGCCGAGGGATAGAACAGGCAGAGCGAATCGCCCTCGCGGATCCGCTTCCCGCGCAGGACGTAGTCCTGGGTGGCCGTCCGGCAGAACTGGATCACCGGCGTGGTCCAGCGCACGATCTCCTCCACCGCCGGATCGACCAGCGAGGGATCCCGCACCAGCTTGCGCCACTCCTCGGGGTTCTCGATGAAGGCGAGCAGGCCGCCCGTCATGGCGTTGCGCGTCGTCTCGTTGCCGGCGACGACCAGCAGGAAGTAGTAGGAGAGCAGCTCGATCGGCTCGAGCGGCCGGCCGTTCACGCTGCCGTTCGCGACCACGCTCACGATGTCCTGGGTGGGCTGGGCGCGGCGCTTGACCGCCATCTCGTGGAAGTACTGGAACAGCTCGGCGCGCGACTGTTGGAGCGTGTCCTGCACGGACCCCCCGCGCTGGAACTCGGGATCCTGGGGCGCGATCGTCTCGTTGGTCCACTTGAAGAGCAGCTCCCAATCCTCGCGCGGCACGCCCAGCATCTCGGCGATCACGGCGATCGTGATCCTGGCCGAGACGTCCCGGACGAAGTCGCAGCGCTCCTCGCGGCCGGCTTCGTCGAGCACCTCGCGCGTGATGCGATCGACATGCGGCGCCAGCGCCTGGACCGCGCGCGGCGTGAACTGCTTGGCGGCGACGTTGCGATAGGGCCCATGATCGGGCGGGTCCATGTTGAGCAGGTGCCGGACCGAGCCGTCTTCGGGCAACTCCACGTCGTTGGTGAAGACCGCCAGCCGCGGCGAGTTCAGGAATTTGTCGGGCTGCTTGCCGAGCTCGACGATGTCCGCGTGCTTGGTGACCGCCCAGAAGGGATCGACGTTGTCGCGCTCGTACCAGAAGACGGGCGCGTGCTTGCGCAGAAACGTCCACTCGGGATGCGGGTAACCGTTCTTCTCGTAGTGCTCGGCGGTCGCGATGTCGAGGGTGTGGAGATCCAATTCACGCATGTCGGACGGCTCCTGGCCATGCCCGTCGTCGAGAAGGCCCTCATGCTACCCTGCCGCCCGCACGCCCGCCGGCCCACGCGAGGAGCCCATGAGCCAGAACCAGAGCCGCCTTCGCCAGCTGTTCCGGGATCTCGATCGCCTCGACTTCGACGCCGTGGCGGCGCATTGCGCGGAAGACTGCGTCTACGAGGACGTCCCCTACGAGGCCGCCACCGTGCGCGGCCGCGCCGCGATCCAGGCCAAGCTCGCGCTCGGCCTCGGCAACCTCGAGCGGCTCCCGACCACGATCCACGAGCTGATCGAGCAGGGCGACACCATCCTGGTCGAGCGCACGGAGGTCTGGCACCACAAGAGCGGAGAACGCGCGACGCTGCGGGTGGCCGCCGTCTTCAAGTTCCGCGACGGCGAGCTGACGCTCTGGCGCGACTACTGGGACGCCCGCACGCTGCTCTCGCAGCAGCCCGCCGACTGGTTGCCGGAGATCCCGAGGCTCTGAGCATGCAGGCCCCGTTCCGGCCGGCCACGATCGCGGACGAAGCGGTGCTGCTCGAGCTGATGGGCGAGTTCTACCGGCACGAGGGCATGGAATTTGCCGAGCCCGCGGCGCGGGCGGCCCTGCGCGGCGTGCTCGACGATCCCTCGCACGGGCGCGCGGTCCTCATCGAGATGGATGGGGCGGTCGCCGGCTACCTGGTGGTCTGCTTCGGCTGGAGCCTCGAGTTCCAGGGCCGCGACGCCTTCGTCGACGAGCTCTACCTGCGCGAACGGTTTCGCGGGCAGGGCATCGGCACGCGCGCGCTGGAGGTGGCGGCGGAGCTGTGCCGGAGCAGCGGCGTGCGCGCGCTCCACCTCGAGGTCGAGCGGCGCAACACCCGCGCGCAGGCGGTCTACCGGCGGGCGGGATTCGTCGACCGCGAGTTCTACCTGATGACGCGCCGGCTCTAGTCGAGCCCGAAGCTGACGGTCACCACCGCGCGGACCGTCTTCTCGATCGACGAAGTGTCGTACATGCCCTCGCCGGAGATCTCGGTCGAGTGGGCCGGCGTGATCTGGAAGACTCCCTGCGTGGCCCAGCTGAGCTCGCCGAGCTTCGCGCCCGTCTTGTCGGCGATCTCGCCCGCCCGCAGCCGCGCGTCGGCCGACGCCGCCCCGAGCATCTCGATCTTGAGGTCGTCGAGCGCCGTGTAATAGAAGCTTGGCGCGAAGGAGGCGAGCTCGACACCGTCCCGGATCAACCCGGTCACTTCCTTCGAGACCTTTTCGACGAGCGTCACGTCCTTCGAGGAGAGCGTGAGCGTCTGACCGAGCTCGTAGAGCTCGACCTCGTTGGTGAAGTAGCCCTGCTCGCCCTGGCGGAAGCGCGTCTGGATCGAGACGGGGGAGACCGAGATCTGCTCGCGCGTGATTCCGGCCTCGCCGAGGAAGGCGAGCACGCGCGCGAGGTCGGCCTCGATCTTCCCGTAGGCCGCCGGCATCTCGCGGGAACGCGAGGTGAGCGAGCCGGTCCAGATCGCGAAATCCGAGCGGATCGGGCGCTGCGCGAAGCCCTTCACCGTGACGCTGCGCGAAGCGCCGCGGACGTCGCGCACGACGCTGCCCGCGTAGAGGGCGATGGCGAAGAGCCCCGCCACCAGGACGAGGGCGGCGGCGGATCTGCGCTCGGGTGCTTCGGCCATGCGGCTCCTCCTCGCTGCCCGCGCTCCGGAAGGGCGCGGCAGAGAGTATCCCGCTCCCGGCAAAGTTCACTCTTGCAGGGCGGCGATCGCCGTGCGCCCGATCGCGTCGCGCGCGAGATCGCGCGCGGCCACGCGGTCGGGAGCGCGGGTCGTGAGGGACGTGACGGCGAACGCCCGCCTGGCATCGATCGGGCGCGAGTAGTGCGCGAAGGCGCCGCCCGACTCGAGCGAGAGCGCGCGGTGGTACCACTCCCGCCCGTGGGAATCGAGCACGAGCCCCCACGTGCTTCCCGGCGGCGGCGCGTCGCCGGGCGCGCCTTCGAGCCTCGCCCGGTAGACCGCAAGCGCGACCCCGGCGAGCGGCGGCTCGAGCTCGAGCAGCCAGAAGTCGAGGAAGACGGTGCAGGCTTCCTCCGGCTCGCGGTCTTCGCGCGCGCAGTCGTAGGCGTAGCCCGCGAGGCGCGTCTCGCTCACCCCGGATTCGGCGGGAGCCAGGGCGGCCGCCGCGCCGTCCCGGGCGCCCGCGGGCGCCGCTGGCTCGTCGGGAAACGCGTACCGGATCATGCTCGCGCCGACGGGGATCTGCGCCGCGGTCCACGTGAAGGGCCGGAGGTCGACGACGGACTCGACGGGCCCGCGGGCGCACGCGGCCGAGAGGATCGCGGCGAGCACGCCGGCAGCGCGCGGAACGCTCATCGCTCGGGCAGCACCTCGCGCAGCACCCGCACGACGTTGCCGCCGAGAATCTTGCGGATCGACGCTTCCGGGAAGCCGTCCTCGAGCAGCTGCTGCGTCAGCGCGGCGAGCTGGCTGGTGTCGAAGCCGACCGTCGTCGCGCCGTCGTAATCGGAGCCCAGGCCGACGTGATCGTCGCCCACCAGCGAGACGACGTGGCGCATCGCGGCCACCACCTGGCGCGGCTCGCGGCCGCAGACCGCCGTCTCCCAGTAGCCGATGCCGATCACGCCGCCCCCCGCCGCGATCGCGCGCACATGCTCGTCCGAGAGCGTGCGCTCGCTCGGACAGGTGCCCTTCACGCCGCCGTGCGAGACCACGGTGGGCCGGGTCGCCATCGCGAGCACCTCGTCGATGGCGGCGGGCGAGACGTGGGCGAGGTCGATCAGGACTCCGCGCTCCTCCATCCCTCGCACCAGCGCGCGGCCGAGCTCCGTGAGCCCGCCCTTCCGGGCGCCGTGCGCCGAGCCCGCGAACTCGTTGTCAAAAAAATGTGTGAGGCCGATCATCCGGAAGCCCCGGGCCACGACGACGTCGAGGTTCGCGAGGTCTCCCTCCAGCGCGTGGGCGCCCTCGATCCCGAGCAGCGCGCCGATCGGCTTCCCGCTTTGCGCGCGCCGCAGGAGCAGGGCGTCGAGATCGGCGCGGGTGCGCACCAGCACCAGCGCCCCGCCGGAGCCGGCGATGGTCTTCTCCAGGCGATCGGCCTGGAGCTCCGCGCGTCCCAGCGGACCGCGCCAGGCGAACGGGGAGATCTGAGCGAGTCCGAGCAGCGTGAGCAGATCGAAGGCGTCGCTCTCGTTGCGCTCGATGTTGAGGCCGAGGGGGACGACGGTGGCGGCCGTGAAGAACTGAAGCCCCACGCCGCCCTCCTGGAGACGCGGCAGGTCGACGTGACCAACACTGGATCGCGCCAGGAGGTCCCGCCCCGTCAGCAGGGAATCGGCGTGCATGTCGGCGACCAGGCTGGAGGCGTGGAGCGCCCGCGCCGCCGGCGAGACCTCCGGCAACGCCACCGGATCGAGCCGGTTCAGGAAGCGCTCGACCACGCGGCCCACGCCGAAGAACGCGAGCAGCAGCAGCGCGAGGAGGAGGCCGAGCTTCCGGCCGAGTCCGCTCATGCGCCGCGCTGGAAGAAGGTCTGGGCCACGGAAGGCGTCTCCGGTGTCGCCCGTCGGGTGCGGCGCGGCGGCCGATCTTATCACGCCGGGCGCGCGCGCAGGCGGAGCTCCGCCGGACTACCGCCAGCCGATCACGCGGTAGCCCTTCTCCGCCAGGCATTCCTCGACGAAGCCCTTCTGGAGCGGAGCGGGCTCGCGCGAGCGGAAGAGGCCGCGCAGCAGACCGCGCGTGCCGCCCATGCCGGCGCCGAGCGCCGCGCCGCGCCCGGGATGCCCGAGGATCGCCCCGCCGACGGCGCCCACCGCCGCGCCTCCCGCCGCGCCCGCGGCGGCGCTGCCCGCCGCCCGCGCGCCGGGCTTCGCGTCGTAGCCGTAGGCCGCGGCGCGCTCCTGGCACTGCGCGACGTCATCGGCCGCCGCGGCACCCGCCGACTGGTAGCGGGCGTTTGGATAGAGCACGGGGCGCTTCGGCGCGCAGGCGACCGCGAGCGGCAACAGGCAGGCGAGAGCGCAGGCGCGAGACGCGCGTCGCATGCGGATCCTCTCCGGCCCCGGCTGGCGGCCAGGGACTCGGACGCTCGTGTCAACCCGCGCGCGGCCCTCCGGTTGCGCGGTCACCTCCTCAGCCGAGGGCCGCGCCCAGCAGGCGCTCGACCAGGGCCCCCCCGAGCCAGGAGCCGACGGGAATCGCCAGATAGAGGAGGAAGCGCAGGCGCATGCTGGCGTCGAAGGGCCATTCCCTCGCGGAGTCGACCAGCCCCCTCCAGGCGATCAGATCGGCGAGGCCCGCGCTCGCCTCCCGGCGCGCGATCGCCGAGCCGGCGAGCGCCGCGGGCTCGCCCCGGATCGCGGCGACCACGCGGGCGAGCTCGGCCGCCTTCGCCTCCCGGATCCGGCGGTGCACGCCGAACACGGGCAACAGCAGCGCGGCGGTCGCGATGGCGACGCAGATCAGCGCCAGCAGCGCGATCGGAAGGGCGAAGGATCGGTCCATCGCGTTCAAGGCGAAGAACGAGGGCATCAGCAGCCAGAGGAGCGCGAAGAGCAGACCCTGCCGTCCGAAGGGCGCGAGCGGAGCGAGATCGAGAAGATCGATGCGCGGGAGCCCTTGCGCGAGCTCCGAGAAGCGCCGCGAGATCCCGAGCGTGGTGTCGACGAAACGGCCGAGGCCGAAGCAGAAGAGCGCCCCCACGAACCAGGCCCAGGCGTTCTCCGCGTGCCAGTAGCCGGCGCGCAGGTAGAGGCCCGGGTCGCGATCGATGGCGAGGCCCGCGATCGGCGCCAGCAGCAGCCCGAGCCAGCCGGCGGCACGGCGGCGCCGCCCGTCGACGGGCGCGAAGCGTGCGGCGAGCGGCGGCGATTCGCTCGCGCCCAGCAGCGGAAGCAGCGCCTGGAAGTTCCGCCGCGCGCCGATCTTCGCGTAACGCTCGGCGGTGGGCACGAAGGCCGCAAGGATCAAGAGCACGACGCCGAGCCGCGCGTCGCGCTCCTCCCAGAAGGACTCGTCCCCTGCCAGGAACTCCGAGAGGCCTCCGAAGGCGGCCGAGAGCAGCACGAACGAGGCGAGCAGGGCGATCGCGATGCCGACGCCGATCCAGACCGGCGCCACCGGAAGCGCATCGAAGAGCCGATCGCTCCAGGAGTCGCTGATCGTGTCGCCGTTCGCCGCCTCGGCCACCCGCAAAGCCTACCCGACGGATTCCCTCCCGGCGCGGCGAGCCGGTCCCGAGCTTGACGCGGCAACCCGCGCTGTGCTCGAATCGCGCGCGAGGAGACCCCGCCCTGCTTCGTCACGCGCGCGGGACCGTCCCGACGATTCCGACATGGTGATTCCGACGGCCGAGGAGCTCGAGCGGGCGCTCGCCGGCGACCTCGCGTGGGCGCGATCCGAGCTGGGCTCGGAGATCGTCGAGGTGGCGCCCGTCTCTCCCTTGCGCGGCCGGGATCGGCCGCGCGCCGCCTTCCGTCTCCGGCTGGCCGACGGCCGCCAGCTGAAGCTGCGCCGGCTGCGCAGCGCCGAGCGTGCGGCGGAGCTGGCCCGGCTGACCGCGCACCTGCGCGAGCTCGGGATTCCGCAGGTCGTCCTGCTGCGGGCGGAGGTGCTGGCGGTGGAGTGGCTCGACGGGACGCCGCTGCGCGAGGGCGCCGGCTACACAGAGCGGATCGAGGAGGCCGGACGGCTGCTGGGTCGGATCCACGCCACGCCGGCGTTCGAGGGACTCGCCTTGCCGGTCCTGCGGCCGACGGCCGCGGAGCTGCTCGCCATGCGCGAGGAGCTGGCGTTCCTGGTGCGGGAGGGAAGGCTCGCCGCCGCGATGGCGGAGCGGCTCGCGCAGGCGGCTCGCGAGCGGGATCCGGGCCGCGCGCTCCACGGCGTCATGCACGGCGACTTCTGCGCCGAGAACTTCGTGATCGACGGCGACGCTCGCCTGCGGGTGGTCGACAACGAAGGGCTCGAGGTGGGGCCGCTCGCCCTGGATCTCGCGCGCACCGTGTCGCGCTGGCCGATGCCGGAGAGCGCCTGGGTCCGTTTTCTCGCGGCCTACCGATCCGCCGGGGGAATCTCCGTCGAGGGCGAGGAGCTCGCGATCTGGCGGATCCGGACCCTCGTGAGGAGCGCGTGGTATCGGGTCGGCTATCGACTGGCCGGGGACGCCGACGCGGTCGCGAGGCTGCGGACTCTGACCGAAGCTCTATAGTGAGCCCTCTCACGGGGAGCGGAAATCCGGTCCGAGAGGCGGGGCGGTCTGCATGCACGGGTCCATGCCCTTCGTCTCGGTGGTCGTTCCCGTCTACAACGATGAACAGAGCCTGCGCAGCTGCCTCGCCGCGCTGCGAGAGCAGACGTATCCCCGCGAGCGCTTCGAGGTCGTGGTCGTCGACAACGCGTCGACGGACGATCTGCGCCCGATCGTCGCGGCCTTCCCGGGCTTTCGCCTCGAGCGGGAGGATCGCCCCGGCTCCTACGCCGCCCGCAACCAGGGAATCGCCTCCAGCAAGGGCCAGATCCTCGCGTTCACCGATTCCGATTGCCTGCCGGATCCCGGCTGGATCGAGGCGGGGGTCCGGGCGCTGGAGACGCGTCCGCGCTGCGGGGCGGTCGGCGGCCGGATCGAGATGGTCGCGCGCGACCCGCAGCGGATCACGCCGTTCGACCTGCACGATCTCGTCTGGGGCATGCCGCAGCGCGTCTACGTCGAGCGCTACGGCCTCGCGGCGACCGCGAATCTGTTCGTCCATCGCTCGGTCTTCGATCGGATCGGCACGTTCGACGCCTCGTTCAAGTCCTGCGGCGACTGCGAGTGGTCGTTCCGTTGCGAGGCGGCCGGCGTCCGGCTCAGTTATGCGGACGAAGCCCGGATCGTCCATCCCACGCGCAGCTCGCTCGGCGAGTTCGTGCGGCGCCGCCGGCGCATCACCGGCGGATACCATCAGCTGACCCCGATCCTCGCGCGCTCCTACCCGGACAAGGCGTTCGAGATTCCCAGGACGCTTCGTCACTCCCTTCACCGGATTCGCCGCAGCCTCTCGCACCGGAGGCTCGGGACCGTCCGGAGCAAGCTCGCGTTCGCCTGCGTCGAGTTGATCCTGTACGGTGTCAACCTGACGGAGGGCTGGCGCCTGCGGCTCGGCGGTAGTCCCACCCGGAGCTGAGAGGCGCCTTCAGCGCGTCCCGTAGCGGAGACGCAGCCAGCGGTGCAGCAGGGCGCCGAGACCCTCTCGGAGGCGCCCGATCGGATGGAAGTCGAGCTCGGGAGGCGGGCCGAGCCTGTTGTGTCCGTAGGCGTCGCTGCCGCGCACCAGCACGGCGCGCCAGTTGCGCAGCGGCAGGCCCTGACCGTCGACCCGCATGCCCGGGTGGATCCGGGTGCTGGTCGCGGTGAAGCGGATCGAGATGCCGCTGCGCTCCGTGTCGGATTCGTTCGGATCCGAGCCGTGCACGATAGTCTCGTTGAACAGGAAGAATTGACCCGGCTCGACCTCCATGTGGACGGCCTCTTCCACGGGTCTGCGCTCGAGCGGCGCGTGGTGGCTGCCGGGGAAGATGCGTACGCAGCCGTTCTTCCGGGTGGTCCGGGTGAAGGCGAGCCAGGCGGTGATGTTGCGGGGCGGGTCGAGGGCCGGCGTGTTCCGATGTCCGCGGAAATCATGCTCCTGATGCCAGACCACGCGGGCGGCCCCAGGCAGCTTCCGGAAGATCGTGCTTCGCCAGAGCAGGAGGTCGGGGCCCAGGATCGAGGCCACGCGCTCCACGATCGCCGGCCGGCGGCAGGTCTCGAAGAGCGCCCGGCAGCCGAGATGGTGGTCCCGCACGGTCCGGAAGCCGTAGACGGGAGAGGGATGCAGCAGCGCCTTCAGGAAGACCGGGTAGCGCTCGGCCATCTCCTCGGGCGCGAGCGCCGTGAAGGGCCCCAGGAAGCCGTCCCGCTCGAAGCAGGCGAGCTGCTCCGGTGAGAGGCCCTCGGGAGCCGGCGTGGTCGGGTCGCCGGTCATCTAGCTCTTTTCGGAGTCGCCTCCCAGCCAGGAGTAGAAGCCGCCCGCCAGCGCGGCGCCCACGATCGGCGCGATCCAGAAGAGCCAGAGCTGGCCGAGCGCCCAACCGCCGACGAACACCGCGGGGCCGGTGCTGCGCGCCGGGTTGACCGAGAGGTTGGTGACCGGGATCCCGATCAGGTGGATCAGCGTGAGGCCGAGACCGATCGCGATCGGCGCGAAGCCCGCCGGGGCCTTTCGATCCGTCGCGCCGAGGATGATCACCAGGAACATGAACGTGAGCACCACTTCGGTGATCAGCGCCGAGCCCAGCGAATAGCCTCCGGGCGAGTGCTCGCCGTAGCCGTTCGAGGCGAGGCCCCCGGCGATGTCGAAGCCCGCCTGGCCGCTCGCGATCAGGTAGAGCATGCCCGCGCCCGCGATTCCGCCCAGCACCTGCGCCACCACGTAGGGAACCAGCTCGCTGCTCGGAAAGCGTCCGCCGACGACGAGTCCGACCGACACCGCGGGGTTGAGATGGCAGCCAGAGATGTGTCCGATCGCATAGGCCATCGTGAGCACCGTGAGGCCGAACGCGAATGCCACGCCGAGCAGTCCGATGCCGACGTTCGGGAAGGCGGCGGACAACACCGCGCTGCCGCAGCCGCCGAGCACTAGCCAGAAGGTGCCGATGAACTCCGCCGTGGAGCGCTGGGCCAGGGACATCGAGGGTTCCTCCTTCACGCAAGCCAGTGTCGATCGCGAAACGCGAGCGCCCCGCATTCTGCACCAACCGTCGACGCCGGAACAATGGAAACACCCGGCGCGCGATTCGAGGGGATGCCCCCACGGCGTGCCGGGGGCGCCAGCCTCGCCTATGGTCGATGGCGCCCCGCCGCGGGGGACGGCGCGGCCGGGAGGAGCAGACATGCAGCTCGGCGGATCCGGCGACCCCGGCTGGGGCGATCCGCGGCGGCGCACGCTGCTGCGCGGGCGCAGCGGCCGTTTCCGTGTCTGGCCGCTGGTGATCTTCGGTGCCTTCTTCGCCTGGTACTACTTCTCGCATCAGGAGGAGGTGCCGCTCACCGGGCGCAAGCAGCTCGTCGATCTCTCGCGCGAGCAGGAGGCGGCGCTGGGGCTCGAGTCCTATCGGCAGATCCTCGGCCAGTCGCAGATCGTCGCGGGCGGCGCCGATGTGGACCGGATCCGCGCGATCGGACGCCGCCTGGCCGCCGTCTCCGACGATCCCGGCTTCGAGTGGGAGTTCAACCTGATCGCGTCCGATCAGGCCAACGCCTTCGCGCTGCCGGGTGGGAAGGTGGCGGTCTACTCGGGGCTGCTTCCGATCGCCGGCAACGACGACGGGCTGGCCGCCGTGATGGGGCACGAGATCGCGCACGCGATCGCGCGCCACGGCGCCGAGCGGATCGCGCACGAGAAGCTCGCGCAGCTCGGCTCGCTCGCGGTCGGCACCGCCGTCGGCGAGATGGACGTCCAGACCCAGCGCATGGTGATGGGGGCCCTCGGCGTGGGCGCGCAGTTCGGCGTGCTGCTGCCGTTCTCGCGCAGCCACGAGACCGAGGCGGACTACATGGGGCTGATCTACACGGCGCGCGCCTGCTTCGACCCGCGCGAGGCGCCGCGGCTCTGGGAGCGCATGTCACGGGCCGCGGGCGGCGGCGCGGCCCCGGCCGAGTTCATGTCGACGCATCCCGGCCACGAGACGCGCATCCAGAACCTCGATCAGTGGATGGCGGAAGCGATGCGCGTGCGCGCGGAGTCCTGCGGCGGCGCCGGCGGAACCAGCGCGGACGCGGCTCAGTAACGCCGCCGCCGGCGCGCCGGACCGAGGATCGCGCCCATCAGCCCGCGCGTGACGGCCCCGGCGACGGTGCGCGCGAGCGGAGAGTTGAGGATCCGCGAGAACGAGGAGTCGTCCGGCGTCGCGCGCCCGCCGCGGGCGGGCGCCTCGGGCTCCGGCTCCGCCTCCTGCCGACGGCGCGCGAGCTTCTCCTCGGCGCTGTCGCGGTCCACCGCCTCCGCGTAGCGGCGCACCTGCGGCGTCGCGAGCCGCGCCGCCAGCTCGGCCGGATCCAGCGGGCCCATGCGCGAGGCGGGCGGGATCAGGCGGGTCGCAAACGGCGGCGTGGGAGCGCCGCTCTTGCCGAGCACCGTGATCAGCGCCTCGCCGATCCCGAGCGCGGTGAGCGTCTCGGCCACGTCGTAGAAGTCCGTCCTCGGGAAGGTGCGCGCGGCTGCGCGCAGCGCCTTCTCGTCGTCGGGCGTGAAGGCGCGCAGCGCGTGCTGGACGCGGTTGCCGAGCTGGGCGAGGACGTCCGGCGGAACGTCCTTCGGGCTCTGCGTGACGAAGAAGATCCCGACGCCCTTCGAGCGCACCAGCCGCACTACCTGCTCGACCTGCTCGAGGAAGGCCCGGCTCGCGCCTTCGAAGAGCCAGTGCGCCTCGTCGAAGAAGAACACGAGCTTGGGCTTGTCGAGGTCGCCCACCTCGGGGAGCTGCGCGTAGAGGCGCGCGAGCATCCACATCATGAAGGTGGAGAAGAGCGCCGGCTTGTCCTGCACGTCGGAGAGCTCGAGCACGGAGATCAGCCCGCGCCCGTCGCGCTCGATCTGGAGCAGGTCGTCGAGGTCGAACTCGGGCTCGCCGAAGAAGGCCAGCGCCCCCTGCTGCTCGAGCTCGACCAGCTCGCGCAGCAGCACGCCGACCGTCGCCTTCGACATGCCGCCATAGCCGGCCAGCTCGCTGGCGCCCTCGCCCGAGAGATGCGCGAGCACGGCGCGCAGATCCGCGAAGTCGAGCAGCTCGAGGCCGCGGTCGTCGCTCCACTTGAAGACCATGCTGAGGACGCTGGTCTGCGTCTCGTTGAGCCCGAGCACGCGGGAGAGCAGCAGCGGGCCGAAGGAGGAGACCGTCGCGCGCAGCTGGGCGCCGAGCTTGCCCGAGAGGCTCAGGAACTCGACCGGGCAGGGGGCCGGGCGCCAGGCGTAACCGGTGTCGCGGGCGCGTTCGGTGACGCGCTCGCCCGGCTCTCCCGCCACGGCGAGCCCGGAGAGATCGCTCTTGAGATCGGCGAGGAAGACCGGAACGCCGGCCGCCGAGATCTGCTCGGCCATCAGCTGGAGGGTCTTGGTCTTTCCCGTTCCGGTGGCGCCGGCGATCAGACCGTGGCGGCTGAGCATCGCGAGCGGCACCGCGACCAACGGCTCCGGGTGACACTCGCCGCGGTGCACGGGCGCGCCGAGCGTGACGGCCTTCGCATTCGCGGGGAAGGCAGCGCGCGCTGCGGCGAGGAGCTGCGGATCCATCTGGAGGTCTCCGAGGACGAAGCGCCGCGCGGCGCCGGCTCGCAGGGTAACATGGGGCCGGCCAGCTTAAAGCCGTCGCCGCCGACGGCCGATCCACGCGAGATGCCGGAGATCTGGCTGGTCGGCGCGCTGGTGCTGGTGCTCGCGGTGGGCGGGCTCGCGGCGCAGCTGCTCTCGTGGACCGCGGTGCTCGAGCTGGGCGTCCTCGCGGTCGCGCTGGGCCTCGGGCTCGGGATCCCGACCAGCCTCGTCTATCACGCCAAGCTCGCGCGCACGCTCGCGGCGCGCGGCGAGCTCCCGAGCCGATGGTGGCTCTCGCCCACGCGCCTGCACTCGCGTCTGCGCGGCGCGGAACGGCGCGCGGTGCTGCGCTGGTTCTTCCTCGGCGGCGCCGGTTTCGTGCTCACGCTGGCCGGCTGCGCGGCGGCGCTGCTCGGCGCGCTGCTCGCGGAGTAGCTCCCCGCCGCGCGCAGCGCGCCGAACGAGACCGGGTCAGTTGACGTTGCAGGCCCCCCGCGAGTCGCCATGCGCCAGGTGTGCGGGCACCGCCGAGGCGTCGACGAAGATCGTGTTCCGGTTGCTCGGATTGCCGGGCGGGTAGTGACAGATCGCCACCAGCGTCGGGAGGATGAGCGGGCGCGAGACCTTGCGCTCGGCGATCCGCTCCACGTCGACCGAGACGTCGCCGGCGGTTCCGGCGGCCGTGTAGACGGCTTCGACGTGCAGGGCGCTCCTGCTCTCGATCACGAGGAAACCCTGAACGAGATCCGTGGCGGGCGGCGGGTTCGGGAAGACGAACTCGTTTCGGATCTCTTCACAGTCGACCTGCAGCCCGGTTCCGGGGCTGACGATGTCCTCGATCTGATCCGAAACTTCGCCGCTCGCCTGCTCTTCGGGCGGGTAGGTGAGGGCCACGTTCTTGCGGAGCGTGACGTCGGCGCTGTTGAAGTTGTAGAGGCTCACCGCGGTGGCGAACACGCCCGGAACGACCCGCAGGGCTTCGCCCGAGTTCACGCCGCAGGTGAACTTGACCACGTACTGGAACCATTCGATCAGCCTGGGCTGCGACCAGCTGTTCGAGGATTCCGACCAGCTGTTCGAGGACTCCGACTTGGACTTGGCCAGGGCGGGGGGCGAAGCGAAGATCGCCGCGGCGACGAACAGCAGTGCAACGGTGGAGAGCCTGCGAGCAAGAGTCGTCATGGGGGGTCCTTTTCTTGGCGCAGCCCGGGCTTGCGCCGCTTCTCCCCCCCAGGTGCAGGGCCACTCTACCACACCCGTCGGGGGAGTGGAACCCAGCGCGGAACCGACGCGAGATACCGTTGGTAGGCGGCTCCGAAGTTCCTCGTGAGTGTCGGCTCTTCGTAGAAGACCACGAAGCTGTGAAATGCCAGGAAGAGCAACGCGGCATAGAGCAGTGTCCCCGGCGATGCGAAGAAGATCGCCTGCGCGGCGATCAGGCTGAGCACGCCGACGTACATGGGATTGCGGCAAACGCGGTAGAGGCCGCGCGCGACCAGCTCCCTGGGCGGATCGATCGGCGCCGGCGTCCCCGCGGCCCGCGCGAAGTCGAGCGCGCACCAGAGATAGACGGCGAGACCGACGGCAGCCAACACGAGGGAGAGGGCTTGCAGCAGGGGGCCGGCGGGCGAGGCGCCCAGCGCGCTTCGAATCCAGTGCGGCACCAGGCCGACGACCGTGCCCGGAACGAGCACCGTGAAGAGCAGGGTCTTGGCGTAGACCAGGTTCGATGACCTCCGCTCGGCTGCGCCTCGCTGCGCGCTCCGCTTGCTATGCCGGCGGCACCGTGAAGCCGTCCTTCACCGGCTCGAGCTTCTCGAAGTGCGGCGCCAGCTGCTGGTGCAGGCTCGCGACGGTCCAGCGCTCGGGGCTGTGGAACTTGGTGTCGGTGCTCGGCCGCCCGAGCACGGTGACGTCCTTGTTCCAGACGATCAGCACGTGTCCCGAGATGCGCTGCGCCTCCGGCGAGGCCAGATAGCCGACCAGCGGCGCCACGTTCTCCGGCGCGAACACGTCGAAGCCGCCCTCCGGCTTCGCGAACATCGCCTTGAGCGGGCCTTCCTCGTTCATGCGCGTGCGCGCGCGCGGCATCACCGCGTTGGCCGTCACGCCGTACTTGAGCAGCGCCTGCGCGGCCGACATGGTCATGGCCACGATGCCGGCCTTCGCCGCCGCGTAGTTGGGCTGCCCCACCGAGCCGAAGATGAACGCCTCCGAGCTGGTGTTGATCAGGCGTCCGTAGAGCGTCCCCCCGCTCGCCTTGGCCTTGTCGCGCCAGTAGGCGGTGGCGAAGCGCATGCCACAGAAGTGCCCCTTCAGGTGGACGCGGATCACGGCGTCAAAATCGTCTTCGCTCATGTTGAAGATGGTCGAGTCGCGCAGGAAGCCGGCGTTGTTGACCAGGATGTGGAGGTCGCCCCAGGTGTCGAGCGCGGTCTTGATCATCGCCTGCGAGTCGTTCCAATCGGCGACGTCGCCGAAGTGCGGGACCGCCTCGCCGCCCGCCTTGCGGATCTCCTCCACCACCGCGCGCCCGGCCGACTCGTCGCGGCCGCGGCCGTCGCCGCGCGTCCCGAGGTCGTTCACGACCACGCGCGCCCCCTGGCTCGCGAGCTGGAGCGCCTCCACGCGGCCGAGCCCGTGCGCCGCTCCCGTGACGATCGCGACCTTTCCCTCGAGATTTCCCTGCATGCTGGCTTCCCCCGTCCTACAGCCGCTCGATGATGGTGCCGGTGCCGACCGAGGCGCCGCAGCACATGGTGATGAGCGCGGTGCCGAGGCCGCGCCGCTCGAGCTCGTGCAGCGCGGTCACGATCAGCCGCGTCCCGGTCGCCCCGACCGGGTGGCCGAGCGCGATCGCGCCGCCGTTCACGTTGACGCGGTCCATGTCGGGCTTGCAGACCCGGGCCCACGAGAGGACGACCGCCGCGAAGGCCTCGTTGATCTCGATCAGGTCCATGTCCGAGAGCTGCATCCCCGTCTTCTCGAGGATCCGCTGTGTCGCGTCGATCGGGCCGTCGAGCAGGTAGTAGGGATCGGTGCCGACCACCACCCCCTGCCGGATGCGCGCGCGCGGCTTCAGCCCGAGCGCCCGGGCTTTTTCAGCCGTCATCCACAGGATCGCCGCCGCGCCGTCGCTGATCTGCGACGAGTTCCCGGCTGTGTGGATCCCGCCTTCCACCACGGGCTTGAGCTGCGCAAGCGCCTCCAGCGACGTCTCGCGGATCCCCTGGTCCTCCTCCACCAGCTGGGTGCGGCCGGAGGGCTTGCCGTCGTCGCCGAGCACGGGAGCGTCGATCGGGAGGATCTCCTGCTTGAAGCGCCCCTCGTCGCGCGCGCGCTTGGCTTTCTGCTGCGAGGCGAGGCCGAAGCGGTCGACCTCGTCGCGCGTGATGCCCCGGTTCTTCGCAATCCGCTCGGCCGAGCGGAACTGGTCGGGCGTCGAGTCCCACGGCCAGTCGGGGGGCACGAAGAAGCCGGGTCCGTTCATCACGTTGGCGCCGAGCCCGACGTGGCTCATCACCTCGACGCCGCAGGCGATGCCGGCGTCGATGTTGCCGGAGCGGATCAGCGCCGAGACCAGATGGTTGGCCTGCTGGCCCGAGCCGCACTGCGTGTCGACCGTGGTGCCGCCCGTGCGCCAGCCCTTGCCGCGCGAGAGCCAGGCGTTGCGTGCGAGATTCCCCGCCTGCTCGCCGGCCTGGGTGACGCAGCCGCCGATGATCTCCTCGACGTCTGCGGGGTCGAGCCCCGCCCGCGTCACCACCGCGTCCTGCACCTTGGCGAGCAGCTGGGCGGGATGGAAGGCCGAGAGAGAGCCCTTGATGGCCTTGCCGCGCGCGATCGGGGTGCGCAGGGCTTCGACGATGACGGCTTCACGCATGTTCACCTCCTGTGTCGTGGGTTCCGGGTCAGCTGAGCTTTCCGAGGATCATGGCGCTGGTCGGCACGCCGACGCCCGCGGTCACGAGCACGCAGTCGTTCTGGGCCGGCTGGTTCACCGAGGTGCCGCGGATCATCCGCACGCCCTCGTTCACGCCGTTCATGCCGTGGATGTAGGCTTCCGAGAGCTGACCGCCGTGGGTGTTGGTCGGGAGCCGCCCGCCCAGCTCGAGAGCGCCGTCCTTCACGAAATCCTTGGCCTCGCCGCGCCCGCACAGCCCGAAGCTCTCCAGCTGCCAGAGCACGATCGAGGAGAAGGCGTCGTAGATCACGGCGGCCTGCAGGTCCGCGGGCCCCAGCCCCGAGGTGGCGTAGACCTGCTTCGCGACCAGGTCCATCTCGGGGATGGCCGCGATGTTCGGGCGATAAAAACTTGTCATCACCTCCTGATCGGCCCCCGCCGCCTGCGCGATGCCGCGGATCAGGGCGCCCGGCTGCGCGAGGTCGCGCGCGCGCTCGGGGGTGGTGACGATGCAGGCGCAGCCGCCGTCCGTCTCCTGGCAGCAGTCGTAGAGCCGCAGCGGGTCGACGATCATCCGCGAACTCTGGTGCTCCTCGAACGTGAGCGGCTTGCCGTAGAAGAAGGCGTTCGGGTTGTTGACCGCGTGCTTGCGCGTCGAGATCGCCACCTGCGCGAGGTCGCTGCTCTTGCAGCCCGTCTCGTGCATGTAGCGCTGCGTGAACATCGCCACCCAGCTGGCGGGCGTCATCAGCCCGAAGGGCATGTACCAGCTCCAGTGGATCAGATCGCTGGTCACGATGTCGCCGGCGACGCCCTGGCTGTAGCGCTGGCCGGAGCGCCCGTTGAGCGCGCGGTAGCAGACCACCACCTCGGCGGCGCCGGTCGCGACCGCGAGCACGGCCTGGTGCACGATGCCGAGCGCCGCGCCGCCACCGTGCGGCGTGCGGCTGAAGAAGCTCAGGTCGCGGATTCCCACCGAGCGCGCGATCTCGATGTCGTCACTGGTGTCGAGCGTGAAGGTGGTCATGCCGTCGACATCGGACGGTTTCAGGCCCGCGTCGCGGATGGCATTGCGAACCGCCTCGCAGGCGAGCTGGAGCTCCGAGCGGCCGGAGTTCTTCGAGAACTCGGTCTGGCCGATCCCGACGATGGCGGCCTGGTCTTTGAGGGTTCGCGACATGCTCGTGCTCCGGAATGGCTGCTGCGTCAGCCGGGAAGGGTCAGCGTGACCGCCGCCGTGACGTGGTTGCCCCAGGCGTTCTTGCCCACCACCTCGACCACCACGTCATGTTCGTCTTTCGCCTGCACCTTGCCCGTCATTACCATCACGTCGCCGGGCAGGTTCGGCGCGCCGAGCTTGAGTGAGAGCTTGCGGATCCTCGCGTCGGGTCCCGCCCAGTCCGTGACGAAGCGCGAGACCCAGCCTTCGGTGGTCAGGATGTTCATGAAGACGTCCTGCATCCCCGCCGCTTGCGCCGCCGCCTTGTCGTGGTGCACGCGGGTGAAGTCGCGCGAGGCGACGGCGCCCGCGACGATCAGGCTGCTGGTGAGCGGCACGCGCAGCTCGGGCAGCGGATCGCCGACCTGGATCTTCGCGAGCGAGGGCGAGCTCGAGGTCATCGCAGCTCCTGCGGCCCGGAGCGGGCCAGATCGCGGCCGAGGCGCACCAGCTGCGGCGAGGCGCCGCCATGCTCGAGCTCGAGCGCCTTCGACCACAGGAAGTGCCGGTGCACGGGGTAATCGAGATCGACGCCCATGCCGCCGTGCAGATGCTGGGTCGCCGTCGCGATCCGCGCGCCCGCGTCGGCCGCCCAGAATTTTGCAACCAGCGCCTCGCGGTGCGCGTCCTCGCCGCTGGCGAGCTTCCAGGCCGCGCGCCAGGTGGTCCAGCGCAGCGCCTCGAGGTCGATCCAGGCGTCGGCGCAGCGGTGCTGCACGGCGGTGAAGGAGCCGATCGGCGCGCCGAACTGCACGCGCTGCTTCACATAGCTCGCGGTGATCTCGAGCGCCCGCTCGGAGACGCCCACCTGGAGGGCGGCGATCGCGACCAGGGCCACGTCGTCCAGCCAGCGCAGCAGCTCGCCGGCGTCGAAGCCCTCGCCGCCGAGCACGTCCTGAGCCGCCGCGGACGCCAAAGACAGGTTGAAGCTCGGACGGCGTCCCGACCCCAGCCGCCTCTCGATCCGGACGCCCGGCGCGTGCGGATCGACCAGGAAGACGCGCGGGCCGGCGTCGGTGGCGGCCGGCACCAGCACCAGCTGCGCGGCGTCCGCCACCGGGACGTCGAGCTTCTCGCCGTCGAGCCGGAAGCCAGCGCCCTCGCGGCGTGCGCGCGTGGCGGGCGCGGCCGGATCGGCCGAGCCCGCGTCGACGAGCGCCGCGCTCAGGATCGCCTCGCCGCGCGCGAGCGCGGGAAGCCAGCGCTCGCGCTGCGCCGGCGTGCCGGCGCGCGCGAGCGGGAGCCCGGCGAGCGCGAGCGTCAGCGTCGGGACCGGCGCCACCGCGCGCCCGGTCTCCTGGAGCAGCGCGCACAGCTCGAGCAGCGTGAGCCCCATGCCGCCCAGGGCCTCGGGCACCGCGATGCCGGTTAAATTTGCCGCCGCGAGCTGCGACCAGAGCGCGGGCGAGTACGCCGCGCCCTCCGCTTCCAGCGCCTTCAGCAGCTCGGGCGTCGTCTCGCGGGCCAGGATCTCGCGCGCGAGATCGCGGACCAGGACGTGCTCTTCGCCGAGGGTGAAATCCATCAGTCCTCTTTCAGGCCGCGGGCCGGAAGAGCGGCAGCTTCAGATCTTCGTCCACGTTCTCGATCGAAAGCTTCACCTTCATCCCGATGTAGACGTCCTCGGGCTTGCAGCCGACCACGTTCGAGACGATCCGGGTGCCCTCCTCGAGATCGATCACCGCGATCGGCAGCGGGTAGTCGTAGCCGGGGATCGGCGGGTGTCGCATCACCACGTAGCTGTACACGGTGCCGCGTCCCTTGGACGGGATCCCGCTCCAAACCGTCGACTGGCAGGCCGGGCACATCGGGCGCGGCGGGTGCCGCAGCGCGCCGCATTCGCTGCACTTCTGGATCAGCAACTCGCCGCGGTCGACGGCCTCCCACCACCAGCCGTTGTCGTGCGCGCGGGGGGCGCGCAGCCGCCGCGGCTTGGGCGGCGCCCCGCCCGCGGCGGCGACAGGCTGGGCCTGCTGCGCGGGCTTGAACTTCAGCACCCGGAAGCTGATCGAGCCGAGCGGCGCGTTTTCCTGGTCGCGGAAGTCCGTGCGCGTCTCGATGAAGTAGCCGGTGCCGAGGCCGGTTGCCTTCTCGTCCGAGATCGACGCGATCGTGGTGACGGCCGCGACGCGGTCGCCCGGGCGCAGGTAGCGGAGGTACTCCTGCTCGGTGTTGGTGGCGACCACGCCCGTGTAACCGTGTTCGGAGAGCAGCTTGTGCAGCTCCTGCTGCTTGTTCCTGGGGCCGGCGCTGGTGTCGGCCATCTCGAGGCCGCCCAGGATCCAGGCCTGGAGCATCACGGGCGGCGCCACGATGCCGCCGTGCACGGTCCGTTTGGCGGCCTCGGCGTCGAGGTAGGCGGGGTTGCGATCGCCCATCGCCTCGCACCAATGGCGGATCATCGCCTCGTTCACGGCGTCCTGCGCAATCTCGACGGGGCCCTGCACGATCCCGACGTAGGCCGCGAGCTGCTTCTCGAGCTCTTCTTTTGCGCTCATTCCAGCCTCACGAACTAGCGCCTGGCCCGCGGCAGGCCCAGGCCGGCGACGGCGATGATGTCACGCTGCACCTCGTTCACACCGCCCCCGAAGGTCATGGTGGTGGCGCTGCGGTAGGCGTTCTCGAGGATGCCGCCGAAGAGGGCGCCCGGCTCGCCGAGCAGCGTGAGGCCGCCCGACTGCACGATCTCGAGCAGCAGCCGGTAGATCTCGATGCACGTCTCGGTGCCAAAGACCTTGACGCCCGACGCCTCGGCCATGTTGGGCACGCCCGCCGTGATCGACCAGGCCGAGCGCCAGTTGAGCACCTTGAGCGCCTCGAGCTTGGCAAAGGCGCGCGCGAGGTTCATCTGCACCCAGGGCTGGTCGAGCATGCGGCCGCCCTCGGGCGAGGGCGTCTTCGCCGCCCAGTCCCAGACGGCGTCGAACATGGAATCGGCCGAGCCGGGCGCGGCCAGCGTGATGCGCTCGTGGTTGAGCTGCGAGGTGATCAGCGTCCAGCCCAGGTTCTCGGGCCCGACCCGATTGCTGACGGGGACACGCACGCCCGCGTAATAGGTGACGTTGGTGCGCTCGCCGCCGAGCGTGCGGATCGGCGTGAACGAGAAGCCCTTCGCGCTGGTCGGCACCAGGATGATCGAGATGCCCTTGTGCTTGGGCGCGTCGGGATCCGTGCGCGCGGCCAGCCAGATGTAGTCGGCGTCGTGGGCGTGGGTGGTGTAGCTCTTCTGCCCGTCGATCACGTACTCGTCGCCGTCGCGCACGGCGCGCGTGCTGAGCGAGGCGAGATCGGTGCCCGCGCCGGGCTCCGTGTAGCCCACTCCAAATATGAGTTCGCCCTTCACGATCCCCGGCAGCAGCTCCGCCTTCTGCTCCGGCGTTCCGAACTGCATCAGCGTCGGCCCGATCGTGTTGACGGCGATGATCGGGAGCGGCGCGCGCGCCCGGTAGGTCTCGTCCCAGAAGATGAACTGCTCGAGCGGCGTGCGGCCCTGGCCGCCGTACTCGCGGGGCCAGCCGATCCCCAGCCAGCCGTCCTTGCCCATCCGCCCGACCACCTCGCGGAAGACGGGGCCTCCCATCTCTTCCCACTCGGCATCGAGGGCCGCCCGCAGCTCGGGCGTGAAGAGGGCCCGGTAATAGGCGCGGATCTCCTGGCGGAGGCGCTGCTGCTCGGGCGTGAACTCGAGGTGCATCCGGGCCTCGGCGCCCGCACGGCGCGGGTCGCCGCCGGGGGGCGGCCCCGGGACCGGGGGGCGAGCGGGCAATGTAGAACATGTTCCACGGGGGCGCACAGCCCGGCCAAGGCCGCCGGAGCGACACAGTTCTGCCACGCGGACCCGGCTGGTGGCCACTTCCTCGTGAAGCCCATCGACCCGGGGGGGGCAACGGGAAGGCCTCGGATGCGACGCGCTTGCCTCGTCACCGCACTCTTGATGCTCGTCGCGGGTCCCGCTCCTGCACTCACGATTCACACCATCGGTGCGCCAGGCGCGCCCGGCGCCGACGGCGAGGCTGCGGTGGCGACCGCCGCGAGCTCAGACGCCGAGAATTACGCACTGGCGGAGGGGGGCGAAGGAGGCGCGAGCCCGAGCGACGGCATCGCAGCGGGAGACGGCGGATCGGCGCAGGCGAGTGCGCAAACGACGGCCGTGGGTCCCACCCGCACGGACGCCATTGCGCTTGCGGGCGCGGGGGGGGCGGGTTCTGCTCTCACGGCCGGAGGCGCCGGTGGCGATTCGGTCGCGGACGCGATCGGCGAGAGCGGAGCGGGTGCTGCCTCGGTCTGGGGCACGGCCTGGGGGGGAGATGGCGTGGACGGCGGCGCAGGGGGGGCGGCTCGCTCGTCGGCGGACGGGCGCAATGCTGGCTCCGAGAAGGTCCAGGTTGTCGTCGAGAGCCGCGGGGGAAGAGGCGGCGCGGCGAACTTCGAGCACCCCGCGTCGACCGGCGGCCGCGGGGGCGACGCGGAGCTCGGGCCTGTCTACGGCGCTTCGTCGGGAGGGGGAGAAGTCGCAGTCTTCGCCGAGGCCAACGGAGGCGAGGGTGGCTCGGGAATCCCCACTTCCGATCAGGCGGCGGGCGACGGGGCGTCCGTCCTGCTCGAGAACGCCGTCGACGGCGACACCAGCGGGAGCCTCTATCTCGCGCAGGTCGCGCGCGGAGGCCGGGCGGGAAGTTTCGGGGGCGGCGTGCATGGCGAGACGTCGAGCTCGCTCGAGGTCGACAAGTCGCTCCAGTCCCTCGAAATCACCTCGCTGGCGGACGGCGCCTTCGACGCCTCGAGCCGCGCGATCGCCGTCAACCACGGCGGCAGCGTCACGGTTCACGGGGAAGCGGTCGGAGGCGACGGACGCTTCGCGTATCAGGAGGTCGGTGAAGGCGGTGGAGGCGCGCGCTCGTACTCCTTCGCGCGATCCTTCGGAGATGGGCACGCGGTGGTCGTCGCGCCCACGAATCCCACCGGCCTGAACGCACATGGAGGCGCGGGACGCGACGCAACCTCGCTGACCAACGCGGGCGGAGGCGGCGGCTACGCCATCAGCGCGTCCGAGGGCTACGCGATCGGGGACAGCCCCGTCACCGTCGTGGACCGGGCGAAGGCGGGCGACGGCGGATTCGGGAATGGCGCGGCCGGCGAGCCGGGGGTCGGCGGCGGCGCCTTCTCGCTGGCGAACGCCGTCGGCGGAGTCGACCCGGGCGTCTCGCCGGTTCACGCTTCTTCCTGGGCGTCAGGCGGACAAGGCGGCAGGTTCGACGACTTCGTCGCAATCGGGCCCGGCGCCCGAGGCGGCGAGGCGAGGGCGGAATCGAACGCGGTCGGAACGGCGGAGGTCGGGTCGCTGGCGACTGCGATCGCCGGACTGCCTGGGGTCTCGTTCGACCCCGCCATCGTGACGCCGAGCGGCAGGGCCCAGGCCCGCGCGAGCGCACTCGGAGCCAGCGGCGAGGCGCGAGCCATCGCGAGCGCGTCGGACCTGATCGCCGATGCCTCCGCCTCGGTTCCTTCGAGCGCGAGGGTCGAGTCGCAAGCCGCCCTCGCCAATTCGTTCTTCCGGAATCCGCTGCGAGACTTCGACGCATTTGCCGTCATCGCAGGGCGGCCGGATGCCACCGAAGTAGAGGCTGCCACCCAGGGGTCCGCGCAGGTCGCGGACGCGATCGCGACGGGCGCCTTCGAGATCGTGCTCGCGCTCGGACAGGTTGGCTTCACCCGAATGCAGGATGCCGAGGGAGCTCTCATGACCCAGCGCGCGGCGCTCTCGTTGACTCCGTACGCTCGCGAGGCGGACGGACTCCAGCAGGTGACGGTCGGCTTCCTGAACCCGGAGTCTCTGGGCTCCGGCTTCGATTCGCTGCGCTTGCGGGCGAACCTCGGCCTCGAAACCGTGCTGGACGTCTCCTTCGACGAGCTGAACGATGCACTCGCCTACTTCGACGATCGTGTCCTCGACCTCGGCGACTCCCCGGATCCATGCTTCGAGTCCCCGGGTTTCGGACGCCGCGACTTCTGCTTCTTCACGCCGCTCGAGCTGATCTTCGAATGGACGGGATCCGAGGCGGGCGCGGGCTTCGGCGTCGACGTCATCGTGGGAGTCACCCCCGTGCCCGAGCCCTCGACCGCCCTGCTCTTCGCGATCGGCCTCGCGGTGATGGCCGCGCGCGCACGCCAGCGCCGGGGCGCCGCGATATGATCGGGCGGTGAGCCGAGAGACAGGCGCTCCGCGCGCGCATCGCGAGCTGCACCTGGGCGTCACGCCCTGGGTCTTCGAGGGCGAGGGGCTGGCGGGCGGGCTGCCCGAGCAGGCCGTGCTGGCGGAATCGCTCGGCTTCGATTCGCTGTTCCTCCCCGAGAGCCACTTCGCAGGCGCCGCTTCGATCCCGTCGCCGCTGCTGCTGCTGGCGGCGGCCGCCGCGCGCACCACGCGGCTGCGGCTCGGCACCACCTCCTTCCTGCTGCCGGTGCGAAATCCCATCCACGTGGCCGAGGAGGTGGCGGTGCTCGACCGGCTCTCGCAGGGCCGCGTGATCCTCGGGATGGGACGCGGCTTCCGCGGCGCCCTCTTCACGGCCTTCGAGGTGCCGGCCAAAGAAAAGCGTGACCGCTTCGACGCGGCGCTCAACGTGATGCGGCGCGCCTGGGCCGGCGAGCCGGTGGCGTGGGAAGACGGGATCGGCGAAGGGACGGAGCCGACGCCCGTGCGTGTCTCCCCGCTGCCCGTGCAGGAGCCGCATCCTCCCTTGTGGGTGGCGGCCTTCGGGCCCAAGGCGGTGGAGCAGGCCGGCCGGCTCGGGCTCCCCTACCTCGCGTCGCCGATCGAATCGCTCGCGGCGTTGGAGGCGAACTACGCGCGCCACCGCGAAGCGCTCGCCGGGGAGGCGGTCGCCGTGCCCGTGATGCGCACGCTCTTCGTCTCGCGCGACGCCGCGCGCGTGGAGCGAGCGCGCGCGGGGCTCGCGCAGCAGGCCGCCGCGCTCGCGAAGGCTCCCGCTCCGAGTCTGCGGCGCGCGGCGGCCGCGTCCCCCGACGACTGGGCGATCGTCGGAGGCCCGGACGAGGTGGCCGAAGGGGTGCATCGATACCGCGAGAAGCTCGGTGTCACCCACCTGATCGCCCGCGTCCAGATCCCCGGCCTCGCGCACGAGGAGATCGAAGCGTCGCTTCACGAGCTGGCGGCGCTTGCTTTCTGAGACGCCGGAATCGGCGCGATCTCGCTTGCGCGGCGCTCGAGGCGGAGCAGGCTCTCCTCGTCCACCCATTCGAAGAGCCGCTTGCGCTCGAACCAGCGCAGGTCCTTCGATTCCTCACTCGCGCGCAGCTCCTGTCCGGCATCAGCCACCAGCAGGAAGCGCACGTCGAGGTGCAGGTGCGCGGGCTCGCCGCCGTGCGCCGGGATCGGGTGCACGTCGAGATCGAGCGGCAGCGGGTCGCTCGTCTCCGGCAGGAAGCGGAAGCGGGCGAGGCCCGATTCCTCCTGCGCCTCGCGCAGCGCGACCTGCCGCGGGTCGCTCTCGCCGTCGGAGTGGCCGCCGAGCTGGAGCCAGCGGTCCAGCTTGCGGTGGTGGGTCAGCAACACGCGGCGGTGATCGGCGGAGAGGATCCAGGCCGATCCCGTGATGTGTCCCTCGGGGCAGGACCGAACCAAGCAGTCGGGGTGGCTACGCACGAAAGCGACCATCTGCTCCCCGACGGCCGCGTCCTCGGGGCGGCGGGCGACATGGCGCGCCAGGAGATCCAGCAGCAACCGGCGGTGCATGGGAGCGGGAGTCTGGCAGAGGGGAGCCGCGGCTGACACCCGGCGCGCTTTCCGGCCACTACCCGGACGTGGCGGCGCGATGGCTTGGGTACCTGCTGGCTGGGGCGGCCGCGTGGATGGCCTTCCCGGGCGCCGCCACGGCTACCCACCTCGACGGGTCCGTGATCGATTTCGAGCAGGGGGATCCGACGGGGGCCTTCGACTCCTTCTGCCGGCACCCTCTCCCGTGCTCCCCGAACTCGCCTCCCTTGACCACGATCGCGACGTCGACCTCTACCGGAAAGTACCTCGGCACCTTCGGCGAGGAGGTGGTGTCGTTCTTTGCTCTCGATGCCCTGGACATCAGCGCGCTCCGAACCGACCGCGCCTACCTCTCCTTCGACGTGATCTTGACCGGCGCATGGTTTGGCGGTGTGTTCGACCCCGAGGATCCGGACTTCACGAACTTTTTTGCGGTTGTCGCAAACGGGAAGACGCTGTTCGACTCGAAAGTGGACGGCACTTTCTACCCCGACTTCCGCCACTTCGACCTGATCTTCGACTTCACGCCCGTCTTTCCGGATTGCTGCACCGATGTCGCAATCGCCTTCTCAGCGAGGTTCGGCCCGGGCTACGACCAGCAACTCCTGCCCAAGCCGACCTGGGGCATCGACAACTTCGTGGTGAGCTCGACTCCCATCCCCGAGCCCGCGACCGGCGCCCTGGTCGGCCTCGGGCTGCTCCTGCTCGCGGTGCGCCAGCGCCGCCCGAATTCCCGCCTCTAGCCAAGCCCACGCGCTTCCGAATAAGCTGGGTGCGGTTTCTCTGGGGGGGGACTTGGGCTCGAGTCGCGATCGCCGCCTGCTCCGGGCCTTCGGGCTCGCCGCCTGGCTTTCGCTTCCCGGCCTCGCTGCGGCCGAGGATCGCAAGGAGCCGGTCCCCGAGACCGAGACCCTCTACCCGGGCGCCGCGGTCGACCTGATTCCCCAGGCGCTCTCGAAGGTGGGCGTGCGCGTCTACGGCGAGGAGACGATCACCGTCCTGGCCGACTTCGGCCCCGCCGAAGCGAGCGAGTTCCGCTCCGCGCTGGCGGTGCGCGCGGCCGGACCGATCAGCCAATCCCTCGCTCTGCGCGCGACGGCCTCCGGGCAGGCCGCTTTCTTCGACTACAGCGGAGACCGCGACCAGCTCGAGCTGGACCTGGGAGGGAGCGAGCTCTTCGAACGGCTGTACGACTTCAAGTTCGCGCTGGGCGGCGCCTACCAGCTCACCAAGCACTGGTCCCTCTTCGCCGAGGGAAGCGCCAACATGGATTGGGAGAACGGGGCTTCCATCTCGGACGCCGTGTCGGGGTCGGGCGCCTTCGGCGTCGGCTTCCAGTGGGAGCCGCACCTCGAGCTCACGCTCGGCGTCAAGGTGGGGTCGCAGATCGAGGAGGGCGGCGTGAGCGTCTCGCCGGTCCTCGGCTTCCGCTGGCGGATCCGCGAGGGCATGCGCCTCGAGACGCAGGGGACTGGGCTGATGTTCGCGATGGACCTGCTCCCGGAGCTCGAGCTCCAGCTCCGCGCCAGCTACGACGGCAACCGCTACCGGCTCGAGGATGCCGCGGGCGCCTTTCCCGAGCAGACGCTCCGGCAGCGCGAGGTGCCGGTGCTGGTCGCGCTGCGCTGGAAACCCAGCAAGCGTTGGCGGCTCGGGGCGGGGGCCGGCTCGGTCGTCTACCAGAAGTGGAAGGTCGAGGCCGACGACGACGACGGCGGCTCGAGCTCGGTCGACGCCGGCCCCGCCGCGCTTGTCTGGCTGCGCTGCGAATACCGCTTCTGAAGCCCTGGGGGAGACCCCACCCGCCGCCGGACCCTGCTCTCCGCTTCACGCCGCGGCTTTGCCGGGGCATAATCGAGGCTTCCGCCCGATTGGAGAGAGGTCCACACCATGGCGACCGCCAGCGCCTCCTCGATTCCCGCCCCGCTCGGTTCGGTCCGGTCCTTCCTGACCGAGAAGCACGGTCTGCTGATCGGAGGGCGCTTCTCGCCCGCCGCCGACGGCAAGACCTTTTCGGTCGAGAACCCGGCCCAGGAGCGCAGCATCGCGCAGGTCGCGCAGGGAGGGCCCGCGGACATCGAGCGCGCGGTGGCCGCCGCGCGGCGCGCCTTCGACCAGGGCCCCTGGCGGCGCATGAACCCGTCCGAGCGCGGGCGTCTGCTCTGGAAGCTGGCCGACCGCATCGAGGAGCTGACGGAGGATTTCGCGCAGCTCGAGAGCCTCGACAACGGCAAGCCGCTCACGGTCGCGCGCGCCGCCGACGTGGCGCTCACCGTCGATCACTTCCGCTACTACGCGGGCTGGGCGACCAAGATCGAGGGCGAGACGATCCCGATCAACGGCCCCGACGGCGCCACCTTCCTCGACTACACGCTGCGCGAGCCGGTGGGCGTGGTGGGCCAGATCATCCCCTGGAACTTCCCGCTGTTGATGGCGGCCTGGAAGCTGGGCGCGGCGCTGGCCTGCGGCAACACCGTGGTGCTCAAGCCCGCCGAGCAGACGCCCCTCACCGCGCTGCGCCTCGCCAAGCTGATCTGCGAGGTGGGCTTCCCGGACGGCGTCGTCAACGTGGTCACCGGCCACGGCGACGCGGGCGCCGCGCTGGCGGCGCACGAGGGCGTCGACAAGGTGGCCTTCACCGGCAGCACCGAGGTCGGGCACGCGATCGTGAAGGCGTCGGCCGGCAACCTGAAGCGCGTGTCGCTCGAGCTGGGCGGCAAGTCGCCCGTGATCGTCTTCGACGACGCCGACGTGGAGGCCGCCGCCGCCGGCGTCGCGAATGCGATTTTTTTCAACCATGGCCAGTGCTGCTGCGCCGGCTCGCGCCTCTTCGCGGGGCCGAAGGTGCGCGAGGAGATCGTCGAGCGCGTCGCAGAGGTCGCCCGGCGCACGAAGGTCGGCGACGGCTTCGACCCGGCCACCGAGATGGGCCCGCTCGTCTCGCGCGAGCAGTACGACCGCGTCTGCTCCTACATCCGCTCGGGCGAGGAGCAGGGCGGGCGCGTGGTGGTGGGCGGCGCGGCGCGGCCGAAGGGGCTCGACAAGGGGCACTTCGTGCAGCCGACCATCTTCGAGGGCGTGAAGAACGACATGAAGATCGTGCGCGAGGAGATCTTCGGGCCGGTGCTCGCGGTGCAGTCGTTCGACGACCTCGACGAGGTGATCGCGCGCGGCAATGACACGCCCTACGGGCTCGCCGCGAGCGTCTGGAGCAAGGACATCCGCAAGGCGCACCGGGTGGCGGCGGGGCTGCGCGCGGGGACGGTCTGGATCAACTGCCACAACGTGTTCGACGCGGCGGCGCCCTTCGGCGGCTACAAGCGCAGCGGCTACGGCCGCGAGATGGGCCGCCACGCCCTCGATCTCTACACGCAGACCAAGAACGTGATCGTCAACCTCGGCTAGGAGGTCGCATGCAACGGCGTCGACTCGGTCCCCTCGATGTCTCGGCGCTCGGCCTCGGCTGCATGGGCATGAGCGAGTTCTACGGCCCCACCGACGAGGCCGAATCGATCGCCACGATCCATCGCGCGATCGACCTCGGCATCGATCTGCTCGACACCGCCGACATGTACGGGCCGTTCACCAACGAAGAACTCGTCGGGCGCGCGATCCGGGATCGCCGGGATCGGGTGATGCTGGCGACCAAGTGCGGCATCGTGCGAGAGCCCGGGAACGCCCGGGTGCGCGGCATCAACGGGCGCCCCGAGTACATCCGCTCGGCCTGCGACGCGAGCTTGAAACGGCTTGGCGTCGCGCACGTCGATCTCTACCAGCTCCACCGCGTGGACCCCAGCGTTCCGATCGAGGAGAGCGTGGGGGCGCTCGCGGACCTCGTGAAGTCCGGCAAGACGCGCGCGATCGGGCTCTCCGAGGCGGGGCCGCGCACGCTGCGCCGCGCCTGCGCCGTGCACCCGATCGCCTCGCTCCAGACCGAGTACTCGCTGCTGGCGCGCGACGTCGAGACCGAGGTGCTGCCGGTCTGCCGCGAGCTCGGGGTGGGATTCCTGGCCTACAGCCCGCTCGGCCGCGGGCTGCTCACCGGCCGCTGGCGCAAGCGCGCCGACTTCACGGCCGACGATTACCGGCTCTTCTCGCCGCGCTTCGCCGAGGGCGCGCTCGCGCGCAACCTCGAGCTGGTCGAGCGCGCCGCCGCGCTCGCGGCGCGCAAAAAATGCTCGCCGGCCCAGCTCTCGCTCGCCTGGCTGCTGCACCGCGGCGACGACATCGTCCCGATTCCGGGGACCAAGAGCCGCGCGCGGCTCGAAGAGAACGCGGCCGCCGCGTCGATCTCGCTGACGGCCGCGGAGCTCGCGGCGCTCGACGCCGCGCTCCCGCCGGGCTCGGCCGAGGGCGGGCGCTATCCGGAAGCGATGAAGCCGCACTGGGACTGATGCCGCTCTCGGTGCTAACGCTGAATCTCTGGAACGACGCGGGGCCCTGGCCGGAGCGCGCGCGGCGGATCCGCGAATGGATCGACCAACTCGGCCCCGATCTGATCGGCTTCCAGGAGGCGCTGCGCGCGGACGGCCGCGACCAGGTGGCGGAGCTGCTCGAGGACCGCGGCTATCACGTTGTCTATGCGCCCGCCACGCGCTTCTGGCGCGAAGGCTCGGACTTCAGCCATGGCGAGTTCGGCAACGCGGTGGCCAGCCGTTTCCCGATCCTGGAGAGCGAGGCGATCGCGCTGCCGGATGCCGGCGATGGCGAGAAGCGCTCCGCGTTGTCGGCGACGCTGGATTCCCCGCTGGGGCCGATCTCGTTCACCTGCACGCATCTGCATTGGAAGTTCCGCCACGGCGAGGTGCGCGAGCGGCAGGTGCAGGCGGTCTGCGAGCTGGTGCTGCGGCGGCGGCTGCGCGGGGGCTTTCCGTCGATCCTGGTGGGCGATTTCAACGCCGAGCCCGAGTCGGCCGAGATCCGCTTCGTGACGGGCCTCCAGTCCCTCGGCGGCCGCAGCGTCGCCTTCCTGGATGCCTGGCGCACGGTGGGGACGGGCGACGGGATCACCTGGTCGAACAACAACGTGTATGCGCGCGCCAATCTCGAGCCCGACCGGCGCATCGACTACGTCTTCACCGGCTTCCCGATGCGCAGCGGCGTCGGCCAGCTGCTGGAATGCCGCGTGGTCTGCAACGACGAAAAGAACGACGTCTGGCCGTCAGACCACTATGGGGTGTACGCGGAGCTGCGCTCGGAGCCTCTGTCCGCCTCGTGACGCGCCGTGTCCCGGTGTTGCTGGTCTCGGGCTACCTCGGCTCGGGCAAGACGACGCTGGTGCGCTGGCTGCTCGCGGACGCGCAGCGGCGCGGCGTCCGCGTCGCCGTGATCACGAACGAGCTCGGCGAGCTCGGGATCGACGGCGCCCTGCTCGGAAGCGCACAGGACGACACCGTCGAGCTGGCTGGCGGCTGCATCTGCTGCCGCCTTTCCGACGCCTTCGTCGAGACGCTGGAGGATCTCCACCAGCGCGTGCAACCCGATCGCGTGATCGTCGAGACCTCGGGCGTGGCGCTTCCCTACGAGACGCAGCTCCAGCTCTGGCGCGAGCCGGTCTCGCGCTGGATCGGCGACGACGTGGCGGTGGTGGTGGTCGGCGCCGAGCAGCTCGCGGCCGGGATCTCGGGCGACGATCTCTTCGCGCAGCAGATCTCGAGCGCCGATCTGCTGGTGCTCAATCAGCTCGACCGCGTGGCGGCGGGCGCGATTCCGGGGCTCGAAGCGCGGCTGCGCCAGATCGAGCCCGATGCGCCGATCCTGCGCGCGGTGCACGCGCGTGTCGAGCCGGATCTCCTGTTCCCTCCCGATCCGGCAGGCCTGCGCGCCGCCCGCCGGGCGAGCGCGGCGCCCCCGCCGCCGCACACGCACGTGGAGTTCCAGAGCGAGGAGATCGCCCTCGAGCCGGGGCTCTCCTCGGCGGCGCTGCTGGCCAGGCTGCGCGCGCTGGGCGCCCTGCGCATCAAGGGCTTCGCGGAGACGCGGGAAGGCCTGCGCGTGGTGCAGGGCGTCGGCGCGCGCATCGAGCTGATTGCCTTCGACGGGCCGCTATCGCGCGAGCTGGTGGGCCGCGCCGTCGTGATCCGCCGGCTCGTGTGAGGGAGCCGCAAGCGAAGCGCGCAGCGAGGCGGAGCCGAGCGAAGTACGGGTGGCGCGGGCCGTTCCCGCGCCGGGACCCGTCAGCCGGGCACGAGGAGCACTTTTCCGAAGTTCTTGCGGTCCTGGATGTAGTGGTGGGCTTTGGGAGCTTCGGAGAACTTGAAGCTCTCGGCGATCACCGGCCTGACGACGCCCTCGCGGTAGAGGTGGAGCAGCTCCTCCATCCAGCCGGTGAGCAGATCGATCTCTCCCCACAGGTGGCCGACGTTGACCCCGAAGGCGCCCTTGTTCTCGTTCATCAGCGCGAGCGGCGTGAACTGGAGCCAGGGCATCGAGACCGCGGCCTTCAGGAAGCCGAGCCAGCTGCGCTGCTTCCCGGTGGCGGCGGCGGAGAGGCCGAACATCCCGAGCCGCCCGGTGGGCGCGAGCGCGCGCCAGCTCTTCTTGAAGGAGTCGCCGCCGACGGCGTCGAGGATCAGCTCGACGCCGCGGCCCTGCGTGAGCTCGCGCACGCGCACCTCGAAATCCTCGCGCGTGTAATCGATGCAGTGGTCGACGCCCAGCTTGTAGAGCTGCTCGTGCTTGCCGGAGGAGGCGGTTCCGATCACCTTCGCGCCAAGTTTTTTTGCGATCTGCGTCGCGGCGATTCCGACGCCGCCCCCGGCGGAGTGCACCAGCATCGTCTCGCCCGGCGCGAGGCTGCCCATCACGCGGATCAGCTGCCAGGCGGTGAGGTAGTTGACGGGGAGGGCGGCTCCCTGCGCGGCGTCCATGCCGTCGGGGCGCATGAAGACCTGGGACTCGGGGACGCAGATCACATCGCTGTAGCCGCCAAATCGAGTGAGCGCGAGGACGTCGGCGCCGATCCAATCCTCGGTCATGCCGGGGCCCACCGCGTCGATCTTGCCCGCGACCTCGTAGCCCACCACCACCGGCATGCGCGGGAGATCCGGGTACATCCCCATCCGGCCCATGATGTCGGCGAAGTTGACGCCCGCGGCTTCGACGCGGATCCGCACCTGGCCCTCGGCCGGCACGGGATCCGGCGCCTCGCGCAGCTCGAGCACTTCCGGGGGGCCGGGCCTCGGGATCCAGATCTGACGCATGCGGACCTCGCTGGGGGGCGGCGCCCTGCCATTCTACGCTCATCGCTTCGTCATTTGGGGATTCGCGAGGCGGGCCGGGGGCTCGGGTATCCTCGCGCTCGCATGCGGCACCTGCTCGCGAAGCTCCTCGGCGCTGGCGTCGCGCTCGGCGCAGGCTTCTCGCTCGCCGCGTCGGCGCGGGCGGACGACACTCCGCTGCGCTTCGAACGCGACGGCGTGCTGGTGCGGAGCCTCTCGCGCAGCGATCTCGAGGCCGGCTGCGGCGTGACGCGCGTCGAGGTCGCCGATCCCTATCACGGGAAGGCGAAGACCTATCTCGCGTTCCCGCTGGTCTGCGCGCTCGAGCTCGGCTTCGGCAAGCCGATCGCCGACTACCGCGGCGAGAATTTATTCCTGCGCGCGCGCGACGGCTACACCAGGCCCGCCAGCGGCGAGCGCCTCGCCGAGCCGGGCGGCTGGATTGCGTTCGCCGACGCCGGGCAGGCGGACCTCGGCTGGGAGAAGATCGACCGCCGGCAGGTCGACCCGGGTCCCTTCTACCTGGTCTGGTCGGGGCCGGGCCAGGGCGATCCGCACCGCTATCCATGGCCATATCAGCTGGTGGCGATCGAGATCGCGCCCTTCGAAGCGCGCTATCCGCACACGATCCCCAGCGGCGTGCCGAAAGACTCGCCGGCCTGGATCGGGTTCGCGGTGTTCCGCTCCGAGTGCGTCGCGTGTCACGCGATCAACGGCGAGGGCGGGACGGTCGGCCCCGAGCTGAACCTCCCGCTCAGCATCGTCGAGTACCGGCCGGCCGAGCAGATCAAGCGCTTCGTCCGGGATCCGGCGAGCTTTCGTTACTCGAGCATGCCCGCGAATCCGCAGCTCACGCCCGCGCAGCTGGACGGGCTGATCGCGTACTTCACGGCCATGCAGGCCCGCAAGCACGATTCCCGCCGCGCGCTACCCGCGCCTTGAGTACGCGTGCCAGACGAAGGGCACGAAGAAGGCGTAGTAGAGCTGATTCGGGAAGGCGCGCAGCAGCCAGACGGGATCGAAGGAAGTCGCCAGCCAGATCGCGTCGCACCCCGCCCAGAGTGCGTAATAGACCGTGACGTAGTCGCACACGCGGCGCAGGAAGCGCAGCGTCGCGGGGTCGTCGACGTGTCTCGGGAGCCAGCGTCGGCCGAGCCAGATCGCGACGCCGGTGAAGAGCAGCTCGTGGATCAGCCAGAGCCGCTGCCCCGTCGGGTCGGGCGCCAGCCGCGCGAGAAGACCCTCGGTCGCATACGCGAGCAGCGGGACCACCGGCGTCGCCGCGGCCGCGATCCGCGCCCCGCGGCCGGCGTCGCGCAGCGCGATCGCCAGCACCAGCCAGTAGACCCGGAAATCGCCGAGCAGCACGAAGAGCAGCATCACGGCGGTGCCCAGCAGCGGGGGCGCGCCGAGCGCGCTCGTGAGCTTCGTGCCGACCAGCGGGTCGAGCAGCGTCTCGACCGCGAAGAGGATCGCCCAGGCGCGCACGAAGCCCGCCTGCGCGGAGCTCGCGCCGACTTCGCGGGCCCGGCGCGAGAGCAGCAGGTAGACCAGGAACGCCGCCGGCACCGGAAGCAGCGACCAGACGCTTTGCAGATCGCTCTGATAGAAGGCGCGCCAGCTCTCGAACCCCATCGGACCCGACTTTAGTGAACTCCGCTCGCCTGCGGCTCGCTGCGCGCGGGCTGGGGCCCGCTTGCGTACGTCTTGTCGAACAGGAGCGCCCTTCGTGGATTAGACTCGCGGCGTGTCGGATCCCGCCGTTCCTGATCGCCCGTCGCTGCTCGCGCGGGTGCCGCCCGGCGGGAGCGACGACAGCGACGAGATCCTGGGCCGCTTCCTCGACTGGGTCGGCGAGCAGGGCCTCGAGCCCTACCCCCACCAGGAGGAGGCCTTTCTCGAGCTGATGCTCGGCCGGCACGTCGTGCTCAGCACGCCGACCGGCTCGGGCAAGTCATTGGTAGCCCTCTGCCTGCACTTCCAGGCGCTCTGCCGGGGGCAGCGCTCCTTCTACACGGCGCCGGTCAAGGCGCTCGCCAGCGAGAAGTTCTTCTCGCTCTGCGCCGATTTCGGGCCCGACGCGGTCGGCATGCTGACCGGCGACGCCAGCATCAACGCCTCGGCAAAGATCCTGTGCTGCACGGCCGAGGTGCTCGCCAACATGGCGCTGCGCCAGGGCGAAGCGCTGGACGCGCCCCACGTGGTGATGGACGAGTTCCACTTCTACGCCGATCGCGAGCGCGGCGCCGCCTGGCAGATCCCCCTGCTGCTGCTCCCGCGCACGCGCTTCCTGCTGATGTCGGCGACGCTCGGCAACACGGCGGTGATCGAGGAGCACCTGCGCGATCGCACGCAGCTCGCCGTCGCACACGTGCATTCCGAGCAGCGCCCGGTCCCGCTCGACTTCGAGTACCGCGAGACGCCGATCCACGAGACCCTATCTGAGCTGGTCGCGCAGGGGCGCGCGCCCGTCTACGTGGTGAACTTCACGCAGCGCGAGTGCGGCGAGCTCGCGCAGGGGCTCACCAGCGCCAACTTCTCGACGCGCGAGGATCGCGCGCGGATCGCGGAGGCGATCGGCGGCTTCCGCTTCGACACGCCCTACGGCAAGGACCTGGGCCGCATCCTGCGCCACGGGATCGGCGTGCATCACGCGGGGCTGCTGCCCCGCTACCGGCTGCTGGTGGAAAGGCTGGCGCAGCGCGGTCTGCTCCAGGTCGTGTGCGGCACGGACACGCTCGGCGTGGGCGTCAACATCCCGATCCGCACGGTGCTCTTCTCCAAGCTCTGCAAGTTCGACGGCGAGAAGGTCGCGATCCTGCGCGTGCGCGAGTTCCGACAGATCGCCGGCCGCGCGGGGCGCAAGGGCTTCGACGTGCGCGGCAGCGTGGTCGCCCAGGCCCCCGAGCACGTGATCCTGAACATTCGCGAGGCCGCGCGTCCGGGGGCGAAGAAGAACGCGCCCAAGAAGAAGCCGCCGCGCGGCTTCGTGCCCTGGACCCGCGCCACCTTCGACAAGCTGATCGCGAGCCCGCCGGAGATGCTCGCCTCGGTCTTCGACGTGAACCACGGAATCCTGGTGCATCTGCTCCAGCGGCCCGACGCAGGCGGGCCGCGCGGCGAGGGCTGGCGAGCGGTGGCCCGGCTGATCGCGCTCAGCCACGAGACGCCCGCCTCGAAGGCGCGCCTGCGCCGGCGCGCCGCGCAGCTGGTGCGCTCGCTGCGCCACGCCGGCATCGCTGAGATCACGCGCGACGCCGCGCGCAGGCCCGGTCTGCGCGTGAAGGAATCCCTCCAGCTCGACTTCTCGCTCTTCGCGACGCTCTCGCTCTACCTGGTCGAGGCGGTGCAGGCCCTCAGCCGCGAATCGACGAGCTACGCGCTCGAGCTGATCTCGCTGGTCGAGGCGATCCTCGAGAACCCGATGCCGATCCTGTTCGCGCAGCGGGACCGCGCGCGCGACGAGAAGATCGCGCAGCTCAAGGCCGAGGGCGTTCCCTACGAGGACCGGATCCGGCAGCTGGAGGGCGTCAGCTGGCCCCAGCCCGAGGCCGAGTTCATCGCCGCAAGCTTCCGGGTGTTCGCCGCGAACCACCCCTGGGTGGGCGAGGCGGACATCCATCCGAAGGGCGTGGCGCGCGAGATGTTCGAGGGCTGCCAGGGCTTCGTCGACTGCGTGCGCGAGCTCGGCGTGGGCCGCAGCGAGGGGACGCTGCTGCGCTACCTCTCGCAGGTTCACGACACGCTGGTGCGCAGCGTGCCGGACGCGGACAAGACCGAGGCGGTCGACGACGCGATCGCCTACTTCCGCACCCTGATCCAGGGCGTCGACGCGAGCCTGCTCCAGGCCTGGGAGGCGCTGCGCGCGCCGGTGGCCGCGGCGGCTTCCGCAGCTCCGCCCCCGCCCTACGATCTGGCCGAGCACCCGCGCGCGCTGACGGCGCGCGTGCGCGCCGAGCTGCACGCCCTCGTGCGCTCTCTCGCCCGCAAGGAATGGGAGGAGGCGGCCGCCTGCGTGCGCCAGGGCCCCGAGGATCCCTGGGAGCCGGATCGCTTTGCGCTCGCGCTGGCGCCGTTCCTCGAGGAATACGGGCAGCTCGATTTCACGCCCGCGGCCCGGCTCGCGCATCTCACGCGGATCGCGGCGGCGGGCCCGCGCCGCTGGCAGGCGTCCCAGGTGCTCGTCGATCCCGCCGGCGACGGGCTCTGGGCGCTGCACGCCGAGGTCGATCTCTCGCGGGAGAAGGATCCCCGAGGGCCGCTGATCCGGTTGCTGCGGATCGGGACCTGAGCGCCCCATCCGCGCGGGGACCCGATACACTCCGGGGCCTCGCGGAGGTTCCCATGCGTCCGGCCATTTGGATTGCCGCGCTGTCGCTGCTGTGCGCCTGTGCGAGCAGCTGGGATCAGGGCTGGGAGAGGCCCGGCGCGAGCGCCGCCGACTTCGAGCGCGAGCGGCGCGAGTGCCTCCAGAGCTCCGCCCAGGGGCGGGGCTCCGGGCAGTTCGGCTACGACCAGCCCGACCAGCGGCTCTTCGCGACGTGCATGCAGCAGCGCGGCTGGCAACGCGACCCATCGCAGTAGGTGGCGCGCCCTCCCGTCCGACGCCCGCGCCGCGCGCGCCTCGCGCTGATGGCGCTGCTGCTGGCGGCCGCGCCGCTCGCGTGCTCGTTGGGGGGCCCGAAGCCGCCGCAGCGCCTGATCCTGATCGTGATCGACACGCTGCGGCGCGATCACCTCGGCGTGTACGGCGCGCCCGCACCGACCCCCAACATCGATGCGCTCGCCGCCCGCGGACAGCACTTCACGAACGTGGTGGCGTCGTTCCACCAGACGACGATGTCGATGGGCTCGCTCTTCACCGGCCGCACGCCGAGCTACGAGGCGGGCGACGCCCGCGTGCTTGCCTGGAACGGGGACAACTGGTGCGGGCTCGCGCGCCTCGCCCTCACGCCCAGCTCGGACGCCTGCGTTCCCCCGGGCGTGCCGACGCTCGCGGAAGGGCTGCGCGAGGCCGGTTATTGGACGATCGGCGTCGCCTCGAACCAGTTCCTGTACGAGCCCTCCGGCTTCTCGCGCGGCTTCGACGATTGGCTCCAGGTGGACGATCGGCCGCCCGTCGCGGGCAAGGCCTCGCGCCAGCGCCTCGCGAACGCCCACCAGTCGCGCACCTGGCACTCCGTGAACCGCGCGGCCATCGCCGCGCTCAACCGCCGGCCGCGCGACCGATTCTTCCTCTACGTGCACTACGTCGACGTACACGACTATCTGTTCCAGAAGGTCACCTACGCCGCGGCGGTCCAGGACATGGACCAGGGCGTGGGCCGGCTGCTGGGGCAGCTCGAGTCCGCCAGGCTGCTGGAGGGCGCGGTGGTGGTGCTGGTGTCGGATCACGGCGAGCAGCTCGGCGAGCTGCACAACTTTCCGGGCGAGCTCCCGAAGTCGTTCGGCCACTACGGAAATCCCTCGTTCCAGGAGCAGCTGCGGATTCCGCTGATCGTGGCGCCCGCGCGCTTCGCGGATCCCGATCGGTTCCTGCGCAGCCAGGACGTCTTCCAGCTGCTGCTCGAGATCGGCGGCGTGAAGCGGGAGCCTTCGCGCGACCTCGAGCCGGACGAGCTCTTCGTCGGGGAGGCCAACTACCGCACCTATCGCCGCGGGCGCTGGAAGAGCTTCCTGCGCCGCGAGGACGGGCGGCACTTCCTCTACGACCTCGAGGCGGATCCGCAGGAGCGGAGCGACGTCGCGGCGAAGTTCCCCGAGGTGGCCGCCGAGCACGTCGAACGCATCGACCAGCTGACGCGCGGCCTGGCGGCGAAGGCCGCCTCGCAGCGCGGGCTGACCGAGAGCGAGCGCGAGCGGCTGCGCGCTCTCGGTTACCTCGATTGAGCTTCGCTCGCCTGCGGCTCGCTGCGCGGCCGCTGAGGACAGCGGCCTTGCATGACGCTCAGCGCTGACGACGCGACTTGCGCTTCGGGCGCGGCCGCTTCGCTTCCTGCTTCTGGCGCGCCTTCGAGGCTGCCCAGGAGCAGATCCGGCAGCTCGCGAGATCGTGCCCGCGCGCCGGACAGTGCTGCCGTCCGAACAGGATGATCTGGAGGTGCAGGCGGCCCCAGGCCAGCGGCGGATACAGCTTCTTGAGGTCGCGCTCGGTCTGCTCGACCGACCGGCCGTTCGAGAGGCCCCAGCGGGCGGCCAACCGGTGGATGTGGGTGTCGACCGGGAAGGCGGGCTGGCCGAAGGCCTGCGCCATCACGACGCTGGCGGTCTTGTGGCCCACGCCGGGCAGCGCCTCGAGCGCTTCGAAGTCGGCGGGCACCTGCCCGCCGTGCTTCCCGATCAGGAGCTTCGAAAGGCCCGCGATCGCCTTGGCTTTCGCCGGCGAGAGACCGCAGGGGCGGATCACGCGCCGGATCTCCGCGACCGGCAGCTTCGCCATCGCCTCCGGCGTCGCGGCGCGGGCGAACAGGAGCGGCGTGATCTGGTTCACCTTGACGTCGGTGCACTGCGCGGAGAGGAGCACGGCGATCAGCAGGGTGTACGGATCCCGGTGCTCGAGGGGGACCTTGACCTCGGGGTAGACGTCGTCGAGGATCCGGCGGATCCGACGGGCTTTGTCCGCGCGCTTCACGAGGGCCCGAGTATAACTTGGAGCGAGGGCCGGGAGACGGAATGACGATACCCGGAAGCAGCGGCCTTGCGGCGCGGCGCTGCGTGCCTTGCCGTGGCGGGACGCCGCCGCTGCGCGGCGAGCCGCTCGCGGCGCTGCTCGGCGAGCTCGGCGGCGGCTGGCGCGCGGTGGACCAGCATCACCTCGAGAAGGAGTTCCGCTTCCGCGATTTCGCCGGCGCGCTCGCCTTCGCGAACCGGATCGGCGCGCTCGCGGAGGAGCAGTCGCACCATCCGGATCTGCACCTGGCCTGGGGGAAGCTCGGCGTCGCGATCTGGACCCACAAGATCGACGGCCTCACCGAGAGCGACTTCGTGTTCGCTGCGAAGATCGATCAGCTGTTCGCAGAACTCGCCTGAATGAACTTCGCTCGCCTTCGGCTCGTTGCGCGCGCGGCTCGCGCCGCGCTTGCTCAGCCGCCGGTCTCCGCTTCGACGCGCCGCATGTAGGCGACCAGGCCGGGGCGGGAGTTCAGGAGCTGCGCGGAGTCGGGCATCGAGCCGTGCTCGACGGAGCGCAGCATCGAGTAGACCGCGAGGTCCGCCATGCTCGGGCGCTCGGCGTAGAAGAAGGGCCGCGTGCCGAGCAGGTTCACCAGGTCGTCGAGGCGATCGGCCATGCCGCGCACGATCGCGGTCTCCGGCCGCTCCCAGGTGCCTCCCGCGCGCAGCCAGGCGAACAGCCGGCGCAGCATCGCGATCCGCGCGAGTCCGCCCCGCTTCGGCGCGGCGGCTTCCGCCGCCTCCCGCTGCGCCTTGACCCGCTGCCAGCGCAGGAAATAGAAGAGGAAGGACTCGTCGGCCCAGTCTTCGAGCTGGCGCTGCTGGAGCGCGATCTTGGGCTCGCTCGCCAGCAGCGGCGGGTTCGGAAAGCGCTCGTCGAGGCGCAGCAGGATCGCGGTCGAATCGTGGGTCCGCTCGCCGTCGATCGTCAGCACGGGAAGCAGGCCGGTGTCGGGGCTCCAGCGCTTGAAATCCTCGGGGCCCGAGGGCTCGAAGAGATCGAAGGCGAGGCCCTTCATCAAGAGCGCGCGGCGCACCTTCTCCGTGAACGGCGTCTGCGACTGGCCGTAGAGGGCGATCTTGCGGCCCCCGCCCGCCGCCGCGCTCCCAGAAGACTTGTCCGTCACCTGGCCCGCTCCGTCAGCCGCCGGTCTGGCGGCGACCCCGCTCCTGCACCGCGCCCCGCCGCGTCGCCACCAGCTCGGGCGTGATCCCCTTGGCAAATTCTTTTGAGACGCGCGCCTCGAGGCGCAGCCCCTCTTCGAAGGTGGTCGCGAAGCCGGCGTCGATCACCTGCTTGTAGCCCCGCAGCGAGGCCGGATCGCAGGAGAGCATGTCCGCGGCCAGCTGCCGGCAGGCGCCGAGCAGCTCGGCCGGCGCCACCACGCGGTTCACGAGCCCCCAGGCGAGCGCCTGCTCGGCGCCGATGAAGTTCCCGGTGAAGGAGAGCTCCTTGGCCCGCCCGATTCCGATCAGCCGGGGGAGCTTCTGGGAGAGGCCCCAGCCCGGCAGGATGCCGACACGCGCATGCGTATCTGCGAAGCGGGCCTCGCTGGACGCGATCAGCAGATCGCAGGCGAGCGCGAGCTCGAAGCCGCCGGTGATGGCGAAGCCGTTCACGGCGCCGATCACCGGCCCGGGGAAGCCGCGGATCGCGGCCATCATGTCGGCGTCGGTGAAGGCGCCGAGCGGCTGCGAGCCCCGGCTGCCGAGTTCTTTGAGGTCGAGCCCCGCGCAGAAGGCCTTGCCCGCGCCGGTGAGGATCGCGACCCGGACCGAGTCGTCCTGCGCAAGCTCGCGGAAGCCCTGGGTGAGGGCCTGGCGCAGCTCGTGCGAGAGCGCGTTCATCGCCTGGGGGCGGTTCAGGGTCAGGCAGGCGACCCCGGCGTTCTTCTCCACCATCAGGACGGGCGAGGACATGGGGGACCTCCGGGCGGGCAGAAGCGCGAGGATACGGGGCGCGCGCGGCCCGCGCGAGCGCCCGTCGCCGCGCGAGGATGACTCCGCGGGACGCTTCCGTCACAATCCGCGCCGATGGCGCCGCCGCGCAATCCGGGAAGCTACGCGCGCATCCATGCGGTGGTGCGGCGAATCCCGCGCGGGCGCGTGGCCACCTACGGGCAGGTCGCGGCGCTCGCGGGCCTGCCGGGTCAGGCGCGCCAGGTCGGCTACGCCCTGCACGCGCTCGCCGAGGGGAGCCCCGTGCCGTGGCAGCGGGTGGTGAACGCGCAGGGCGAGGTGAGCCCCCGGCGCATGCCCGGCTGGGACGGCCTACAGCGCGCGCTGCTCGAGCGCGAGGGGATCGACTTCGACGCGCGCGGCCGCATCGACCTCGAGAGCCGGCGCTGGCGCCCGCGCGCGGGAGCGGGCGGGCGGCGCGCCGCACACGGCTTCGCGTGAGGCGGATCGCGGGGCTCGCCGCCGTCGCGCTCGCGCTGCTCCTGCTCGTGCTCGGGATCCGCACCGCCGCGCTGGGCTCGCGCCGGCCGGCGGTGGCCGCGGCCCCCGTCGTGGTCATCGACGAAGCAGCGGCGGCGCGCCGGCTCGCCGGCGGCCTGCGCCTGCGCACCGTGTCGACGGAAGACCGGGCGGCCGCCCTCGGCGCGCAGTTCGAGGCCTTCCGCGCCTACCTCGAGCGCAGCTACCCGCGGCTCCACGCCGCGCTCTCGCGCGAGCTCGTGGACGGCGCCAGCCTGCTCTACACCTGGAAGGGTCGACAGCCCGAGCTGCCGGCGCTGCTGCTGCTCGCGCACCAGGACGTGGTGCCCGTCGAAGCGGGAACCGAAGCCAGCTGGGCGCATCCGCCCTTCGAGGGCGTGATCGACGCCGGCTACGTGTGGGGACGCGGCGCGGCCGACGACAAGGGCAACCTCTTCGCCATCCTGGAGGCGGTCGAAGGCCTGCTCGCCGAGGGCTTCACGCCCGAGCGCACGCTGCTGCTCGGCTTTGGCCACGACGAAGAAGTCGGCGGCGAGGGCGCCCAGGCGATCGCGGCGCGGCTCGCGAGCCGCGGGGACGCGATCGAATCCGTGCTCGACGAGGGCGGCGCGATCGTGCAGGGCGCCGTGCCGGGCGTCGCGACGCCGCTCGCGATGATCGGAACGGCGGAGAAGGGCTCGCTGACGATCGATCTCTCGGTCGAGATCGAGGGAGGCCACTCTTCGACGCCGCCCCGCCACACCGCGATCGGCATCCTCGCGGCCGCCTTGACCCGGCTCGAGGCGAACCCGATGCCGGGCCGGATCGCGGGCCCGACCCGCGGCATGGCCGATCGGCTCGCCCCCGAGCTCGGCCTGCCGTTCCGGGTGGTGCTCGCGAACCTCTGGCTGTTCGGGCCGGTGCTCGAGCTCGCAATGGCCGGCCAGCCGCCGCTCGACGCGCTGCTGCGCACCACCACCGCCGTCACCATCGCGAGCGGCGGGGTGAAGGAGAACGTGCTCCCGGCACGGGCGAGCGCCGTCGTGAACTTCCGGATCCTGCCGGGCGACACCGTCGAGGACGTGGTGGCGCACGTGCGCCGCGTGGTCGGCGACGAGCGGATCCAGATCCAGCCCGGCGTCCGCAGCACGCCGCGCAATCCGACCCCGGAATCGCCGGTGGACGATCCCAGCTTCGCGCGTCTCGCGCTGACGGTCGGGGAGATCTTTCCCGGCGTGCCCGCGGTTCCCTTCCTGGTGCTGGGCGGGACCGACGCGCGGCACTATGCGGAGCTGACGCCGCGGCTCTACCGTCTGAGCCCCTTCCTCTTCGAGATGGGGGACCTGAAGCGGGTGCACGGCACCGACGAGCGGCTCTCGATCGCGAGCCTCGCGGACGGCGTGCGCTTCTTCCGGCGCCTGATCGAGAATTCCGCGCCCGCTCAGCCGCCTTCGCCGTAGCGCGCCAGCGCCGCGTCGTAGGCGTCGAAGCCGACCAGCTCGCGCAGCTCCGCGAAATCGAGCAGCCGCGGCGGCGGCTCGCCGCGCGCGAGCGCCGCGAGCGCGTCCTGCATGGCGCGGATGGCGGAGGAGAGCAGCGTGAGCGGGTACGCGGCGATCCGAAAGCCCAGCGCCTCGAGGCTCGCCGGCGGGAGCAGGGGCGTGTCGCCTCCTTCGACCAGGTTGGCGAGCTGGCGAGCGGGGATCTCCCGGCAGATCCGCTGCATCTCCGCCTCGGAGCGGGGCGCCTCCACGAACACGATGTCGGCGCCCAGATCGGCGAAGGCGCGTCCGCGCCAGATGGCTTCGTCGAGCCCGATCGGCCCGCGCGCGTCCGTGCGGGCGAGCACCAGCACGTCCGCCCCCTGCTCGCGCGCGTCGACCGCGGCGCGTACGCGCGCGAGCGCCTCCTCGCGCGAGACGACCTGCTTGCCGCGCGTGTGCCCGCAGCGCTTGGGCGCGAGCTGGTCCTCGATCATCACGCTCGCGAAGCCCGCCGCGGCGTAGCCGGAGACCGTGCGTCGCACGTTCATGGGATTCCCGTAGCCGGTGTCGGCGTCTCCGATCACCGGGATCGAGACGGCGGCGCAGATGCTGCGCCCCTGCTCGACCATCTCGCCGTAGGAGATCAGCCCGGTGTCGGGCAGCGCCAGCCGGGCCGCGGAGACCGCGAAGCCGCTCATGAAGGTGAGCTCGAAGCCGGCCCGCTCGACGAGTTTCGCCGAGAGCGCGTCGAAGCAGCAGGGCATCACGCGCAGTCCGGGGCGGTCGAGAAGCCGCCTCAGCCTGGCGGCGGATGAATCCATCGTCGTCTCCTCCTGGCGGGGAGGAGATTACCTAGACCGGCAGCCGGATGCAGAACGTGCTGCCGACGCCGACCTTCGAGGTCACGGTGATCTCGCCGCCGTGGTGGCGGACGATCTGGTAGCAGTGGGCGAGGCCGAGGCCGGCGGCGGTGCCGGTGCGGCGGGTCGTAAAAAAAGGATCGAAGATCCGCTCGATCTGGTCCTCGGGAATCCCGCAGCCGTCGTCCTCGACCCGGATCCGCACGAAGTCGCCCTGCGCTTCGGTCACCAGGCGGATCACGCCGAAGTCGCCCACCGCCTGGAGCGCGTTGAGCAGCAGGTTCAGGAAGACCTGGCGGAGCTGCTGCGCGTCGCAGCGCACGGGAGGCAGCTCGGCGTAGCAGCGCTCGACCACCACCGAGAACGAGAGCGCCGCCACGTTGACCGCGTTCTCGAGCAGATCGTTCACGCTCGCGAGCTGCGGCGCGCCGAGGCCGGCCTGCGAGAAGGCGCTCACCTCCCGCACGATGGTGGCCACGCGCTCGACGCCCTCGCCCGACTCCTCGATCAGGTCGGCGCCCTCGATCAGCACCGGCGCGAGCAGCTCGTCCCGGGCGTCGACGCCGACGGCGAGCGCGCGCCACTGCTCGCGCAGCTCGATCAGGTTGGCGCGCACGTCCGTGACGGGCTCGTCGATCTCCTGCGCGATCCCGGCCGCCAGCTCGCCCACCGCGGCCAGCCGCCCGGAGGTGATCAGCCGATTTCGCAGCGCCGCCACCTCGCGCAGGTCCCGGACGGCGAGCACGCGGCCGATCACGTCGCGCTGCTCGTCGTGCAGCGGCGAGGCCGAGACCGAGACCGGCATCGGCGCCGATGCCTGTGGCCGCAGGTCCAGCTCGACTCCCCGGGACGCGGCCGCGCAGTCGCGCGCCAGCCCCGGCAGCCACTGGTAGACCGCCGCGTCGGCGAGCTCGGCCGGCGCGATGCCGACCAAGCGCGCGAAGGCCTCGTTGCAGGTCCGGATCCGGCCGTCCGGGTGCAGCAGCACGACGCCGTCGCGAAGCGTTTCGAGGATCGGGCGGGCGAAGGCGCCGGGCGCGAGCAGGAAGTAGCCGTGGCGGCGCACGCTTCCCGCCACGATCGCGCCGAGCGCCAGCAGGCTCATGCTCCCAAGCCTCGGCACGTCGATCGCGAGCAGGGGCAGCAGCGCGTCGGTTACCGAAGCGACCGCGAGCGGGGCGAGGATGCCCGCCAGCAGCCAGCGCGCCTCGCGGCGCTCGCCGGGCGACACCGTGGGCGGGAACAGGCTGGGCCACTGCGCGATCACGAAGCCGGTGCTCACGGCCGTCGGCAGGTACACGAGCGGGAAGAGCGGGCCGAAGCGGACCCCCCAGCCCAGGCTCGTCCGCACCGGCTCCGCGAGACACCAGGGCGTGGCGACGTAGAGCAGGATGGAGGCGACCGCGCAGGCGTACGCCCAGGGCAGCGCGCGGCGCAGCCCGGTGTTGGCGCCGCCCACCAGCTCCGAGATGATGTGCAGGGTGAGCGGGCCGAGCCACATCCATCCGAGCGAGGAGAGCCGGACCCATTGCAGGACCCGCCGCGGGTCGTCCGAGAGGCTCCAGAACACCTCGCACAGCGACCAGTGCGCCGAGCAGAGGAGCACGATCGCGACCAGGCGGTTGGCCCGCTGCTTCGAGTTGATCGCGAGCAGCGCCACCGCGAGCATCACCGCGGCCAGGCTCGCGACGAGCTGGACGATCGCGAAGGGGTGCATCAGTCGCCTCCCTCCGCAGCCGGGGCCGTCACCGGCAGGAGGACACGGAAGCGCATGCCGCGCCCCGGCTGGGATTCGACCTGGATCCGGCCGCCCTGGCGCTCCACGATCTGCCGCGAGATCGCGAGCCCGAGCCCGGCTTGCGCCACGCCGTCCGGCGACGGCGAGAAGGGATCGAAGATCCGCTCCAGGTCCTCGGGCGTGAGCCCGGCGCCGTCGGTCGCAATCTCGACCCAGACGAATCCGCCGTCGATTCCGGCCGACAGAGCGAGCTGGCCGCGCTCCTCGATCGTGTTCACGCCCGCCAGCACCAGGTTGAGGAAGACCTGCATCAGCTCCTGCGGGCGGCAGGGCACCAGCGGAAGCTTCACGAAGCTGCGCTCGACGCTCGCCTTGCGGCGCAGCTGCGGCCCGGCCACACGCAGCGCGGTCTCGAGCAGCTCGACCGGGTCGGCGGGCTCGTTCTCCGAGCCTCCCTTCCAGGAGAAGCCGCCCACGTCGCGCACGATCGAGGCGATCCGGTCGATTCCGTCCGCCGCCGCGCGCAGCAGCTCGCGGGAGCGTGTGAGCGCGGCGTACGTATTCGGCGCCGCCGCGCGCGATTCGAAGACTTCCGCGAGATCGTTCCAGTGCCGCTCCAGCAGGCCGACGTTCGAGCGCACGTAGGCGATCGGGTTGTTGATCTCGTGCGCGATGCCCGCCGCGAGCTGTCCGACCGCGGCCAGGCGCGCCGAGGTGAGCAGGCGGCTGCGCAGCGAGACCAGCTCCTCGAGATCCCGCACCACCAGCACGCGCCCGATCGCGAAGCCGCTCTCGTCGTGCAGCCAGGCGTCGGAGATCGAGACCGGCACGCGCGCGCCGGAGGCGCTCCTCAGCTCGCACTCGCGCTCGGCGCCGCCGGCGGCCTCCGGCGGCTCCTGGATCAGCTCGCCCACGGGCCGGCCGACGAGATCGTCGGAATCGCGCTTGGCCAGCTGCGCGAGCTTGGCGTTCACGCCCCGGATCCGGCCGTCGAGGCGGACCAGCGCGACGCCGTCGGGGAGCGTGGCGAGGATCTCGCTCGCGAACTGGCGCGGCGAGAGCCCGGCAGCGCGGAAGCGGTAGGCCATCCACCAGGTGACCAGGCCCCACGCGGCGACGCTCGCGCTGCCGAGCCTGGGCACCGGCTTGCCGAGAGTCGGCAGCAGGAAGTCGGTGATCGAGGCCACCAGCATGGTGAGGCCGATCGCAAGCTCGACCCACGGGGTCCCGCGCGATGGCGTCACGCGCTCCAGCGTGCGCAGCCGCAGCGCCCGCAGCAGTGTGAGCACGGGCACCAGCAGCAGGGCCAGGTAGGCCCAGGGCACCAGCGGTCCGATCCGCGGGACGAAGCCCCAGCTCTCGCGCGTGACGTCGGGCGTGAACCAGGGGCCGCCGAGGGCCGCAAGCACGAGCGCCGCGCCGATCGCGTACTGGGCGGTCACGATCCAGCGTCTGGGGAGGCGCGGATCGGGCATCACCACGGCCATCAGGTGCAGCGCGACCGGCGAGAGCAGGATGCTCCCCAGCGCTGCCAGCCGCGCGAAAGGCAAGGCCGAGCCGGCGTCCTTCGCGGTGAGGCAGAGCACCTCGAAGAGCGCCCACCAGACGTCGCAGAGCAGCACCGCGGCCACCAGGCGGTTCGCGCGCTGGCCCGGTTCGCGTGCGGCGATCGCGGCGGCGAGCGCCGCGGCGCCGAAGGCGGTCGCGAGCGGGATCAGGACGGCGGGGTGCACGCGATGGGAGCTCCGTGCGTTCGCATCGGAGGAACCGGCATGCCACTTGAAAGCAGAAGCCCGGGAAGCATCCCGCGCCGCCTCGTGATTCGGCACGGATCGCCGCGGCGATCCCGGCGTGCTACCGACCTGCGGATCAGGCTCCGGAGGCGCGCATGACCCGGGCGCTCGACGCGCTGCTCGGAATCCTCGATCTCGAAGAGCTGGAGGTGAACCTCTTCCGCGGCCGCAGCCCTCAAGAAGGCTCGCAGCGCGTCTTCGGGGGGCAGGTGCTGGGGCAGGCCCTGATCGCCGCCGGCCGCACGGTCGAGCGGGACGCGGCCCACTCCTTCCACGCCTACTTCCTACGTCCGGGGGATCCCAAGACCCCCATCCTCTACCAGGTCGACCGCACCCGCGACGGCAAGAGCTTCACCACGCGCCGCATCATCGCGATCCAGCACGGCCGGGCGATCTTCCACCTGGAGGCTTCCTTCCAGCGGCACGAGCCCGGGCCCGAGCACCAGGATGCGATGCCCGAGGCGCCCGATCCGGAGTCGCTCCCCGATTTCCGCGAGCGGATGGAGCCGCTCGCGCGCAAGAACTCCGCCGAGGTGAAGCGGTGGCTCGAATCGGACCGGCCGATCGACCTGCGCTACGTGACCGACTTCGACCCGATCGAGCCGGAGAAGCTGCCGCCGCGCCAGCTCGTCTGGGTGCGGGCCGACGGCACGCTTCCCGACTCCCGGCTGCTGCATCAATGCGTGGTGGCCTACGCCTCGGACCTGACGCTGCTCGACACCGCGGCGCTTCCCCACGGCATCTCCTGGATCGGGCGCGGCTGGCAGATCGCGAGCCTCGACCACGCCATGTGGTTCCATCGCGACTTTCGCGCCGACGAGTGGCTGCTCTACGAGCAGCAGAGCCCCGTGGCGGCGGGCGCGCGCGGCTTCACCACCGGGCGGCTCTTCGCGCGCGACGGCTCGCTGGTGGTCTCGGTGGTCCAGGAAGGGCTCTTCCGGCGGCTCGAGGGATCGTCGCCGTGACGCGCGCGCCGATCCGGCCCGCGGATCGCTTCCTCGTCTTCGGAGCGCCCGCGCTCGAGGAGGCCGAAATCGCGGAGGTGGTCGCCACCCTGCGGTCGGGCTGGCTCGGCACCGGGCCGAAGGTCCACCGCTTCGAGGAGGACTTCAAACGCTACCAGCAGGCGGAGCACGCGGTGGCCGTCAGCTCGTGCACGGCCGCGCTGCACCTCAGCCTGCTCGCCAGCGGGCTCGCGCCCGGCGACGAGGTGATCACGACCCCGCTCACCTTCTGCGCGACGGTGAACGCGATCATCCACGCGGGGGCGAAGCCGGTGCTCGCGGACGTCGACCCCGCCACGATGAACATCGATCCGGACCGCGTGCAGGAGAAGATCACGCCGCGCACGCGGGCGCTCGTGCCGGTTCATTTTGCGGGCCGCCCCTGCCGGATGGATCGGCTGATGGAGATCGCCGCGAGCCGCCAGCTCCAGGTGATCGAGGACTGCGCCCATGCCATCGAGGCCCGCTATCGCGGCCGGCCGGCGGGCAGCTTCGGCGCCTTCGGCTGCTTCAGCTTCTACGTGACCAAGAACGTGATCACCGGCGAGGGAGGCATGGTGCTCGCCCGGCGCGAGGCCGACGCGGCCCGGATCATGATGCTCGCCCTGCACGGCATGAGCCGGGACGCCTGGAGGCGCTTCAGCGACGACGGCTACAAGCATTACGCCGTGCTGGAGGCGGGCTTCAAGTACAACATGATGGACCTCCAGGCGGCGATCGGAATCCACCAACTCGGGCGCGTCGAAGAGAACCTGAAGCACCGCCAGCGCATCTGGCGGCGCTACGACCAGGCGTTCGAGGCGCTGCCCGTGGTCCGCCCGGCCCCGCCCGAACCGGACACGCGGCACGCCCTGCATCTGTACACGCTGCTGATCGACGAGCAGCGGACCGGCGTCTCGCGCGACGCGTTCCTGGAGGCGATGACGCGCCAGAACATCGGGATCGGCGTCCACTATCTGAGCATTCCCGAGCATCCGTACTATCGGGAGACGTTCGGATGGAAGCCGGACGACACCCCGCATGCGACGCGGATCGGGCGGCAGACGGTGAGCCTTCCGCTCTCGCCCAAGCTCTCCGAGCGGGACGTCGACGACGTGATCGCGGCCGTCCACCGCTGCCTCGCGGCGGAATGAGGGTCTGGATCCTCACCAGCTCGTTCCCGGCGAACCCGCAGGATGCCCGCGCGGCCGCCGGCCTCTTCGTCGCCGACTTCGCGGTCGCGCTCGCCGAGGCCGGCCACGAGGTCCTCGTGGTCACGCCGGACAAGCCCGGGGTCAAGCGGGATCCGCCGGGCGTCCGGGTCCGCTGGTTCGCCTGGCGCGGCGGCCGCAAGACGATCTCCAGCCTGCGGCCCTATCTGCCCGGCGACCTGCTCGCGATGCTCTCCCTGTTCCGACGCGGCGCGCGGGAGCTCGACGCGCTCTACCGGGAGTCTCCGCCCGATCACGTGCTCGCGATGTGGGCGGCTCCGGCCGGCGTCCTGGCGACGGGTCTCAAGCGCCGTCGGGGCGTGCCCGTCACCACCTGGTGTCTCGGCTCGGACATCTGGGCGCTGGGCCGGATCCCGATCGTCCGCGGCGTGCTGAGGCGGGTGCTGCGCGAGAGCGATCACGTGTTCGCCGACGGCGTCCAGCTCGCGAAGGATGCGGCGGCGCTCGGCGGCCGCCCCTGCGAGTTCCTGCCCTCCGGCCGGCGGCTGGATCGTTCGCTCGTGCGGCCGCTCGAGCTTCCCGGGGAGGGGACGCAGTTCCTCTTCATCGGCCGCTACGCGCGGGTCAAGGGCGTGGACGTGCTGCTCGAGGCGATGGCCGAGCTCGCCCGCCGCGAGCCGGGCGCACACCTGCATCTGTTCGGCGGCGGGCCGCTGGAGCCGCAGCTGCGCCTGCGCGCGGCCCGGCCCGATCTGCTCGGGCGGGTCACGATCGGCGGCTACGCCGACGAAGCGACCGCGGCCAGCTGGCTCGCCGCCTGCGATTGCGTCGTGATCCCTTCCCGGATGGAGAGCATCCCCGTGATCTTCTCCGACGCGCTCCAGCTGGGCCGGCCGCTGATCGTGAGCGACGTCGGAGACATGGGCACGCTGCTGCGCGAGCATCCCGTCGGGCTGGTGGTTCCGTCGGAGGACCCCTCCGCGCTCTGCGCCGCCATGCTGCAAATGGCCGCGCGCGATCGGAGCGGATACACTCCGCGCATTCAACGGCTCGCCGCGCAGTTCGACGTCGCGAAGGTTGCCGCAACGTGGATCAGACGAGTGCAATCGCGGCCGAGCCCGGGGATCTCTCCGCGAGCGCGAGACGCTGGCGGCTCGCCCTCAGCCTCCTGATCCTGGCGGCGTTCGGCGCCTGGACGGCCTGGTACGTCCGCGGCCATGCGGCGGACTTCCGGATCCTGGCGGAGGTTCCCGTCCGTCCGCTCGCCGGGCTCGTCGCGCTCGCGGCCGCCGTCGTGGTCTGCAACGGCTTGTACGTCAAGCTCGCGCTCCAGGCGTTCGGCGTCGACCTGCCGGCGCGCGAGTGGCTCTCGTTGACGGTGGCGACCTCGCTGCTCAACTACGCGACGCCCCTGCGCGGCGGGATGGTCGCGCGCGCCGTCTATCTGAAGGCGCACTACCGGTTCGGGTACGCCGATTTCCTCAGCACGCTGAGCGCGATGTACCTGATGGTCGTCTTCGCCTTCGGAGTGCTCGGGCTCGCGGGACAGGCGCTGCTCTGGCGGCAGGGGGCGGGTTGCGACGCGGTCGCGCTCGCGATCCTCGCGGCCGGAACGGCGGCCTCCGCCCTGCTGATGTTCGTGCCCGTGCCGCTGCCGCGCTGGCAGGCGTTCCCGTTCCGGCAGATCGCCCGCATCCTGGACGGCTGGAGCCTGCTCCGGCGCCAGCGCGCCCTCTACGCCAAGCTGATGGCGACGACGCTGGCGTTCGCCCTGCTGTCGGCGCTGGAGGTGAAGTTGGCCGCTTCGGCCGTCGCGACCGGGCTTTCACCGGGCGGCGTGCTCCTCTACACCGCCGGTCAGCACCTCGCCTTTCTCGCCTCTCTGACCCCGGTTGCGCTCGGCATCGCCGAGGTCGTCAGCATCTACCTCGGCGGCGCGCTCGGCTACGACATCTCGCAGGCGCTCTCGATCCAGGCCTTGCTGCGCGGCGTGCCGCTGCTGCTGTTGCTCGTCCTCGCGTTTCCGGCGTTCCACCACCTCGGCGTCGGGCTCGACGGACGGGCGCGGCGAGGCGCGCTCTCGTGACGGACCCCGCGCGGGCCTGGGAGGAGCGCCAGCGTTCGCTCGGCTGCACGCCGCGCGCCGTCCTGTTCAAGGGGTTCCCAGGCTGGCTCAACGCCTGGCTGCACCGCCGCCACGTCGCCTTCCTGCTCGCGAACCTGCCGCCGGACGCGGCGCGCATCCTCGACGCCGGCTGCGGCTACGGGCGCATCTCGCTGGCCGTGAAGCAGGCGCGCCCGAGCGCCGCGATCGACGGCGTCGAGCCCTGCGCCGCCTTCGCCGACGCCTTCGAGCAGCGGATCGGCCGCTGTTACCGGGTTCCGATCCAGGAGTTCCGCCCGGAGCGCGCCTACGATGCGATCCTGATCGTCACGCTGCTCCTGTATCTCTCGGAGGCCGACTGCGCGCGGGTGCTCGCCGTCCTTTGGGAGGCTCTGCGGCCGGGCGGGCGGCTGCTCTGCATCGAGCCCGCCGTCGAGATCGAGGATCTCGAGGCCCGGATCTTCCGCCGCCGCGAGCGCACGGACGCCAGCTCCGGCGACCGGCGCTTCCGGAGCGGCGAGCTGGAGGCGATCTTGGGCTCGCTTCCGGGCGCGAGTCTGCGGCGCAGCGCGAGCATCCGGCTGCTGCCGGGAATCGCGTCAGCGTCGCTGCATCACTGCGTCGCGCTGGAGAAGACTACTTCTCGTAGTACGGCTTGAGCTGCGCGATCAGGCCCGTGACCTTGGCCCAGGCGGCGATGGTGGGTGCGTCGAGCTCCGAGCGCGATTGGTCCACGTCCGCGTCGTCCACCACTTCCTTCAGCGAACGGAATGGGTTGTAGGTCTGGTCGCGCCCCTCGCCGGCCTTCAGGTGACCCGCGAGCGAGCGCGCCTGCTCGCTCACGATCTGCGCTTTCTCGGTGAGCTTGAAGCCCTCCTCGGCGGTGCCCGATCCGAGCCGGTCGTCGTTCTCCCGGCGAACGGCCAGCTGCCAGGCATCGGCGGCAGCGCTCAGCTGCGCTGCGAGCGCGGCGGCGCGGGCCTGGTCCCAGGGCGCGAGACCCGCGGCTGGGGGGGAATTCGACGCACATCCCGCGGCGACTGCGAGCCCGAGGGCGGGAATCAGGATCGAGAGCATCAGTCGCTGCATGGGGACGTTCTCCTCTTTGTCTCAAGCTATGCCGGCGCGCGCGCGCGAGTCAAGCCGAGTCGTTCGCTGCCGAGGGCGGGGGCTCGCCCCAACGCACGAGCCGGCCGTGCGGATGGCCCTCGGCGAGCGCGAGCGAATCGCCGCCGGGCCAGCGCCGCAGGCGGATCGTCATCCGCCCGTAGCCGGACTCGTCCTCGGCCGAGAGCCAGGCGAGGGGCGCATCGGCGCGCGCCCGGGCTCCCGCCGCGCCGAGCAGCGCGCGCACGCGCGCCTGCTCCTCCGCTCCCAGGTAGCCCCACACAGAAGAGTGGAAGACGACGGTCGCGACCCTGGGAGCCGGCTCCGCCAGCTCGCGCTCGAGCCAGCTCGCGGCCGACTCGCGCGCGATCCGCGGCGGAGCTTCGCGCGTGAGCGCGATCGCGGCGCGCAGCTGCGCGAGGCGCTCGGGCTGATCCGCCCAGATGTAGGCTTCGAGCAGCCGCGCCTGGGCGGCGTCTTCGACGCGCACCGGCGCCAGGTCGCAGCCGGCGCGGCTCTCGATCGCCGGGCGCTGCTCGAAGGCGGCGGCCTGGCCGTGCCACTCCGACTGGATGCGCACGGGCGAGCGCGGATCGCCCCAGCGGTGGGGCGACAGCTCGTAGTGGTAGCGGTCCCACGCGAGGTTGAGGCCGGCGCTGGCGCCGATCTCGCGCAGCCGCAGCGGAAGCCCGGTGTCGCGCGCGATCTGGAGGAAGCCGCCCAGCAGGCCGGCGCAGCGCCGGACCTCGTTGGTCTGCGGAAAGCTCGCCAGCCGCGGGAGCAGCGCCGCGCGCTGCGCGCTCACCAGCTCGCGAAACGCTTCCCAGACGGCGGGCCACTCGGGCCGGCCCTGCAAGGTCGGATAGAAGCGCGCCAGCTCCGGCGCCTGGCCCGCGAGCACGCGCTCGTGCACGGCGCCGAGCATGCGCAGCGGCAGGAGGCCGCGCACGGGATCGCCGTCGAAGCCCTCGACCAGCCGCGCCACCGGACCCTCGGCCTTCAGGTCGGCGAGCGCCGCCTCGAGCAGTTCCGCGTAGAAGGGCGAGCCGAAGAGCCGGCAGGCCCCGACCTGGAGACGGAACGACGTGACGATCGCGTCGGAGAGCACGGCCAACCTCGCGGCGCCCCGAGCCTAGTAATCTCATTGTCAGCCCGCCCCTGGAGTGGTAAGACCGTGGCGCGCGCGTCCGGGCTCGGGATCCGCAGGTCGGGAGGGTGTTCCATGACCTTGGTCGCCATCGTCGCGTCGCTGGCCCTGATCGAGTACGTGGTGATCCTGATGCTCACCGGCCAGGCGCGCGGGCGCTTCGGGGTTCCGGCGCCCGCCACCACCGGGAACCCATCCTTCGAGCGCTACTTCCGGGTGCAGCAGAACACGATCGAGCAGCTCGTGATCTTCCTGCCGTCTCTCTACCTGTTCGCGTCGCTGGTGAGCGAAGGCTGGGCGGCGGCGCTCGGGCTCGTCTTCGTGCTCGGGCGCATCGTCTACGCGCGGGGTTACATCGAAGATCCGGCCAAGCGCGGGCCCGGCTTCATGCTCAGCTTCGTGCCCAACCTGATCCTCCTGCTCGGGGGCCTGATCGGAGCGATCCTTGGCCAGCTCGGCTGACGGCCGCCTGACGCGGCGTCAGGTCCTGATCTCGGGCGCCGTCGCGGCGGGCTACGCGCTGGCCGCGGGCCCCGTGCGCGCCGACGCGATCGTGACCAGCGACGAAGGGCTCGTCGCGGGCAGCGTGCGGGTGCCGGCGGGAGACGTCGAGATCGGCGCCTACCGCGCCCATCCCGCCACGCCGGGCCCGTTTCCCGTGGTGCTCGTCGCGCACGAGATCTTCGGCGTGCACGCCTACATCAGCGACGTCGTGCGCCGCCTCGCCAGGTCCGGATACTTCGCGATCGCCCCGGATCTCTACCAGCGCCAGGGAGATCCCACCAAGCTGACGAGCGTGGACGAGATCGTCTCGGGCGTGGTCGCCAAGGTGCCCGATGCGCAGGTGATGAGCGATCTCGACGCGACGCTCGCCTTTGCCGGGGCGAGCGGGCAGGGCGACGTCGCGCGCAGCGCCATCACCGGCTTCTGCTGGGGAGGGCGGATCGTCTGGCTCTACTGCGCCCACGCGCCGAAGCTGCGCTGTGGCGTCGCCTGGTACGGCCGCCTGGTCGGCGATCCGCGCCCGGAGACGCCCAAGCACCCGATCGACGTCGCCGCGACCGAAAGCGTGCCGGTGCTCGGCCTCTACGGAGCGGACGATACGGGCATCCCGCAGTCGAGCGTGCTCGCCATGCGCTCGACGCTGGCGACCGGCAAGTCGGGCTCGCAGATCGTGGTGTTTCCCGCCGCGCCGCACGGTTTCCACGCCGACTACCGCGACAGCTACCGGCCGATGGCCGCCTCCGAGGGCTGGAAGCGCATGCTGGGCTGGTTTCGCGAGCACGGGGTCGTCTGACGGCCCATTGGCGACCTCGTAAGTAACTGACTTTAAACGAGAATCCGGAGAACGTCACGTCACCCCCGGACGGAGCGACTATACTCATGCGCCCATTCCGACCTCGAGCCAGACCGAAGCAAACGAAGGAAGCACGATGACGACGAATCGAGCCCTGCAGGCCTGGGTGAAGGAAGTCCAGGCCCTCTGCCGCCCGGACCGCGTGCAATGGTGCGACGGCAGCCGCGCCGAGTACGACGAGATGCTGCGGCTGCTGGTGGCGGGCGGCACCGCGCGTCCGCTCGATTCCGCGAAACACCCGAACAGCTTCCTGGTGCTCTCGGATCCGGCCGACGTAGCGCGGGTCGAGGATCGGACCTTCATCTGCTCCAAGCAGCGCGAAGACGCCGGGCCCAACAACAACTGGCGCGATCCCGAGGAGATGAAGCGGACGCTGCGCGGCCTCTTCGAGGGCTGCATGCGCGGCAGGACTCTGTACGTGGTTCCCTTCAGCATGGGTCCGATCGGCTCGCGGATCGCCCAGATCGGCGTCCAGCTCACGGATTCGCCGTACGTGGTCGCGAACATGCGCATCATGACGCGCATGGGCAAGCGCGCGCTGGAGGCCCTCGGCGACGGGAGCTTCGTTCCCTGTCTGCACTCGGTGGGCGCCCCGCTCGCGCCCGGCCAGAAGGACGTCGCCTGGCCCTGCAACAGCGACAACAAGTACATCGTACACTTTCCCGAGACGCGCGAGATCTGGTCGTTCGGCTCGGGCTATGGCGGCAACGCGCTGCTCGGCAAGAAGTGCCTCGCGCTGCGCATCGCCTCGGTGATGGCGCGCGACGAGGGCTGGCTCGCCGAGCACATGCTGATCCTCAAGCTCACCTCTCCCGAAGGGCGTTCGCGCTACCTGGCGGGGGCCTTCCCGAGCGCCTGCGGAAAGACGAACCTCGCGATGGTGAAGCCGAGCCTCCCGGGCTGGAAGGTGGAGACGATCGGCGACGACATCGCCTGGATGAAGTTCGGCGCCGACGGACGCCTTTACGCGATCAACCCCGAGGCGGGGTTCTTCGGCGTGGCCCCCGGCACCAGCATGCGCACCAATCCGAACGCGATGCTGACGCTCACGCACGACGTGCTCTTCACGAACTGCGCGCTCACGCCCGAGGGCGAGGTCTGGTGGGAGGAGAAGTCGAAGCAGCCGCCCGAGAAGCTGATGGACTGGCAGGGCAAGGAATGGACGCCGAAGAGCGGCCGCCCCGCCGCGCATCCCAACGCGCGCTTCACGGCGCCGGCCAGCCAGTGCCCGGTGATCGCCCCCGAGTGGGAGGACCCGAACGGCGTGCCGATCGACGCGATCCTGTTCGGCGGCCGCCGCGCCACCGTGGTGCCGCTCGTGAACGAAGCGCGCGACTGGCAGCACGGCACCTTCCTGGGCTCGATCATCAGCAGCGAGAAGACGGCCGCCGCCGCCGGAAAGATCGGCGAGCTGCGGCGCGACCCGATGGCCATGCTGCCCTTCTGCGGATACAACATGGGCGACTACTGGGCACACTGGCTGAAGATCGGCAAGCGCGCGGGCGCGAAGCTTCCGAAGCTCTTCTACGTCAACTGGTTCCGCAAGGGCGAGGACGGCAGCTTCCTGTGGCCCGGCTACAGCGAGAACAGCCGCGTGCTCAAGTGGATCTTCGAGCGCTGCGAGGGCACGGCCAAGGCCGTCGAGACGCCGATCGGAAATCTCCCGGCGCCGCAGGCGATCGACACCAACGGGCTCGCCGGCGTGACGCCGGAGAATCTGGCCGAGCTGCTGCGCGTCGACGTCGAAGGCTGGCTGACGGAGACGCCGATGATCGCGCAGCACTTCGACCAGTTCGGCGACCGCATGCCGCGCGAGCTCCGCGAGGAGCTGCGCAGCATGAAGGAAGGCCTCGAAAGCATTCGCCGCTAGCGGATGCCTGTCGCGGGTCCGCTCTCCGGGATCCTCGTCGTCGACCTGACCCGCGTGCTGGCGGGCCCCTTCTGCACCATGGTCCTCGCGGATCTGGGCGCGCGCGTGATCAAGATCGAGGCGCCCGGAACGGGTGATGACGCGCGCCGGATCGGCCCCTTCGTGGACGGCCGCTCCGCCTACTTCCTCTCGCTCAACCGCGGCAAGGAGAGCCTCGCGCTCGACCTCCGGAGCGACGCCGACCGCAGCCTCTTCGAGCGGCTGCTGGCGCGCGCCGACGTGCTCGCGGAGAACTTCCGCCCGGGCGTGATGCAGCGGCTGGGATATGGCTGGGAGGGTCTCGGGGCGCGCTACCCAAGACTGGTGATGGCGTCGCTCTCGGGCTTCGGGCAGACGGGGCCCTACGCGCAGCGGCCCTCCTACGACGTGATCGCGCAGGCGATGGGCGGGATCATGAGCCTCACCGGCCAGCCGGGGGCAGGTCCGACGCGGGTCGGGACCTCGACGGGCGACATCACGGCAGGTCTCTTTGCGGCGATCGGGATCCTGGCGGCGCTCTCCGCGCGGGAGCGCAGCGGGCGGGGGGCGCGCATCGACGTCTCGATGCTCGACGCGCAGGTGGCGACGCTCGAGAACGCGATCGTGCGCTTCTTCGCAAGCGGCGAGGTGCCCGGTCCGCTCGGCACGCGGCATCCCTCGATCGCCCCCTTCCAGGCGCTGGCGACGGGCGACGGCTTCATCGTGGTGGCGGCCGGGAACGACGCGCTCTTCGCGAAACTGTGTCGGGCCCTGGAGAGGCCGGAGCTCGCGCAGGCGCAGGAATTCGCCAGCAACGAGCTGCGTACGCGCTCCGCCGACGCGCTGGCGCGGCGGCTCGAGGAGGCGCTCGCCGCGCACGGCTCGGCCTGGTGGCTCGAGAAGCTGGGGGCCGCGGGGGTTCCCTGCGGCCCCGTGAACGACATCGCGCAGGTGGCGGCCGATCCCCAGGTCGCCGCGCGCAACATGCTGGTCTCCGTCGCGGGAAGCGCGCTCCGCGTCGCCGGCAATCCCGTCAAGCTCTCGGGCTACGCGGATCCCGCCGTGCGCGCGGGCGCGCCGGCGCTCGACGAGGGGCGCGCGCGGATCCTGGCCGAGCTCGACGCCGCGGATCGCGGTTGACGCGAGCCCCCCGCTTCCCGGAAGATCGGATCTGGGCGCTCGGAAACGGAGACGCGATTGCTCTTCCTGCACGAGATCCATGAAGTGGTGGGCGCGCGCGAGGACGCCTTCGAGGAGGCGTTCCGGCGGACCTGGCTCCCCGCGCTGGCCCGGGATGCCGACGCGCGGCTGCTCTACTTCCTGCACCACGCGCACGGCAGCGGCCCGTCCTATCAGGTGGTGACGCTCACCGCGATCCGGGACGCCGCGGCCTGGGAGCGGCTGGCCCGGCGCGTCGCGGACGGCGACCTCTCCGCCTGGGCGCAGGAGCTCGACATGCTACGCCATGATGTGACGGCCAAGCTGCTGGTGGCGCTCCCGTGGTCGCCGCTACAACAGGTCGACCTCGCGGGCGTTCCGGTGGACGGCGCGGAGCACGAGCCGGTCCTGTTCATGGAGGACACGGTCTGGCCCTTCGAAGGCCGGCTCGAGGACTACGTGCGCCGGTCGGGCACGCACTACGCGGCGGAGATGGCTCGCGCTGGCGAGGCCGGAAAGTCGCTCCTGCGCGTACAGGCCGGGTTCCGGCCGGCCTTTGGCAGCCACCGGCGGCGGGAGATCGTGCTCTGGCAGAAGGTGGTGAAGCCGGCGCTGGTCACGGCGCTGCTCACCCGCGAGGTGCCGCCCGAATACAAGCGGCCCGGCACCTGGATGCACGATGCGCTCGACCTCCGAGACCGCTGGCAGAGCAAGCTGCTGCGCAGCGCGCGCTGGTCGCCGTGGCGCTGAGATCGCTCGCGGAGGCGGGGCCCGAGGCGGCCAGCGAATGCGTCGCCGACGGCCTGCGCGTGCTCGAGCTCGGCTCGGGCCTCTCGGGCGCGGTCGCCGCGCTGATCCTCGCCGACAACGGCGCCGACGTGATCAAGGTCGAGCCGCCGGGGGGAGATCCGCTGCGCGCGCACCCGGCGCACCGGATGTGGATCCGCGGCAAGCAGACGCTGGTCGCGGATCTCGCGGCCGCGCGCGACCAGGACCGCGTCGCTGGACTGGCGGCCGAGGCGGACGTCGTGATCTCGAGCTGGCGGGCGGGCGTCGATGCGCGCTTCGGCCTCGACCCGGGCGCGATCGCCGCGCGCAACCCGAGCGCGATCGTGTGTCGGATCACCGGCTTTGGCTCGCGCGGGCCCTACGCGCACTACCCCGGCTGGGACGGGATCGTCGCCGCCAAGGCGGGGCGCATGCTCGAGTTCTGCGGCCTCGCGGGCGGGTCGCGGCCCGCCTACGCCGCGGTTCCGGTGGCGGGTTGGTGCGCGTCGCAGCTGGCGCTGCACGGGATCCTGGCGGCGCTGCTGGACCGCGAGCGCACCGGCCGCGGGCGCCGCGTCGAGACCAGCCTGGTGCAGGCGCTCGGCATCTACGATCTGGTGAACTGGCTGCCCGGCTACACGATGATGCTGCGCACGGCGGACGTCCCCTACCTTCCCTACACGAACGCGTGCACGAAGGACGGGATCTGGCTCCAGTTCGCGCAGCTCTCCCCGGCGCAATTTCGGGCCTTCATCCGCGACCTCGGCCTCGACGAGATCTGGGCTGATCCGCGCTTCCGGTTCGCCCCGGCGCTGCGCGACCCGGAGCCGATGCGCGCGCTGCGCGCCATCCTGCTGGCGCGGGTGCGCGAGAAGACCCATGCGGAATGGACGAGCATCTTCGATTCCGACCCCGACATCGCGGTCGAGCGCTTCCGCAGCGCGGCCGAGGCGATGGAGCATCCGCAGATCCTTCACAACGGCGACGTGATCGAACGCGAGGATCCCGAGCTCGGCCGGCTGCGCGAGCTGGGGCCGCTGGTCCGCTTCTCGGCCACGCCGTCCCGCCCCGGCGGCGCGGCGGCGCCGGGCTCGCGGCCCGCCGCCTGGCCGGCGCGGCCTCCGGCGGGTGCTGCGCACGCGCGCCGCGGCCCCGTGCCGCGCCGACCGCTGGGCGACCTGCTGGTGCTCGAGCTCGCCACCTGGGTCGCGACGCCGCTGGCGGCGACGCTGCTCGCCGAGCTGGGCGCGCGCGTGGTCAAGATCGAGCCGATCGGCGGCGAGCCCTTCCGACAGGTCAAGCACGGCGTGCCCTGGCTCAAGACCGTGCAGGGCAAGCAGAGCCTCGTCCTCGACCTCAAGCGCCCGGAGGCGCGCGAGATCGTCCACGCGCTCGCGCGCCGCGCCGACCTGCTGCTGCACAACTACCGGCCGGGCGTCCCGGAGCGGCTGGGGATCGACTACGCGACGCTGCGTCGGATCAACCCGCGGCTGATCTACCTGTACGGCGCCTCCTACGGCTCGACGGGCCCCTGCGCCGGCAAGCCCGCCTATCACCCGACCGCCGGCGCGCTCTGCGGCGAGGCGCTCGCGCAGCTCGGCGAGGGGGGGCTGCCCGCGCCGGGGAGCGCCCTCTCGGAGGCCGAGCTCGCGCAGCAGGCCCACCGCAACGAGCTCGCGAACGAGACCAATCCCGACCCGAACGCCGCGGTCGCGACCGCCACCGCCGCGCTGCTCGCGCTCTACCACCGGGCGCGCACCGGCGAGGGCCAGGCGGTCGAGACCAGCATGCTGTGCTCCAACGCCTGGGTGCTCTCCGCCGATTGGGTCGACTACCCGGGGCGCCCCCCGCGCGAGGCCGCCGACGCGGGGCTGCACGGCCTCTGCGCCCTCTACCGCCTCTACGCCGCCGCCGAAGGCTGGGTCTTCCTCGCCTGTCCGGGCCCGTCCGGCTTCGCGAAGCTGTGTCGGGCGCTGGGAGCGCCCGAGCTGGCCGCCGATCCCCGCTTCCGCGAGGCGGACTCGCGGCGCCGCCACGACGCGGCGCTCGCGGACCTGCTCGCGTCGGCCTTCGCCAAGCGCCCCGCGGCCGAGTGGGAGGCAGCGCTCACCGCGGTCGGGGTGGGCTGCGTGGGCGCCGATCGCGGCCCCTTCGCGCGCTTCGCCTTCGACGAGCCCTTCATGCGCGAGAGCGGCTTCGTCACCGAGGCGGAGGATCCGGAGCTCGGCCGCTACCGCCGCTTCGGGCCCACGGTGAACCTCTCCGACGATCCGGCGGTGCTGCGCGGGCCCTGCCGCGCCGGCGAGCACTCCCGGCAGATCCTCGGCGAGCTGGGCCTCTCGGAGGGGCGGATCGACGAGCTCGTGCGCCTCGGCGTCACCGCAGACTGACCCCAAGGAGGATCCATGTCCCAGCCGCCGAACATCGACCTGATGATGCAGATGCTGCTCCAGAACGCGCCCCGGACGGCGCTGGAGATGCGCCGGATGATCGATGGCTTCGCGCCGATCATGAACGCGGGCCTTCCCGAGGTGGGCGCATTCCATGAAGCGGTGCCGGTGCGCGAGGGCGTCACGGCCGACGTCGTGGTTCCGGCGGGCTCGGGGCCGCATCCCGTGCTGGTGTACCTGCACGGCGGCGGCTGGGTGTGCGGCAGCCCGAAGACGCACCGCAAGCTCGCCCATCGCTTCGCCGAGGCGGGCTACCTGGTCTTCAACGTCGACTACCGGCTCGCGCCGGAGCATCCCTTCCCGACGCCCTTCGACGACTGCCTGGCGGCGACCCGCTGGGCGCATCGCGAGGCGGCGCGCTTCGGCGGCGATGCGACGCGCCTCGCGATCGGCGGCGACAGCGCGGGCGGGAACCTCTCCGCCGCCGTGGCCGCCGCGCTGGCGGGCGACCCCGCCCGCCCGAAGGCCGCGCTCCTGATCTACGGCGTGTTCGATTTCGGCATGCTCGGCGACCTGTCGCCGGCCCCGGGAGAGGACCCGCGCGCTGGGGTCCTCGCCCGGGAGATGGTCGAGATGATGGTGGGCGCCTACCTGGGTGAGCGGCGCCTCGACACGCTGCTGCGTGACCCGCGCGTCTCGCCGCTGGCGGCCGCGGCGCAGCTGCCGCCGACCCACGTCGTGGTGGGCGGCGCCGACCCGCTGGCCGTCCAGGCCGAGGCGCTGGTGAGGGCGCTCGCGGCTGCGGGGGTTCCGCACGAGCACTGGGTCGACGAGGGCATGCCGCACGGCTACGCCCAGATGGAGTTCCTGGCCCCGGCGCGGCCCGCGATCGAACGGATGCTGAGGTTCCTGAAGAAGCACGTGTGAGGGCGGCGCCCGTCCTCCCGAGCCGGCCGCCCGCGCTCAAGCGGCCAGGCCCCCCGTCCGACACGAAGGGGCCGGGGGGGACTCATGGCGGCGTCGACCATCAAGGGCGTGGCGTTCCTGTCCGTGGCCGCGGACGTGATCCGGCTGCGCAAGAGCGGCGTGATCTCGGAGGCGGACCTCCAGACCGCGATCAAGTCCGACGAGCTCAAGTACCTCGACGAGCCGGTGGTTCCGGGGCTCTGGTACCCGCTGGGAACCTATGGCCGGCTGCTCGAGCTCCTGTGTCGCAAGGAGGGCGGCGACCGCGCGGAGTACCTGATCGAGCGCGGCGCGCGGGCCGCCGAGCGGATGATGAGCCAGGGGGCCTACCGCGAGTTCCTCGCGACGGCCAACCGCTGGGGCGAGCGCGCGGGCCAGGCGATGGTGCAGCTGGCCAAGGCGCTCTATGGCGGGACGCGCTGGTCCGCCTCGTACTCGGGCGAGGAACACACGGCCGAGATCGTGGTCGACGACGCCAGGGACTTCCCGATCGCGGCGCGCTACGCCGCCCAGGGCTTCGTCCAGGTCCTCTTCGCGCGGATCGAGGGCGCCGAGGTCGCGGTCTCGAGCCACAGCCCGAAGCCGGACCGCATCGTCTACTCCATCCGCCGCTCCTGAGCCGCGCGGGTCAGAACGGCTTCGCCACCGCGAGAACGACGACGATCGGCACCACGATCACGATGATCGGCTCGGTGACGCGGAAGAACAGCCAGTGCAGGTCCATGAAGCGCTCGTAGCGAGCGGCGTCGCCGCTGGCGCGGATCGCCGCCTTGTTGCCGCCCAGATGCGAGAGGTAGACGTCGACGATCTCCATCGGCAGGAAGACCAGCACGCCGAGCCAGACCTTCACCGTCAGGTAGCTCACGCGCCCGAGCTCGAAGCCTCCGAGCCAGAGCATGGCGAGCGCCGTGACGACCAGCACGGGGAAGGCGAGATGCTCGAGCGCGACACCGCGATCGAAGCGCTCCATCAGGCGATTTCGCTCGGCGCGTGCGGCCGCGTCGCCCGGACGGTGCTGCACGCGCCGGAAGGCGGGCTTCAGGTAGAAGGCGTACGCGACCGCCGTGCTGCCGGCCCAGATCATCGCCGCGAGCACGTGGAGCGCCTTGATCCAGAGGTAATAGGGCGCCAGCAGGAGTCGGAGCTCGTCGAACATGGGCGGCGATTGTGTAGAATCGGCTCCGAAACTCAAGAGGGCGCCATGGGCATACACCACCTCGCATTCGTCGTGAAGGACATCCAGGCGACGCACCGTTTCTACACCGAGGCGATGGGCTTCGAGCTCGCCAAGGTCGAGGTGGTGCCGCAGAAGATCGGCGTGGCGCGCCACGTCTTCTACAAGACCGGCCCGGCGCGCGATCAGCTGATCGCGTTCTGGGACCTCTCGCTCGCGCCGCGCGATGGCGAGCTCAAGACGAACATCAGCACCGACCTCGGCTTCGAACCGGGCACGAACCATCTCGCCTTCACGGCGGATGATCTCGACGATCTGAAACGCAAGCGCGAGCGCTGGCTCGGGCTCGGATACGACGTGCTCGAGGTCGACCACGGCTGGGTCCACTCGATCTACACCCAGGATCCCGACGGAATCGCGGTGGAGTTCGCCGTGCTGACGCGCGACCTCGGGCGGGAAGACGCCGCGGAGGCGCAGGCGCTGCTGCGCTCCGAGGCGCCCGCGCGCAGCGCGCCGCCGAAGCAGAGGTCGCTGCACAAGGCGAAGCGCGGGAAGGGGGGCTGAGCGGTGCCCAGGCTGCGACAGGTTCCGCGCGCCGAGGCGCATGCGAGCGCGAAGGCGTTGTACGAGAGGCTCTTCGGCGACCGCGATCCGGTCGCGTCGCCCGGCACCGCGACGGGCACGCCGGGCAACTGGTGGACGGTCTTCGCGCTGGTGCCGGATTGCTTCGACCACGCAGTCGCCGGGTTCGCCTTCTACCGCAGCCGCAAGCGCGTGCTCGACCCCCGCCTGCGCGAGCTCGGCCAGACCCGCGCCGGCTGGGCGCGCGGCAGCCAGTTCGTCTTCTCGCAGCACTGCAAGGCGAGCCGCGACGTCGGGCTCTCGGAGCAGCAGGTGGCGGCGATCCCGCACTGGCAGACCGCCAGCTGCTTCTCACCGCTCGAGCGCGCGGTGCTCGCCTACACCGACGGCCTCGTGCTGGAAGGCGGCCGCGTGCCGGACGGCGTGTTCGAGGCGCTGCGGGCGGGCCTCTCGGACGTCGAGATCCTCGAGCTCACCTACATCACCTGCCTGTACGAGATGCACGCCACCATGTCGCGCGCGCTGCGGCTCGAGTACGACGACGTGCCGGAGCGCGTGGTCGAGGTAGCCGCTCCGTCCGGAGCCGCGCAGGACGTGATGGCCGCCGTCGACGAGACGCGCGGCCCCGTCACCCGATCCTGAAGCTGCGCGTCTAGCCCACGTGACCCAGGCCCTGGGAATCGGCGG
>DATBRV010000142.1:0-3585 GCA_036560145.1 Myxococcota bacterium
GACCCTTGCAGCATCGTCGGCACCTCGATGAAGCTCCACGCCGATCCACGCGTTGCCGGGGAAAGTGGACGAAATCCATGAACCGTCATTCCCGGCCTGCTTGTCATTCCCGCGCAGGCGGGAATCCAGACCAGGAAGCCATATCGCCTGCAGTCCTTCGGGCGCCTTCGGAATGTCCTCCCGCGCCAGCCTGTACTCCCCCTTCGGCGCCGCCCTCCTCGCCTTCGTGATCAGCTCGCACAGGGTTTCGTATCCGCGGAGGTCCTGCACCAGCAGCACCATCCTCAATCCATCGGCGAGCGTGAACTCGGAACCGACGACGAGCTTGAGCTTCGCCTCCTTCGCCGCCACGTGCGCCCGCACGATGCCCGCGACCGAGCATTCGTCGGTGAGCGCGAGCGCGGTGTAGCCGAGCTCGACCGCGCGCTGTACGAGCTCCTCGGGACCCGACGCGCCGCGCAGGAAGCTGTAGCAGCTCAGGCAATGCAGCTCCGCGTAACCCGGGATCACGCGAATACCCCGTGCAGGTACCAGGCGGAGAGGTCGCGGTGCTCGCGGTAGATCCAGAAGGTCTCGCCACGAGTGTTGGCGGCCACGTAATAGTCGCGCCGCGCCTCTTCGCCGTCCCACCAGCCCGCCTCGATGCGCTCCGGCCCCGCGGTGATCTCTAGCGCGCCCTGGAGCATGGGGTGGCCCGCTTCGGTGACGAGGCGGTGGGGGTGTGGAAGTAGCCAGTTGGGGCGGCGGCCGCGGCTGGTGATTGGGCCCCGGCCTGCGCCGGGGCGACGTCGTGCCCAATCTCGTTCGGGGCGATGGTCGTCGGCGAGGGCGATTCCGAAGACGCGGTCGGGGCCGAGGCGCGCGGAGAGGCGCTCGATGAGGCGCTCGGCGTCGACCTTCTGGTCGTCGGCGCCGGGGAGCCAGGCGGAAGTGCGCGGCGTGTACGGCAGCAGCGCATCGGCGCGCAGCTCCAGCGCGTGGGTGGCGGCGGGCAGCGTGAGGCGGCCCAGCTTCTCGCGCGCGATGGCGAGGATGAAGTCGGCCTCGCGCTCGGGTGAGGCGAACTCGAGGTCCAGGCGCGTGCGCGCCTTGCGGCCGTGCCCGAGCGAAAGCAGGAGGCGCTGCACGCCCGCCCCCCGGCCGCGCGCATAGCCTTCGAGCTCCACCAGCAGGCGCTTCAGCGGAAAGAGCAGCGCCTCGATCCCGTCGGCCTCGGCCGGCAGCTCCAGGCGCGAGCGGAAGCGAGGCGGCGGCAGGTACGGTTCGCGGGGATCGGCTACGCGGCCCAGCAGGCGCTCGAGGGAGAGCACGACCTCGGCACCAAAGCGTTTCGCAAGTCCTGCAGGCGGAAGCGCCAGCACGTCGCGCAGCCGCAGGATGCCGAGGTCGGTGAGCCGCGCGAGCGTGGCCTCGGGCCAATCGAGCAGGAAGAGCGGCAGGTCTGCGGCGCGTTCGGCGAGCTCTTCCAGCGTGAGGCAGCTGCGGACGGCACGCCCCTGCGCTTCGGCACGCGCGAAGAGTCGCGCAGCGAGCGGCGTGGGCGCCACGCCGAATGTCGCGGAGAAACCGAGCTCGCGGATGCCACGCTGGATCGCGGTGGTGAGCCGCGCATGGCCATGGAAGAGGCGCAGGCTCGATTCGACTTCGAGCACCACGCCCTGCGCCTCGATCGCCGCCATCGGCGTGAACTGCCCCGCCCACGCTGCGATGCGTTGGAGCGCCTCGCGCTCGGCAGCCGGATCGCGCTCGCGCACTCGCAGCTCCCCGGCGAGCGCCTTGGCCGCCGCCACTGCCTGCCCTGCGCGGATGCCCGCGGCGCACGCAGCCTCGTTGGCGCACGCGACCAGCGGACGCTGCGCCGGGCCCTCGGAGATTACGAGCGGCTGGCGACCAGCACCGGCACGCTCTGCGACCTGGAGGGGAAGTGCGGGAAGTTCGAGGGCGATCCAGAGCATGGAATGGGCCGGACGAGCGGCGGGCCGCGCCGCTTCGGGATGCGGACTTTCAGCATGCCAGCGTCACGCGCGAGGACGACGCGCAGGTGCGAAGGCGTGGAATGCTTCTCGGCGGCGGTCGAGCGGAACATCACCGCCATGGCGCGCCCTGCCTCGGCCGCCATCTGCAGGCGCCGAAGCCACGCGTACTCCTCGGCGAAGCGCTCCATCCACAGCATCGCCGCCGCGCACGCACCCGACTTGAGCGCCTGCTCTGTAGCCCACAGCGCATCCTCGCGATCGGCCGGGCGCACGACGAGGCAGCGCTCGAGCGGGATGCCGGCCTGCGCGAGCGCGGGGGCATAAGGCAGGTGCGGCGGATGGATCCACGCGATGAGGCGTCCGCCTGCGGCCGCACGCGCGAGCGCGCCCGCGAGCAGGGACACTTCGCCGATCCCCACGCCGTCGTGCAGCACCTCCGTGAGCGTGCCGGCGGGCCAGCCGCCACCGGGCAGCTCCGCATCGAGCTGAGCGTGGCCGGTGGGGAACACGGGATGCACGACGTGCTCGAGCTCGCCGCCGCGCCAGACGCCGGGGAATTGCACGAGTTGTGCAACGGTTGCCTTCATGGACTCAGCGCGCGTTGAGGTTGCGGATCACCCCTACCGCGACGCCCTCGATGGCGAGCTTGTCGTGGAGGAGGTCGAGGTAGAGCGTCTTGTAGGCGGGGTTGGCGGGGATCAGCTCGGCCTTGTGGCCGCGGACCTTGAAGCGCTTCACGGTGACCTCGTCGCCGATGCGTGCGACCACGATCTGGCCGCTGCGCGCCTCGGTGGTGCGGTGGACCACGAGCCAGTCGCCATCGAGGATTCCCTCGTCGCGCATGCTGAGCCCGCTCACCTGCAGCAGGTAGTCGGCGCGGGGGTTGAAGAGCGCGGGATCGATGGGATAGCGGCCGAGCATGTTCTCGATCGCCAGGATGGGGCTGCCTGCCGCGACCCGCCCCACCAGCGGCAGGCCCGTCTCCGCCCGGATGCGGATGCCGCGCGCCACGCCGGGCGAGAGCTCGATGGCGCCCTTTTTCTCCAGCGCCATCAGGTGCTTGAAGACGCCATTGGTGGAAGCCAGGCCCAGTGCCCGGGCGAGCTCCGGCTGGGACGGCGGACGCCCCTCTTCCGCGATGTGCGCCCGGATGGTCTCGAGGATCTCGGCTTGGCGTTCGGTGAGTGGGATTTCCATGGATGGTGATAATATTATCACCTATCGCAGCCGGCGCAACCCCCTCCTGCTCATTCCCGAATAGGAATTCTTCAATTACCATATGGGAATGGCCCGCATCCCCAAGCGCGCCGCCCCACGCCGGGTGGCCACCGTCCTCACCTTCCGCAAGCTCGTCGCCCGCGCGCCCGATCCCGCGCAGGCGATCGAGACCGTGCGCAGCGGCCTGCCTGCGAGCGCCATCGACGAAGCGGTCGACTACATGGAAGTGCCTCGCAAGGACCTGCTGGCAGCGCTGCGCATCCCGGTCAGCACCTTCCACCGGCGGCTGGCCGCCAACGAGCCGCTCTCGCCCGCCGAGAGCGAGAAGGTCCTGCGGCTGGGCGAGATCACGCGCCGCGCGGAGTCCACCTTCGGAGGTGCGAAGGCCGCG
>DATBRV010000143.1:0-29031 GCA_036560145.1 Myxococcota bacterium
CGGCGAAACCGAATGGGTCGATGGTCCGCTGACACGCGCCGTTCGCGAGGGGGCGATCTGTTACCTCGACGAGATCGTCGAGGCGCGCCAGGACACGACGGTCGTGCTCCATCCACTCGCCGATCACCGCCGCCAGCTCCCGATCGAGCGCCTGGGACTGACCCTCGCTGCTCCGCCCTCGTTCTGCCTCGTCGTGTCCTACAACCCCGGGTACCAGAGCGTTCTCAAGGACCTCAAGGACTCGACGCGCCAACGGATGGTCGCCATCGAGCTCGGCTTTCCGCCGCCAGACGTCGAAGAGAAGATCGTCGCCCACGAAGCCGGCATCGCTCATGACGGAGCGGCCGAGCTGGTGCGGCTCGGACAGGCGATCCGCCGCCTCGAGATCGCCGGGCTGCGCGAGGTGGCCTCGACGCGGGTTCTGATTGCCGCGGCACGACTCGTCGCCGAAGGGCTGAGCGCCCGCGAGGCCGCCCGGGCCGCCATCGCCGGCCCGCTCACCGACGACGCGAGCGTGACGAGCGGGCTCGTGAAGATGATCGAGCTCTACCTGTCCGATTCACCGGTCCGACACGCGGTATCGACACCATGACGTCTCAGGAGACGCATCTGTCCACCGCCGGCGCGGCTGACTCCCAGCGGGGGTCTGCGATGTCTGCGCTTGGGGCTCTGCTTGCGGTCGTGGTGCTCGGGGTCGTCGCCTACCACGCGCGCATGGGCGCCGTCTCCCCTCGCATCGCGAACCCGGAGGTGACGGGGGTTCCCCGTCCGGTGGAATTCCTGTTCGGGATGAGCGACGCCTGGTGGCTCGCCCTGCATCAGGGCGGGACGGTCGTCATGATGCTGCTGCTCGTCGCCGGGTTCGGTTGGGCGTGGCGACGGCACCCGGCCCACCCCTACCTGTTGATGGTGCTGGCTTCGACGGCGATCGTCTGGCAGGACCCGATCATGAATTGGGCTCCCTACGCGGTCTACAATCCGCAGCTCTGGCACTTTCCCGAAGACTGGCTGCTGGTGAGGCTGTCGCCCACGGTCGAGCCCTTCATCGTCATCGGGTACGCGACCTTCTACTTCATCGGCCCTTTCTTCGCGTCGGGCTGGATCCTGCGCCGTCTCCAGTCGCGTGCGTCCAGCGACGCGTTCGTCTGGCGCCGTCCGCTGATCAGCCTGGCGCTGCTGCTCTTCGTCGTCGGATTCGTCATGGACGCGTTCCTGGAGATCTTCCTCATACGCACAGGGCTGTACATCTACTCCCAGGTGATTCCGTGGGGCTCGGTCTTCGCCGGAACGACCTTCCAGTTCCCGCTGATTTGGGAGTGCTGTCTCGTCACCGTGGTCATGGTTCCCGCCGGAATCCTCTGCTACCGGGACGACACGGGACGCACGCAAGCGGAGAAGCTGGCCCTTCGGTTGCGTTGGTTTCGTACCCGACCGGCCCTCGCCAAGTTCCTGGTGATGGCCGTCTCCCTGAACGTCGCCTACTTCGTGTATGGCGCCGGCTTCGGAGCCATCCGTGCGTCGCAGCTTGCGACCGCGGTCGCGTGCCCGTGGCCGTATCCCGAAGCCAGGGTCTACGACCCCCAGGGATTCTACGAGCGGGAGGGGCAGCCCGGTCCGTTCTCCGAGGGGCATTGGAATCGCTGGATGACCGCGCAGCCGAAGGGACGTCCGAGCGTGAACCCGGTGAAGGCAGATGGAATCTGCAGGCCCGAGAGCTGATGCCTGAGTCGCGCAGCGTCGTCATCACCGGTGCGTCACGCGGACTCGGGCTGGCGTCTGCCACCCATCTGTACCAGCAGGGATGGCGCGTCGTCGCAGCGATGCGCTCGCCCGACGCGGGACTCGAACGTCTGCGCGCGGCGACCGGTGCTGGCGCCGACGATCCGCGACTGCTCGGCGTGCGACTCGACCTCGACGATCCGGCGTCGATCGCCTCGGCCGCCAAGACCATCGAGGAGGGGGTCGGGGCGCCCGACGTCCTCGTACACAACGCCGGGATCGCCGCCGTGGGGAGCGTCGAGGACATGCCCACCGCCGTCTGGCAGCAGATCTTCTCGACCAACCTTTTTGGGCCGATCGCACTGACCAAAGCCCTGTTGCCGGCCATGCGCGCCGCCCGACGCGGCCGGATCGTGGTCATATCCAGCCAGGGCGGCGTTCGGGGCATGCCGTCGATCAGCGCGTACTCCGCCTCGAAGGGCGCCCTCGAGCGCTGGGCCGAAGCCCTGTCGGAGGAGGTCGCGCCGTTCGGGCTGCGCGTCACGATCCTGGTGACTGGAACCTTCAAGACGGACATCCTCACGGAGCAGACCACCGACTACGGGGACTACGCGGGGCCGTACGCCGTGCACTACGCGGGGATCCGTCGCACGGGCGGCTATGCGGTGAGTCACGCGAGCCCGCCCGAACGTTTCGCCCGGGCCCTCGCGAGGTCTCTCGACGAGCGCGCGCCGTTCGCGCGGCATGCGGTGGGCGTCGATGCCAGGATGTTGCTGCTCGGCGCTCGCCTGCTGCCGGGCTGGCTGCTTCACCACGCAATCCGCCTGGCGATGCGTCTCCCCCGTCACGGGGCCCTCGGGTGACCTCGGCCAGCGGCTCGTGCCGAGCCAACCCGGACAGCGCTTCCACCACCCACTGAAACCCTGGAGATACACACATGTCGCTCTTCGATGCCCTTCGATTCGACGGCAAGCGCGTGCTCGTCGTCGGCGGCGCCACGGGGATGGGCGCCGCGGCCGCCGAGCTCGCGCTGGACCTCGGCGCCGAAGTGGTCGTGATGGATCATGCCGACGTGAAGATCAGCGGTGCCAAGGCCATCCGCTTGAACCTGGTGGAGAAGGCGTCCATCGACGCCGCCGTCGACGAGTGCGGTGGGGCGGTACATGCCATCCTGGCCTGCGCCGGCGTCGCCGACGGTCCCGGCATCGAGCGGATCAACTTCATCGGCCATCGTCACTTGATCGATCGCGCGCTCGCCAAGGACATGCTGCCCCGTGGCTCGGCAATCGGCTTCATCTCCTCGGCGGCTGGACTCGGCTGGGAGAAGAACCTCGAGCTGCTCAAGGAGCTGATCGCGACGCCCGACTTCGACAGCGCGGTCGCCTGGGTGCAGAGCCGCGACATGGCCAACTACTACTGGATGAAGCAGGCGGTCTGCGCCTACGTGTCGAGCCAGGCGTTCACGATGCTCAAGCGAGGCATCCGCATCAATGCGATCTGCCCGGGGCCGACGGACACGCCGCTGGCGCGGGCGAACAAGGACGTGTGGCTTGCATTCGGGGCCGACTTCCGTGCAGAACTCGGAATCCAGGCGTCGGCTCCGATCGAGCAGGCCTACCCGCTGCTCTTCCTGTGCAGCGAGGCCGCGTCCGGCATCAACGGCATCACGCTCATCACCGACGCCGGCTACATGAGCTCTGGGATCACGGGCTCGTTCCCCAACGCCACCATGATGGCCAAGGTGCTGATGGGCCGAAGCTGAGGGGTATCGCTGTGGGCGCATGGATCATGCTGGGTACGCTTCTCGGACTGATCGTCCTGATCTTCGCATTGGTGCTTCGATACGATCCGGAGGCACGCGGTCCTTCGAAGCGCAATGGACCCGACAGTGGCTGAACTGACCCCGCTCGTGAAAGCCGCCATCAGCTTCGCCTATATCGGCGGGGCTCTCTTCGTGGCCATTGGCTTGTTCCTGAGCTTCCGCCGCGGCCGCCCGAACCCGCTCTTGCTGGTGTGCATATCCGCCATCTCATTCTCCTGGATCGAGGCCCCCTATGACTGGGCGGTGTATGCACAGTTCCCGCCCGCCATTCCGCGCATGCCGTCCTGGTGGCCGTTGAACATGACATGGGGCGGCCTGCCGGCAGCGGTTCCCCCCGGTTACATCGCCTATTTCGTCCTGCCTGCCGTGATGGGTTCCGCCATGGGGCGCTGGTTGAACTCGAAATTCCAGTGGCGTGCGCCGATCACGCTGCTGATCGTAGGCCTCGTCGTCGGCAGCCTATGGGCTTTCGTGTTCAACGCGATCCTCGGGGCTCAGCTGGGCGTCGTCTACTACGGCCGCGTCATCGAGGGACTCGCGCTGTGGCCAGGCACGAAGCACCAGTATCCGCTCTATGACTCCCTCGCGATGGGCGTGCAGATGATGGTCTTCACCTACATCCTCGGACGAACGGATTCACTGGGGCGCACACCCATCGAGGTGTGGGCGGATTCGAAGTCGAAGAGCCGTCTCCATTCTTCCTTCCTCTCGATTGCGGCTGTCATCGTCATCGGCCATGCAATCTATCTCTCGGTCTTCGCGCCACATCTCGCCACCAAGCTGTTGCATCTGCAGACCGTCGGGCCGACCGAGCAATTGTTCGAAGGCGTGCCGAACCAGCCGCTCTGAACGATCGTCATCACGTCCGCTTGGTACGGATCGGCAAGCTCCCCCAGCCTCTGACGCTCGTCGTGTGCGCCTTGTACGCGCGCTCGTAGTCGACGTCCCACTCGGGCCACCGCTTCAGCATCTCGTCGAGCGCGACGCGCCCCTCGAGTCGCGCGAGCGCAGCGCCAAGACAAAAGTGAAGGCCGTAACCGAAGCTCATGTGGTCTTCGCCCTTGCGGTGGATATCGAAGCGATCGGGGTCCTCGAAGCGGCGCTCGTCCCGGTTCGCCGATCCATTCAGAAGCACCATGATCGAGTCCTTCGGGACTGTCTGACCGTGGTGCTCGGCAGCGCGCGACGTATATCGACACTGAACCGGCGATGGTGCCTCGAAGCGCAACACCTCCTCGATGGCAGCGGGAATCAGCGACCGGTCGTTGACGATCTCCTGGCGTTGGGCGGGATGGTCGGCGAGAAGCTGGGCCGTGAAGCCGATCAGCCGGGCCGCCGTCTCGTTCCCGGCCCCGGCAATCATGGTCGTGTACGCGAGCACTTCGGTGCGCGTCAGGCGACGCCGCTGATCGTTCTCCTCGATTTCGGCGTGCAGCAGCTGCGTCATCAAATCGTCCGACGGGTTGTCGGCGCGCCAATCGATGTACTCGGCGAACAGCTGAATGCTGTCTCCGAACGAGCTCGGGTCGAACTCGTGATTACCTCCCTCCTTGACGCGCAGCCTCTCGTCGACGTCCCGGCGGACCGCCTCCTGCCCCTCTTCCGGAATCCCGAGCAGAAATCCAATCGTGCGCATCGGAACGAACACACCGAGATCGGCGATGACATCGAAGCCGCCAGCATCGATCAGGGCATCGAGCAGTCCGGCGCAATAGCGTCGTACCATCGGCTCGATCGCGTTCATTCGCTTCGATGTGAACACTCGCGCGAGTAGAGCACGGTGCAGATCATGTAGCGGCGGATCTTCGAAGAGGATGATGCCGGGCGGAATCTCCACCTTGGCTCGGATGACGTCGAGGATCGTCCCGCGGCCCGACCGGTAGGTATCCCAATCGAGGAGCGCCGCTTCGACATCGTCCCAGCGGCTCAGCGCGTAGAAGTCGAACTTCTCGTTGTGGTAGAGGGGCGTCTCGTTGCGCAGTCGCTTCCAGATGGGATAGGGGTCGTCGTCGATGACGACGTCGTACGGGTCGTAATAGACGTGGGCCACATCAGCCCGCCTTCTTGCTGTCGAAGGGGGTCGAGAACGCCTGGGCCAGCTGCTTCATGATGTCGCCGATCGTGGCGTAGCCCTTCGCGTAGTCCGAGGGCGCCTTGCCGCCCGCGCCGGCGCGCACGCTCAAGTCGACGTGCTTTGCCTTGGCGCGCAGGGCGCCGACGGTGCACTGCTCCTTCGGGATGTGCTTGAAGGGGTCGTACTGGAAGTGTCGGGTGGTGTTGCGCCACGTCATCTTGTGGATCTCTTCGTCGGGCACGCCGGCGAGTGACTTCCAGAGGATCTCGGGCGCGGTCGGCCAGGTCGAGTCCGAGTGCGGGTAGTCGCACTCCCAGGTGATGTTGTCAATGCCGATCAGGTGGCGGTTTTGCACACCCACGGCGTCGTCGATGAAGCAGGTGATGACGTGCTCGCGGAAGATGTCGCTCGGCTTCTTGCCCTTCGGAAAGCTGTGCAGCGTCCAGTGGTGATGATGATGGTGCACGTAGTCGATGCGCTCGAGGAAGTACGGGATCCAGCCGATCCCACCTTCGGATAGCGCGACCTTGAGCCCCGGGAACTTCGTGAAGATCTCCGAGAAGACGAGCTCGCTGGCGCAGTTGAAGAGCGAGATGGGCGTACCGGCGATCATGATCTCCACCGGCGCGCTCACGTCCTGCATGGCCGGGCGCGTGCCGGAACCGATGTGGATGCAGACGACCGTGCCCTCGTCCGAGCAGGCCTTCCAGAAGGGATGCCAGTGTTCGGCGTGGAGGCTCGGATAGCCGAGCGCGCCCGGATTGTCGGCGAAGGTCATGGCGTGGCAGCCCTTGCGGGCGACGCGCCGCACCTCGCGTGCCATCTCTTCGGGATCCCAGATGGGTGGGATCGCGAGCGGAATGAAGCGGCCGGGGTGGCGACCGCACCAATCCTCGATGTGCCAGTCGTTGTACGCGCGCAGCATGGCGATCGCGAGCTCGGGGTTGCCGGCTGCGGCCTGGCGCCCGAAGAGCTCGCCTACGAAGCCGGTCACCGTCGGGAAGCAGAGCGAGCCGAGCACGCCGTTGGCGTTCATGTCGTCGATGCGCGCGTCGACGTCGTAGCAACCGGGCCGCAGCTGCGAGAGCGCGGTCGGCTCCACCCCGTACTCCTCGGGACGGCGGCCTGCCACGGCGTTGAGTCCGACGTTGGGGATCTGTTGCCCCTCGAAGACCCACACGTCGGTGTCGTTGGCCTTGTGGACCAGGCGCGGCGCACGCTCCTGCCACTTCGCGGGCAGGCGCCCCTTCCACATGTCGGGGGGCTCGCACACGTGGTCGTCGACGCTCACGAGGATCATGTCGTCCATCCGCATGATCGTTTTCTCCATCTCCAAGGCGACGCCCTAGGCCGCTGGCGCCGCGAACAACACCGGCAGCGACGTCGGTGAACGGAACACCTGTCCGCGAATGTGGGGATCCTTGCCCTCGGGATCGAGGCGCAGATCGGGCAGGCGGTCGAGCAGCAGCTCGAGCGCGACGCGCATCTCGAGTCGGGCCAGGTGCATCCCGAGGCAGAGGTGCACGCCGTGGCCCCACGAGATGCAGGGCTTCGACGCGCGGAAGATGTCGAAGCGGTCGGGATCCGGATAACGCTCTTCGTCCCGGTTCGCCGCACCGAGCAGCGGCATGACGGTCGAACCCGCCGGGATCGGCATACCCGCGAGTTCCGTGTCCCGGGTGACCACGCGCGTGATCACGAGCAGCGGCGCTTCCCAACGAACCGCCTCCTCGATGGCTTGCGGGATCAGCGATCGATCCGAGCGAACGGCGTCGAGCTGATCGGGGTTCGACAGCAGACCGAACAGCAGGTTCCCGGTCGAGCGGTACGTGGTCTCGACGCCGGCCGGAAGCAGCAGGCGCAAGAACGAGAAGATCTCCTCGTCCGTGAGGTGTTCCCCGTCGATCTCGGCTCGCGCGAGACTGCTGATGAGATCGTCGCGGGGCTCCAACCGGCGGGCTGCGAGAATCGGCGCGAAGTAATCCCGCAGCGCCGTGGAGGCGGCGATCGCGCGCTCCCGGTTGACGGTGATGCTGAGCAGCGAGATCGACCAGCGCTGGAACTGCGGAAAATCCTCGCGCGGCAGGCCCAGCAGGCCGGCGATGATCTGGGTGGGATACGGGAAGGTGAACTCGCGGACGAGATCGGCTCGCCCGCGTCCCACGAACCGGTCGATCAGGTCGCCCGCGACGCGCGCCACCAGCTCGTCCTGTCGGCGCGCGAGCGCCTTCTGGGTGAATGCTGCGGAAACCAGCGAGCGGTAGCGACGATGCTCGGGCTCGTCCATCCCGAGCATGACGTGCTTGCCGAGTGCCTCACCGAAGAAGTTGATGATGATGGAGGACGAGTACGTCGCGTTGTCCCGCAACACCTGCGCGATTGCTTCGTAACCATACACCATGAAGACGGGCTTGGACGCGTCGTGTGGCATCCCCGACAGGTCGAGGCGCTGCACGGCTCCCTCGCGTCGTCGCCGGCTCAGCTCGAGATACGGGTCGCGCACGTCTCCCGAGACGGCGTCGTCGAAGGATCCGAAGTCCTCGAGATCATCGAAAAGCTGCATGCGGGTCTCCTTCAGGCGAGCGCGTAGCCGACGGACTTGATCTCGGTGTACTGGTCGAAGCCGGCGCTGCCGTTCTGGCGGCCGATGCCGCTCGCCTTGTAGCCGCCGAACGGCACATCTGCGCCGTACGCTGCGGCGCCGCCCAGACTGATGAAGCCCGCGCGCAGGCGACGGGCGACGCTCACCGCGCGATCGTGCGAGCCCGCCATGACGTTGCCGGCCAGTCCGTACGGGCTGTCATTGGCGATCCGGATCGCATCCTCTTCGTCTTCGTACGGAATCACGCTGAGGACGGGACCGAAGATCTCCTCCTGCGCGATCGTCATGCGGTTGTCGACGTCGACGAACAGGGTGGGCTTGACCCAGAAGCCCCGGTCGCGTCCGGCCGGCGCATCGTCGCCACCGGCGAGCAGCCTGGCGCCCTCCTCGATCCCCTTGCGGATGTAGCCCCGCACGCGCTCGCGCTGCCGGGCCGAGATCACCGGACCGCACAGCGTTCCCGGTTCCTGGGGATCTCCCGGGACGATGTTCGCGTAGATCCCCTGGAGGATCGCCACGCCTTCGGCGTAGCGCGAGCGCGGAAGCAGCAATCGGGTGGGAATCGCGCAGCCCTGGCCCGCGTGCACGCAAGGCGCGATGCCGATGACACAGGCCTGTGAGAAATCGGCATCCTCCAGCACGATCGTGGCCGACTTGCCGCCGAGCTCGAGAAACAGGCGCTTGAGCGTCGCGGCGCCCTTCTCCATGATCCTCTTCCCGACCGCGGTCGAGCCCGTGAACGAGATCAGATCGACCTTCGGCGAGAGCGTGAGCTCTTCGCCAACGAGGGGGTCGTACGCGGTCACGACGTTGACGACCCCGGCGGGGATGTCGGTGGACTCGAGGATCAGACGCCCGAGGCGGGTCGCGTTGAAGGGAGTATCGGGGGCCGGCTTCAACACGACCGTGTTACCGGTGGCCAGCGCCTGCGCGAGCTTGTGAATGCTGACCTCGAATGGAAAATTCCAGGGCGTAATGGCGCCGACGACGCCCACGGGCTCACGCCAGATCATCCGGTGCGTCTGCTTGCCGGTGAGACTCACGAAGGTGTCGCCCAGGTCGGTCTCCCAGGCGTAGGTGTCGATCAGGCTGGCGGGAAACTTCAGCGCATCGGCCAGCGGACCGTCGAGCTGTGGGCCGTGCGTCAGCATGCGCGGACAGCCGGCCTCGAGGATCAGCTCTTCGCGGAGCGCCTCCCGCTCGGCTTCCAGCGCCGCCTGGAGTTGCTCGAGGCAGCGTTTGCGGAGCCGGCGGTCGGTCGACCAGTCGCTTTCGTCGAAGGCCCGGCGCGCGGCGGCGATGGCTCGCTGCATGTCGGCCTTCGACGCGTCCGCGACGTGTCCGAGGACCTCTTCGGTGGCTGGGTTGAGGTTCGCGAACGTGCCCGCCTGGCCGTCGACGAGCTTGCCGTCGATCAGCATCTTCGGCTCGAAACGCAGGTGGGTTCTGTCGACCATCGGGTGCTCGCTCTCGTTGGACGGAAACCGGGGCGTGTTCAGCGGGGCTCGTCCTCACCGAAGCGGCCGACGAGGTGGGAGTTGATGCCGTCCGGGTCGAGCTTGCGAGCCACGAGGTAGCCGGCGCCCATCCAGGCGCGCCGGTTCCACTTCCCGAGCGAGATCCGGGTGCCCGGAGCGCCGGACGCGGCAGGCAGCATCTTCACGCGCTCGAGCGCCTCCTTCACGCCGCGCGGGCTGAGCGGATGGGCGTCGGCGAACGCGCGCAGGAGCGTGGCGGCGATGTCGCGGTTCACCACCGGCAGGCAGTACTCGGGGCGTCGCCCGTAGGCTGCCTGATACTGGTCGAGGAAGCGTTGGCCGACGAGGTTGGCCTCGTCGTACTGGTCGACACCGGTCCAGCCCAGGAGCGCGTTCCACATGATGGGATGGAGCCAGGCGTTCTGGAACGCGGTGCCGGTGAAGCGGGGCGGGTCCCAGCCGAGCGCCGCAAGTACGGGGGAGGTTCTGACCACTCCAAGTCCGAAGCCACAGTGCACGATCGCAGCGACCTTTGCGTCGTACAAGCTGCGCACCGGCTCGCTGACGTCCTGGGCCGTTTGCGCGATCGGCGCCTCGGCCACGATCCGGATGCCTTTCTGGCGGCAGGCGTGCCGGAAGCTTCTCAGGTAGCTCTCGCCGACGAGCGACTGCTCGACCAGGACGCCGACCTCGCGGTGCCCTGCCTTGGCGAGCATGTCCGCCCAGAAGATCGGCTCATCGGTCAGCGATCCCTGTGGAAACGCGAACGTCCACTCGCCCAGCCAGTCTTCGGTGCCCGTCACGCTGATCGCCGGGATACGGAAACGCTGCTCGATCGCCTCGCGTGTCGGCACGGCGTTGTCGGTGATGTGCGGGCCGAAGACGACGAGGCAGCCTTCGTCGACGAGCTCGCCGAAGGCGTCGATCACCGCCTTGACCGTTCCCTTCGGAAGACCCTCGACCTCCCGCATCACGATCTGGACCGGCCGGTCGATGACCTTGTCTTCGAGCCCCTGGTTGAACACCAGCTCGAACGGCCGGGTGAAGTCGTCCCGCATCTCCTGCGGGTAGCCCGGCGGCAGCCGGAAATCGATCAGGTAGCCGATCTTGATCGGCTCGGCGCTGCTCACGTAGGACATCTCGCCTCCGTGGCCGGGGTTCGTCTTCCCAACGCCGTCTGACCTAACATTTGTTCAGACGCTAGCCCCGGCGGTTGGAGGCGTCAATCCGCGCGCAGCAGCTCGCGCAGGAAGCCGGCCGTGCGCTCGAGAACGGCGCGGCGCTGGGGAAAGAACCGGATGCTCATGAAGCCGTGAACCATCTCCGGGTAGTGGTCATGGGCGACCGACACGCCGGCGTCGCGCAACCGACCGACGTAGGCCGCCGCGCCGTCGGTCAACGGATCGAAGCCCGCGGTGACCACGAGCGCGGGGGGCAGGCCGGCGTGGCTCTTCGCATGCAGTGGCGAGAGGTAGGGGTCGCGCTTGTCATTCACGTGGCCCGAGTAGGCCCCCCGAAAGGCTGTCAGGCCTTCCCGCGAGAGTCCGTAACCGTCGGCGAAGTTCTGGGCACTCGCGTACGCGTCGCTGGAATGGTCCGTGCCGGGGTAATAGAGCAGCTGGCCGGCGAGCGCGGGTCGTCCCGCATCTCTCGCACGCAGCGAGACGACCGCGGCGAGATTGCCGCCGGCGCTGTCGCCGCCTACGAACAGCTTCTCCGGGTCCGCCTCGAGCTGCGCGGCATTCGCCGCGACCCATTCGAGGGCGGCGAAGGCATCGTCGACGGCCGCGGGATACGGGTCAACCGGCGCCAGTCGGTACTCGACCGAGACGACGATCGACCGCGTCGCGTTCGAGATCGAGCGGGTCAACGCATCGAAGATCTTGACGCTGCCGGTGACGAAGCCGCCACCGTGATAGTAGACGATCACCGGCAAGCGCCCGTCGCCCGCATCGACGGATTCGGGCCAGTACACCCTCGCGGCGATGCTTCGCCCGCCGGCTGGAACGGTGACGTCCGCCACCTTCCGGACCGCTTCCGCGGGCAGCAGCATGCTCAGCGGATAGAAGAGATTGATGGGCAGCGTCAGCTCGAAATCGGAACGGGGGTCGGGCTTGAAGGTGTAGTTGAACGTCAGCAGCCTCAGGGAGAACGCGGCCCGCCAGTCCAGGCGTCCGTACGGCGTATGGGTCCGGTGGTAGGTGAGGCCGGCGACGACCGCGAGTGCGACGAGCGTGAGTGCTGCGACGATGGTCCACATCCGCATCGACCCGCCGAGCGGAGCGTCAGAGCGCTTCGACCACCATCGCCATGCCCATGCCGCCGCCCGCGCACATGGAGACGCAGCCGAGGCGGGCGCCCCGGCGCCGGAGCTCGTGGACCATGCTGACGACCATACGTGCTCCGGTGGCGGCGATCGGGTGGCCCAGGCTGCAGCCGCTTCCATTGACGTTGCAGATCTCCTGATCGATTCCGAGCGCGCGCGTGGTGGCGACGGGAACCGCGCAGAAGGCCTCGTTGATCTCGAAGAGATCGATGTCGCGCAGGCCGATCCCCGCCCGAACCAGCGCCTTCGGAATCGCGTCGATCGGCGCGAGCCCGGTGCGCCGGGGAGCGACCCCCACCGCGGCCCAGGACCGGATCGCGGCGAGCGGCTCGAGGCCGTTCGATCTCGCGTAGTCGGGATCCACGAGCATCACCGCCGCCGCAGCGTCGTTGACGCCCGCCGCGTTGCCGGCCGTCACGGTGAAGCCGTCGATCTCGGGATGGATGGGCTTGAGCTCGGCCATCCCCGCGACCGTGAGGCCGCGCCGGGGATGCTCGTCGGTGTCGAAGAGCCGGGCCTTCCCGTCGGGAGCCTGGATCTCGACGGGCACGATCTGGGACTTGAAGGCCCCCGAGTCGATGCTCTCGATCGCACGCCCGTGGCTGTAGACCGCCCACTGGTCGACGTCGGTTCTCGAGAGACCGGCCTCGACGGCCGTGTTGTGCCCGACGGTGAGCGACATGTCGAAGGCCGGCGCGTCCGGAGTCTCCGGATGCGAGGGAGGCATCCAGAGCTGCGGGGCCGCGCCGGGGGCGAGGCGCTTCTGGCACAGCGGCATCGTGCTCATGCTCTCGGTCCCGCCCGCCAGCACGACGCGATCCATGCCGGCGGCGATCGATCCGGCGGCGGTCGCGATCGCCCCGAGGCCGGCTGCGCAGTGGCGGTTCGTCGCCAACCCGGGAATCTGGGCGAGACCCAGCACGACGGCCGTGTGGCGTGCGATGACCCCGCCGCCCTGCAGGCTCTCGGCGATCACGAGGTCGTCGATCTCGCGCGGCTCGATCTTGCTGCGCTCGAGCACGGCTCGCACCACCACCTGGGCGAGCGCGAACGCATCCGTGTCGACCAGCGAGCCCTTGCGCGCACGGCCGATCGGGGTGCGGAGGGCGGTGACGATGACGGGGTTCTTCATGGTTGGTGTCAGCCTCGCAGACCGTGGAAGCAGAACTCCCAGGCATCCTCGGCCGTGACGCGCGTCCGGGGATTCTGGACCAGGCGATTCATGAGCCAGCTGTACATCACCGTCTGCTGGATCAGCAGGGCGGCGCGCCGCGTGTCGGTCACCTGGACCGCGTTGGCGGCGACGGCGGCGTCGAGCAGCTCGATCAACATGCGCGAGATCGGGGCCATCACCGCGGCGAGGCGCTCGGGGTTCTTGACCGCGAGCTGCAGCGAGAACTCGGAGATCGGAACGCGGTTGTGCGCTCCGCGTTTACGTCCCGTCCCGAGCGGCTCGCACCATTCGTGGAGACAGATCGTGAAGGCTCGCAGCCGCTCGAGCGGTCCGGTTTCGGATTCGACGGCCTTGCCGAGGTCCTCGAGCGACTCGCGGATGATCTCCTCGAGCAGTGCGAACAGCAGCTCGTCCTTGCCGTCGAAGTACTGGTAGAACCCTCGCAGCGACTGCTTCGAGTGATCGACGACCTCCTGGATCGTGAACTCCGTCGTGCCCTTCTGGTCGATCAGCCGGAACGCCGCATCCAGCAGGCGCTCGACGCGCTGCTCCGCGCGGGTGCGCGCAGCGCTCAGGCTGCGCGAGACGGCTCGCTGGCGCCAACCCGCCGCGCTGCCTTCTTTCGAGTCGTCGACTTTCGCCATCGGAGCCAGAGTCCTCAGTCCACCGCCCGGGCCATCGCCATCCGTCGCGATCCGCTGGAAAACACATTCTCTCAGAATGAGAACTGAATTGCCAGCGACTTCTCCCGCGGCTACCGTGGAGGGGACGAACCGGCGCGGGTCGAAGGAGACCAGGATGCGGATCGGCGTGATGCTCGGCCCGGAGCGGGGGCGCTACCGCCAGAAGGTCGCGCAGCTCGTCGCCGACGCCGAGGCCGCCGAGCGGGACGGCTTCACCTCGATCTGGGTGCCCCAGATCCCCGGGGACTTCGACGCGTTCACGATGATCACGCTGCTCGGGCGCGCGACGCAGCGGATCGAGCTGGGAACCGCGGTGCTGCCGATCCAGACGCGGCATCCGATCGCGATGGCGCAGGAGTTCCTGTCGAACCAGGCCGTGTGCGAGGGGCGCTTCACGCTCGGCCTCGGCGCGTCGCATCATTGGGTCATCGAGGGCCAGCTCGGCCTCCCGTACGAGCGGCCCGCCCACCTGATGCGCAACTACCTCGAAGTCCTGAATGCGGCCCTCGAGGGTCCGGGCTCGGTGGATGTCGAGAACGACGAATACCGCGTGCACAGCCCGATCGACGTCACCGACCACGGCCCCAATCGGGTCGTGCTCGCGGCTCTCGCCCCGGTGATGCTCCGCGTCGCCGGCGAGCATGCGTCGGGAACGCTGCTGTGGATGGCCGACGAGCGTGCGGTGGCGGACCACGTCGTCCCCCGCATCACGAAGGCCGCCGCGGGAGCCGGGAGACCCGCGCCGCGGATCATCGCCGGGGTCCCCGTCGCGCTTTGCCCCAAGGACGAGGTGGACGCCGCGCGGAACTGGGCGAACCGCGCGCTCGGCCATGCCGAGTACTCGCCCAACTATCAGCGGCTGCTCGAGCACGGGGACGCCACCGACGTCGGCGACATCCTCGCGGCCGGGGACGAGTCGGCCGTCCTCGAGCGCCTGCGCGCCTTCCGCGACGCGGGAGCCACCGACCTGGCGGTCCGCGTCCTCGCGCTCGGTCGCGACCGCGACGCGCGCATCGAGTCGCGGAAGCGGACCCTGGCGTTCCTCGCTTCGCTCTGCCCCGAGATCTGACGTCTCGCGCCGGAAGCGGAAGCGCGCCAGCCGGTCAGCGATCGTAATCGACGACGACCTCGCGGCTGATCGGAACCGCCTGGCAGGTCAGCACCCAGCCGGCTTCGACCTCGCCCTCCGACAAGGCGTTGTTCACCCGCATCGTGACCCTGCCGGCCTCGAGATGGGCCATGCAGGTCGCGCAGTTTCCCCGCTCGCACGAGAACGGCGGTTTGAGACCCGCGCGCCGGGCAGCGCCGAGGATGGTGTCGCCCCGCTCGTAGCGGATGCTGTGCTTGCGGCGATCCAGCCGGATCACGACCGACTCCGTTTCCGAGGTGAGGGTTTCCGCCGGCTCTGCCTCGGGCAGCTCGAACCGCTCGATGAAGACTCGACTCCGCGCGACTCCCCGCTGTGCGAGGCCCGCCTCGACCACTTCCATGTACGGACCAGGGCCGCAGACATAGAAATCGGCGTGCGATCGGTCTCCGACCAGGGCCGCGCACGCTGAGGAGTCGAGCAGCCCGCGCTCCGAGTCGAGGTGATGGTGCACGGAGAGCCGTCCACCGGACGCCGCGCTCAGGCGTTCGAGCTCGCCCGCGAAGATGACGCTGTCAGCGCTGCGATTGGCGTACACCAGTGCGATCTCGCGCTTCGTGGTGGCGAGCGCGCTCTTGATGATGGAGAGGACCGGCGTGATTCCGCTGCCACCCGCGAACGCAACGATCGGCGCCTCGGCCGCGCGCAGCACGAAGATTCCGGCCGGGGGCATCACCTCGATCGTGTCGCCCGGGGCGAGCACGTCGTTCATCCAGTTCGCCATCTTCCCGCCCGGCACGCGCTTCACCGTGACGGCGAAGCGGTCGCCGGTGTCCGGTGAACTCGACATCGAGTAGCAGCGGACGACGGACTCACCCGAGATCAAAGCGCGGAAGGTGCAGAACTGTCCGGCGGCGTAGGCGAACGTCGCTTCGAGCGCCGGGGGAATCTCGAGGACGAACGACCGCGCGTCGGCGGTTTCGTCGACGACGTCGGCAACCGCCAGGCGGTGGTATTCGGGGTCACGCAGCATCGGACTCGCCCGGCCGTGGGGCGCGTCGGAGGGTAGGGCCGTAGCCAGGTTTTGCAAGCTTGCTCTCATAAAATGATAGTATGATTCTCGCGATGGATACCCGCGACACACCCGAACAGGCCGAGCTGCGGCGCACCGCGCGGCAGCTGGCGCGACAGCTGGGACCGCGGACGGTCGCCGATCTCGACGACCGCAAGCGCCGCGAGCGCCTCGCCGTCGAAGTGCGCGACGCCGGCTGGCTCGAGCTCCGCCACGACACGGGAGACGGCAGTCCTCTCGCCGGTGGATTCGAGGCGGCCATCATCGCCGACGCCTTGGGAGAAGCGGTCGCCGACGTCTCGTTCGCAGGCCCGGTCCTGGCGGCGGACCTCGCCCGCCGCGCCGGCGCCAGGCCCGTCGACGGCACGGTGGTCGCCTTCGCGCGCGATCTGATCGACGCCGCGGTGGTGTCGGGTCCGACGACGAGGGCGCCCCTCTACGCAGTCGAGCCTGCTGCCCACGCCCCCGCCGCGGCGTACGTCCTGGTTCCCGAAGGCGACGGCTACCGCCTCGCGCAGGTCGAGGTCGATGGCGCGAGCGACGGCGCCGATCTCACCCGAACGCTTCGCAGCGTTTCGGCCGGAGCTCGCCTGCTCGCGGTGCCCGACCAGTCCCGCCTCCTCACGCGCGCGGATCTCGCCTGCTGGGCCACGCTGGGCCTGGCCCTCACGAGCGCCGATCTGATCGGATTGATGCGGGGCGTGCTCGATCTCACCGTCGCCTACGCGAAGGAGCGCCGGCAGTACGGCGTGGCGATCGGAAGCTTCCAGGCCGTGCAGCACCTCCTCGCGGAGGCCCATTGCCTGATCGAGGGGGCGTTCAGCATCGCGCTGCACGCAGCCTGGGCCGTGGACGAACGCGCGCCGGACGAGGCCCGCACCGCTGGCCGGGTGGCCAAGGCGTACTGCGCGCGCGCCGCCCGCAGCGTCTGCGAGACCGCCGTGCAGGTGCACGGCGGGATGGGGAACACGTGGGAGTGCATCGTCCACGTCTACCTGCGCCGTGCGCTCCTCTCCACGCAGTGGTTCGGCGACGACGGCGAGCAGCTGCTCCAGCTGCAGCGAACGCGTCTGGAGGCGCCGCATGGACCTGCGTGACTCGCCGGCGGAAGCGGCCTTCCGGACGCGCTTTCGCGCCTGGCTCGCCGCCCACAACCCGGGACTCCCGGTCTCGTCGACCGACGACGAGTACTGGGCCCGGCAGGCGGAGTGGCACACCGCGCTCTACGACGCCGGCTTCTTCGGGCTCTCCTGGCCCGCGCGCTTCGGCGGCCACGACCTGCCCACGGTCTTCGACGTCATCCTCGACGAGGAGCTCGCCGCCGCGGGCTCGCCGCCGCGTCCGAGCCTCGGATACCTCGTGCAGGGGATCGCGACGCATGGCAGCAACGCGATCCAGGAGCGGTTCCTTCCCGGCCTGATCAGCGGTCGCGAGCGCTGGTGCCAGGGCTTCAGCGAGCCCGATGCCGGATCCGACCTCGCGGCGCTGCGCACAACCGCGACACGCGACGGCGACGAGTACGTGATCAACGGTCACAAGATCTGGACCAGCTATTCCGACGTCGCGGACTGGTGCTTCCTGCTCGCGCGCACCGACCCCGCCGTGCCCAAGCACAAGGGCCTCTCGGCCTTCGCGGTGCCGATGCGTCAGCCCGGGATCGAGCAGCGGCCGCTCCGGATGATCAACGGCATCACCACGGAGTTCGGTCAGGTGCTCTTCGACGCGGCGCGCGTCCCCGCGGAGAACATGATCGGCGAGCCGGGCGAGGGCTGGCGCGTCGCGATGACGATCGTGAGCCACGAACGCGAGCCCGGCGAGCTCGGCTACGTCGCGCGCTACGCGAAGATGGCGGGGGATCTCGAGGCGGCGGTGCGCAAGGATCCAGGCTCGTTCCGGAGCGACCAGCGGGAAGCCGTCGCCTGGGCGTACGTGCAGGCCGAGATGCTGAGGCTGCACGTCTGCCGCAGGCTCTCGGAGCGGCTCGACCGCGTCGATCATGGGCCCGGGGGCTCGATCGACAAGCTCCTGATGACCTGGGTCGAGCAGGCGGTCGGCGCCGCGGCGCTCGCCGTGGCCGGCTCGCGCGCGGTGATCGACACGGACGACGTCGGTCTCAAGATCTACCTGTACAGTCGCGCGCAGAGCGTGATGGGCGGAACCTCGCAGATCCAGAAGAACATCGTCGCGACCCGCATCCTCGGCCTGCCGACGGCCTGAGCGAATCGCCCACCCGAGAGGAGATCCGATGGAGTACCCCCTTTCCGGCGTGATCCGCGTCGAGAGCGACGGCCCGGTGCGCATCGTGCGGCTCGCCCGTCCCGACCAGCTCAACGCCGTGAATCAGGAGCTGCATCGGGAATTGACCCGTCTCTTCCCGCTGCTCAGCGCCGACCCGGGCGCCCGCGCCGCCGTCATCACAGGCGAAGGGCGCGCCTTCTCGGCCGGCGGCGACTTCGATCTGCTCGAGCGGATGGCCAACGACCGCGCGCTGCGACGCGACGTGATCGCGGAGGGCCGCGAGCTGGTGCTGGGCATGATCCGCTGCCGGATCCCCGTGGTGGCCGCGGTCAACGGACCGGCGGTGGGCCTCGGCTGTAGCGTGGTCGCGCTCTCGGACGTCGTCTACATGGCGGAGTCCGCCTACCTGGCGGACCCGCACGTGGCGGTGGGTCTGGTCGCCGCCGACGGCGGTCCTCTCGTCTGGCCCCTGCACACGAGCCTGCTGCTCGCGAAGGAGTACGCGTTCACGGGCGACCGGATCAGCGCAGCGCGAGCCGCCGCGATCGGCCTGGCGAATCACGTCTGCCCGGATGGCGAGGTGTTCGCCGCGGCGCTCGCCGCCGCGCACAAGATCGCCGCGTTGCCGCGGCAGGCCGTGGAGGCGACCAAGCGCGTCCTGAACCTGCACGTCGAGCGGGCGGTCCTGGCCAGCATCGATTTCGCGCTGGCGGCCGAGACCGAATCGTTCGACACGCCCGAGCTGCGGGCGAACCTCGACCGGTTCCTCGGAAAAAAATAGGAGAACACGGTGGCCAAGCGAACCCGGTTTTCGGAATACAAGGATCGGTACGCGAACTACCGGTTCGAGCTGAGCGAAGAAGGCATCCTGCTGATGCAGTGCCACACCAAGGGCGGCAGCCTCGTCTGGGACTGGAAGGCGCACGACGAGATGTCGGACGCGTTCGCCGAAGTTGCGGGCGATCGGGAGATCAAGGTACTGATCCACACCGGCAGCGGCGAGAACTACAACGCGAACTGGGGAGCGCCCCCGACGGCGAAGCCCATGTACCTGGTGATGGACGACCAGAAGGGTCTTTCCAAGCTCGACGAGAAGACCTGGTACGGGCGCATGCTGATCGAGAACGTGCTCGCCGTGGAAGTGCCGATGATCAGCGCCGTCAACGGCCCCTGCAACATCCACTCCGAGGTTCCCCTGCTGGGGGACATCGTGCTGGCGTCCGAGGACGCCTACTTCCAGGATCTCGCGCACTTCCCGCGCGGGATGGTGCCGGGCGACGGCCAGCACGTGATCTGGCCCCTGGTGATCGGGCGCAACCGGGCGCGCTACATGCTGCTGACGGGGAAGCAGCTCTCCGCGCAGGAGGCGCTCGAATGGGGCGCGGTCAATGAAGTGTTGCCCAAGGACAGGCTCCTCGACCGGGCCTGGGAGCTGGCGCGCGAGCTGGCCAGGCGCCCTCCGCTCACTCTCCGCTACACCCGCATGCTCTTCACCCAGGACTTCAAGCGCGCATTCCTCGACGAGCTGGGCCACGGCCTCGCCCGCGAGGCGTATGCGCAGCGGCAGTTCTTCCCGGTCGGTGGGGGAATGACGCCGCTCGATCGGCCCTGGAACGAGGAGCCCTGGTCGGACTGACCCTTGGCCGTGTCGCGAAGCGGCGGGACGCTCAGGTCCTGCCCATCAGGAACCTGGCGATCGGCGTGGCGCTCGGGAAGGAGCCCGTGATCCCGGAGCTCATGAAGCCGGCGTCGGTGATGAGCGTGATGCCGTTGATGCCGACCGCGGCGTCGCTGCACAGGAAGAGCAGCGGGTAGGCCTGCTCCATCGCGGTCGAAGCCTGGATCCCGGTTTCGCCGCGGAAGTCCGCCCCGAACCCGAGCCACGTCTCCTTGTTCGCCTGCGCCAGCGGCGTGTCCGTCGGCCCGGGGCAGGTCGCGTTGATGCGAATGCCCCGCTTCAGCATGGGGAACGCCTGGCTCGACACGTAGGCGCAGACCGCCTGCTTCATCCAGTAGTAGTTGGCCTTGCCGTTCTTCTCGACCCAGGCGACGGCGCCGTCGAAGTCCGGCGTTGCGAGCAGCTCCTCGAGCTCGCTGAAGCTCTTCTCCCAACCGAGGCCCGCCGCCGACGAGATGAAGCCGATCGAGGCCCCGGGGCCGAGCATGCCCTTGTCGATCACGCGGTCGATCAGGTGACGGTGGCCGATGAAATTGATCCGTTCGATGCCCGGCGTCCCGTCAGCAACGCCGGCGCAGGCGAGGAGCGCGTGCACCGGTCCGCCGCACGCGTCGACCGCCGCGTCGATCGACGCCTTCTCCGCCAGGTTCAGGGGGATCGCCTCGACGCCGGTGAGCGTCACCTTGGCATGGTCCATCACCACGACGTCTGCGCCGGCGTCGAGCGCCAGCTCCGCGGCCGCAGCGCCCATCCCGGTGGCGCCCCCGACGACGAGCACGCGCTTGCCGTCGAATCGAAAGGCATCGAAGAGCGACATGGAAGGTTCTCCTGCGTTTCGTGAGGGGTGGGTCAAAGCTCGATGAGCGTCGGAACGTTGCGCGCGGCGAGCAACCGCTTTCCGACGTCGAGAACGATCGCGTCCGCCGATCCGAAGAGTCCCTCGAGCGCCATCGTCCGCTTGAGGAATCGGTGGAACGGATGCTCGGCGGTGAAGCCGATGCCGGCGAGCACCTGCTGGCAGTGTGCGGCCACCGTGCGCGCCGTGCGTCCGGCGGCGGCCTTCGCGAGCGCCGCCGTGTCGGGGGTCGGTTCCTCCCTGGCGGCGGTCAACGTCGCCTCGAGCGCTTCCACCGCCACCAACGCGTCCGCGAGGCGGTGGCGCACGGCCTGGAACCTCGCAATCGGACGGCCGAACTGCACCCGCTCCAGCGCGTGGCCGCGCGCGAGGGCCAGCATGGCTCGGCTGGCGCCTGCCATCTGGTGCGCGACCGCGCGCCGGCCGAGGGCGATCGCCGATTGCCACGCGGCGGGGTCGAGCCGAATGGCCCCGGCCGCGCTGCCCTCCACGCGAAGCTCGTGATAGCCGGCATCGGGATCGATCCCGCGCACCGCGCGTACTTCCGCGACCGGCATCGGAATGGCGAGGAGCCACGGCTCCGACGCCGTTCCGCATGCCACCAGCACCTCGCTAGCCGTGGCAGCGCGCGCCGTGGCGAGGCTCTGCGCGAGAATCGCGTTGGCGTCGATTCGTCCCGGCGGGTCCCACGAGCCGAATCGCGGGAGGAGTACGGCGATGTCGGCGCCGGGCTCCCTCCCGAGCGCCGACACGAGCACGTCGTCGAGCGCCGTCGCCGCGCCGCCCGTGGCGCCGAGCGCGCCGAACACGATCTCGATCGCATCGGCCGGCTCGGCAGCGAGCAGCTCCAGCCATCCGAGCTGGTGGAGGACCTCGTCGAGCTTCGCGTTTCCGTCGGCGCCCGCGATCGCGGCGCGCAGCGTCTCTTCCATCGCTGCCCGCTCGGAGGCATCGATCATTCGTCGCTCCCGAGCTCGAGCAGCCGGCGGGCGATGATGTTGCGCTGCACCTCCAGGGTGCCGCCGTAGATCGTCGCGGCGCGCGAGTACAGGTATTCGCTGCGCCACAGCTCGCCGGCCACGCTGTCGTCCATCTCGACGATTCCGGAGAGGACCCGGCGAGCGGCGTCGTAGGTCGTCTGCTCGGCGGTGGCCACCAGCACCTTGTCGATCGACGTCTCCGCGCCGAGCGTGCCCCCCGCGGCGAGCCGATGCTGCGTGGCGCGCGAGCGGGCGCGGAGCGCGTGGAGCTGCAGGAACGCGTTGCCCACGGCCTCTGCCGTCCGGTCGTCGTCGGGGGCCACCTCGACGAGCTTTTGCAGCCGCCGGTAGAGGTACGCGATGCGCTGCCAGAAGCACGAGGATCGCTCGTACGGAAGGATGCTCATGGCGACGGCCCAGCCGCCGTTCAGCTCTCCGAGCATGCGTTCCGCCGGGACCGCGACGTCGTCGAAGAACACCTCGGCGAACTCGTGCTCGCCGTTGATCATCTCGAGCGGCGCGACGCTGATCCCCGGCGTATCCATGTCGACGAAGAACGCGGTGATGCCCCGGTGCTTTGAGTCCGCCGGCCCCGTTCGCGCGAGGAGCACGCAGCGGTCCGAGTACTGGGCCAGGCTGGTCCAGACCTTCTGGCCGTTGATCACCCACGTGGACGCCGTGCCAGCGTCGCCCTCGGGCACGGCGCGGCAGCGCAAGGACGCCAGGTCGCTCCCGGAATCCGGCTCGGAGAAGCCCTGACACCAGAGCTCGGCGCCCGAGAGCAGGCGGGGGACGACCTCCGCGGCGAGCCCCTCCGGCGCGAAGTCGATCAGCGTGGGCGCCAGCACCTCGATCAGGGAGAAGAGCCCCGGGTCCGTGAGGTCGCGGCCCGCGAGCGCGGCGCCGAGCTCCGTGCGCAGCATCGGCGAGCCGCCTCGCCCGCCGACGCGCTCCGGCCACCCGAATTGCATCCAGCCCGCCTCGAACAGGAGCCTCTTCACCCGCTGCATCTGGGCGATGTGGTCGTCGAGAGTTCCAGGCGGGGAATAGCGGGGCGCGAGCTCGGCGGAGTGCGCGTCGAGCCAGCGATGCAGCTCCGCGCGGTACCCGGCGAGCGGGGTCGCCGAGCGAGAATCTTGCATACCATCCTCGGAGAAGGATATTCTCACCGACTATAATCACGGGGTCGGATGGGCGCCACCGACCATGAGGAGCAAGCGATGAGCGAGGTTCTGGCGCCCGAGGCCTTCATCCGGGATCTGGTCGCGCGCATCCAGGCGCGGCGCACCTTCGGCAGTCATCCGCTCTGGCTCGAGATCGCCGACGGCAAGCTCGGCCGCGAGCAGCTGAAGCTCTTCTCCATCCAGTTCTTCCTCCAGGTGCGCGAGTTCCCGCGCGCCGTGAGCGCGATGCACGCCAACTGTCCGTTCCCGAAGGAGCGCATGGAGCTCGCGGAGAGCGTCTACGAGGAGGAGACGGGGCGGCTGTCCGGCTGCAACCAGCCCCACCCGGAGCTCTTCATCCGCTTCGGCGAGGCCGTTGGCCTCGCGCGAGCCGAGATGGTCGAGGGCCGCCCGCTTCCCGCGACCCGCGCGCTGATCGATTGGTTCGAGCTGTCGACCAAGCAGCGCTCGTTCATCGAGGCGGCGGCCGCGATCAACCTGGCGGCCGAGGGGCAGGTGCCGGGCGCGTTCGGTCCGATGGCGCGCCGGCTCCAGGAGAACTATGGCCTCTCCCGCGAGGCGGTCGAGTTCTGGGACATCCACGAGATGGCCGATGCGGAGCACAGCGACGTGGGCGACCACATCGTCGTCCAGCATGCGACCGACGCGGCGATCCAGGCGCGCGTTCGCGATGCGCTCCAGCACTCGCTCGACGCCTGGTGGCAATTCTTCGACGGAATCCAGGCGGCGATCTGAAGGCCCGGCCGCTTCCCGGGCTTTACAGCCGACAAGTGAACCGTCCCACGGCAGCCTAGAATCAGCTCCCGTGGCGCTCTTCGACACCGCGATCCTCGGAGGCGTTCTCGTCGACGGGCGCCGGATGCCGCGCGTTCGTGCGGACCTGGGGATCAAGGACGGGAAGATCGCCGAGATCGGCTCGCTGCGCGCTTCCGACGCGGAGCGCGTGCTCGACGCGTCGGGCATGATCGTCGCCCCGGGATTCATCGATCTCCACACCCACTACGACGCGCAGATCTTCTGGGATCCCTACTGCACGATGGCGGGCTGGCATGGCGTGACGTCGCTGGTCGCGTGCAACTGCGGCTTCGGATTCGCGCCGATGCGCAAGCAGGACCGCGAGCGCGCCATGCTCTCGATGACGCGGGTCGAATCGATTCCCCTGGCCGCGATGCAGGCGGGGCTTCCCTGGACCTGGGAGAGCTTTCCCGAGATGCTCGCGGCGATCGCAGCGCTTCCGAAGGCCGTGAACTTCGGAGCCCTGCTTCCGCTCTGCCCGTTGCTCAGCTACGTGCTCGGCGCCGAGCGAGCCAAGGCGGGCGCCCTTCCGACGGATCGGGAGCACGCCGAGCTGCGGCGGCTGCTGCGCGAGGCCATGCAGGCCGGCGCCGCGGGGTGGTCGGCGCAGCGCATGGAGGAGGGCTCCGGCGCGGATCAGCAAAAAGATTTCGACGGCTCGCCCATGGTGAGCGACGTCATGCACAAGGAGACCTGCTACCAGCTGGCGCAGGAGATCGGCGCCTTCAGCCGCGGCTTCATCGAGCTCACGGCCGCCTGCAAGGGCGGCGGCACGACGGCGTTCTGCGAAGAGGTCGCGAAGCACGCCCGGCGGCCCGTGCTCTTCAACGCGGTGATCGCCTTCGAGCACTACCCCGAAGTGCACAAGAAGCAGCTTCGTTGGCTCGCGCGCTGTCGGGACCGGGGCCTTCCCATCTATGGCCAGGGCTTCACCACCGACGCGGGACACACCTTCTCGTTCGAGGACTGGAACCTGTACGACGAGATGCCGGCGTGGCGCGAGGCCACCACCGGAAGCGTCGCCGAGCGGCTCGCGAAGCTCTCGGATCCCGCGCGGCGACCGGCGCTGCGCGACTCGAAGCCCTATCTCTCGGGAGCGTTCGAGGACATCGTCGTCGCGGAGGGGTTCGGTCCCGCGACACAGAAGTGGAAGGACTGGCAGATCCGGGACATCGCGGAGCAGCTGGGCAAGCATCCCGTCGACGCGCTCCTCGATCTCGCCTGCTCGGAGGAGCTCAAGACCGTCTTCTACAGCGTATCGCTGACGGATACCCACGATGGATACCGGGAGGTCCTGACCGATCCTTCGGTGCTACCCGGGGTGTCCGATGGCGGCGCCCACGTGCGCTTCCTCACGGCCGGACGCTACCCGACGGAGACGATCATCCGGGCGGCTCGGGAAGGCGACGTGATGTCGCTCGAAGACGTGCACGCCAAGCTCTCGGCCCTGCCCGCGTACGTGGCGGGATTCCGCAACCGCGGCACGATCGAGGTGGGCAAGGCGGCCGACATCGTGGTGTACGACTTCGAGAATCTCGCGGTGCTTCCCGTCGAGAAGCTCGAGGACCAGCCCGGCGGCGAGTGGCGGCGGGTGCAGCGCGCGAAGGGCTACCGCTTCATCCTGGTCAATGGCGAGGTCACGATCGAGGAAGACCGGGAGCTTGGCCGTCATCCGGGGCAGATGCTCCGATAGCTCGCCCGCTCAGGCCGGCAGCTCCACCTCGAGGGTCGCGTCGACCAGGGCGGCCCCATCCTGGTTGGTCAGCTTCGCCTGGATCGTGACCGTCGGCATCCCGAAGGCGGACTGCTCGGTCTTCGCGGAGACCTCCGCCTCGAAATAGGTGACGTCGCCCTCGAACGCCGGCGCGCGGAACTGGGCCTTGGCGTGGCGGATGTAGCCGTCGTTGCCGGCCCAGAACGCCACGTAGTCGTTGGTCCAGGCGCCCATCGTCGCGCCATAGCCATAGGCCCGGAACATGCCGATCTCGCCGGCGCGTTCGTTGTCGACGTGGCCGCGGGAGGGACCCTCGAACAGCCCGTCGCGCATGCGCGGGTCGATCTTGGCCGCTTCCTCGTCGAAGCCGAACCCTTCGATCCACCCCGAATCCTGCGTGGTCCACGGATCCTTCACGCCCTTCGGGATCACCCAGTGCCAGGTGCCCCAGGCGTCGAACATGAAGGCGCGGTACTCGCAGGTGAAGCTCGCGATCGAGTGCGGGCCGATCACGCGGCGCGGCAGCCCGTCTCCCACCTTCACCTCCTCGAAGTGCGGCGAGACGCCGAGCCGGTTGGACATCAGCCACTCGTGCCGCAGCTTGGCGATCTGCTTCAGCTCGTCCCGCGTCCAGCGGCGGATCGACCCGACCTGCTTGGCGAAGAAGCCGCGCTTCTCGGCCTCCGCCGCGAGATAGCGGATCGAGGTCGATCGCTCCTTGGCCACCAGCGCGCCGTGCTGGTTGGTGTGCACGGTGTCGCCCGACGAGAACATGGTCGGGCCGGCGAACTTGGTGTCGGTCACCTTGTAGCCGTGGAAGCGCCGCTCCTGGGTCAGCCGGTCGCCCGGCTTGATGCGAGGGCCGTAGAACCACCACTCCTCGCCGCCGAAGATCAGGTGGGAGCCCGGGATGCGCCCGACGCAGGCCGGATGCACGCCATGGCCGTAGTCCATGCAGACGACGAAGGATTGCGGCGCGACGATGCCGCCGAACTTCGAGTTCCCGGCGAACTCCTGGTTCCAGTGGATCGGATTGGGATAGTCCATCGCGTGGACCCAGCGGCGGATGTCCGTGGCGGAGCAGGGCTCCCAGAGCTGCCCGCCGCCGACGAGCTGACCGACCCGGGGATCGACGTCGCTCAGATCGAGAGTCACCGGGCTCTCGTTCGAAGACCTATCCGACAACTTCGCTCCCTCCGTCAGCGGTCATCGGCTTGCACGGCTCCCTTGGTTTCGAACGGCGTCGAGAACGCGGTGGCCATCTGCTTCATGATGTCGCCGATGGTGGCGTAGCCCTTGGCGTAGTCCGAGGGCACCTTGCCGCCGCCGCCGACGCGCGGGGTGAGATCGACGCCCTTCGCCTTCGCGCGCAGGGCGCCGACGGTGCATTGCTCCTTCGGGATGTGCTTGAAGGGGTCGTACTGGAAGTGCCGCGTGGTGTTGCGCCAGGTCATCTTGTGGATGTCGTCGTCCGGCACGCCGACGAGGGACTTCCACAGGATTTCGGGCGCGGTCGGCCAGGTCGAGTCGGAATGGGGGTAGTCGCACTCCCAGGTGATGTTGTCGATTCCAATGAGGTCGCGGTTGCGCACGCCGGCCGCGTCGTCGATGAAGCAGCAGATCACGTGCTCGCGGAACACGTCGCTCGGCTTCTTGCCATTCGGGAAGCCGTGCAGGGTCCACCGATGATGGTGCTGATGCACGTAGTCGATGCGCTCGAGGAAGTACGGGATCCAGCCGATCCCGCCCTCGGAGAGCGCGATCTTGAGCGTCGGGAACTTCGAGAAGATCGGCGAGAAGACGAGCTCGGTGGCGCAGTTGAACAGCGAGATCGGCGTGCTCACGATCATGACCTCGACCGGAGCCCCCGGGTCCTCCAGCTTCATGCCCGCGCCGGAGCCGATGTGGATGCAGACGACCGTGCCCTCGTCGGCGCAGGCCTTCCAGAAGGGATCCCAGTGTTCGTTGTGCAGGCTCGGATAGCCGCCGAGCCCGCCGGGGCTGTCGGCGAAGGTGATCGCGTGGCAGCCCTTCCTCGCGACGCGGCGCACCTCGCGGGCCATCTCCTCGATGTCCCAGATGGGAGGGAGCGCCAGCGGGATGAAGCGGCCCGGGTACTTTCCGCACCACTCGTCGATGTGCCAATCGTTATAGGCGCGCAACATGGTGATGGCGAGCTCGCGGTCGCCGGCCTTGGCCCGGCGACCGAACAATTCGCCGACGAAGCCCGGCACCGTGGGGAAGCAGAGCGAGCCGAGCACGCCGTTGGCGTTCATGTCGCCGATGCGCGCGTCGATGTCGAAGCAGCCGGGCCGCAGCTGCGAGAGCGCCGTCGGCTCCATCCCGTACTCCTCGGGGCGCCGGCCTGCCACGGCGTTCAGTCCGACGTTGGGGATCTGCTGCCCCTCGAACACCCAGACGTCGCTGCCGTCCGCCTTGTGGACCATTCTCGGCGCGCGGTCCTTCCACTTCGCCGGCACGTGGCGGTCCCACATGTCGGGGGGCTCGCAGACGTGGTCGTCGACGCTCACCAGGATCATGTCGTTCATCTGCATGACGCACTCCCAAGGCCCCGGAAGGGGCGGTTCGATTCGCTCAGCGCCGGGGCAGTCCCAGCACGCGCTGCGCGATGATGTTGCGCTGGATCTCGGAGGCCCCCGCCGAGATCGTGGCCCCGAAGGTCTGGAGGTAGCGCTTCGGCCAGGGCATCTCGTCGCTGCTTTCGTCCTCGCCCATGCCGTGGAACTCGACGTCGAGCGCGCCCACGCCCTGCGCTTCGGTCGCGATCCGCGCGGCGCGCTGTGCGACCTCGGAGCCGAAGAGCTTGAGCACCGAGTGCTCGGGCGAGGCTTTGCCCTTGGCGAACTTCGCGAAGCCCTGGTAGCCCATGAACCAGACCGCCTGTGCATCGACGTAGAGGGAAGCCAGCTCGTCGCGGAAGGTCGCGCTCTCGCCGATCCGGCGCCCGTCGGGCCCCCGCTCCCGCGCCAGCTGGAACAGGCGCGCGAGCATGCCGTCGAGCCGCGCGGCGCTCGAGAGCCACATCATGCCGCGCTCGTGCGCCAGCGAGCCCGTCGAGATCGACCAGCCCTGATCGAGCTGGCCGACCAGGTGATCGCGCGGCACCACCACGCCGTCGAAGAAGACCTGGTTGAAATCGGCGCGATCGCGGTCGATCAGATCGGGAAGCGGGCGCGTGCTGACGCCCTTCGCCTTCATGTCGATGACGAGCACGCTGATGCCGCGGTGTTTGGGGGCATCGGGATCGGTGCGCACGAAGCAGAAGCAGAAGTCGGCGTGGTGCGCGCCCGAGGTCCAGATCTTCTGTCCGGTCACCACGAAATGGTCGTCGTGCACCTCGGCGCGCGTCGCGAGCGAAGCGAAGTCGCTGCCGGCGCCGGGCTCGCTCATGCCCAGGCACCAGGCGATCTCGGCGCGCAGCGTCGGCACCAGGTACTTCTGCTTCAGGAGCTCGCTGCCGTAGTCGAGGATCGAGGGGGCGATGATGTCGAGGCCCTGGGGATTGTTGCTGCGCCAGACCGGGATCTT
>DATBRV010000144.1:0-20857 GCA_036560145.1 Myxococcota bacterium
GCGAGCGCGAGCTGAGCTTCGCCGAGTCCGCCACCTTCGGCGGCAATTCCTCCTGCGTCCAGATCGAGACCGGAGGACCCGAGTACCTGCTCTGCGATCTCGGCTCGGGCGCTCGCGAGTTCGCCGTGAGCGCGATCGCAAGGCACGGGCCGGCTTCGCCGCAGGTCTACCACGTGCTGGTCTCGCACGTGCACTGGGACCACATCATGGGCTTTCCGTTCTTCGTGCCGGCCTTCATCCCCGGCAACCAGATCCGGATCTACAGCTGCCACGACAAGCTCGAGCAGGCGATCCGCGGCCAGAACGCCGCGCCCTGCTTCCCGGTCGAGTTCGCTTCGCTCGGCGCCAAGATCGAGTTCGTCAAGCTGGAGCCCGGCCGGCCCTACCCGATCGCCGGGACGATGGTGACCGGGAAGGCGCAGCGGCATGGCGGCGAATCCTATGGCTACCGGATCGAGAAGGACGGCAAGAGCGTGGTCTACACCACCGATTCCGAGCACAAGATGGAGGACGTCGCGGCGATCCAGAGGTTCGTCGCCTTCATGAAGCGGGCGGACCTCGTGATCTTCGATTCGATGTACTCGCTCGCCGACACCCTGTCGATGAAGGAAGACTGGGGACATTCCAGCAACGTGGTAGGCGTCGAGCTGTGCCAGATGGCGGAGGCCGCCCATCTCTGCCTCTTCCACCACGAGCCGATCTTCGACGACGCGCGCATCGAGAAGGTCCTCGAGGAGACGATCCGCCTGGAGGAGATCACGCGATCCGGACACCGGGTGCGGATCAGCTCCGCCCACGATGGCCTGGTGATCGAGGTCTGATCCCGTTGCGCCTCGCGGCCGTCCTCGCCCTCGGGCTCTTTCTCGCGCTCCAGCTGACGATCGGGCAGCGGCTCTTCGCCCCGCTCCGCCTCGCCCTCTTCGACGCCTACGCCTGGCAGCTTCCGCGCGAGCGCAGCGCCGCCCCGGTGGTGATCGTGGCGGTCGACGACGCGAGCCTGCGAGCCGTCGGCCAGTGGCCGTGGCCCCGGCAGCTGGTGGCGCGCCTGATCGACGAGATCCTGAAGGGCCGCCCGCTCGCGCTCGGCATCGACATCCTCTGGCCGGAGCCGGACCGCTCCTCGCCGCAGCGCTGGATGCAGCAGGAGGGCGCGCTGCCGCCGGCGCTGAGCGAGCAGCTGCTCGCGCTCGAGGATCACGACGAGATCCTGGCCGCGGCGATCGGACGAGGGCCGGTGGCGATCGGGGTCGCCGGACAGCGCGATGGCAGCCCCGATGCGCCGGGTCCGCTGCCGCCGGTCCGGATCCTGGGCGGCGATCCCGCTCTGGATCTCGCGGAGCTGCTCCCGAGCTTTGGCGGAGCGCTGCGCAGCCTTCCCGAGCTCGACCGCGGAGCGCCCGGGCATGGCCTGCTCTCGGCGGATCGGGACGCCGACGGAGTGATCCGCCGGATGCCGCTGGTGTCGTCCGTCGGCGGCCGGCTCGCGCCGTCGCTCGGCCTCGAGATGCTTCGCCTCGCCGCGGGCGCGCCCTGGGTCGAGCTGCGCCTCGAGGCAGGCCACGTGCGCGGCGTCGCGGCCGGCCCGCTCGCGATCCCGACACAGGCGGACGCCACCGTCTGGGTGGATTTCTCGCCGCACGATCCGCAGCGCTTCGTCTCGGCGGAGAGCGTGCTGGCGGGCCGCACGCCCGCGGGCTTCTTCGAGCAGCGTCTGGTGCTGCTGGGGGTCACGGGGCTCGGGCTGGTCGACGAGCAGATCACGCCGCTCGGCCCGATGCCGGGGAGCGAGATCCACGCGCAGTGGCTCGAGAACGCGCTCGCGGGCCGCCTGGCGGTGCGCCCGGAATGGACCGCGTGGGCCGAGCCTGGCCTCACCGCCGGCTTCGCCCTGCTGCTGATCGTCTGGCTGCCCGCCGTGCGTCTGCGCTGGCACTTCCCGATCGCCGGGCTGCTGCTCGTCTCGCTCGCCGGGTTCGGCTTCGCCGCCTGGGACCGCGAGCGTTGGCTGATCGACGTGGCGACTCCCGCCGTCGGCACGGCGCTCGTGTTCGTCGCGCTGCTGGGCGGCGCGCTCGCCGAATACGATGCGCAGCGGCGCCGGCTGCGCCGCGAGCTCGAGGCCGAGCGCCTGGAGGCGGCCACGCTGGAAGGCGAGCTGACCGCGGCCGCCCGCATCCAGCGGGGCATCCTGCCGACGCCCGCCAGCCTGCCGCCCGATCCGCGCTTCGAGCTGCACGCGTCGCTCACCCCCGCCCGTCACGTCGGCGGCGACCTCTACGATTTCTTCTCGATCGATCCCGACCACCTGTTCCTGGCGATCGGCGACGTCTCGGGCAAGGGCGTGCCGGCCAGTTTGTTCATGGCGCTCGGCAAGGCGCTCTGCAAGAGCAGCGCGCTGCGCGGCGACGGCGAGATCGGCGAGATCGTCCGGCGTCTCGACCGCGAGATCTCGCGCGACAACCCCGAGATGATGTTCCTCACGCTCTTCGCCGGGATCCTGAACCTGGCGACCGGCGAGCTGCGCTTCTGCAACGCCGGCCACGACGGGCCCTTCCTGGCGCGCCCGGGCGCGCCGCCGCGCCAGCTCGCCAGCCAGGGCGGCCCTCCGCTCTGCTCGGTGGAAGGTTTCCCCTACCCGACCGAGTCGCACGCGATGCAGCCGGGCGAGACGCTCTGTCTGGTGACCGACGGCGTGACGGAGGCCGCGAGCCGCGCGGGCGAGCTGATGGGCCCGGCAAGGATCCTCGCGGCGATGCAGACGCTGCCACCCGGCGCGGGCGCGGCAGCGACGGTCGAGCGGCTGCGCCAGGCCGTCGACCAGTTCCTGGCCGGCGCGCCGCCGTCCGACGATCTCGCGCTGCTCGCCGTGCGCTGGAACGGGCCCGCAAGCGAAGCGCGCAGCGAGCCGAAGGCGAGCGAAGTTCACTAACGCTAGCGGACCGTGATCTCGACCCGGCGGTTCTTGGCCTCGCGCTTGCCATCGGCGCTCGCCACCAGCGGCTCGCGCTCGCCGCGGCCGGCCGCGATCACCGAATCGGGCGGCAGGCCGCGGGCCACGAAGAGCTTGCGCACCGCCTTGGCCCGCTTGAGCGAGAGCCGGTCGTTGTAGCCGGGCTCGGCGGAGCGGTCGGTATGACCCGTGACCACCACCTCCGCGGCCTTCCGCTTGGCCACCTCGGCGAAGACCTCCCCGAAGGCCGCGCGCGAATCCTCCGTCAGCCGGTCGGAATCGCTGATGAAGTAGAGCGTAAAACTTCTCGGCGGCATCGGCTGGGCGGACAGCGCGGGGGCGAAGATCTCGGTGACCTCCTCCGGCGCGACCTCGACGGGCTTGAGCGCACCCGCGCCCGCCCCGCTGCCCGCGGCGGCATACGCCTGATCGAGCACCCGCTCGCCCTTCTCGTCGCGGACGACGACGGCGCCGACGTGGCCGTCCGCCTCCGGCAGCACGACCACCAGATTCGACTTCGACGCGCAGGCCGCCAGCGCAGCCGCCGCCGGCAGCGCGAGGAGCAGTCTCCGCAGCGCCGTCACCGGCTGCCCCCGTCGGCGCGCACCACGAACTCGGTGCCGCGCACGCCGAGCAGCGCCCCCGGCGTGCGGACCTTCATCGCCTCCGGCGTCTGCTTCACGATCTGCCCGGACTTGACCGCCAGCGTCCCGTTCGAGAGCGAGGAGTCGAAGACGCCTTCGTGCGTCGTGGTGTCGAACACGAACTTGTCGAGGGAGAGCTTGCTGTCCGGGCCCAGCGACATCATGCTGTTGTCGGCGAAGGTGATGCCGACGCTGCCATCCGCGCCGGTCTCGAACACGTCCGACGCGAAGACGTGGTCGCCGGGGACGACCTTCTGGCTGGCGCCGCCGCGCAGGACCGTCACCTCGCCCGACGCCGTCTTGACCTGGCCGATGGCCGCCTGCGCCGTGGCCCGGTCGGAGAGCGCTGCGATCAAGAACAGCGAGACCAGCGCCGATCGGATTAAGATCAGGCCGCGCATGGGAAGCCCCTCCCTCTACTCCTGATGCCGCGAGGAGCGTCGATGCCCGCCGACCTGGTGCTCGATGTCTCGGCGACGACGGACGGGCTCCGCGCGTGTCAGGACGGCATCCTGGATGCCTGCACCCGCTCGAAGCTACCACGCGAGACGATTTCGCGGCTGCAAATCGTGCTCGAGGAGCTGTTCACCAACACGATCAAGTACGGCTATCGCGGCGACTGCGAGCGGCCGGTCCGCCTCCGGCTGCGCTGCGCTCCTCCGATCGAGCTGGTCTACGAGGACGCCGCGCCGCCCTTCGATCCGACCGCCTGGCGGGAAAACCCGCCGGTCCGCGACGACGTCGGCCGCAAGGGCATCGTCCTCGTGCTCGGCCTGGCCGAGAGCGTCCGCTACCAGAGGCTGCCCGAGGGCAACCGCCTCACGCTTCGCTTCCTCACGCCTTCGACTGGAGCGCCCTGAGGTCCCGCAGCACCTCCTGGTCGTGGCCGTCGGGCTTGACCTTCGGGTAGACCTTGCGGACCACGCCCTTGGGATCGACCAGGAACGTGACGCGGTCCCAGTAGAGGGTTCCCTTGAACTCCGATTGCCCGACGCCGAGCGCCTTCAGCAGCTGCGCCCGGGTGTCGGCGAGCAGCGGCACCGTGAACGCGAACTTGTCGCAGAAGCTCTTGTGCGACTTCACGTCGTCCGCCGAGAGCCCCACCACCACGGCGCCGATCGCGTCGAAGGCCGGCTTCGCGGCGGAGAAGCCCTTGCCTTCGAGCGTGCAGCCCGGCGTGTCGTCCTTCGGGTAGGTGTAGACGACCAGCCATTTGCCCTCGAAGTCGGCGAGGCTGGTGCTGACGCCGTCCTGGTTCGGGAGCGAGAAGGCGGGAAACGGCTTGCCGGTCTCGAGCATGGGGGACTCCTCCGAATGGGGTGGCCGGGATTCTATCGCGGCCCGATCGGAACCCCCGCTTCGCGGTGCAGGGATGCGACGAGCTCGTCTGCGAGCCCCAGCCGCCCAGCGAGAAGGCTCAAGTAGGCGCGCTCGGCGGGCGTATCCACCTCGATCGCGAGCAGCGAAGCGGCGTAGACCTCGACCGCCTGCGCGGGGCCGACGACCGCGCCCGCCAGCTGGTCGGGGGTGACGGGCTTCTCGAGCTCCGCGTACAGGTCGGCGCGCTCGGCGTCGCCGAGATCGAGACCCGCGATGCGGTCGAAGAGCCGGCGCCGCTCCTCGCCGTCGAGCCTTCCATCGGCGCGCGCGGCGGCGATCATCGCGCGCAGCAGCAGGCGCGCGAGCGGCTCTCCGGCGGCCTCCTGCCGCGGCGGCGGGAGGAAGCCCGCCGTCTCCAGCACCGCGGGCTCGCGCACCGCGTCGAAGCCGGAGCGGCCTCCCTCGGGCGCGCCGCCGCGCGCCTCGTATCGACGCCAGGCCGTGTAGGCAAGGCCCGCGATCGCTGCCAGACCGCCGAGCTCGGCGGCCCGCTTGCCGAGCTTGCGACCCGCCTTGCTGGTGAGCAGGCCGCCCGCGACCGCGCCGGCGAGCCCCGCCCTGGCGGGGCTCGCGAGCAGCTCCGAGAGGATCCGGTCGATCGACATGGCGCCTCCCTCAGATCCCGCTCGCGCATCGCAGCGCCGCGATCCGCTCGTCGATGCTCGGGTGCGTGCTGAACCAGCGCGCGAAGCCCCCGCCGGAGATTCCGAAGGCGCTCATCTCCGCCGGCAGCGCCGAGGGGCCGGCCGCGCGCAGTCGCTCGAGCGCGGCGATCATGGGCCGCGCGCCCACCAGTCGGGCTGCCCCGGCGTCGGCGCGGTACTCGCGCTGCCGGGAGAACCAGAAGACGATCGGGCTCGCCAGCAGGCCGAAGACGAGCTGCGCGAGCAGGCTCGTCGCGAAGTACGCAGGGCCGTGTCCTTCCTCGTTGCGCAGGACCAGCCGATCCACCGCCCAGCCCGCGACGCGCGAGAGCGCGATCACGAAGGAGTTCACGACGCCCTGGATCAGGGTGAGCGTGACCATGTCTCCGTTCGCGACGTGGCTCACCTCGTGCGCGAGAACCGCCTCCACCTCGTCCCGGCGCATGCCCTGGAGCAGCCCCCGGCTCACGGCGACCAGCGCATGGTCGCGGCGGGCGCCGGTCGCGAAGGCATTCGGCTGGTCCGAGTCGAAGATCGCGACCTCCGGCATGCCGATGCCGTGGGCCCGCGCCTGCTGCCGCACCGTCTCGAGCAGCCAGACCTCGACCGGCGTCTCCGGCTGCTCGATCACCCGGGCGCCGGTCAGGCGCCTGGCCATCCACTTCGAGAGCGCGAGCGAGACGAAGCTGCCCCCCATGCCGAAGACCAGGCTCATCAGCAGGAGCGAACGCAGATCGAGGCCCACGCCGCGCTCGTCGAGGATCCGCTCGACGCCGAACATCTGCACCACGCCCGCGAGCACGAGCATCACGGCGAGATTGGTGAGAACGAACAGGAACACGCGCTGCATGACGCACCTCCTGGCGACCGCCGGCGAAGCTAGGCACGCGTCTATCGATCGACAAATAGGAAATGTTGCAGCTAGCATTCGAAAAAACCGATTGCTGGAGGCGCGCATGGAATGGCTCAACTACCACCACCTGCTCTACTTCCACACGGTCGCCCGGGAGGGCAGCGTCTCGCGCGCTTCGCGCGCCCTGCGGCTCGCGCAGCCGACGCTCTCGGGGCAGATCCGCAAGCTCGAGCACGTGCTGGGCGAGAAGCTCTTCGAGCGACAGGGCCGCAACCTCGTGCTCACGGAGGTCGGCCGCGTCGTCTATCGCTACTCCGAAGAGATCTTCTCGCTCGGGCAGGAGCTGCTCGACACGCTGCACGGCCGGCCGACGGCGCGTGCCCCGCGCCTGCAGATCGGGATCTCGGACATCGTCCCCAAGCTGGTCGCGCATCGCCTGATCGCCGCGGCGGGGCTGGCGGACCAGGGGACGCACCTGGTGCTGCGCGAGGGGAAGACCGACGACCTGCTGCTGGCGCTCGCCGCCAAGGCCTACGACGTCGTGATCGCGGATGCGCCCCTGGGCCCGCAGATCCGGGTCAAGGCGTTCAACCATCGGCTCGGTGAGTCGGGGATCACGTTTTTCGCAGCCCCCGAGCTGGCGCGGCGCCATCGCGCGGGCTTCCCGAGATCGCTCGACGGCGCTCCCCTGCTGCTGCCCACCGACAACACGTCGCTGCGCAGATCCCTCGAGAACTGGTTCCAGGAGATCGGGGTGCGGCCGCGCATCGTCGCCGAGATCGAGGACAGCGCCCTGCTCAAGGTCTTCGGTCAGCACGGGAGCGGGATCTTTCCCGTGCCGCGGATCGTCGCCGCCGACGTGCGACGGCAATACGGCGCCCACGTCGTGGGCTCCACCGACGAGGTCCTCGAGAGCTTCTACGCGATCACCGTCGAGCGCCGCATCACGCACCCGGCGGTGGCGGCGATCGCCGCGGCCGCCAGGACCAGCCTCTTCGGCTAGCGCGGCCGCGCGCCTCCCTTCGGTTTTTTCGAGGGATAGCAGGCGAATTATCTACTGGATCGAGGTGGATCGGATCCGCTACCGACTCCCGGGCCGGCAAGGGGAGGCGCGCCTCGCGATGGAATCGGTGGGAAGTCCCCTGCTCTGGGCGGGATTCGTCGGCTTCGTGCTGGCCATGCTGGCGCTCGACCTGGGCGTCTTCCACCGCCAGGCGCACGCCGTGACGCTCCGCGAGGCCGCGCTCTGGAGCCTGGTGTGGATCGCGCTCTCGCTCGCCTTCAACGGCCTCGTGGTGCACTGGTTCGGAGTCGAGAAGGGGCTCGAGTTCCTCACCGGCTACCTGATCGAGAAGGCGCTGGCGGTCGACAACATCTTCGTCTTCTACGCGATCTTCGCCTATTTCGCGGTTCCCAGCGCTCTTCAGCACCGCGTGCTGTTCTGGGGCGTGCTCGGGGCCCTCGTGCTGCGCGCGGTCTTCATCCTGCTCGGCGCAGCGCTGCTCGAGAAGTTCCATTGGGTGATGTACGTCTTCGGCGCGATCCTGCTCTTCACGGCGTTCAAGCTGGTCGCGATGAGCGAGGAGGGCTTCCACCCGGAGCGCAATCCCGTCTATCGGTGGTTCCGGCGTCTGGTTCCCTGCGTGAGCCAGTATCACGGCGGCCGGTTCACCATCCTGGAGGCCGGCAAGCGCCACGCGACGCCCCTGCTGCTGGTGCTGGTGCTGATCGAGTGGACCGACCTGGTGTTCGCGGTCGACTCGATTCCGGCGATCTTCGCCGTCACGAGCGATCCGTTCCTGGTCTTCACGTCGAACATCTTCGCCATCCTCGGCCTCCGCTCGCTCTTCTTCCTGCTCAGCGGGGTGATCGGGAAGTTCCACCTGCTCAAGCTCGCGCTGGCGGCGGTGCTGGCCTTCGTCGGCGCGAAGATGCTGCTGCTCGACGTGGTCGAGGTGCCGATCGTCCTCTCGCTGGGCGTGATCGCCGGCTTGATCGCCGCTGGGGTGGTGGGATCCCTGCTCTTCCCGCGGAAACTGGCGCTGAATGAAACGTGAAGCCGGGAGGCTCAGCCGAGCCGCGGCTTGAGCCGCCAGCGGATCAGCAGCAGCAGCGCCGCGAAGATCGTGCAGAGGGCGAGCACGGGGACCAGGATGTCCTCGAATCCTCCCCCGCGCGAGACCACGCGGCGAAGACCGATCTGGTACCAGCGCAGCGGGAGCACCGCGCCGAGCTGGCGCACGCCGTCCGGCATCAGCTGGTAGGGCATCATCACGCCCGAGAGCACGAACGAGGGCAGGATGAAGAACACGGTGATGAAGACCGCCTGCGCGGAGGTCTTCGCGAGCGACGAAATCAGCACCCCGATCGAGAGCGATGCGAGCACGAAGGGCAGCGTGAGCACGCCCATCGCGAGCCAGCTCCCGGCCGGCCAGACGCCGAAGAGGATCCCGGCCCCCACCACCGCGAACGTCACCACGCCGTAGCTCACGGCGACGTAGGGCAGCAGCTTTCCCAGCACGATCTCGAGCGGGGAGGTCGGCAGCGAGAGCGTCTGCTCGTACGTCCCGTTCTCGCGCTCGGTCACCAGCCCCAGGCTGGAGACCGAGAGGCACAGGTTCGTGAGCAGCATGCCGGCGAGCGTCGCCAGGAAGAAATCGCGGTCGCGCAGCGTGCTGTTGAACCAGAAGCGCCCGCGCACGTCGAGCGCGCCCGACCGGGCCGCCGGCTGCGCGCGCAGCGAGCCCCTCGCGCCCGGGTCGAAGCGGGCCGCCACGGAGCGGATGATGCCGCCCACGCGCGCCGCGTTGAGGGGATCCGCGCCGTCGAGCAGCAGCTGCACCTCGGGGCCCCCGCGCAGCGCGTCGCGCCGGAAGTCCCGGGGGATCACCAGGAAGGCGAGCGCGCCGCCCCGCACCAGCAGGTCTTCGCCCTCGGCCTGGCTCGCGACCGCGCGCGGCGCCAGGAAGTATCCGGTCGACTCGATCTCGGAGAGCAGGCGGCGCGAGACCTCGCTGCGGCTCTGGTCGAGCACCGCCCACGGGACGTTGGCCGGCTCGTTCGAGAGCGCGCCGCCGAAGAGCACCAGCATCACGAGCGGCTGCACGGTGACGACCGCCATGAAGGCCTTGTCGTGCCGCATCACGGCGCCCTCGCGGTAGGCCATCGCGAGCACGTTGGAGACGAACCGGCGCAGGTCGGGTTTCTTCATGCCCGGCGCTCCAGCGTGCGCAGCGCCATCGCGAGCAGCAGCGCGCCGAAGAGCGCCAGGATCGCGAGCTCGGGGAGCAGCTCGAGGACCCCCGCGCCGCGCAGGTAGATCGACCGGCTGACCCGGATGTAGTGGGTGGCCGGGATCAGCTCGGCGAACCACTGGACCGGAAGCGGCGTGCTGCGGATCGGGAACGCGAAGCCCGAGAGCTGGATGGTCGGGATGCTGAGCAGGACGGTCTTCTGCACCGCCTCGGCGGCGGTGGCCGAGGTGGCCGAGATGATCAGGCCCAGCGCGAGCGAGAAGAGCACGTAGAAGGCGGAGATCCCGATGAAGAGCGGCGCGCTGCCGTGCGGCCAGACGCCCATGAAGAAGCCCGCGGCGAGCACCATCAGCACGACGTCGAACGCGAACACGGCGCCGAGCGGCAGCAGCTTGCCGAGCAGGATCTCGAGCGTGCTGGCGGGCGTCAGCTGGAGCTGGTCGAAGGTGCCGGAGAGACGTTCGTTCACGATCGAGACGGCGGTGAGCAGGGTGGTGAGGAACGACAGCACGAAGCCGAACGTCCCGGCCACCATGAAGGGGGTCCCCTCGAAGCCGGGGTTGAAGAGCGCGCGCGTCACCACGCGGACGCCGCCCGCCGCGGCCGGCAGCCGGCGTGCGGCGACGTCGCTGGCGACCAGCTGCGCGCCCGACGCGGCGGCGATCGATTCGAGGAAGGCCTCGGAGTTTCCCGCCAGCACCGCCTCGGCGCCGTCGTAGAGGACGCGCAGCTCCGGCGGCGCTCCACCCGAGCCCGCGCGCCGCAGATTGCGCTCGAAATCCGCCGGGATCACCAGGCCCACGCCGATCTCGCCGCCGACCAGCGCGCGCTCCATCGCCTCCACCGAATCGAACGCGCGCGGCCGGAACGCCTCGCTCGCCGCCAGCTCCGCGACCAGGCGCCGGCTGGCGGACGAGCGGCTGGCGTCGTGGACCCCGAGCTTCATGTGCTCGACCGTCGTCGAGAGGATGAATCCGAACGCGAGCAGCGCGACCAGCGGAACCGCGATCAGCACGCCGAGCGTGAAGGGATCCCGCAGCGTCGCCTTCACCTCGCGGCGCACGAGCGTCTGGAGCCGGCGCGCGTTCACGGCGCGAGGGCCGGCGGCGGCGCAGCCGCGGCCCCGTCGTTCACCAGCCGGCGGAAGACGTCGTTCATGGAAGCCTGCTCGATGCGAATGCTGGCGGCGCTCTCGGGGCCGAGCAGGCGGGTGAGCAGCTCGAGCTCGGCGGCGCCCAGGCTGGGCGCGCGCGCCAGCAGGCGGTCGCCCTCCACCTCCGCCGCGAAGCCGGCTCGGGCCAGCTCCTGGAGCACGCGCTCGTGCGCACCCGGCGCCAGGCGCGCCTGGATCCGGTAGCCGGTCGAGAAGCGGCCGCGCAGCCCTTCGGGGGTGGTGTCCGCCACCAGCTTGCCGGCATCGATGAAGGCGACCTGATCGCAATAGTCGGCCTCCTCGAGGAAGTGCGTGGTCACGAAGACGGTCACGCCTTCGTCGGAGGCGTCCTGGATCAGCTCCCAGAACAGGCCGCGGCTCTCGACGTCGACACCGGCGGTCGGCTCGTCGAGGAAGAGCAGCCGGGGCGCGTGCAGCGTCGAGAGCGCGAGGCCCGCGCGCTGGCGCACGCCGGCCGGCAGGTTCTCGGGCCGCTCGTGCTCCGCGGAAGCGAGGTCGAAGCGCTCGCGCACCGAGCCCCAGCGCTGCTCGAGATCGGCGGGCGCGAGCCCGTAGAGCCCCGCGTAGAACTCGACGTTCTCGCGCAGCGTGAGGCCCGCATAGAGGCTCACCTTCTGGCCCATGTAGCCGATCCGCTCGCGCACGCGGCGCGGGTGCTGCGTGACGTCGATACCGTCGAGCAGGATCGATCCGGCGCTCGGCGCGAGCAGGCCGATCAACATGCGGATCGTGGTGCTCTTGCCGGATCCGTTCGCGCCGAGGAAGGCGAAGATCACGCCGCGCTCGACGGTGACGTCGATGCCGTCCACCGCGGTGAACTCGCCGAAGCGCTTGCTGAGCCCCCGCGCCAGGATGATCGGATCCGACATCTAGCCCGGCTCCGGTCGCCCGCCGGGGCCGCGCCGCGCCAGCGCCAACAAGGTCGTCTCCATGTCGATCGGCGCCGGCTCCGCCACGCGCGCGGGATGGCCCGGCAGCGAGCGCAGCGCCGCGAGTACGCGCTCCGCTCCGGGCGAGCGCTCGCGGGCGACCTCGACGCGCACGAAGCGCCCGCTCGCGCGCGCGTTCGCGACGAAGGGCAGCGCGCGGGCCTCGCGCGCGGTGGCGCGCGGGTCCTCGGACCAGGCGCGATAGAGCTCGAGCGCGACGCCGGCGCGCAGCTCGGCGGGCGCGCCGAAGGCGATCACCCGGCCTTCGTCCAGGTAGACGAGCTTCTCGCAGGCCGCGGCCTCGTCGAGATAGCTCGTGCTGAGCAGGATCAGCGTCGCGGCGCGGCGCTCCTCGAGCAGCTCCCAGATCTCGCCGCGCGCCACCACGTCGACGCCGGCGGTCGGCTCGTCGAGCAGGAGCACCTCGGGCTCGGTGAGCAGCGCGTTCGAGATCGCGAGTTTCTGCTTCATGCCGCCGGAGAGCGCGCCCGCCGGGCGATCCGCGAACGGAGCCAGGCCCGTGCGCCGCAGCAGCTCGGCCGCGCGCGGACGCCAGACCTGCGTCGCCAGCCGGTGCAGCCGCGCCGTGAACGCGAGGTTCTCGGCCACCGACAGCTCGCGCTGGAGACCGAAGACCTGCGGGACGTACCCGATCCGGGCCTTGAGATCGCGCACGTCGCCGCCCAGCGGGAGACCGAGGACCGTCGCTTCGTCGGCTTCGACCACGAGCAGGCCGGCCAGGCAGCGCAGCAGCGTGGTCTTGCCCGCGCCGTCGGGGCCCACCACGCCCATCAGGCCCGGTCCCTCGAGATCGAGATCGACGCCGGCCAGCGCGACGCGCGGCCCGTAGCGCTTGCGGAGCCCGCGCAGGAGGATGCGAGGCGCGGGAGCCGCCGCCGCCGCGCTCATGCACCGCCCTTGGTGGCGACGGCGGGCCCGGCGTCCCCGTCCAGCAGGTACACGTTTCCCTCGGAGCCCGGAGTGAAGCGCTCGACGTCCTCCAGGATGCGGACCTTGGCGCGGTAGACCTGCCCGATCCGGTCGCTGCGCGTCTCGATCTTCTCGGGCGTGAAATTGGTCTGATCGGCGACGAAGCTGACCTCGCCCGGCACGCGGGTGCCCGGCTCGCTGTCGAGCTCGATCTCGACGCGCGTTCCGACCCGCAGGCTCGCCGCGTCGGTGACGGGCACGTAGATCTGCACGTACTTGTCGGCGGGATCGAGCACCGAGAGCACGGGCGTGCCGGGCTGCGCGAGCTCGCCCGGCCAGAGCAGCTGACTCTGCACCACGGTCGAGGCGCCCGGCGCGCGGATCGTGTACTTCGCGCGCGTGACCTCGAGCTCGCCGACCTGTGCGCGCGAGAGCTCCTCCTGCTGGCGCAGGATCTCGAGCTGGCGGCGCGCCACCGCGATGGTGCCCTCCTGGGCCTTGGCGCGCGCGAGCTGCTCGCGTGCTCGCGAGAGCGCGCTGCCGGCCTGCTCGCGGCGCGCGCGCGCATCGTCGAGGAGCTGGGCGGTGCTGGCTCCGCTCTCGACCAGGCCCGCCTCGCGGTCGAAGCTGCGCGAGGCGAGCCGCGCCTCGGACTCGGCTCTCGCCAGCTCCGCCTTCTGCGCGCCCACGTCGCGGCTCCAGGTGGATTCGAGCAGCGTGATCTCCTCCTCCTGACGGGCCACCTGCGCGCCCAGCACCGCGAGCTCCTGCTGCTTCGAGCGGATCCTGGAGGCGACATCGGCCTCGTCGATCCGCGCCACCACGGCGTCGGGCGGCACCGCGTCGCCCTCCGAGAAGAGCACCTCCAGCACCCGCCCGGCGACTTCGCTGCGCAGCACGCGCTCCTCGCCCTCGACGAATCCCGTGTAGAAGGCCTCGTCGCTGCGGCGCCAGAGCCAGATCCCGACCCCCAACGCGATCGCGACGGCGGCGATCACGGGGATGAGGCGGCGGCGGTCCATGGATCCTCCTGCGGGCGCGCTCACGGATTGCTCGCCAGCTCCGCGAGCGGACGACCCATCAATCGCTGCAACTCCGCGCGCCGCGTGTGCGCCTGATAGAGCGCGCTGGCAAGCGTGGCGCGCTGCTGCTCGAGCAGCGCCTGTGCGTCGAGCACGTCCTCGCTGGTGGCGCGCCCAACGTCGAATTGTTGTTGGCGGATGCGGAGATTCTCCTCGGCCTGGCCCAGCGCTACGCGGGCCGTCGCGTACGCGGCGAGCCTTTCTTCGGCGCCGCGCTGGCTGCCGCGCACGGCCTCCTCGATCTCGCGCAGCTCGCGCTCGAAGGCGATCCGGTTGCGCTGCGCCGCATGGCGGGCCTGCGCGATGCGGGCCAGCCGCTGCGTGTCGGTGCCCAGGTCCCAGCGGAAGCCGGCGTAGCCGGCCGCGTACTGCCGCGGCGTCACCAGATGCGAGTTGCTGCCGTCCCAGGTTCCGCCCACCTCGAAGCGGGGCAACCATCCGCGCTCCAGCGAGGTCTCGGTGGCCTCGAGCCGCTGCTGCTCCTCGACCAGCGCGAGCAGCACGGGGTTGCTCTCGAAGCCCACGCGCATCGCCTCCTCGGGCGAGGGAATCAGGGGCGGCTGGCTCACGTCGACCGGTTGGGTCGGGGCGTCCACCGGGAGCCCGACGCTCTGGTTCAACGCCCAGCGCCACTGCGCGATCGCGAGGTCGCGCTGGAGCAGCTCCTGCTCGGTGTTGCTCACGGCCACCTCGACGACGAGCAACTCGTTCTTGGTGAGTCGTCCCTCGTCGAAGCGGTTCTGCGCGTTCGCCAGCTGGGTGCGGTTCGCAGTCTGGGTCTGGAGCGCCACCTCGCGCAGGCGCTGCGCCTCGAGCAGACCGAAGTAGGCGCGCGTCACCGCCACCTCCTGCTCGAGCTGCACCGCCCAGGCGCGCGCCGCCTCTCCGCGGTAGCCGGCCTGCGCCGCCAGCAGCGCGTGGCGGATCTCGCCGGTCAGGTCGACCGGCAGCGTGACGGTCGCGTTCAGCACGCCGAACTCCTGCTCCTGCACCGCCACGATCGGATCGACTCCGGGCGGAAGCGTGCCCGGAGGCAACTCCACGTTGGTGGTACGCGAGTCGGTGTACCAGGAGTAGCGGCCCGACGCGGTGGTGGTCGGCAGCAGGCGGCCGCGCGCCTCGTAGACGCGCCAGCGCGCCTCGTCCAGCTGCTCCCGAGCCTCGGCGATCCGGCGGTTGCGGGCCGCGGCGAGGCGCAGCGCGCTGGCGAGGTCGAGGGGCGCTTCGGAGGCCTCGGGCACGTCCGCTTCGGTCGACGGCTCCGCCTGCCGGGGAACCTCCGCCACGGTGGCGCGCAGGGCGAGCTCGCGCTCGCGGCGCGCATCGCTCCAGCCGCCGCCGCCCTCGGGTCGCGTGAACGGCGCGAGCGCGCTGCAGCCGGCGAGCAGCGGAAGCATCAGCGCCATCAGGCCGGCGTACGGCGCGACGCTAGCTCGCATGCCGCGCCCTTCCCTCGCGGCGCTCCGCGGCGAGTTTCTCCAGCCCGCCGAGCGAGAACGCCGTGATGTGATTTGCCGCATCGCGCGTGAGGCCGCGCGGGTAGCTCGACCGGCCCATCAGCAGCAGCAACGCGGGGCGGTGCGTGAGATAGAAGAAGATCTGTCCGACCAGGCTGCGCGTGCAGCGCTCGACCTCGGCCTGCGCGAGCGCGGGCTCGAGGCGCGCGACCAGGCGGTCCATGGCGCGGCGCTGCGGATCGATGAACTGCTTCACGATCACGGGCAGCGCGTCGCTCGGATCCACCATCTCCCGCTGCATGATGGCGCCGTGCACGCTCGATGCGTCGAGCACCGTCTCGAGCATGCTCTCGACGCGCAGCCGCAGCATCTCTTCGAGGTCCTTGCGCGAGAGCCGGTCGAGCGGGGCGCCGGGGCTCGCGCCGCGCGCCGAGAGCCGCTTCTCCAGTTTCTCGAACTCGCCGCGCACGACCTCGAGATAGAGATCCTGCTTGGAGCCGAAATGGTAGTTCGCCGCCGCTAGGTTCACGCGCGCGCGCTGCGCGATCTCGCGCATGGTGGTCGCGCGGAAGCCGCGCTCCGCGAACAACTCGCCCGCGGCGGAGAGGATCCGCCGCCGCGTGGTCTGGGGATCATCGCGCTCCATGAACGACTGTTTAAATCAAGCGTTTGAAACATGCAAGGCGGCGTCTGCGGTGGCCGCGCAGCGAGCCGAAGGCGAGCGAAGTCCACTAAGGCTTTGCTGGAATCAAATCTCTTACGGAAGCAGGCAGTTCGCGCGCGACCTGCACGATCGGGATGCCGGTCTGCACGTTGCGCTTGAGCTCGTCGAAGCAGCGCGGCAGGTCCTCGAAGCGGTAGATCTCGGAGTGCACGGTGGGCTTGAAGACGCTGCCGTAGAGCGAGGTGGCGGCGTTGCAGCCGTCGATCGTTTCGTAGTGCATGTGGTCGAGCGTGATCTGCCGGACCGAGAGCCCGGCCGAGTCGTAGCCGACCTTCTTGTCGATCTGCCAGCCGGAGCTGACGTTGACGCCGCAACGCGCGAGCGCGGCGAGGCCCGCCGCGAAGACCGGGCCGCGCATCATGTCGCACACGATGTGGGCGCCCTCCCCGCCCGTCATCCCCTTCACGGCCTTGTTGAACCCCTTCACGTCGTCGGGGCTCGCGAAGCGGTGGTAGGCCTTCTGGTCGAGGGTCTCGATGCCCAGGCCTTCCAGATGGCGGCGCCGCTCGGGGCTCCCCGAGCAGAAGATCGCGCGGTGCCCCTCGTGCTGCGCGAGCATCAGGAACAGCTCGGAGACGCCGCCGCCGAAGCCGAGCACATTGAGCCGCGCGAGCTTCTCGCGCGCCACCTTGAGCCGGAAGATCCCGATCGCGCGCCGCCACAGGTGGTAGGCGGTGGGAGCGCGCAGCGGCAGCGCGGCGATCTCCCAGAGGTCGAGGCCGCACTTCAGCGGCGCGGGCAGGATCTGCCAGTCGCCGACCACCGCCTCCTCGCCGTACCAGCCGATCGAATCCGGCTGATCGTACGCCCAGATGCGCAGCGGATAGCCGTAGATGTCGGGCTCGCCGTTGCAGTGGGTGATCACGACGTCGCCGGGCTTGAAGCGCTTCACGCCGCTCCCGGTTCGCATGACCTCGCCCAGCGCGCTGTTGCCCGGGTAGATCTTGCCGCCGCGCAGCTCCGCGATGTTCACGGTGTCGGCGAGCGCGGCGTGATCCACGTTGTGCTCGCCCGAGACGGCCAGGATGCGCAGGTGCACGTCCTGCGGCCCCAGCTCGCGAAGCACGCATTCGTCGAGCTGTATGACGCGCGCGACCTCGAATTTCTCGAGATCGCCTCCGACCCGTTTCGTCTCTTGCGCGATGGCTTCCGACGTGATGGCGAACGCTCTGGGCATGGAATTTTCTCCGACCTCGTCCACACTGGCGGACCGGAAGCTTTACCACGCGGAGCTGGAAAATGGGAGCCGGATGACGGGCCGCGTCGTTTCGGGGAGCGAGTTGGTCGCGCGCCTGGGGCCGCACCCGGCGCGCGTCTGGGGGCTCGACCTGGGCACGGACGCCGGCCTCGCCCGCTGGCTGGCCGCTGCCTGCCTGCTCGCCCCGCGCGGCGACGAGGAGGCGGCGGGCGCTGCGCTCCGGGCGCTCGCGGAGCGCGGGCTCGACACCCCCGACGGGCTCGCGAGCGCAGGCCCCAAGGCCGTCGCGGACGCCCTCGGCGCGGCGCGCTACCCGAAGCCCGAGATCACCGCCGCGCGGCTGGTGCGCGCGAGTTCGAACCTGCGCGACTCCCACGCGGGCTCCCTCGCCCGGCTCCTCTCGACCGCCGACGGCGTGGGCGAAGCCGGAGCCGCGCTGGTCGCGCTCGCTCCAGGACTCGGCCCCGCCACCGCCGCCGAGATCCTGCGCCCGCTGCGCGATCGCTTCGCGGCAGCGCGCGAAGTCCCGCTCACCGCCGCCGCGCGGGCCGCCGCAGTACACGTAGGGCTTCTGCGGCCGGGCGAAGACGAAGAGGGGGAGCCCGGCGCGCTGCGAGCCGCGCTCGCGCGCGAGCACCCGCTTCCGGATCTCGTCGACGTCGAGGCCGCCCTCACCCGCCTCGGCCGCGCCGCCTGTCTGAGGCATGCCGCTCGACGCTGTCCGCTCGGTGAGCGCTGCCCGACTCGCGAGAGCTAGATAAATCCGACGCAGCCCCTACACGCGCGAAGCACGTCTCCGAAGCGCGAGGCAGATCAGACCGCCGGCGAGAAGCATGGCCGTCGAGGGTTCGGGGACGAGATAGAGCGAATTCAGTTCACCGGTAATCGAGAATCCGTCGGAGGGTGTCTCATTGATCACGAGGCTGAGTGCGTTCCCGTAGGCCGGCAATGGCGGAGGCGTCGACCCGAGGAGCTGGCCAAATGGCTGCGTCGTGAGGTACGAGAGAGCCAGCGAGATTCCGGCATTGTGAACCGAGCTCCCCTGCAGGACGTCGGGGCCTTCCAGGATTGCATTGTAGAAGGCGTAGCCGCCGGCAACTTCGATCTGGTTGAACGGAGGCGATCCGCTGCCCAGCAGCAGGTACGAATTCGAGCCGATCTCGTATGAGAACGCGGAGAGCGCTCCCAGGTAGAGCCCGTAGATCGGGTCGGAGTCGGAGTCCAAGGTGGTCGACTCGAATGTGAAGGTCCCGGAGAAGGCCTGACCAATCAATGCCGGCGCCGTGCCCGATCCTCCCTCAACGATCGACCCGACGGTTCCCGAAAAGCCAAAGGTGATGGCAGCGGCGCTGGCAGGGAATGGCGATCCTACGAGAGCCATGAGAATCAGCAGGTAGCAGCTCCGCACGGGTTTCCCCTCCCGAGGCGGGATCCTCGACGATCGAGGATGCGGAAGTCAAGCGAGTTGGAGCCCCGGAGAGCCTTCCCGCGAATCTCGGGGGGGCGAGCTAGCCGCACCTCTCCTCGGAGCAGTCCCCGACCGCCTCGCCGCCCAGCTCGACCGCGCCGCCTTCTCCTCGCACCAGCACGGCGGCGGACTTGCAGCCCTCGCGGAAGACCGTCACGCCCTTGAGCCCGCGCCGCCACGCCGAGGTGTAGATGGCGCGCACGTCTTCGGGCGTCGCGCCCGCGGGCAGGTTGATGGTCTTGGAGACGGCGTTGTCGACGTGCTTCTGGAAGGCCTCCTGCACGGCGAGGTGCGCCTCGGGCGCGATGTCGGAGGCGATCGGGAAGAGCCGCTGGACGCCCGGCGGAACGCCCGCGACGCCGCGGGCGCGCCCCTCGCGGCGCACGCGCGCGAGCAGCTCCTCGCCGTGCGCCCCCGCGTGGCGCAGCGCCGCCTCGAAGCGGTCGTTGGTCTCCGGCAGCCGGGCGCCGTCGAGCACGAACCGAACGAAGGCGAGCGCGAAGTAGGGCTCGATCCCCCCCGAGCAGTCCGCCAGCATCGAGAGCGTTCCGGTCGGCGCGATCGAAGTGACGGTCGCGTTGCGCAGACGCCGCCCCTGCTCGGCGAGACGCGAGCGCACGAAGTTGGGAAACGGCCCGCGGCGCTCGGCCAGCTCGGCCGAGGCTCGCTCCGCGCGCGCGGAGATCCGCGCCATCACCAGGCCCGCGACGCGGACGGCTTCGGGATCGTCGTAGGCGACGCCCAGATCGACCAGCAGGTCGGCAAAGCCCATCACGCCCAGTCCGATCTTGCGGTTGCCGCGCGTGGCGGCCGCGATCTCCGGGTAGGGGTAACGGCTCACCTCGATCACGTCGTCGAGGAAGCGCACGGCGAGGTCGACCGCCGCATCGAGGCGCTCCCATTCGATCGCTCCGTTCCGCACGAAGGCGCTCAGGCGCAGCGAGCCGAGGTTGCAGCTCTCGTTGGGCAGCAGCGGCAGCTCGCCGCAGGGGTTGGTCGCCTCGAGGGCGCCCAGCGCGGGCGTCGGATTCGCGCGGTTCACCGCGTCGAGGAAGATCACGCCCGGGTCGCCGCTGGCCCAGGCCGCCTGCGCGATCTCGGCCAGCAGCGACGCCGCGTCGACGCTGCGCGCCACCTTCTGGTTGCGCGGGTTCACCAGATCGAAGCTCTCGCCCGCGAGCGCGGCGCGGAAGAAGGCGTCCGTGATCGCCACCGAGAGGTTGAAGTTGGCGATCCGGTCGTTCCGGGCCTTCACCCGCACGAACTCGAAGATGTCCGGGTGATCGACGCGCATCACCCCCATGTTGGCGCCGCGGCGCCGGCCGCCCTGCTTGATGACGGAGGTGGCGGCGTCGAAGACGCCCAGGAACGAGACCGGGCCCGAGGCCACGCCGGGGCTGGTCTTGACGGCGTCGCCGCCGGGCCGCAGGCGGGAGAACGAGAAGCCGGTGCCGCCGCCGGACTGGTGGATCACCGCCATCCTTTTCACCGCTTCGAAGATGCTCTCGAGCGAGTCTTCGATCGGCAGCACGAAGCAGGCGGCGAGCTGGCCGAGCGGCATGCCGGCGTTCATCAGCGTCGGGCTGTTGGGCAGGAACTCCCGCCGCTCGAGCGCGTCGTAGAAGAGATCCCGGGTGCGCGCGACGTCGCCGCCGAAGACGGCCTCCGCCTCCGCTACCGCGCCCGAGACGCGGCGGCAGAGGCCCTCGAAATCCTCGATCAGTCGGCCGGAGGCGTCGCGCTGGAGGTAGCGCGCTTCCAGTACCCGGCGTGCGTTCGCGGAGGGGGCGGCCATGGACCCACTAGCGTAACCCGTCCATCCCGGAGCGCGCCGGGCTGCTAGATTCCAGGCCCTTCAGGAGCGAGCGTGAGCGGAAGCATGCGCACCGTCCGCAAGCAGACCGGCAACTTTCTCGAGGACTTCGTGCCCGGGCAGGTCTTCCGCCACAAGGGCGGGAAGACCGTCACCGAGGGCCTCTTCACCACCTTCACCGAGTTCGCGATGACCGCGAACCCGCTGGCGAAGAATGCCCGCTACGCGCGCGCCTACGGCTACGCCGGGCTGGTCTGCCCCCCCGGCCTCAGCATGCTGGTGGCCTTCAGCCAGACCGTCGAGGACGTCTCCGAGAACGCGCGCGCGAACCTCGAATACATCGACATGCGCTTCGGC
>DATBRV010000145.1:0-25434 GCA_036560145.1 Myxococcota bacterium
TCGCGGGATCCGGCCTGCTCCTTCACGAAGAGCGGCAGGCAGCGGTGCTTCTCCGCCAGCTCGACGGGGACCAGCTCGATCACCTCGGCGTTCACGCGCTTGCCGCGGATCCGCGCGACCGGGAGCTTGAGCTGGGCGGCGAGCGTGCGGATCAGGACCTCCTCCTCGAGGTAGCCCATCAGCACCAGGGTCATGCCCAGGCGCTTGCCCCAACGGCGCTGCTCGCCGAGCGCCGCAGCGAGCTGCGTCTCGCTGATCAGGCCCTTGGCCACCAGCATCTCGCCGAGCTTGAGACGCTTGCCCATTCGAGACTCCCCGTGCTCGCGGAGATCGGCCTGCCAGGGTCGCGACCTTACCCGCGGCGGCGGCTGGAAAGTTGCCGTGGGATCGGAATCGCGCTCCGCCGGTTCCCCCGCCCCCCGCACGGGCTTCGGAGTAAGCTATCCCGCACCGGGAGCCCTCGTGAGCCGCATCGTCGTCGTGATCCCCACCTACAACGAGATCGAGAACCTGCCCCTGCTGGCTCCGAAGGTCCTCGCGCAGGACCCCCGCATCGAGCTGCTGATCGTGGACGATGCTTCGCCGGACGGCACCGGCAAGCTGGCGGACGACCTCGCGCGCGGGAGCCCGCGGGTGCACGTCCTGCACCGGGCGGAGAAACAGGGGCTGGGCCCCGCCTATCGCGCCGGGCTGCGCCACGCGCTCGATCTGGGCGCGGACGTCATCGTACAGATGGACGCGGATTTCTCGCACCCGCCCGAGACGCTTCCCCAGCTGCTCGCCGAGATCGAGCGACACGACGTCGTGCTCGGCTCCCGCTACCTGAACGGCATCACGGTCGTGAACTGGCCGATCCAGCGCATCCTGATCAGCTGGTTCGGGAACTGGTATGCGCGCATGGTGACGCGCCTGCCGATCAGCGACACCACGGGCGGATTCCGCTGCATCCGGCGCGAGCTGCTCGAGCGCACGGGCTTTGAAAAGATCCGCTCCAACGGCTACGCCTTCCAGATCGAGCTCAACTACCGCTTCATGAAACAGGGCGCGCGCGTGAAGGAGATCCAGTTCTTCTTCCTGGACCGCACGCGCGGTGTCTCGAAGCTCACCAAGCGGATCGCCCTGGAAGCCCTCTGGATCGTCTGGTGGCTGCGCATCGCGGACGCCCTCGGCCGCCTCTGACCGGATGCCGCCTCCCTGCCGCATCCTGATCCTGAACGAGCGGGATCCCCGCCACCCGGCCGCGGGCGGCGCCGAGGTGCACATCGCCGAGATCGCGCGCCGCCTGTCCGCGATGGGATACCAGCTGACACAGGCCGCGGTCGGTTATCCGGGGGCGCCTGCCCAAGAAAGACTCGACGGCCTCGAGGTGATCCGGCTCGGGCGCATCCGCTGGTACTACCCGCGCGCCGCCCTGCTCTGCGCGCGCGAGACGCGTCGCGGCCGCTTCGACGTGGTGGTCGAGCACCTGAACAAGGTGCCCTTCTGCGCGCCGGCCCATTCCGCCGTGCCGGTGCTGGCGGTCGCCCATCATCTGTTCGGGCGCAGCGCCTTCCTCCAGGCCAGCTGGCCGGTGGCGGCGATGGTGGTGGCGACGGAGTCCCTGATCCCCTGGATCTACCGCAAGACCCCGTTCCTCGCGGTGTCGCAGAGCTCCAAGGACGACCTGGTGGCGCGCGGCATCGCCGCGGGCCAGATCGGGCTGATCCACAACGGCGTCCGCCTGCCCGAGACGCCGCCGCCGCGGATCGCGGTGCGGCCCTGCCGAGTCGCCTATTTCGGCCGGCTCGAACGCTACAAGCGGGTCGACCTGCTGCTGCGGGCGCTGGCGAGGCTGGCGCCGCGCCTGCCTGCGCTCGAGATCGTGATCATCGGGCGCGGCAGCCGGCGCGTCGAGCTCGAACAGCTCGCGGGCGAGCTCGGCCTCGCGGCGCTCACCCGCTTCACCGGCTTCGCAAGCGACGAGGTCCGCGACAGCCTGCTCGCCGGCTCCCGGGTCTGCGTCTGTCCGTCCGTCAAGGAAGGCTGGGGGATCACCGTGGTCGAGGCGAATGCGCTCGGCGTCCCCGTGGTCGCCACCGACGTGCCCGGCCTGCGCGACGCCGTGCGCCACGACGAAACCGGCCTGCTGGTCGCCGACGGTCCGCCGGAGGCGCTGGTCTCGCAGCTCGCCGATTCGATCGGACGCCTGCTCGCCGACGAAGCGCTCGCCACCCGTCTCTCGGCGGGGGCGCTGGCGTGGTCCCGCAGGTTCGACTGGGACACCGCCGCGGGGGTGATGGCGGAGGCGGTCGAGCGGGCGCGGGAAGGGAGGACTGGCGCGATTCGATAGTTGCGCGCTCGGGAATCGCGCCAGGAAGCTGTTCACGCGCTGTCAAAGAAGGCTCTTGAGGGCGTGCCATGCGTATCCGATCAATTCGTCATGCGGCTCGGCACCATCGGCCTGCTCTCGATTCTTGCGGTTTCCGAGGTGCTTTCCCTGCTGTGCGCAGGGCGCTTGTGGCGCAGCGCCCAGCCGCTCAGGATGCGGCTCCTCTGGACGTTGGTACTCGTGATACCGATCCTGGGCCCAGTCTTCTTCGGTGCTCTGTTTCCGCCTACACGACCGGGGCGCGACGTAGCAGACAATCCAGCCTTCGACCTGACTCGCTTCGACCCATCCAATGGCAATCCGCCCGAGCGATAGCTCGCCCCCCCGCCCCTCAACCCAATCCATACCCGCCTCGCTCGAGAACATCGCGAAATTCGAGATCGGGAACGCGATCTCGTGTGACCGCATCCGACACAAGCGGATGCGAGCATCGCGAGCATGGCGTTGCGATCTCGGCAAAGGCCGATCGCTGCCACGTGCATGTGCTGCGAACGCCGCGTGAGGCGCGGAACGCGATTGCCTACGTGTTGCTGAACGCGCGCCGCCATCTGGCCAAGCGCGGCCGTGCGTTGCTCGGGAGCGCGCGAATCGATCCTGCGTCATCCGGGCGGTGGTTCTCGGGTTGGCGCGCCGTCACGCTTCCGCATCGCGATCCGCCTGCCGTCGCAGCGCCGCGGACCTGGCTGCTCGGCATCGGCTGGCGCAAATGTGGCCTCAGCGACCTTGCCGAGGTTCCCGGCGTGCGGAGCTCATCAGGCCGGCTCCGACAGGAAGCACCGGCTCGCCCCGTCGCCGACCGCCACCAGCCGCGGCTCCTCGCGCGGGCAGCGGTCGAAGACCTCCGGGCAGCGCGGGTGGAAGCGGCAGCCCGCGGGCGGATGCGCCGGCGAGGGCACGTCGCCGCGCACGTGCGCGCGCACGCCGCGCCGCGCGGGATCGAGCGAGGGGACGGCGGCCAGCAGGCCGCGGGTGTAGGGGTGGCGCGGATCGCCGAAGATCCGCTCGGTCTCGCCCTCTTCGACGATCTGGCCCAGGTACATCACCGCCACCCGGTCGGCGAGGTAGCGCACCACGCCGAGATCGTGGGTGATGAACAGGTAGGCGAGCCCGAGCTCTTCCTGGAGATCCCGGAGCAGGTTCAGGATCTGGGCCTGGATCGAGACGTCGAGCGCCGAGGTGGCTTCGTCGCAGATCAGCAGGCGCGGCTCGACGGCCAGCGCGCGGGCGATGCAGATCCGCTGGCGCTGGCCGCCCGAGAACTCGTGCGGGTAGCGCCACATCTGCGCGGGGTCGAGCTGCACGCGCGCGAGCAGCGCCGCGACGCGGTCCGTGCGCTCGGCTTCGTCCGCGCCGATCTGGAACGACTGCATCCCCTCCGCGATCGCGTCGCGCACCCGCATGCGGGGGTCGAGCGAGCCGAGGGGATCCTGGAACACGATCTGCATCGCGCGCCGATAGGGATGCAGCGCGCGCGCGTCGAGCTTCAGCAGGTCGACCCCCTCGAACCAGAGCCTTCCCTCGCGCGGCTCGACCAGGCGCAGCAGCGAGCGGCCGACCGTCGACTTGCCGCAGCCCGACTCCCCGACCAGCGCCAGCGTGCGCCCGGCGGGCACGTCGAGGTCGATCCCGTCGACCGCGCGCACCCATCCGACCGTGCGCTGAAAGAGCCCCTTGCGGATCGGGAACCAGACCCGCAGCCCTTCCGCGCGCAGCAGCGGCGCGTCGGCGCTCATCGCGCCAGCTCCTGCGCCACAACGAAGCAGCGCGCGACGTGCCCGGGTGTCACCGGCGTGTCTTCCGGCGGATCGTTCGCGCAGCGCGCCAGCTTCACCGGGCAGCGCGTCTCGAAGCGGCAGCCGGGCGGGCGCTCGCCCGGAGCGGGAACCACGCCCGGGATCTCGGCCAGCCGCTCCCCGCGGCGCCCGAGCGAGGGCACCGCGCGCAGCAGTCCCCGCGTATAGGGGTGGCGCGCGTCGCCGAGCAGCTGCACGCGCGTACCCTCCTCGACGAGCCGGCCCGCGTACATCACCGCGATCCGGTCGGCAAGTTCATTCACGACGCCGAGGTCGTGGGTGATCAGCAGGATCGCGGTGCCGAGCTCGCGCTGGAGATCGCGCAGCAGCTCGAGGATCTGGGCCTGGATGGTGACGTCGAGCGCCGTGGTCGGCTCGTCCGCGATCAGCAGCCGCGGCCGCAGCGCGAGCGCCATCGCGATCATCACGCGCTGCTTGAGCCCGCCGGAGAGCTGGTGCGGAAAGCCGTCGAAGCGCGCCTCCGGGTCGGGGATCCGGACCTGCTCGAACAGCTCGATCGTGCGCCGGCGCGCCTGCGCCGCCGAAATCGGCTCGTGCAGCCGCAGCGCCTCCGCCACCTGCGCGCCGACCGTCAGCACCGGCGAGAGGCTCGTCATCGGCTCCTGGAAGATCATGGCCGCTTCCTTGCCGCGCACGCTGCGCAGCTCGGAGAGCGGGAGCGAGAGCACCTCGCGGCCCGCGATCCGGATGCTTCCCGACTCGATGCGCCCGGGCTTGGGAACCAGCCGCAGCAGCGAGAGCGCCGTCACCGACTTCCCGCAGCCCGACTCGCCCACCAGCGCGAGCACCTCCCCTTCCGCGAGCTCGAAGCTCACGCCGTCCACCGCCGCCGCCCGTCCGCCGCTGGCCGGAAAGGTGGTGACGAGCTCGCTCACGCGGAGCAGGGGCTCGCTCACTCGCGCTCCCTGAGCGTGCGGGGATCGAGTACGTCGCGCACGGCGTCGCCCACGAAGTTCACCGCCAGGATCAGGGCAAAAAGCGCCGCCGAGGCAGCCGCCAGGTTCCACCAGATGATCGGGTCGCGCGCCAGCTCGTCGCGCGCCTGGTCGATCATCTGCCCCCAGCTGCCGTCGATGCCGATCCCGAGGTACGAGAGGATCGCCTCCGAGAGCACCAGCCCCGAGAAGGTCAGCACGAAGGTGATCACCACCAGGTGCATCAGGTTCGGGAGGATGTGCCGCCAGATCAGCTTCAGGTCGGAGACCCCGAGCGCGCGCGCCGCCTGCACGTAATCGAGCTCGCGCAGCTTGAAGGTCTCGCCGCGCACGATCCGGCAGAAGCCCACCCAGCTGGTCACCCCCATGGCGATGCAGACCTGGACCGGGCCGCGGCCCATCGCCATGATCAACGTGATCAGCAGCAGGATGCTGGGAATCGAGCTGAGCGTCGACATCACGAAGAAGGCGGCGTCGTCGATGCGCTTGCCGAAGTAGCCGGCGGAAACCCCCACCAGCAGCGCGAGCGGGATCACGATCAGGCTGGTGAAGCCTCCCACCAGCAGCGCGATCCGCGTGCCGTCGAGCATCACGTGCAGCACGTCGCGCCCGAGAATGTCGGTGCCGAGCAGGTGGAGGCCGGGATGCTCGAGCGGATCCCCGCCGTAGAACTCGGCCGACGCGAGCGGCGCCGAGTAGCTCTTCTCGTCGAAGTCGAGCGGGAACATCCGGTCGACCAGCGAGCGGGGCTGGTGCAGCGCCAGCACGTCGCCGCCCTCGCCGGCCTCCCCTCCGCCCACCCACGAGACCGAATCGAGCACGGCGATCACCAGGTAGAGGGCCACCACCGCCAGCGCGATCGGCCGGCGCCGGGCCAGCTGGACCGCCGCTTCGCGCCAGAGCTCGCTGCGCCGGATCACGAAGGCGAGCGCGGCGCTGCCCACGAGCAGGGCCGCGACCACCAGGTTCGCGAAGACGTGGCCCTCCACGCTCACTCGAACCGCACGCGGGGATCGACGAGCGTGTAGCTCACGTCGGTCGCGATCTGCGCCCCGATGAACAGCAGCGCGCCGATGAAGACCATCGCGCGCAGCGTCGCGAAATCGTTGCCGTTGATCGCATCGACGGTCAGCGACCCGAGGCCCGGGATCCCGAAGAAGGACTCGAGCAGCAGCGCTCCGGTGAACAGGAACGGGATCGCCACCACCACACGCGTCAGGATCGGGATCAGGGAGTTGCGCAGCACGTGGTGCGTCATCACGCGCAGGTCTCCGCATCCCTTCGCGCGCGCGGTGCGCACGTAGTCGCGCCCGCCCTCTTCGATGAACACCGTGCGGTAGAAACGGACGCTGCCGCCGAGGCCGTCCGCGAGACTCACCAGCACCGGCAGCATCAGGAAGCGCGCGATCACCGAGGGGGACGCGTCGAAGCCCGAGATCGGGAACCAGCGCAGCAGCTTTCCGATCAGGAACTGGCCCCCGATGATGTAGAGCAGCGTCGAGATGCTCATGGTGAGCACGCACAGGATCACGCCCATGCGGTCGATGTAGGTCTCCCGGAAGTAGGCCACGAACAGGGCGAGCGCGACCGAGAACAGCAGCCCGAACACGAAGGAGGGAACCGCCAGTGCGAGGCTCGGGCCCATCCCCTCCCGCAGGCGCTGCGTGATCGGCGTGCCGTCCGCGTCGCTGCGCCCGAAATCGAAGGTGAGCGCGCGGCGGAAGTGCTCCACCAGCAGCGTGTCGAGCGGCGCCTCGGGGTTCCAGAGCTTGGGCTTGTCGTAGCCGTGGTTCACGATCCACTGCTCGAGCACCTCGGGCGGCGCCTTCTCGCCGACCGCCCGGCGCGCCATCTCGTGCGGCGAGGCGTACAGGAAGAAGAGCACGAAGAGCAGCAGCAAGACCCCGATCAGCGTCACGAAGCCGTAGGCGGTGCGGCGGAGGACGTAGGCGAGCATCACTGCCTCTCGCGCAGGAAGGTGACGACGCCGGGAATCACCAGCGCGAGCGTGCCCGCCGCCAGCGCGAAGGCCGGCCAGAGCACCGGCCGGTTCCATTCCGCGCGCCGCCGGCTGCGCAGCCCCGGATCGATGTCGACGTAGCGGGCGGTGGGAAGCGAAAGCCCGGCCGGCTTCACGTTGCGCACCCAGCCGTGGAAGAGCGTGTAGTTCTCGCGGTGGAAGAGCTCGATCCAGGGGCGCTCGCGCTCGAGGATCGCCCTCATCTCGCGGATCAGGGCGAGGCGCGCCTCTCCGTTCTCGGCGACCTTCATGCGCAGGAAGAGCTCGTCGTAGCGCGGGTTCGCGAAGTTCGCGGTGTTGGGGCCGTGGCTCTTCGACTGCGCCAGCGGCCCCCAGAGCAGGAACAGGAAGTTCTCCGGGTCGGGATAGTCCGCGATCCAGCCCCACATGAAGATCTGGTAGGCGTTCTTGCGCACCTTCTCCTGGAACTGGTTGTAGTTGGTGGCCGCGATCTCGACGTCGAGCCCGAGCCGGCTCCACGCGTTCACGAAGAACTGGAAGCGCACGCGGCCGCGCGTCGAGGTATCGCCCAGGTCGAAGGAGAGGCGCAACGGCTTTCCCGTCTTCGGATCGGTGCCACCCGCGTAGCCGGCCTCCGCGAGCAGCCGCTGCGCCCGCGCCAGATCGACCCGCCGGTAGGGGTTCGCGTAGTCTGCCTCGTAGCCGAAGATGCCCGGCGGCAGCGGCGACTGCGCCGGAACCCCGCGCCCGTTGTTGAAGATCCGCGAGAACTCGGTCGAGTCGACCACCAGGCTCATCGCCTGCCGGAGCTTGCGCCCCTTTTCGCCCGCGGCGCTTCCTACCACCGGGTCGTCCATGTTGAAGCCGATGTAGTAGACGTCCGGGTCCACGGACTTCTCGAGCTGCATGCCGTCGCGCGCCATCTCCTCCGAGAGCGCTCCCTCGTGCACCATCTTGTCGAAGCTTTCCTGTAGGATTCCCGAAGCGTCGTAGTAGCCCTGGAGGAATTTGTTGAAGGTGGGGATGTCCTCCTTCTCGATCGGGAACTCGACGCGGTCGAGGAACGGAAGCGGACGGCCTACGTAGGCCGGGTCCAGCCGGCCGAGCGGCGCGTCCTCGGGCTCCCCCTCCGAGGGGTAGACGGCGGCGGGGGCGCGCCACTCCGGATGTCGGAGGCCGTAGAAGTTCGGATTCTTGTCGAGCACGATCCGGCTCTGGCGGTCGAAGCGGGTCACGAAGAACGGGCCCGCGCCGACCGGGTGGTCCTTGAAGAAGGCGCGCCCCGCTTCGCCATCCCAGTACTCGACCGCCTCCCAGGGCACCGCCGCCGTGAAGGGCATCGTGAACCAGTAGAGCAGCTGCGGATAGGGCTCGCTGAGGACGATCTCGAGTTCGTAGCGGCCGGCCGCCTTCACGCCCGCGATCCCGCCCGCCGCCGCGTACTGCGCCTGGATGCTCTGGCTCGCGAACCCGGGATCGCCCTCGCGCAGCGCCGTCAGTCGATCCGAGAACTCGCGAAAGCCTTCGATCTTCGCGAAGGTGGCGACGACCGGGCTCGCGATCGCGGGATCCGCGATGCGCATCAGCTGGAAGGCGACGTCGCCGGCCACCACCTCGCGCGTGAGGGCGCCGCCGCCCGCCAGCGAGAAGGCGGGATCGTTCTGGTAGAGGGCGCCCTCCCGCACCTGGAAGCGGTAGGCGACGCGGCCGCCCCCGAGCGTGCGGGCGTGCGGCACCTCGCGCGCCAGCCCGGGGATCAGGCGATAGGGGCGCGCCAGGTAGTGGTAGTCGAGCAGCGTCGCGTAGACGATGCCGGTGATCTGGTGCTCGGCCGCGTTGTAGCTGACGGCCGGATCGAGCGTGCGGGGGGGCTCGCCGAGCGGGCGGTAGAGGATCTTGAGCTCCTCGTCGGCGTCCGGGTACGGGTTGTTGGTGCAGGCGGCGAGCAGCGCCAGGCCGAGCGCCACGGCCGCGAATCGCACCACGCTACTTCCCTTCCCCATCGGCTCGGCCCCCGGCCTGGGCCGGCCGCAGCTGGAAGATATCCGCCGGCAGGACGGGATTCAGCTCGACGCCTGAGAGCACGAGCTCGGCGCGGGTCTCCCGCGGCGCCGCTTCGACCCGGATCGCGTGCGCGAAGGCGACGCCGTCCACCGGCTGGTACTCGTCGAAGCTCGCCGACCACGCCACCTCGCCGTCCTCGGCCAGGCGTTCGACGCGGCGCAGCCGGCCCTGCGCGTCGAAGACCCGTCGCTCGCGCACGCGGCCCGCCGGGTCTGCCAGGTCGACCCCGATCTCGCCGCCTGCTTCGGTGTAGGCGCGCGCGGGCGCCAGCGCCGGGTCCAGCTGCGGCGCCCCGAGCACGAGGTCGATCGCCTCCTCGGGCGTCAGGTCGAGGCTCGCCACCTGCCACAAGAGGCCGGGCCGCACCTCGCCCGCTTCGAAGGAGCGGTCTTCCGCGCGGAAGAGCTGGAAGCGCGGGCCATCGGTGACCAGCACGGCGAGCGTTTGCGAGAGCAGGCCCTGCACCTCGACACGCAATCGCGACGGGCGCTCCACCACCAGGATCTGCCGCGAGCGGATCGGGGGGCCCTCGCCGTCGACGGCCAGGCGGGCGCTTCCGCGCAGCGCGCGGCGCGCGTCGGCGCCCTCCTGCCAGGCCCGCAGCAACGCGGCCGGCCGGGGATCGCCCTCGGCGAGCGGCAGGCGCGTCGGCGCGGTGCGACAGCCGGCCGCCGCGAGCAGCAGGGCGACGAAGAGCGCCGCGCGGCTCACCGCTACCGCAGTTCTCGCTTGAGGTTCTCGAACTTGTGCATCAGCTCCGGCTGCTCGTTCTCGCGCGGCTCCAGCCGGATCGCTTCCTCGAAGCGGTCGAGGGCCCGCCGCTTCTGGTCGAGCAGCAGGTAGGTGTCGCCCAGGTGCTCGGAGACCACCGGATCGCCTCCGGTCAGGCGGTCGGCGCGCTCGAGATACTCGAGGGCCGCGTCCAGATGCTTCTGCGCGTCCTGCGACCGACCCTGCCCGACCAGCGCCCGGGCGCGCACGTAGTGGACCCAGCCCAGGCTGTCGACGATGTAGCCGTCGTCGGGACGCAGCTCGACGGCGCGCGCGATCATGCGCTCGGCCTCGTCGAGGTTGATGCCTTTCTCCGCCCAGGTGTAGCCGATGAAGTTGAGCGCGCTCGCGTTGTCGGGGTTCCGCTCCAGCGCGAGTCGCATGTACTGGATCGCCTCGTCCGTCCGCTTGGCCTCGCCGTAGAGCATCCCGATGCTGTAGAGCAGCTCGTCGTCTTCCGGCTCCTGAGCGAGCAGGCGCTTGAGATCGGCCTCCGCGCCGGCGAAGTCGCCGGTCTTGGCGCGCAGCGTGGCCTTGTAGAGGTCGAGGGGACGCGAGGGAGGGCTGGCGGCGACCGCCAGCTCCACCTCGGCGAGCGCGCCCTGGAAATCACCGCGCCGCTCCAGGATCGAAGCGATCTGGGTGCGCGCCTCGGGATAGTGCTTGTGCTCGGGCGGGATGCTCCGGAACGATTCGATCGCGCGCTCGGAATCGCCCATCCGGCGCCGCGCGACGGCCAGGAAGAAGACATACTCGTACTCCTGGGGATCCGCCGCCGAGGCGCGCTCGAAGCGCGACGCCGCGCCCGCGAAATCGCGCGCCTCGTACTTGAGGAATCCGAGCCGCACGACCGAGCGCATGTCCTCCGGGAAGCGGCGCTCGATCTCCTCGAAGGTGGCGATCGCGCCCTCGAGGTCGTTGCCGTCCATCTGGCTCTCGCCCAGCGCGATCAGCGTCGGCAGATGGTCGGGGTCGAGTCCGAGCACCTCGCGGTAGATGCGGATCTCGCCCTCGCGATCACCGCGCTCGCGCATGGAACGGGCCAGCATGCCGTAGACGCGCAGGTTGCCGGGATCGACCTTGAGGGCGTCGCGCAGGGTCCTGTCGGCCTCCGGCAGCTTGCCCTGGCGTTGGTAGACGGTGGCCAGCGCGAAGCGGCCGCGCAGCTCGTCGGGCTCGTGCACCACCAGCCACTGCGCCGTGGTCGCCGCCTCGTCGAGGCGCCCCGCTTCGAGATACACCTGATAGAGCAGGAAGGCGGCGTCGGCGTCGACCGGCTCGCCGCTCTCGGTCCGCAGCGTGGTCTCGGCCGCCGGCAGATCGTGCCGCAGGCGATAGAGCTGGCCGAGGAAGAGACGGGTCTCGGGATCCCCGGGCTCCAGCTCGAGCGCGCGCTGCGCGTGCACGGTCGCTTCGTCGAGCCGGCTCTGCTGGGCCAGCGCCGCGGCCACGCGCCGGTGCAGGAAGGCCGAGGTCTCGTCCTTCGCGACCGCGCGCTGGTAGGCCGCCAGCCCCTCGGCCGCCTCGCCGTCGAGCATGTGCTGCTGGGCGACCAGCAGGTCGTACTCGGGCGGCGCGTCCGGGCGGATCTCCACGTCGTTCGCGGCCCGGTCGCCGGAGCGCAGCCCGAGCCCCGCGCAGGCGAGCTGACCCGCCGCGCCGACGACGCAGAGCCACACCCTGGAGCGACGCCGCAGGCTCAAGTTCCCAGATACCCCTTGTCCTCGAGGTGGCGGAGGATCGCGCCCACGCTCTCATCGACCGACTGGCGGTTGGTATCCAGCACCAACTCGGGTTGGAGCGGAGCCTCGTAGGGCGCCGAGATGCCCGTGAACTCGGGGATCTCGCCCGCCCGGGCCTTCTTGTAGAGGCCCTTCACGTCGCGCCCTTCGCAGGTCTCGACGCTGGCATCGACGAAGACCTCGACGAAGTCGCCGGGGGGCATCAGCGCGCGGACTGCGTCGCGGTCGGCCCGATAGGGAGAGATGAAGGAGGTGAAGACGACCAGGCCGGCGTCGCAAAACAGTTTTGCCACCTCGCCGATCCGGCGGATGTTCTCGGTGCGGTCGGCGGGGCCGAAGCCAAGATTCTTGTTGAGGCCGTGGCGGATGTTGTCGCCGTCGAGCACGTAGGCGAGCCGGCCGCGCGTGACCAGCGCGCGTTCGGCGGCGACCGCCAGCGTCGACTTGCCGGAGCCCGAGAGCCCCGTCAACCAGACCGTCACCCCGCGCTGCCGGAGCAGCTTCTCGCGCTCCGCGCGGGTCACCTGACCGTGGTGCCAGGTGACGTTCGTGCTCTTCGTCTCGGACACGACGGCTCCTTCGATGCAGCGGATCTCGGCTGGCGCGGAGGGTAGCGCGGCTGCCGCGGCCGGGGCTCAGGAGCTCCCTGCCGAACGATGCCGCGCCGCCCCGGGCCGCGCTCGCCTGGCGCGCAGATCGCGCACCAGCGAGACCAGCCGCTCCGCCACCCAGGCCAGCTCCTCGGCGGTGTTCCCGCGGCCGATCCCGAAGCGAACCACCGAGCGGGCCAGCGCGCCCTCCAGCCCAAGCGCGCGCAGCACGTGGCTCGGCTCGCCGCTGCCCGAGGCGCAGGCCGAGCCGGTGGAGAGCGCGACCTCGCGCAGGGCCACCAGGATCGCGTCGGCCTCGACGCCCTCGAAGCAGACGCTCAGGTTTCCCGGCAGCCGTCGCTCGGGGTGGCCGTTGCGGCGCAGGTCCGGCAGCTCGCGCGCGAGCTGCGACCAGAGCTGGTCGCGCAGGCCCGCGAGCCGCTGCGCCTCGGCGGGCAGCTCCGCGAGGCAGATCTCGACCGCGCGGGCGAAGCCCACGATCAGCGGGACCGGCAGCGTGCCGGGCCGCCGGCCCAGCTCGTGACCTCCGCCGTGCAAGAGCGGCTCGAGCGCGATGCGGGGACGATCCCGCCGCAGGTAGAGGGCGCCCACGCCCTTGGGTCCGTAGAGCTTGTGCGCGCAGAACGAGAGCAGGTCGACGCCCAGCGCGCGCACGTCGAGGGGAATCTTTCCGACTGCCTGCGCGGCATCGCTGTGCAGCGGCACGCCGCGCTCGCGACAAATGCGCCCGATCTCCTCGAGCGGCTGGAGCACGCCGATCTCGCTGTTGGCCGCCATCACCGAGACCAGCAGCGTCCGGTCCGTGAGGGCGCGCGCCACGTCGTCCGGATCGAGCAGCCCCTGCGCGTCGACGGGAAGCCGCGTCACCCGGAAGCCGTCCGCCTCGAGCGCGCGGCAGGTGTCGAGCACGGCGGGATGCTCGGTCAGGACGGTGACGAGGTGATCCCCGCGGCGCCGCCCCGCGCGCGCGATGCCCTGGAGCGCGAGGTTGTCGCTCTCGGTGGTGCCGCTGGTGAAGACGATCTCGCGCGGGTCCGCGGCGCCGATCGCGCGCGCGAGGCGCTCGCGGGCGTCCTCCACCGCCGCCTCGGCGCGCCAGCCGAAGCTGTGCGTCTGGCTGGAGGGATTGCCGAAGTCCCCGGCGAAGAACGGGAGCATCGCCTCGAGCACGCGGGGATCGACGGGCGTGGTGGCGTGGTGGTCTAGGTAGATCGGGAGCTTGGGCGTCACGTTCGGGCTATGCCCCGAACGATTCCCCGCAACCGCAGGTGCTCTTGGCGTTGGGGTTGACCATCTTGAAGCCCGACTCCTGGAGCGTGTCGACGAAGTCGAGGGTGGTTCCCACCAGGTAGAGCGCGCTCTTCTCGTCGACGATCACGCGGATCTCGCCGACCTCGAGCTCGGTGTCGTTCTCGTTCACGCGGTCGTCGAAGGCGAGCTCGTAGCGCAGGCCCGAGCAGCCGCCGCCCACCACTTTGAGGCGCAGGCCATGGGACTCGAGCTTGCCGTCCTTGGCGAGCAGGTCGCGGATGCGTTCAGCGGCGGGTGCGGTCACGTCGATCACGGGCATGGGAACCTCTCGGGCGAACCACCACAGGATAGGAGCGGCCCCCCCTGAGTCAACCGAGGCCCCTTGGGGGAGGTCAGGCGCGCGCAGGCGAAGCGCGAAGGTGCAGGAACACCTCCCGATTGCCCTTCGCCCCGGAGAGCCGGCTCTCGGCCTCGCCGAGCACTTCGAGACCGAGCGCCTGCGCCGCCTCGCGCACGCACGCGACCGCCTGCGCGCGCAGCGCATCGTCTCGCACGACGCCGCCCTTGCACACGCGCCCCTTGCCCACCTCGAACTGCGGCTTCACCAGCACCAGCCAGCTCGCTTCAGGCGCGACCCGGGCCAGCACCGGGAGCAGCAGCCGCACCGAGATGAAGGAGACGTCGACCGTGATCAGCTCGACCGGACCCGCCAGATCCGAAGGCTCGAGCCCGCGCGCGTTGCGCCGCTCGAGCACGACGACGCGGGGATCCTCGCGCAGGCGCGGCGCGAGCTGGCCGTAGCCGACGTCGACCGCGACCACCTGGCGAGCGCCGGCCGCCAGCAGGCAATCCGTGAAGCCGCCCGTCGAGGCGCCGACGTCGAGACAGCGCATCCCGGCCGGATTCACGGCGAGGTCTGCGAGCGCGCCGGCGAGCTTCTCGCCGCCGCGCGAGACGAATCGCTTGGGCTCGCCGCGCAGGCGCACCTGCGATCCGGTCTTGACCTGCGCGCCGGGCTTGTCGACCGGCATGTCGTCGACGAGCACCTGACCGGCTCGGATCAGCGCTTCGGCGTGGCTGCGCGTCGGCGCGAGCCCATCTTGTACGAGGCGCTGGTCGAGCCGGAGCCCCTTCAGCTCCGCGTCCCGGCGAGCAGGGCCTGCACGGCGTTGGCGATGCCCTCGGCGTCGAGCCCGAACGCGTGCTTCTGGGCGGCCGGGTCGCCGTGCTCGACCGGCTGATCGGGCAGCGCGAGGCAGCGCACCGGCAGCGTGGCGCCGGCGGCCGCTAGCGCCTCCAGCACGGCCCCGCCGAAGCCGCCCATCCCGCTGTGCTCCTCGACCGTGACGAGCGCGCGGCAACGCCGGGCCAACGCCACGATCCGCGCCGCGTCGAGCGGCTTCACGAAGCGCGCGTTCAGCACCGCGACCGAGAGCCCCTGGGCAGCGAGCTCGACGGCGGCTTCCAGGGCCGGGTGCACCAGCGCGCCGATCGCGACCACCACCGCGTCGTCGCCGTCGCGGAGCAGCTCGGCCTCCCCGATCGGAAGCGACTTGATCTCGGGATCGAGCGGCACGCCCCAGCCCTCGCCGCGCGGGAAGCGCACCGCCGCCGGGCCCGGGTACTCGATCGCCGTGCGCAGCATGTGCTGAAGCTCGTTCTCGTCCTTGGGCGCCATCAGGATCAGGTTGGGCAGGGTGCGCAGATAGGCGAAGTCGTAGGCGCCCTGGTGGGTCGCGCCGTCGGCGCCCACCAGCCCGGCGCGGTCGAGCGCGAAGGTGACGTCCAGATTTTGCAGGCAGACGTCGTGCACGACCTGGTCGTAGGCGCGCTGCAGGAAGGTCGAGTAGATCGCGGGCACCGGCTTCATGCCCTCGGCCGCCAGGCCCGCGGCGAAGGTGACGGCGTGCTGCTCGGCGATGCCCACGTCGTAGAAGCGCTCGGGAAAGACCTTCTTGAAGCGGTCGAGTCCGGTGCCGTCGGCCATCGCGGCTGTGATCGCGATGATGCGCTCGTCCTCGCGCGCCAGCCGGATCAGCGTGTCGGCGAAGACGTTCTGGTACTTGGGAGGCCCCGGCTTCGACGGGCGGAAGCGGCCGGACTCGATCTCGAACGCGCCGACGCCGTGGTAGAGGAACGGGTCCTGTTGCGCCGGCTGGTAGCCATAGCCCTTCGACGTGATGGCGTGGACGAGGATCGGGCCCTCGCCGTTGGCGAGCATCTGCTTCACGTTCGCGAAGGTCTCGAGCAGCACGTCGATGCGATGGCCCTGGATGGGGCCCACGTAGCGGAACGAGAGCGCCTCGAAGAGCAGCCCGGGCGAGAAGAAGACCTTGAGCGACTCCTCGGTCTTCTGCGCCCAGTGCAGCATGTCGCCCGGCAGCGAGCCGAGGAAGTCCTTCGCCACGCCCTTGATCCGGCGCACCATCGGAGCCGAGAGCTTGCGCGAGAGGTAGGAGGAGAGCGCGCCGACATTCGGCGAAATCGACATCTCGTTGTCGTTGAGCACGACCACCAGGTTCTTCTGGCGCACGTGCCCGGCGTGGTTCAGCGCTTCGAACGCCATCCCGGCCGTCATGCCGCCGTCGCCGATCAGCGCGATCGCGCAGTGGGGCCGCCCCTGGTGCTGCATCGCGCGCGCCATCCCGAGCGCCGCCGAGATCGAGGTGCCCGCGTGGCCGGCGCCGAAGCTGTCGTAGGGCGATTCCGCGCGGCGGAGGAACTTGGCGATGCCGTCCTCCTTGCCGATCCGGTCGAAGGCCTCACGGCGTCCCGTCAGCATCTTGTGCGGGTAGCCCTGATGGCCGACGTCGAGCACGAGGCGGTCGCGCGGCGTGTCGAAGACGTAGTGCAGCGCGGTGATCAGCTCGACGGCGCCCAGGCTCGACGCCAGGTGCCCGCCGGTGCGCGAGACGCGGTCGATGATCTCGGCCCGCAGCTCCTCGGCCACCTGCCGGACCTGCTCGCGCGGGAGCCGGCGCAGGTCCTCGGGCGACTGGATCCGCGGCAGCAGCTTCTCCTGGCTCACTCGCTCCTCCGCACCGCGTGGCGGGCGATCTCCCGCAGCGGCTCGGCCCGCTCGCCGAAACCGTCGAGCTCGCGGAGCGCCTCGGCGAGCAGCGCTTCGGCGCGCGCGCGCGCGGCGGGCGCGCCGAGCGAGCGCACCAGCGAGCAGGCCTCGGCGCGCGGAGCGTCCAGCAGGTCGTCGGCGATCTGGAAGCCGAGGCCGACCGCCTCGCCGAAGCGCCGCAACGCGGCCAGCTCCTCGGCGCTGCCGCCGCCCAGCCGCGCGCCGCCCACGATCGCCGCGGCGATCAGCGCCGCCGACTTGCGCGCATGCACGGACTCGATGCGAGCGGCATCGAGCGCCTGCGGCTCGAAGCGCAGGTCGTCGATCTGCCCCCCGACCAGGCGCAGCGAGCCGGCGGCTTCGGCCAGATCCCGCGCTGCGGCCAGCAGCTGGGGCGCGGGGTGATCGGGCTCCGCCGCCGTCAGCGCGAAGAAGGCGGCCGCCAGCAGGGCGTCACCCGCCAGCACGGCGGTCGCCTCGCCGAAGGCGATGTGCACGGTGGGACGCCCGCGGCGCAGGTCGTCGTCGTCCATGCAGGGCAGATCGTCGTGGATCAGCGAGTAGGTGTGGACGAGCTCCACCGCCACCGCCACCGGCAGGGCACGCTCGGCCGGGGCGCCCACCGCCTCGGCGGCGGCCAGGGCCAGCGCCGGGCGCATCCGCTTGCCGCCGGGAAAGAGCAGGTGTCGCATGGCCTCGTGCAGCGGGATGGGCTCCATCCCGGCCGGCGGCAGCGCGGCATCGAGCGCGCGCTCGACGGCGGGCATGCGCTCGAGCAGATACGCCCGCAGATCCACTACTCCCCCTCCTCGGGCGCCTCGAACGGCCGCGCCACCCAGCTCTCGCCTTCCCGCACCAGCACTTCGATGCGCCGCTCCGCGTCCGTGAGCTGGCTCGCGCAGCGACGGGTGAGCGCGACGCCGGCCTCGAAGGCGCGCAGCGCGTCCTCGAGCTCGAGATCGCCCTGCTCGAGCCGATCCACGATCGCCTCGAGCTGCTCGAGCGCGCTCTCGAAAGTGGGCCCATCGGCGGTTTCGGCCGCCGTCTCGGCCGCGGGGGTGTCGGACCTGCGACGGGCCGCCATCTGCCGCGCAATGCTACCGGCGGCACCGGGGAGCGTCAACGAAACGCCGGCGGAAGTCCCGGGATCCGCGCCGCGCTTCACGCGCGCCGCAGCGCGTGAACCGCCGCGACGGCGGCCTCGATCTCCGCCTCGGCGACCCGCAGCGAGACGCGGTCGCCCGGCGCGACGTCGCCCGCGCCGCGCACGATCGCGCCGTCCCGCGAGCGACGCACGATCGCGTAGCCCCGGGTGAGGACTCCGAGCGGCGAGAGCGATTCCAGGCGCCCGGCCAGCCCGGAGAGCCCCGCGCGGGCGCGCTCGAAGCGGGCCTGCGCGGCGCGCGCCAGCGCGCGCGACGCGGCGCCGAGCCGCTCGCGGCGCGCGAGCAGCTGCGCCGAGGGCGCCAGCACGCGCAGCGCATCGCGCTCGCGCGCGAGCAGGGCGGTCGCCTCGTCCAGCCTTTTTGAGAGCGCGCGGCGCGCGCGCTGGAAGTCGCGGGCGAGCAGGCCGAAGAGCGTGGCGCGGTCCGGCAGCGCGAGCTCGGCGGCCGCCGACGGCGTCGGCGCCCGCAGGTCGGCCACCAGGTCCGCGATGCTGATGTCGACCTCGTGACCGACTCCGGTCACGACCGGCGCCGGCGAGCGCGCGATGGCGCGCGCGACGGCTTCGCTGTTGAACGCCTGAAGGTCCTCGAGCGAGCCGCCTCCGCGCACCAGCAGCACCACGTCGATCCCAGCCCGCCCGGCCAGCGCGTCCAGGGCGGCGGCGATCTCGAGCTCGGCGCCCTCCCCCTGCACCCGCGTGCCAGCGATCAGGATCCGCGCCGCCGGGAAGCGCCGCGCCGCGATCTGGAGCACGTCGCGCAGCGCCGCGCTGGTGGGGGACGCGACCACGCCCACCAAGGCCGGCAGCCGCGGCAGCGCGCGCTTGCGGGCCGCGTCGAAGAGGCCCTCCGCCTCGAGCCGCCGGCGCAGCTGCTCGAAGGCGAGCTGGAGCGCGCCCGCCCCCCGCGGCTCGAGCTCGCGCACCACCAGCTGGAGATCGCCGCGCGCCTCGTAGACGGTCACGTCGGCGTAGACGATCACCTCGAGCCCGTTCTCGGGCTCGAAGGCGAGCCTCCGCGCGGCGCTGCGGAAGAGCGCCGCGCGCACCTGGCCGCGCTCGTCCTTGAGCGTGAAGTAGACGTGCCCCGAGCCGGCGCGGTGCAGATTGCTGATCTCGCCGGCGACCCAGACCCGGCCGACGCGTTCTTCCAGCAGCCCGCGCAGGCCCGCCAGCAGATCCCCGACGCCGTAGACGTGCGGCGGACCGGCTGCTGCCGCGCCCGGCTCGGACGGAACGCTCAGGGATGCGCCTCCGGCTTCGCTTCTTCCGCCAGCGCCTGCACCGGCGCATCCGGGGCCTTCTTCAGGCGCTCGAAGTAGGTCCAGCTCTTGAGCACCTCGACCGCGCGCGCGAGCTGCACGTCGTCCTCGCCCTCCGCGATCACCGCCACGGGCTCGTCGGGATCCGGCTCCTCGGCCTGCGGCGTAGCGTCTTCCTGGGTGAAGTGGCCCTCCAGATCCCGCTCGCGGATCCGCGATGGCGCCGCCTCCCCGGCCGCGGCGACCACCACCGGATGCACCGGGATGTCGGGGGAGATGCCCACCTCCTGGATCGAGCGTCCGGCCGGCGTGTAGTACAGCGCGGTGGTGAGGCGCAGCCCGGCGCCTCCCTCCAGCGGGTAGACGGTCTGCACGGAGCCCTTGCCGAAGGTCTTGACGCCGATCACCAGCGCGCGGCCGTGGTCCTGGAGCGCGCCGGCCACGATCTCGGACGCGCTCGCGGTGCCCTCGTTCACGAGCACGACGATCGGGTAGCTGGGCTCGGTGCCGTCCAGGCGGGCGCGGTACTCCTGGCGCTGGCTCTCGTCACGCCCTTTGGTGTAGACGACGAGGCCGTCCTTCAGCCAGTTGTCCGCGACCTTCACCGCCTGGTCGAGGAGGCCCCCCGGATTGTCCCGCATGTCGAGCACCAGCCCCTGGAAGGGCTCGCCGGACTCGCGGTGGAGGTTGGCCAGCGTCGACTCGAGATCCTCGTCGGTGTGCTCCTGGAAGGCGCGCAGGCGCACGTAGGCATAGTGCGGCTCCAGCATCCGGCCGGAGACCGACACCACCTTGACCACGTCGCGGGTGATCTCGAACGGCTTCGACTGCTCGAACCCCTCGCGGTAGATCTCGATCGTGATCTTCGAGCCTTTCTTGCCGCGCATCAGGTTGACGGCTTCGAAGAGCGTCATGTTCTTGCTCGAGCGGCACGGCTCGGTCCAGCCCTCGGGCACCTCGGTGGGGCAGATCGCGGTGATCTGGTCGCGGGCCTTGATCCCCGCCTGGGCGGCCGGCGTGCCCTCGATGGGCGAAACCACCTCGACGTAGCCGTCCTTGCGCTTGCTGATCTCGATCCCGAGGCCGTGGAACTCGCCCTTGGTGTCGACCTGCATCTCCTTGTAGGCCTCGGCGTCCAGGAAGCTGGAGTGCGGATCCAGCTCGGCGAGCATGCCGCGCAGCGCGCCGCGCACCAGCTCGTCCTCCTCCACCGGCTCGACGTAGTTGCGGCGCACCAGGTTGAGCACGCTGGTGAACACCGAGAGCTCCTCGTAGCGGGTCGCCGCCAGACTGCCGGCGCTGCCGGCCAGCACGCCCGTGAGCGCGGCCGCCATCACTCCCGCGAGGAACGTGAGCAGGAAACGGATTCGCTGAGGGCGCATGCGGCTGAACCTGCCTTCGACGCGCGGCCCGGACCGAGGGGCCGCGCCGTTCGCTGAATCGCTCACCGCGGAATCGGCGAGCCGACGCGGGGTCTTGAAAATCGCCTGGATTCTACCGTCATTCCGCCGAAGCGAGCCACTCACCGGGATCCAGCGGCTCGCTGCCCCGCCGGATCTCGAAGTAGAGCCGGGCGCCTTCGAGCGAGCCGGTATCGCCCACGGTTCCGATCGCGTCGCCCGCCGCGACCGCGTCGCCGACCTCCACCGCGAGATCGGCCAGGTGACCCGAGACCGTGAAGAAGCGGTCGCCGTGGTCGAGGATCACGAGCCGGCCATAGCCGCGGAACCAGCCGGCGAAGCGCACCGACGCGGGCGCGACCGCCAGCACCGGGGTGCCGAGCGCGGCTTCGAACACCACGCCGGAACGGAAGGTCTGGGTGCCGAAATCGGCGTCCACCACGCGGCCGAACGCCTGCGCCACGGGGCCCTGCACCGGCGGCGCGAGGCGCCCCTTCAGGCCGGCGAAGCCCGCGCCCTCGCTGGGCGGACGCGCGGGCGACGGCTCGGCGCCGAGCCTGGCCAGGGTCTCTTCGAGCGCGCGCGCGGCCTTCTCGAGCTCGACCAGGGCGGCGCGCTCGCTGGTGCGGTCGGCGTGCACGCGGCTGGCCAGGTTGCGCTTCTCGCCGCGCTCGGCCTCGAGCTCGCGCGAGCGCTCGCGCAGCCGCTGCTCGGCCTCGCTGCGTACCCGGACCTGCTCGCGGGCGCGGCTCTCGGCGAGCGCGAGGGCTTCGGATTCGGCGCGGTGACGCGCAAGCAGATCGGCGTCGTGCTCGAGCAGCACGCGCAGCGCGCGCACGCGGGATAGGAACTCGCGCAGCCCGCCGGCGGCGAAGAGCAGGCGCAGCGTGCCCACGTTCCCGGCCTGGTAGAGCGCGACCGCGCGCACCCGCATCGCCTGCTTGGTGCGCGCGAGCTGGGCGGCCCGCTCGACGGCCTCCGCCTCGATCCGGGTCAGCCGGGCGCGGGCGCGCCGCGCGCCGCGCTCGGTGATCGCCACCTCGCTCGCCAGCAGCGCCGCGCTCTGATCGAGCGCTTCGATCGCCTCCAGCAATCCGCGCTGCTGCCGCTCGTAGTCCGCGACGCGCTCGCGGCTCTCCTGGATGGCGCGGCGCAGGCGCGCCAGCTCCTCCTCGCGCCCTTCGCCGGCGGCGTGCGCGAGCCCGCCGAGGGCCAGACAGGCGGCGAGCCCGAACCCGAGCGCGCGCCTCACGCGCGGCCGCCTCCCGCCAGCGCGGCCGCGGACCCCACCAGCCCGAGCGCGGCGCCTCCGGCCAGCAGCGCCGCCATCTCCTGCGGCGCGAAGAAGCGCGGCGCGACGCCCCCCAGCAGCAGCTCGAGCCCGAACTCGAAGCCCGGCAGCACCAGCCGGAACAGCGCGTAGAGCAGTCCCAGCGCCAGCGCGCCCGCGAGCGCGCCTTGCAGCACGCCCTCGAGCAGGAAGGGCCCGTTCACGAAGGCGCGGCTCGCGCCCACCAACGCCAGGATCTCGAGCTCGTCGCGGCGCGCGAAGACCGCCAGCCGGATCGTGTTGGCGACGATCAGCAGCGTGGCGAGCGCCAGGATCAGTCCGAGTCCCCAGCCGATCCCGCGCAGCAGCGCGAGCGCTCGCAGGTATCCCTCCACCCAGTCCTGGCCCGAGGCCAGCTCGCGGACGCCCGAGAGGCCCTGGAGCGATCCCACCACCCGCGCCATGCCGGCCGCCGAGCGGTGCTCGGGCGCGAGCGTGAGCTCGATCGACGCCGGCAGCGGGTTCTCGCCGAGCCCTTCCAGCAGCGCGCTGCCGCGCCCCACGCCGGTGCGAAAACGCTCGAGCGCCTCCTGCTTCGACACGATGCGCGCGCCCTGCACGCCTTCGACGGTGTGCGCGATCCGCACCAGCTCCTGGATCTGCTCGGGGGCGAGTCCGTCCTCCAGGTACGCCGTCACCTGGAGGTCGTCGCCGAAGCGCCCGAGCAGCTCCTCCATGTTCGCGAGCAGCAGCGCGAAGGCGCCCACCAGCACCAGGCTCACGCCGATCGTGGCGACCGAGACCGCGGTGGTGACCGGGCTGGTGCGCAGGCCGGCCAGCGACGTGCGCAGGAAGTAGCCGAGCCTCACCCAGGCGCGGCTCACGCGTGCACCCGTCCGGTGAGGGAATCCTCGGTGACGCAGCCGGCCTCGAGGCGCACGGCGCGCTTGCCGTAGCGGCGCACGATCTCGAGCTCGTGGGTGGCCACGATCACGGTGGTGCCGCGGGTCGCCGCGCTCGCGATCAGGTCCATGATTTCGAGCGTGAGCGTGGGATCGAGGTTCCCGGTCGGCTCGTCCGCCAGCAGGATCTCGGGCTCGTTGACGAGCGCGCGCGCGAGCGCCACGCGCTGCTGCTCGCCGCCCGAGAGCGAGAGCGGGTGGTGGTAGCGGCGATGCTGGAGACCCAGCTGCTTGAGCACCGCGAAGACCTTCGCGCGCGCCTCGCGGCGGGGCGTGCCGACCACTTCGAGCGCGAGCGCGACGTTCTCCTCGACGGTGCGCCGCTCCAGCAGCTTGAAATCCTGGAAGACCACGCCGACGCGGCGCCGCAGCGCCGGAATCGCCGAAGGGCGCAGCCGGGCGATGTTGCGCCCGAGCACCACGATCTGTCCCTCGCTGGGCTGCTCGGCGGCGAAGAGCAGGCGCAGCAGCGTGGTCTTGCCCGCGCCGCTCGGCCCGGTCAGGAACACGAACTCGCCCTTGCCGAAGCGCAGGCTCACGTCGCGCAGCGCGAAGTTCCCGGCCGAGTACGATTTCGAGACGTGATAGATCTGGATCGCCCCGTCGGCAGGAGCGCGCGGGAGGGGCGCGGCGCTCGCCGCGGCGCGCCGCCACGGCCAGCCGCGACCGCGCGTGCCGCCGGCGCTCACCCTTTCGGGCGCGACTCGCGCGCGGGCGATGTGGGCGGAGCCTTGCGAGCGGAGCCTCGGCCGCGGGCCTTCTCGACCAGGTACTCGAGGATCACCTCGTCGAGCGGCTTCTGCGAGACGATCCCCTCGCCGAAGGCGCGCGCGGGAGCCGCCGCGGCGGGCGGAGGAGCCGGGACGGCGGCGGGTGCGGGACGCGGCGGAGCGGGGGCGGCCGCCGGGGCCGCAGCCGGCGCATCGCTGATGCCCGGCCCCGTGTCTTCGGCGGGGTCCGTGAGCCGCTCGGCGATCACGGGATCCAGGGCCCCCTGCTTCAGCCGCGCGACCATCGCCTTGTGCTGGCCCTCCATCAGGGCGCGCACGGCTTCCGTGAGATCCTCCGAGCCGAGCAGATCCTCGTAGTCGTGCTTCTCCGACGCGAGGATGGTGCCGCCGTAATAGACGTGGCTGATCACGTGCGGGTACGCCTTGCCGCTGTCCTCGGTCTGCACGTGGAACAGGCGGCCGCCGTGGCGGACGTTGGTGTTGAACCCGGTGATCATGCTGCCGGTGAGCCCCCGCAATCCCGACGCGGCGGCGCGAGTCTCTCCCTCCGCACGAGCCTTGTCGAGGCCGCGCGCGAGCCGACCGCAGCGCCGCCGCGCAGGTTCGTGCGCTCGGAGAATCGGCCAGCCCGCCGGGAATCCTGAATTGCCACCCGGAATCCCCGCGGGGATTCCGGGTGGCTCCCGGTAGCAGGGAGTCCGCTGGAACGAGTGGGACCCCGGCGCACCGGGCGGCGCGCCGGGGTCCCGGGCGACGGAAGACGGAAAGGGGGGTTGGATTCCGTCGCCGGAACGCTCAGCCGCGAGGGCGCCTTCGCCGCCCGCAGCCGGCCGCGAGACCGGCGAGGCCGGCCCCGAGCAGCGATGCGCTCGCGGGCTCCGGCACCGCCGCGAGCTGGGCCGAGCCGGGCGTGGGCGTCTCGAGCACGACGAAGTCCGCCGCGTTGTCGCCGGTGTCGACGTCGGCGAAGCGGCGGGCGAGGCTCGCGCCCGCCGCCGGATCCGCGGCGGGCGCGCCCTCCCCGGCGAACACCTCTCCCGGCGCGAAGACGCCGTAGCCGAGCGCGTCGAGGACGACGCCCCCGCTGCGCAGCACCACGCTGTCCGGCCCGTTCTGGAAGTCGAAGTCGAGCAGCAGATCGGCGCCGGGGACCGAGGTCGGCCCGCCGGCGGTGGCGTCGGCGACCACGAAGATCCCGTCCGCGGGGATCGCGCCGCTGAGCGCGAGGCTGGGACCCACGGCCCCGTTCGAGCCGTTGACCCCTTCCAGCGCGAGCCCCGCGAGGGAGGTCCCCGGCGCCCCGTACAGCTCGATGAACGAGAGCCCGTCGTCGCTTCCCACCGCGTCGTAGAAGAACTCGGATATCACCGGCAGGGCCTGCGCCGTGGCCGGCAGCAGCGCGAGCGCGAGCAGCAGGGCGGCGCCGCGCGTGCAGCTTCGAAGAGAGCGATCCACGTCAATTACCTCCAACTCGGGGCGAGGAGAGGGATTCGGTCGCGAAGCGGCGGGTCTGGCGGCCGAACCAGCCGCCCGTCCAGGCATCGATGCCCGCGGCGAGCTCGTCGGCTCGCAGCCGCAAGCGCCCGGCGTCGTTTGGGTCGCTGAGCGACTGCAGCTGCGCGAGCACGCGGCGCCGCTCGAAGTAGAGCTGCGTGATCTCGTCGAGCACGTCGTCGCGCAGCTCGATCACCTCGCGGGCTTCGTGCGAGACGTCGATGGCCTCGGGGTGGTAGGCGAGGTCGCCCAGATCCCAGGAGAAGGTGAGGCCGACGTCGTAGTCCTCGGCGCGGTCCTGGTCGCGGTCGACCAGGCTCCAGAGAGCCCCGCCGGTTACCGCCTCGTCCCACGCCGTGGTCCGGGTGGTGTCGTGCGCGAGCGCGCCGTGCAGCACGACCACCGGAAGCCAGCCGCGCCGGGTCACGCCCTGCTTCAGCGCGTCCATCCAGCTGGGACCGAGCCGCAGATACGCGAGCGCGGCTTGGTGCACCCGCTCGATGCCGGGCTCCTCGGACAGCACCAGCATCGGAACCGCCGGGC
>DATBRV010000146.1:0-3554 GCA_036560145.1 Myxococcota bacterium
CGTCGAGAAGAGCGGCGCCTGGCTCTCCTTCGAGGGCGAGCGGATCGGGCAGGGGCGAGAGAACGCCCGCAAGCTGCTGCTCGAGAACCCGGACGTGCGCGCGCGCCTGACCGAAGCCGTCTACGCCGCCAAGGGCATCAACCGCCAGGTGTTGGCGAAGGTGGAGGAGGCCGCGATCGAAACCGCTTCTTAGAGCAAGCGAAGCGCGCAGCGAGCCGTAGGCGAGCGGAGTCCTAAGGCGCGACCACGACCTCGATCAGCTTGGCGGTCTTGACCTTGTTCACCGTGTCGTAGTTGACCACCACGCGCCAGCCTTTCTTGAGGTCCTTGAGCGCGACCTTCTCGGCGCCGTTCATGATGCCGGTGTACTGGTCCACCTGGTAGGTGCCGCCGTCGTCGTTGGGGCCCTTGACGGTGAGCGTGCCGGCGGCGACATCGAGGTGTGTGATGTCGCCGGTGACGGCTCCCGTCTCGGTCGTGTCCTTGATCGTCTGCGCCTGCGCGACGGGCGCGAGGCCGAGCGCGAAGAGGGCGGCGGTGGCGATGGCGAAGCTTCGGATGCGGAGCATGGGGGTCCTTTCCTGAGAGCCGCGGGGCGGCAGTTGGAAAGAACGCTACCGCTTCGGGCGGGTGAGTGGCTAGAGCGGTGCGGGCTCGGAAGTGGCGTCCAGCGCCGCCGGAGCGGCGGGGCGGGCGAGCCCCACCGTCGAGACGTCGATGCGCCGGAGCGGCGTGCGCAGCGGGAAGCGCGGCAGGCGCAGGTCGCGCTGGTCGCCTGCGAAATCGCGCGCTCGCGCATGCGTCTCGCCGTCTTCGTCGATCTCGAGCACGAAGGCGGCGGCGGGATCCGCGCCGGCTTCCGCCAGCGCCGCCTCCACCTCGCGCATGTAGCCGCGCAGCGCCACCGAGAGGTTCGCGATCGGCACCCGGCGCGCGGTCTCGCACTGCGCCGGCGCGGAGGCGGCGTCGAGCTTCTTCCAGGCTCCCGACTCGAGATCGATGCGCACCGCGTGGCAGCCGCCGCCCACGAAGCGCAGGTCGAGGCCGCTGCGTCCGTCGGCGGCCATCCGGTAGTGCGGTCGTCCGAAGCGGCCGGGCGAGCCGCAGGCCTCGCCGGGCAGCGTGAACGCAAACCGGCTGCCGTCTTCGTGCGTGACGCGCAGCTCGTCGGCCGGCAGCCCCGTGGTGGGATCCAGGGTGCGCGCGAGCGCGAAGGTCCGGCCGCGCCAGAGCCGATCGCTCTCGTCGCTCAGGTCCTCGGGGTCGAGCGGCCGGGATCGATCCGAGCTCCCCGCGCCGGTGGACGGCGCCGCCGGGGCCGCCTCGTCGGAGCCGGACCAGATCCGCTCGAACCGCGCGGTCGCGAGGGTCCCGCGCGTCGAGGCTCGCGCGGACGCATCGCCCGGCTCGACCAGCACCAGCTCCGAAGCGGCCAGCCAGGCCAGTCTCGCGTTCGGCGAGCCTGAGGCCGGGGCGTCGATCGCGCGCCGCGCTCCCGTCGCGAGCTCGATCCGCTGCAAGCCGTCGCTCTCTCCTCCCGCGATGCGCAGCGCCGCGCGCGCGCCTCCGGGCGAGATGGCGAGATCGGTCACCGGCCCGGCGCAGTTCTCGCCGAAGCCCAGCACCGTGCGCGCCGCCAGCAGGCGCTCGAGCTGGCGGTCGCTCTCGCTCGGCGCCTGCGCGCCCGCGTCCGCGAAGAGCGTCCGCCACGCATCCATGTAGGCCGTCACCTCGCCGCGCTCGGCCGTCAACGGCCGGCACGACTCGCGGCGATCGAGCGCGTCGAGCGCGGGCGTGAGCGCGATTCGCACCGGGCCGCTGGCCGGAACCCCGCGCGGCGCTGCGCAGCGGTAGCCCTCGTGCATCACGCCGACCACGCGCGCCTCGGTCTTGAAGAGCGGCCAGGCCGAGAAGCCCGCCCGCACCAGGCGCTCCATCCGGAAGCGCCCGCTGGCGTCGGTGCGCGCCTCCTGGTGGCCGATCAGGTCGCGATCGGGGAGCACGTCGTCGTAGCGGCCGTCGAAGCGCACCACCACCACCGCATCCGCCACGGGCATGCCGCTGGTCTGGTCGACCACCAGGCCGTCCACCGCGGGGGCCATCCGGACCGGAAGCACGACACAGGACGTCAGCAGGAGCAGGCCGGCTCCCAGCGTCGCGGCCGCGAGCAGGCTCGCGCCCCGCGACGCGCGGTCTCCACTCCCGTGCACGTTCCCCCCCTTCCCCTGGAATCGCTGTAGCAATCCGCGTCCCGGCCTTTCGACCACCAGGGGCCGGAACCTGAGGCGAGGCGGCCCCGCCTGCGGCCCAGGCCCGGGCCCGTGGGGCGAGCCCCGCGCCCGGGCCTCCGGCTCAAGACAAGGGCGAAACCGGTCGAAGAAGCGCGAGAAGCCTCGGGAACGGGTGCGGGGAGCACCGAGAGGGCGTCGGCTTGGAGCTCAACGAGATCCTCAAGATCGCGCTCAAGGGCGGCGCCTCGGACATCCACCTCAAGTCCGGGCTGCCCCCCATGTTCCGCGTCGACGGCGCGCTGGTGCCGCTCAAGAACGGCGAGCGGCTGATGCCCGAGGACATCCAGAAGATGTCCCTCGCGATCATGAACCCGCTCCAGAAGACGCGCTTCGAGGAGACCCGCGAGGTCGACCTCGCCTACGGCATCCCCGGCCTCGGCCGCTTCCGCGTGAACGCCTTCCAGCAGCGCGGCAGCGTCGGCGTCGTGTTCCGCGTGATCCCCTTCGGCGTGAAGACGATCGAGAGCCTGCACCTTCCGCCGGTGATCGCGAACATCGCCATGGAGCAGCGCGGTCTGATCCTGGTGACCGGCACCACCGGCTCGGGCAAGTCGACCACGCTCGCGTCGATGATCGAGCACATCAACACCAACCGCACCTGCCACATCATGACGATCGAGGATCCGATCGAGTTCCTGATCCGCGACCGTCGCTCGATCGTGAACCAGCGCGAAATCGGGGTAGACACGCAGAGCTTCTCGAACGCCCTGCGCGCGGCCCTGCGCCAGGACCCCGACGTGATCCTGGTCGGCGAAATGCGCGATTTCGAGACGATCGAGACGGCGCTCACCGCCGCCGAGACGGGCCACCTCGTGATGAGCACGCTGCATACCCTCGACGCGACCGAGACGATCAACCGCATCATCTCGGTCTTCCCGCCCTACCAGCAGAAGCAGGTGCGGCTCCAGCTCTCGACGATCCTGAAGGCCGTCATCAGCCAGCGCCTCGTGCCCCGGGCCGATGGCAAGGGCCGTGTCCCCGCCCTCGAGGTCCTGATCTCGACCGCCTACATCCGCGAGTGCATCGAGAACAAGGACAAGACCCGCATGGTGCCCGAGGCCATCGCGGCGGGCACGAGCCAGTACGGCATGCAGACCTTCGACCAGTCCATCTTCCACCTCTACCAGAAGGGCCTCATCGCGAAGGAGGAGGCGCTTCGACGCGCCACCAATCCCGACGAGTTCAGGCTCCGCCTCTCCGGCGTGCAGTCGGCGAGCGATGCGGCGCGCGAAGCCATGGAAGCCCAGCTCGCCACCCGGCTCC
>DATBRV010000147.1:0-2804 GCA_036560145.1 Myxococcota bacterium
GCGAAGCTCTCCGCGATGTTCGATACATTCAGGATTGGCGTGAGGCCCTCAGCCACCATGCGTGGTGCTCCATTCTCTAGCGACTCGATCGCAGCCCATGCACCGCAACTCGCAGCGCCCTGCGTCAGGTCCGCCCAACACCGGGGATAAGCTGCGAAGCTTCATTATGCTCAGGCTTCGTCTGCTTCATCCCCTTGTTCGACGGCTGGTCCACCCGTCAGCTCACTTCGCCCGCGAAGCCAGAGAACTCTGCAATCACTTCCGGCCGACCATAGTCGATCGCGATGTCTCGCGCTGTCTTGCCCCACTCGTTTGGAATGCCCGCTGACGCGCCACGGGCGAGGAGGTGCCTAACAATTCTCGCGTGACCTTGTGCTGCTGCGTGATGCAGTGCCGTGTAGCCATGCTCGCCTGCGAAGTCGAGCGCAGCGCCGGCATCGAGGAGAGCCACCAGCTCATCCATCAGGCCTCGTACTGCAGCGACAGTGAGAGGCGTGTTGCCGAAGTTGCCGACCTGGTTCACGTCAACCAGGTTCATACTCGCGAATTCCGGCAGCAGCTCTTCTTGGTATCGACACAATACGTCAGCCGCCGTCATGGCCACCACGCAATGCTCGCCATCGTGAACCTTCGGCTGTCCGTCGAACACTCACTATGCAGACCGGATAATCGAATAAGGGCTGCGGCGGCTCAAGCCTGCTGCCTGTATCTAGATACACTGACAGGATAGTCGGGTATTTCAGTTGCGAGCGCATGCGCCTAGCCCGCCGCCTCGAGTTCCGGCGCGCCCCGCAGCCGCAGCGCGAGCGTCGCGGAGGCGATCACCAGCACGGCGCCCGCGACGAAGAGCGCGTCGGGCAGGCGGCCCCAGATCAGCCAGTCGAGGAGGCCCGCGAAGACGGGGCCCGCGTAGAGGAACGGGCCGACGCGCGCGGCGGGCGCGTGGACGTACGCGCGCGTGAGCGTGAACTGGCCGACGGTGGCGAAGATGCCCATCAGGAGCAGGATCGCCCAGGTGCGCGCCGAGGGCGGCGTCCACCAGTAGACCGCCGGCGGCAGCGCGACCAGCGAAGCCACGAGCCCGAAGTAGAAGATGATGCGCGTCACCGGCTCGGTGCGCGTCAGCCGGCGGATCCCGACCTGGGCGATCGACGCGAACACCGCCGACGCGAGGCCGACGACGGCGGCAGGCCGGAAGACGCCAATGCCGGGCCGCAGGATCAGCAGCAGGCCGGCGAAGCCGAGCAGCAGCACGCCCCAGAGGCGGCCGGGGATGCGCTCGCCGACCCAGGCGCGCTCGACGAGCGGGATGAAGAGCGGCATCGACTGGTTGAGCAGCACGGCGTCGGCGAGCCGCAGGTGGGCGATCGCGTAGAAGTAGCACGCGACCGCCGCGACACCCGCGAGCCCGCGCACCACGTGGCCGGCGAGGTCCCGCGTCGCGAGCGCGCCGCGGCCGGTGCGCACCAGCCAGGGCAGCAGGAACACCAGCATGATGAAGTGCCGGAAGAACACGATCGGCGCGTTGCCGAGCTCGCGGGCGGCGAGGCTCACCATCGCCGCCATCGTGGCGAACAGCACCGCGGAGGCCACCATCAGCAGCGCGCCGCGGCGCAGGTCGGTGCGGGGGCTTGCGGGCGCGCTCGTCACGGGCCGAGATGATATGCGGCCTTGACAATAGTTTAGTAATGACTAAATTAATGACATGGAGATGGTGCTCCAGGCCCTGGCGGCGCCGAGGCGGCGGGAGATCCTGAGGTTCCTGCGGCGTCGCGAGCGCTCGGCAGGGGAGATCCACCGGGCGCTCGGGGGCGTGACCTTCGGCGCCGTGTCGCAGCACCTCGCGGTGCTCGAGCACGCCGGGCTCGTCTCCGCGCGGCGCGAGGGCCGCAGCCGTTTCTACGCCACGCGCGACGAGGGCCTCCGCCCGCTGCGCGAGTGGCTGGACGAGATGTGGAGCGACGCGCTCGACCGGCTCAAGGACGCGGCCGAGGCCGAGGAAGCGGGCGCGCCGCGCCCGAGAGTCGTCCGCAAGAACAGGAGAAGCAAGCCATGACCGGACTCGATTTCGTCCTCGACCGCACCGTCACGATCGCAGCGCGGCGCGAGACGGTCTTCCGCTACTTCACGGACTCCGAGCGTTTCGCCGCCTGGTGGGGCAAGGGCTCTACGATCGAGCCGCGGCCGGGCGGCCGCGTCCACATCCGCTTCCCGGGCGACGTCGTGGCGGGCGGCGAGGTGATCGAGGTCGCGCCCCCCGAGCGCATCGTCTTCAGCTACGGCTTCGAGTCGGGGAAGCCGATCCCGATCGGCGCCTCGCGCGTGACCGTCACGCTCGAGGAGACCGCAGGCGGCACGCTCGTGAAGCTGCGCCACGAGCTGCCGAACGCCGACGTGCGGGACGAGCACGTCCAGGGCTGGCGCTATCAGCTCGCCGTCTTCGCCAACGTGGTGGCGAAGGAGGCGCACCAGGGCGCCGCGGCGCTCGCCGACCGCTTCTTCGGCTGCTGGCGCGAGACCGACCTCGCCAGGCGGCGCGAAGAGCTCGCGGCGATCGCCGTTCCCGAGCTGTCGTTCCGCGACCCCTACTCCTGCACCTCCGGGATCGACGACCTGAACGCGCACATCGCGGCAGCCCAGCGCTTCATGCCGGGCGTGGTGCTCGAGCGGCAGGGCGACGCGCGCAGCTGCCAGGGCCTGGCGCTCGTCGACTGGAGCGTGAACGGCCCCGACGGAAACCCGCGCGCCAGGGGCACGAACGTCTTCGAGCTCGCCAAGGACGGCCGCATCGCCCGCGTCACGGG
>DATBRV010000148.1:0-5707 GCA_036560145.1 Myxococcota bacterium
ACCCGAGTCCGGGTCGAAGAGACGCAGGAGCAGCGCCACCAGCGTGCTCTTGCCCGCCCCGGTGGGGCCGAGCAGCGCCGTCACCGCACCGCAGGGGGCCTGGAAGGAGACCTCCGCGAGCGCCGGCCGCCCGGGCTGGTAGGCGAAGCCGACCCGCTGGAACGCGATGGCCCGCCGCGGCCGCGCGAGCTCGACCGCATCGCGTGCGTCGCGCACCTCGGGCTCGAGGTCGAGCAGCTCGAAGACGCGGTCGAGCCCGACCGCGATGTCCTGCCCACGCGCCCAGAGCACGAGCAGCCTTTCGACTGCCTGCGTGCTCGCGCCGAAGGCGGCCTTCGAGAAGTTGAAGAGGCCGAGGTTCCAGGCGGCGAACCCGGCGGCGGCGAGCAGGCGCTGCGCGAACAGCCCCGCACCCTGTTGCGTGCGTAGCGTCGCGATTCCGGTGGCGGCCAGGATCGCGCCGGCCACCAGCAGGAACGCGAGCACGCCGAGCGCCGCGAAGGCGCTGCGCGCGCGGAAGGCCGCCGCGAAGGCGGCCTGCGAGCGCTCCTCGAAGCGCCGCTGCTCGCGGGCTTCCGCGCCATAGGCCTTGATCACGCGGGCCCCCGCGAGCGTCTCCTGGATCTGCGAGGTGAGCGCGCTGTTGCTCGCGCGCGCCTGGCGGAATCCCCGGCGCAGACCCGGCGTGAAGACCGCGCCGAGCAGCAGCGCCGGCGGCCACGCGCACAAGAGCAGCAGCGCGAGCTTCGCGTCGAGCAGCGCGACCAGCGCCGTGGAGAAGGCGAACCGGAGCAGCTGGGCGAGCGGAGAGAGCACCACGGTCTGGATCAGATCCGTCACCATCGCGCTGTCCTGATAGAGCCGGTAGATGGCGTCGCCGACCCTGCTGTCCTGGTGGAAGCGCAAGGAGAGGCGCTGGAGGCGTTGGAAGAGCTCGAGGCGGAGCTCCTGGTTGATGCGCTGGAGGATCCAGAGCAGGTAGTAGGCGAGGGCGGCGCCGAGCGGCGCGAGCAGGAGCAGCAGCCCCGCCCCGAGCGCCAGCTCGCGGTCGCGCACGCTGCGGCGGGCGGCGGCGTCGAGCGCGCCCACCTGCACGCTGGTGGCGGGATCGAGCGCGAGCAGGCGCGCCTCGAAGGGCGTCAGCGGCTCGCCCTGGAGCACCCGCGTCCAGTGCAGGTCGAGGAGCAGGGCGCCCGCGGCCGTGCCGAGCGCGCCGAGCAGGGCCGTCGCCAGCGCGAAGCGGAGCAGATGGGCGCGCACCGGGCGCAGCATGGGCAGGCAGCGCCGCAGCGCGCGCAGCACCAGCTGGAGCGAGAGGCCGTCGGCCGCACCACCCTCGGAGGCGCCGCGCCCCGGGATGTCCGCTGAAAGCTGCGACGGCACGGAGAGGACTCCTCGCGGCGGAGGGCGAAGATAGCCGTCCCCGGGGCCTTGACTCGGGGCGCCGCTTGGCCGAAAAAGGAGCTGCGTCTTCGCCGCTGGAGGAAGCCATATGCTCCGCCCGCTTCGCCGACCCCTCGCGGGCGCCTTGCTGGCGCTCGGTCTGCTTGCCGTCGCCTCGCCCGCTGCGGCGGACGAGTACGACCCGAAGTACGCCGGGCATCCGCTCCGGATCCTCGCCTACGTGCTGCATCCCGTCGGCGTGGCGTTCGACTACCTGCTCTTCCGCCCCGCCCACTGGATCGGGAGCCACGAGCCGCTGAAGACGATCTTCGGCCACACCGACGACTGAGACGGGCGCTTCCGGCCCCTGCCAACCCGATTCGGATTGTTCTCCGGCACCATCACTGGTATGGTAATTGCATATGCTCATTCAGGGACGCCTCCAGCGGATCGCCACCGGTGTGCTCGCGGCGTCCTCCTTCGCGCTGCTGGGCGCCGAGGCTCCGCAGGGCCGCTTCAGCTCGCAGCTGCACGTCACCGGCATGACTTTCGTGAGCAGCCGCGGTTCGGTGAGCGAGCTGGTGCTGGTCGCGCAGCGCGCCGAGCTGCGTCCCGAGACGAATCTCGCGGTGCTCGACGACGTCCACGTCAGCGCGACGGATCCCGACGAGGCGCGCAGCTTCGACGTGCGCTGCAACCGCGGCGAGCTCGACGTCGAGACCAACGACTTCCTGGCCGAAGGCAACGTGCGAGGCAGCACCGGGGAGGGTCAGCGCTACCAGACTTCCTGGGTGCGCTACGACCACTCGCGCGGGCTGCTCTACACGGACGCGCCGGTCGCGATGGAGGACGCCTCCGGCTCCTTCCGCGGCGACGGCTTCCGCTACGACACGCGAAAGCACAGCTTTCGCCTGCTGGGCAATGTGAGCGTGGTGCAGAAGCCGTGAGCGGAGACGACCTCGCATCGCATTGGCGTGTCGCGCTCGTCTGCCTGACGCTCGCCCTGCCGGCCGCGGGCGCGGCCCCGCCGCCGGAGGCGTCCGCGCCGCGCGTCGCGATCGGCGTCGCTGCGTTCGAATCGGTGGGTCTCGCGGGCGCGCCGGGGACCGACGTGGCCCGCCTGCTCGCGGACCGGATCGGCACGCGCGGGGTGAACGCCGTGGTGGGTCCCGGCGAGCTGGGCGCGCCTGGCGGCGCCGAGCCGACTCCGGCCGAGGTCCAGGCGTGGGCCGCGGCGGCAGGGGTTTCCACGATCGCGGTGGGCCGCTCGACCTGGATCGGCGGGCGCCAGAGCATCGACGTCCGGCTGCGCACCGGCGACTCGGGCGGCCTGCTCGGAACCTACGTGGCGGAGGCCAAGACCCCCGAAGAGCTCGCCTCCGGCCTGGATCGGCTCGCCGCGGAGATCGTCGCCGCCACCGTGGCGTGGCTGAAGACGGACGTCGCGGCCGCGCCGCCGTCCCGCGCGCCGAAGCCGCCCCGCGACGAGAAGGACAATCCCTTCGGCCTGGGCGGCTTCGAGAGCGACCAGCCGCTCTCGATCCACTCCGAAGAGCTCGAGGCCTCCCAGACCGGGGGCACCCGGCGGCTGGTGTTCAAGCGGGGCGTGCGGGTCGAGCAGGCCGACATGAAGCTGCAGGCGGACCGTCTGGAGGCCTTCTATCCGGAGAAGGCCAGCCAGCCCGAGCGGCTGGTGGCGACCGGCGACGTGCGCGTCGTGCAGGGCGCGCGCGAGGCCCACTGTGACGAGGCGACCTACTTCCGGGCCGACAAGCGGCTGGTCTGCGACGGCCACGCCGAGCTGCGCGATGGCGACGACCGCGTCGCCGGCGCGCGGATCGAGTTCGATCTGGCCTCCGAGCGGGTGGTGGTGAAGGGCGGGGCCTCGGTGCTCTTCCATCCCGAGCCGGAAAAGCCCGAGCCCGCGCCGGCCGTCGACGCGAAGGCCGTGCCCGGAGGCGCCACCCCGTGACCACGCTCTCCGGAAACGCGCTCACCAAGCGCTACGGCGATCACGAGGTGGTGCGTTCGATCGACCTCGAGGTCCACCCGGCGGAGGTGGTGGGACTGCTGGGGCCCAACGGCGCCGGCAAGACGACCACCTTCAACATGCTGGCCGGCGGCGTCCGCCCGACGGGGGGGAAGGTATTTCTCGGGGAGACCGAGATCACCGAGCTTCCGATGTACCGCCGGGCCCGCCTCGGAATCACGTATCTTCCCCAGGAACCCTCGATATTCAGGAAGCTTTCCGTCGCGGACAACGTCAACGCCATCCTCGAGACCGTGGAGGCGAACCGGACCGTGCGGCGCGAGCGTCTGCGCGAGCTTTTGGCGGAGCTCGGTCTGACCGAAAAGGCGGGTCGACGGGGAGACAGTCTGTCCGGCGGGGAGCGACGTCGCGTGGAGATCACCCGGGCCCTGGTGCTCGATCCGAAGTTCATGCTGCTCGACGAGCCCTTCGCCGGGATCGATCCGATCGCCGTGAGCGACATCCAGAAGATCATCGAGCAGCTGAAGACCCGCGGAATCGGGGTGGTGATCACCGACCACAACGTCCGCGAGACGCTCTCGATCTGCGACCGCGCGTACATCATCAAGGATGGGGCGATCGTGCGCCAGGGGCCGCCGGAGGCGATTGCAGCCGACCCCAAGGTGCGTGAAATATATCTCGGAGAGAACTTCCGATTGGGATAGAAATAGAGCGATGGCACTGGAACTGAAACAACAGCTCCGCCTCAGCCAGCAGCTGGTGATGACGCCCCAGCTGCAGCAGGCGATCAAGCTGCTCCAGCTCTCGCGGCTGGAGCTGGTGGGGCTCGTGCAGCAGGAGCTCGAGGAGAACCCGGTCCTCGAGGAGGCCCTGGAGGGCGACGAGGAGCCCGGCGTGGCCTCCAGCGCGGAGGCCCAGTCCGAGGCGGCCTCGCAGCTGCCCGTCGAGACGGAGCCCCCGCCCCCGGAGACGTCGGCGGCGGAGCCGGCCGCCAGCGCCGACCGCGAGCCGAGCGATGCCGAGAAGCTCGCCGACGTCGACTGGCAGAGCTACGCCGAGGACTACCCCCAGACGGGGCCGCGCGAGGCGCGCGACGATTCGGAGCGCCCCTCCTTCGAGGCCAGCCTGACGCGGCGCGCCACGCTCGCCGAGCACCTGCACTGGCAGCTGCAGCTCTCGGGCTTCCCCCCGGAGGAGGAGGCGGCGGCGCACTTCATCATCGGCAACATCGACGAGCGGGGCTATCTGCAGTCGAGCCTGGAGGAGATCGCGCGCCAGGCCGGCGTGGCCGAGACGGTGGTCGCCTCGGCGCTGGCCCGCGTCCAGGAGTTCGATCCGACGGGGGTCGGCGCGCGCGACCTGAAAGAGTGTCTGACGCTCCAGGTGCGCGCCCTCGGCATCGACGATCCGATCGTCCTGCGGATCCTCGCCGAGGCGCTCGATCCGCTGATCAAGCGCGATTTCCGCGGCGTCGCGCGCCAGCTCGGCATCACCATCGAGGAGGTCGCGGTGGCGTCGCGCATCGTGGGCCGGCTCGAGCCCCGGCCCGGGCGCGCCTTCGGCGGCGAAGACCCCGTCTACATCGTTCCGGACATCTTCGTCCACAAGATCGGCGACGAGTTCCACGTGGTGCTCAACGACGACGGGCTCCCGCGGCTGCGCATCAACGCGCTCTACCGCGAGGTGCTCGCGCGCGGGAGCCAGACGCCGAAGGACACCAAGACCTACGTCCACGAGAAGGTGCGCTCGGCGATGTGGCTGATCAAATCCATCCACCAGCGCCAGCGCACCATCTATCGCGTGATGCAGAGCATCATCAAGCACCAGCGGGAGTTCTTCGAGAAGGGCATCAACCACCTGAAGCCCCTCAACCTGCGCGACGTCGCGGACGACATCGAGATGCACGAGTCCACGGTCTCGCGCGTCACCACCAACAAGTACGCGAACACGCCGCAGGGCATCTTCGAGCTGAAGTACTTCTTCAATTCGAGCATCAATCGGGTGGATGGCGATGCGATCGCGAGCGAGAGCGTGAAGGATCGCATCGGGCGCCTGATCCACAGCGAGGATCCGCGCCGGCCGCTCTCGGACCAGCGGATCGCCGAGATGCTCAAGGTCGCGAACATCGACATCGCCCGCCGGACCGTGACCAAGTACCGCGAAGCCCTGAATCTGCTGTCATCGACGAAGAGGCGACAGGTCGGCTAGCCTTCCGCGCGCGCCCGGAGGCCCCTTCGATGAAGATCATGGACATCCTCGTGAAGGACGCCGTGATCCTCGATCTCGGCGTGCGCAACAAGCGCGACGTGCTCGCCGAGATGGCCCACGCGCTGG
>DATBRV010000149.1:0-72067 GCA_036560145.1 Myxococcota bacterium
AAGCGCCGCCCCTGTCCATCTGCACCAGGCCTTTGGCATCGGCGGCGTGGAGCCGGCCCGTCGCATTGCGTCCCTGGCGATCGCCGCCGGGGAAGCCGAGCACCGAATACGGCTTGTCGCCGTGACGCCACAAGGAGGCGAATTCCACCCGCGAACATTGGAAGCGCGGCTGATCGACGATTTCGAGCAGGGCCAGATCGTACTCCGGCCGATTGTCTCCCAGCTTCCTGACTGTCGTCGTCACGGTCGGTTGCCCCTCGGCGCCGACCAAGGTGACCGGTACATGGCGGCCCCTCTCGAGGGTCCTGGGAGTCAGCGCCGCCGCTGCGACGTGAAAGCAGGTCAGGATGTGCTTGCTGTCCACGACGCAACCGGCGCCGACGATCTCGCCCGTTGCCCGATGCACCGCCGCGACCCTTGCAGTCTCCGGATCGGTGATGCGCAGCGTGAGGCTCTTCAGCTTCGTGGTCCTCTCGGAACTTCCGCTCATGGCGACTCCTACCTCCGGCCGCTCCACTTCAGGGTGACCGTGAAGTTCGCAGTCGTGGTCCCGTGGGTGACCAGCGGAACCCCGAATGTGCCCCCGAGCTCGATGCCGAACTCGAGACTGAGCTCGTCCGGCCCGAGCTGTTTCAAGGATCCGAGCGCCAATTCGGCCATCGCTGCGGCCGCGCGCAGCTGCTTGTCGAGATCCAATCTCGGGATGATGTTGGCGAGTCCTGTGGCATTCCGCGGCACGTTTCCGGCCCCTTCCATGCCTTCGACCATGATCGTGAATTCTTCGTCCCGTCCTTGGATGGCGGGAATGGTGTACAAGACGCGATCCCGGGCGCCGGTCGGCAGAGTGGGGAGATTCTCCTGGGCATAGAATTGGTCTACTTGCGACATCAGAAAGTGCCTCTCATGGAGTCTTGGTTTCGATTTTGGATAGATCCCTACACGCGGAAATCCAGCAGGCCACGACGGTTATCGCACGGCGGCGGCTAAAGGGGAGATGCAAGAGTGCTTGCGGTGCAGGAGAACACTCAGGATTGGCTACGCAATCCCGTGCTTCTAGCGCTGATGGTGCATTCCGCACTTCCTCATCGCCCGGCTTCCGTGATATGAGGGAGACACGGAGCGCGGTCGTTCCGTCGAGAGATGGATCGGAGGGATTGGTTGGCCAGAGCAAAGCGCGTGGGCGGCCGGAGCACGACGCGAATAGATCCCTCGATTCCGCAGCCCGCGACCCGCCAGATGTCCGTGATCGCGCAGGATCCGAGCATTCGCCGCGCGGACGGCAGCATCCTGATGGCGCGCCTCGATGTCCCCGCGGAAGAGCTATCGGCGGGGCCGATCGGCTACCGGGTGCACGTAGTCGACTACGACAGCAGCAGCGGCCACTACCTGGGGGCACACCGCCTTCCGGAATGCTTCGAGGATGAGCCGGCGGCATGGCAGGCGGGACGCGCCTCGATCGTCGACGACCGCCGCTTCCGCGCCCAGAACGTCTACGCCCTGGTGATGAAGACGCTTTCGCGCTTCGAATTCGCGCTCGGTCGGCGCGTAGGCTGGTCGTTCGGTGTGCATCAGCTCAAGGTCGCGCCGGACGGCATGCTCGATGCCAATGCCTTCTACTCGCCGCGCGACGAGGGGCTGGTGTTCGGCTACTTCCCTGATGCTGGGGGTCGCCCGGTGCATACCTGTCTCTCGCACGACATCGTCGTGCACGAGACTACGCACGCGCTGCTGGATGCTCTGCGCGAGCGATACCTCGATCCCTCCGGTCCGGACCAGGCGGCCTTCCACGAGGGTTTCGCGGATGTGATCGCGCTCCTCTCGGTCTTCGCCCAGGTCGAGCTGGTGCGAGAGCTGCTGAGGCGAGATCGCAGCGCGGTCCAGGGGGGGCGCTTCATCCGCTACCGGGATGTCAGCGCGCGGGCGCTCCGCCAGTCGGCGCTATTCGGTCTGGCCGAGCAGATGGGATCCGAGCTGCAGGACGTTCGCGGCCAAGCGCTCAGACGCAGCGCAGAGCTCGAGCCAGACCCCGGCTGGCTGAAAGATCCGGAATTCGCCGAGCCGCATCGGCGCGGCGAGATCCTCGTCGCAGCGGTGATGAACGGGTTCATCGAAGCGTGGACGAGCCGACTTCGAGCCGCGGAAACGCCGGGGCAATCGTCGCACCCTCTGTTGCGCGTCGCGGAGGAGGGATCCGACATCGCAAAGGCGCTGATCAAGATGTGGATCCGGGCGCTCGACTACATGCCGCCCGTTCATCTCACCTTCGGGGACGCACTCAGCGCGGTGCTCACCGCGGATCTCGAAGCGTGGCCCGATGACGAGCGTTTCGGGCTGCGAGATCACCTTCGGACATCCTTCCGTCGCTACGGAATCCGGCCCGCCTCCGAGCGAGCCGACGGGATCTGGGGGCGCGCGCCGCTCGATCTGCGTTACGAGCGGGTGCGGTTCGAGTCGATGCGTACGGACAAGGACGAGGTGTTCCGCTTCCTCTGGGACAATCGCAAGGCGTTGGACATCAAGGAAGGCGCGTACACCGAGGTGCTTTCGGTTCGCCCATGTCTCCGGGTCGGATTGGACGGGTTCACGCTACGCGAAACCGTGGCGGAGTTCTACCAGGTGGCGCGCCTTACACCCTCCGAGCTTCGCGCCAAGGGCATTCTGCTGCCACCCGCGTACACGGCGTTGCTGCGAGCAGAGCAGCGGGCGGGTGGCATCCGGCGGGCCAAGACTCTGCGCGGCGGGGCGGCTCCAAACGAAGGCGACGTGCCCGCGGACCCGGAAAGCGACCCCGTGACTCCGGTCTACGGCGGTGCCGTCTTGATCTTCGACGAGTATGGGAAGCTCAAGTACCGCGTTCACAACGATGTCTTTGGATCGCGGCAGTCCGAGCGTCTTCGGTACCTCTTCGAGGTCGGTCAGCTCCGCGCGGGCGAGCGGGGCGCCCAGGTGGTAGGAGCGCGTCTCTCGGCGCTCCACCGCCAGCGATCGATCGACGCTCGGCGCTTCCCGCAGCAGGGGTGGTAGGACGCATGAAGCCGAGCGCGGTCGAGGTCCGCAGCTACCAGGTGGGATTCGGCGACTGCTTTCTGCTCTCGTTCGTGTATCCGAAGAAAACGCGGCGTCATGTGCTGATTGATTTCGGCACCACGGCATTGCCGCGACGCGGGAGCAAGCCCGTCAATCAGGCGGACCACATGGAGCGGATCGCCACCGATATCGCGCAGGTTTCGGGTGGCCAGTTGACTGCGGTGGTGGCGACCCATCGCCACGCCGACCACATCAGCGGCTTCGCGACCACGGCGAAGGGCGGGGGATCGGGTCGGATCATCGCCGACTGCAAGCCCAAGCTCGTGCTCCAGCCATGGACGGAGGACCCCAAGGCGGCCAGGGACGCGCGCAAGGCGACCGCGGACTCGAGCCGCTCGCGCCGAAGCTTCGTGTCGGGCCTGAACGCGATGCACCGCGTCGCTCATGCGGTTTGCAAGATCGGAACGGCGCCTCCTCGCAGCATGCCGGTCAGCATTGCCAAGGAGCTCGCGTTTCTCGGGATGGACAACATCAAGAACGAATCGGCCGTGAAGAACCTGATCGCGATGGGCGCGCGCCGGGGCGCTACCGCCGTCTGGGCGCACCACGGCTCGACGTCGGGCCTCTCCCGCCTGCTTCCCGGAGTTCGCGTGCACGTCCTCGGGCCGCCCGACCTCACCCAGAGCGAGAAGATCCGTAGAATGCGGTCGAGCGATCCGCACGAGTTCTGGCAGCTCATGGCCGGGCCCAAGGCGCTGCGCGGGATGGGGATCGCCAGGCGCTCGGCCGGCGGGAAGGGGCGGGTCCCAGCTGAAGCTCGCTGGTTTCAGCAGCGGCTCGCCACGATGACTTCCGAGCAGCTGCTCGAGATCGTGCGCGTGCTAGACGACGAGATGAACAACACCAGCCTGATCTTGCTCTTCGAAGTCGGCTCGAAGAAGCTGCTCTTTCCCGGGGACGCGCAGCTCGAGAACTGGAGCTGGGCGCTCGAAGAGGCTCCGGACGCCACGCGCACGCAGAAGCTGCTCGCCAAGGTCGACCTCTACAAGGTCGGCCACCACGGTAGCCGCAACGCGACGCCGAAGCAGATGCTCTGGGACCGATTTTTGAAGCGCGGCGGACCCGGTGCACGCCGGATGAAATCGCTGCTTTCCACGCTCCCGGGAAAGCACGGAAACACCCTCAAGAAGACCGAGGTGCCGCGGCGCACCCTGCGGGAGGCACTCGACCAGCAGACCGACCTCGTCGACACCCAGAAACTCTCAATGGCTGCCAAGGCTCCCCTCTGCCACGTCGTCACGATCCCGGTATGAGCGCGCGGCGCCGACCGGTGATGCATCGGAAGAAGAAAAAGACGAAGCGTCGTCGAGGGGATGCGCGGCCGCGACGGGCCCTCGGTATCGCCGCCCCGGACACGGGCTTCCCGATCCGTCACATCGTGCTGCTGATGCTCGAGAACCGCTCCTTCGACCAGATGCTGGGCATGCTTCAATCCGAGATGCCACATCTCGACGGCGTACCGCCCACCGGCCCGCCGCGGTCGAACCAGGACCGAAAGGGCCGACGCTACCTCCAGGGCGCTGGGGCGCCTGGGAAGGTGAAGCCCGACCCCCCGCATGACTACCCGGCGGTCGTCGAGCAACTCGAGGCCGCCAACACGGGTTTCGTCAAGAGCTACTCGCACGCGCATCCGGGTGCGAGTCAGGCTGAGCAGCAGCAGGTGATGGCGTGTTACGCCCCCGACAAGCTTCCCGCGCTGCACGCACTCGCGCGGCAGTTCGTCGTCTGCGACGGTTGGCACTGCTCGGTCCCGGGACCGACATGGACCAATCGTCTCTTCGCCATGAGCGGCACCTCGGCCGGCCGATTGAAGATGCCGGAGGGGCTCTTCGAGCCGAATCTCCACCGCTATCCGCAGCCGAGCGTGTTCCGGCGCCTGTCCGAAGCGAAGCGCCGCTACAGCATCTACTTCGGCGACTTTCCGCTCGCGCTGCTGCTAGAGGACCAACGTGCCGTGGAAGCGGTCAGCCACTTCAGGCGGCTGAGCCAATTCTTCGACGACGCGAAACGCGCCGAGCCGCAGTTCCCCGAATTCGCGTTCCTCGAGCCCGATTACCTCTGGCCGGGAGCGAATGACGATCACCCACCGCATGACGTCGCACGTGGGCAGGCCCTGCTGGCCGACGTATACGATGCGATCCGCGGAAATGCTGCGCTCTGGCAATCGACACTGCTCGTCGTCAGCTACGACGAGCATGGGGGGTTCTACGACCACGTTGCTTCGCCGCCCGGGGTTCCCCCGAACCGGCAGCCCGGAGAGTACGGATTCGCGTTCGACCAGCTCGGTGTTCGCGTCCCCACGGTCCTCGTCTCGCCATGGCTCGATCCCCAGGTCCTGCATGGGACCTTCGACCACACCAGCCTGCTGCGCATGCTCCAGAACCTGTGGGGCCTTGGAAACCTGGGCGATCGCACCGCGGCAGCGAAGAGCCCATTGGACGCAGTGGCGATCCGCCCGACGCCGCGAGTCGACGCGCCCCTTACCTTGCCGCGGCCGCGAGCCAGTTTGGTGCGCAGGCTCACCGCCGCGGCGCCCGAGGCGGCGGAGCCGTTGAGCGACGGCCAGCGCGCGATCCTCGCGTTCAGCGAGTATCTCGAGGTGCTCGAGCCGGCGCCCGCCAGGAAGAGGGCCTCCTTTGCGGCGCGAAAGCACCGGGGGCCCACGGCCGGTGCCGCGGTCGCTCGCGAGCGCGCGCTGCACTTCCTGCGCGCGCGGGGGGCGAATCTCTAGGCCTGTTTCAAAGCGCAAACGTCCGCGGGGCGTCGGCGGCTTCCGCGCTCGGCCGCGTCACGGCGGCCCCGGACGCTCAGCAGAGAGCCGATCAGGATGAGCGCCAGTCCACACATGGAAGCGTAGGATCCACCGACGCCCAGCCCGCCGAATGCGATCGAGACCGCTCCTGCCGCGGCGAAGTAGAACCCGGCCATGCGGCCCTCGGACCGGCCTCGGCGCCACAGCATGCCGAGATTGACCGCCATCGCGAGCATGAGCACCGGCAGGAGCCACGGCGCGTACGGAATCTGCTCCAGGGTCGCGATGCCGGTCGCGCTCAGGTACGTCGCCCAGCACACCGGGCATTTCGGAAAGAACGCGACGGCGAGGGGCGGGACCACACCGAGCGCCTGCCATCGGGCATCGCGCTGCCGCGGCCGCGCGGGATCCGGCCCTCGCGGCGGCGGCGGCTCTCCGCTCGGCGGGTCCAGCAGCGCGATCGCCTCCTCGACCACCCGTTGCTCGTCCCACTGGATGCGCTCGAACGTCGCGGCGATCCGCCCGGACGCGTCGAGCACGAAGGCCTCGACCCGGTGTCGGTTCACGAGCGATCCGATGAAGTTCACGCCGAGGCCGAAGTGGTCACGCAACGCGTCCATTCCCTCGACGGCCCGTAGCAGGCGGTGATCGGAGTCCGTCCGCACGCCGCGGATCTCACCGTATCGGCGCAGGCGGTCGGGCGCGTCGAATGCAGGGTCATAGGTGATGGCGGCCGTCCGGATCCTGCCGTCGAACCCGCGTTCGGCGAGCAGTCCCTGGAGCCGCGCCAGCTTCGCGACCGTGAGCGAGCACTTCCGTGGGTTGTCGCAGCGCGTGTAGAAGAAGACGACCACCGAAGGCTTGCCTCGGAAGAAGTCCGCGAATCGCACCACGGCACCCGCCTGGTCCTCGAACAGCAGCGACTCGACGGGGCCGCTCCCGGTACTGGTCGCCGCCGCGCGGAAGCCGCGCGCACCGACCGGAAGCGAGCAGCACGCCTCCGGCTCCGCGAGTCCGCTCCCGATCGCCGCGAGCGTGAGCTCGAGCTCCGCGAGCGCTTCCGGCGACAGAGCGCCGGAATCGGAGGCGCGCATCGCCTCGAGCTCGCGGAAGACGCCCCGCGCGTGTGGCCCGAGCGCCCGCAACGTGACGAGCGCCTCGCGCACCGCGGTGGTGCCGGGCTCCGATACCGCGTAGCCGCCGTACCGTTCGAAGCTGACCGCATCGTCGCGGTAGCGGATGTTCGAGATCGCTCCGACCAGGAAGGGGGCCAGAGCGGAGCCGGGCGTCGCATAGCTGCGCATGGCGCGTGCGGCGGCGGCGACGAGGTAGGCGTCGCGCCCGTTGTCGAGCTCCTCGAGCACGAAGATCAGGGCGTCGTCCGGCAGCCCGACACGCCCGAGCGCCAGCAGGACCCAGCCGCGCATCCGCACGATCGCGGCCGCACCCCGCTCGGCGTAGGCAGGGTCGTCCTCGCGCAGCAGCTCGACGAGCTCGGCGCGCCGTGACCCGTTCGCCAGCGCGTCCACCCGCTCGGCGAACTCGTCTTCCGTCGGCGCTCGATGCACGGCCACCAGATCGGTCACCTTGGAGACTACGGGCGGTACTTGTCGAGGAAGCGGCGCGCCCCCTTCTTCACCATCGCCGAGCCCTTTCCGCCCTTCAGCCGGTCGACGCGCTGGACCAGCGCGGCGTCCGCGGTGATGGCGCCCTGCTCGCCGAATTGTGTCAGCGCGGTCAGGCCGGCGGCGCGGAGGTCATCGTCCTCGGTATCGTCGAGCACCATCTCGCGCGCGTGTGCCTGGAGCGACCGAGGAGCCAGGCTGTGCAAAACCGACACCGAGAGCTGGCGGAACTCCGCCGGCTCCGCCTTGTTGCGCAGGATCTCCTCGAATACCGGTGCTGACGCCGCGTCCGCGGCGAGCAGGCGCAGCGCCTCGCGCTTCGCGGCGGGATTCGGCGGGTCGCGAACGATCCGGCGAGCCACGGGGTACGCGTCGGCGTGAACGTCGTAGCCCAGGAGCTGGAGCGCCTTCTCCGGCGGCACCAGCGCTTTCGCCGGATTCTTCAGGCCGTCGAGGAGCTTCTGTTGAGTAGAGCCGTCGCGCTCCCGGGCGAGGAGGCCGAGCACGCGCTGGCGCAGCTCGAGATCCGGGTCCGCTGCCACCGCCCGGAGCGCGGTGAGGTACTCGGGGCGACTCCGGCTGAACTTGACTGCGCTGAAGGTGGCGGCCTGAAGGGCCTGAAGCGCGGCGAGGCGAAGGCCGCTCGGGCTCTTCGCGTCGCGCAGGATGTCGAGCACGCCATGGAACGTCCCGGTGTCGTCGCAGATCTCGCCGCTCAGGTCGGCGAGCGCGCGGATGCGCTGCCGGACGCCGAGACCCGGATCGAGCGCCGCCGCCGCCAGCGCCGCGTAGGAGCCGCGCGCTGCCGCCGCATGCGCGCCGGCCTTGCGCTTCGGCTTCGCCTTCCCCTTCGGGCGCGATCGGCGCTTCGTCTTGGATGCCTTGCGAGCGGTCGCTTTCTTTCGCGTCCTCATCGCACCCATGGGTCGGGTCTCCTCCTGCGCGCCGTTCTAGGCGAACCGCACGTCATCGTAGTCGAACCCGAGCTGCGAGTGGGGCGCGACCGCGCCCTGGAAGTCGAGCATGTCGCGCACCTTGGGCTTCGCTCCGGGCGCCGTGACGCAGGACGAGGCGGCGAGGTCTCCCCCGGGCGCCGTTGCCGGACGCTGCCCCCCCGTGATTCCGTTCCAGGGCCACATCGTGTCCGGCAGGTTGTGCCCGATCCGGCTGGGACCGTTCGCGAACGACGCTGCGAGGGCGGGATCGAAGCGACCGAAGCGGCGTTGCCACTTCGCCCAGAGCCGATCGACGTTCGCATGCAGGAGGAAGAAGAGCGGATCCTTCGCGGCAGTGTCGATGCTCGAGATCGAACCACCAAAGCTCGTATGGGCGAATCCGTGCGGGTTCCCTTCCATGCGGAGGAACTGCGCGTACTGGTTGCCGAGCGCGAGCGTCTGGGCTTCGGTGATCACGTTGGCCGACGCGGTTCCGGTGACGAAGAACGGGCGCCGGTTGATACCCGGCACGCCATCGGTCACCCAGAACTGGAGCGGGTTGGTCGAGGCGAAGTGGACCGTGCCGTTGCTGTCGGAGCGCCCGAGGAACGCTGGCGTGAAGAGCGCCGGGGCCGGGCGATCGAAGCGCCAGTACGGAAGCGCGACGCTGGAATCGATCGCCTGCAGCTCGCGCTCGAGATCCAGCAGGTAGGCCCGGTGCCATGGAAGGAACCCCGGTGCACCGTGTGCTTCGGGCGAGGTCAGGTCCGTGTGCATGGCCCGGAAGGCGGCGAAGCCGCCTGCACCCCGATCGTTGAACTTGGCGAGGGCCGCAACGAAGCGATCGCGCTCGGGCGCGGTCAGCTTCGCGGCGTCCTTCCGGACGCGAACCATGAGCGGCACCGAGCCCAGCACCTGGGTCCCCGCGCGCACTTCCACCGTCACGTCGCCGTCCATGACGCTCGCCCTGCCGAACACACCCGTCAAGAAGAAGGGAACGGGTGCGCCGGCGAGCGGAAGCGTGAGCGACAAGGACGTCTTGGCGGATGCGCTCGGCCCGTCCCGAAACCTCACCTGCCCGCCGGTCGCAGCCGGCTTCTGGCGCAGCGTCACCTGCACGGGTTGGCTGGCGCCCGTCGGGTCGGACAGCCGGACGCTGCACGGCGACGGCGCCCACGAGACGTAGCGCGCCTTCGGATCGGCGCTGTCGTTGATCCTCAGTTCGATCTGCAAGACGCATCCCTCGTTCGGCGAACTGCGACGGCAGGGGCGGATCGAAGGGGCTGGCTCCCGACATCGGGTAGCTGCCAGACATCACGAACCGTCATACCGAAGGGCTCCGCGTCGTAGGGGTTTCTACGGATGCGTCATCGTGTGTCGCCCGAACGCATCTCATGCCGCTCGAATCATATTGACTCGTCGTTGTGTTCACAAGAATAATCATCGAATCATCCGCCCCCAGACTCCATCCCCAGGAGGAACGATGCCGCCGAAAAGCAAGACGCCGAAGCGCCGCCAGTGCGGCACCATGATCGTCCACCAGCGACTGCTGGAGCGAGACTCCGGCTACCGCGCGCGGCTCATGTCGCTCGAGAACGCCACCAACAGGCGCATGTCGGCCAAGCTGGCGCCGCCGAGGACGAGGACGATCCAGGTGGTCGTGCACGTCGTGTACAACAAGGCGGCCGAGAACATCGGCGCCGCCCAGATCGACAGCCAGATCCGCGCGCTCAACCGTGACTTCGCGGCTACGAACCCGGACAAGAGCAGCGTTCCCGCGGTGTGGAAGGGGCTCGTCGGCGACGCGCGGATCCAGTTCAAGCTGGCCGCGAGGGGAATCACCCGGACAAAGACCACTCGAACGAGCTTCTCCGACGACGACTCGGTGAAGTCGACTGCGACCGGGGGGCAGAACCCCTGGAATACCAGGAAGTACCTGAACATCTGGGTGTGTACGCTCGCAGACAGCCTGCTCGGCTACGCCCAGTTTCCAAGCGGGCCTGCCGCCACTGACGGCGTCGTGATCCTGAATACCGCCTTCGGCTCGACCGGTACGGCGGCGGCGCCGTTCAACCTGGGCCGCACCGCCACCCACGAGGTCGGGCACTATTTCAACTTGCACCACATCTGGGGCGACGTCGGGATCTCGTGCGCCGACTCGGACTACGTGGCCGACACGCCGAACCAGGAAGGGCCGAATCAGGGCAAGCCGTCCTTCCCGACGGTCTCGTGCCAGAACGGACCGAATGGTGACATGTACATGAACTATATGGACTACGTGAACGACGACACGATGGTCATGTTCACGGCCCAGCAGCGGATTCGGATGCAGGCCACCCTGGCCGGACCGCGCAGCGGGCTCTAGCTTCGACGCGTGCCGGAAGTCGCTCGAGCCACCCTCGTCGGGAAGTGGACCCACTCCCACGAAGAGGACTCTCCCGACGAACGCGTCTACCGGAGATCGTCCTACGCCTTCCCGCGTTCGCGCGGGCGGGAATCGTTCGAGCTTCAAAAGGACGGGAAGCTGGTCGAGCGCGCGATCGGGCCGACGGACCGCATGGTCTCGAGCGAGGGCAGCTGGGAGCTGCGCGACGACGGCTGCCTCGTGCTGCGTGCGGGCACGGGCCGCGGGGAGCGCGAGCTCGCGGTGCTCTCCGCGGACGCCGATCGGCTCGTGGTGAAGCGGCGCTAGGGGACGGGCGGTGGATCTCCTGGTGATCCGCGCCACGGACGAAGGCGATACGGCGCGCGCGCGGGCGGCGGCGCCGCCCGGCGCCGTCTGGGCCCGTTTCGGGGACGAGCTCGTCCTCGCGGGTACGGGCGCCGCCTGGAAGCGGCACGCGGAGGCACTCCGGTCCAAGGCGCTCCGCTCGGATCGGCCGCGCGGCGTCACACCGGATCGGCTCCACTTCGTCGTGCAGACCGGCCGTCTCTTCCAACGGCATCACCCCGACGTCGCGGTCCTCCACGACCGCGGACGGTTTCTCCTCGTCGACCTCGATCGGAGGCGTGCGAGTCGCCTCCGGCGCAGCCATCCCACCTGCTACGGGGTCTTCCCGCTCGGCGCAGGCGAGGTCGTCTTCGCGCGCGCGAGGCGGGCCGCGCGCGCTCAGGATCCGAAGGTACGGCGCCTCGTGGACGCCGTGACGAAACAGCGGATCTCGGCTGAGATGGCGGCGCTCGCGGGGATGCGGACCCGGCACTCGACGAGCGCCGATTTCCGGCGGAGCCTGGCGCGTTCGGCGGAGATTCTCGGCGGCCTGGGCTACGAGATCCGACGACAGCGCGTCGGCGTCGCGTCGGAGTTCAGCGCCAACCTGATCGCCGAGCGAACCGGCGGCGGGCCGGCATCCCGCGGCCTCGTGATCATTGCCGCGCACCTCGACTCGGTGAATTGGGAGGATGGGCCCGGCGGGCAGGCGCCGGGTGCGGACGACAACGCGAGCGGAGGTGCGGGCGTGCTCGAGATCGCCCGGGTGTTTGCGAACGTCCCGTGCCGACACGACCTGCAGTTCATTCTTTTCGGCGGCGAGGAGCAGGGCCTCTTCGGCAGCAAGCACTATGTCGCGAAGCTCACGGCCCGGGATCGGGGCCGCATCCGCGCCGTGCTCAACATGGACATGATAGCCAGCACCAATGCGGGCGAGCGGACGGTGCTGCTGGAGGGCGCAGCGATCTCGACCTCGATGCTGGACGGTCTCGAAGCCGCCGCAGCGACGTACACCGGGCTCGCCGTAGAGCGCTCGCTGCACGCCTCGAATAGCGATCACGTCCCGTTCATCGATGCGGGCCTGCCAGCGGTGCTCACGATCGAGGGTGCAGACCAGACGAACGATCGCGTTCATTCCGCCCGCGACACCCTCGCGCACGTGGATCTGGAGCTGGCGGCGGAGATCCTGCGGATGAACGTGGCGTATCTGGCCGATGCCGCAGGGGCATGAACCCGGCGAGCGAGGTGAAAAACCAACCAGGATTGGTTCCCGCGGGCTGTCCCCGCCTCTTTCGTGACCCGCGTCACGGCCGGCCCTGCGCGACGGGACGAAGCTGCACGTGGGTCCGCCGGCGCCGTGCGTGGAGGGGAGAGACCCGTGGGTTTCGATACGATCTCCTGCTGCCTCCGGCGCAGCGGCCGACGTCCTTCCACGTCGGGACCCGCGAGTTCGACCCGATCCACGTCGGCTACCTCACCGGAGACACGGTTCCCGACAACGCGTTCGAGTTCTCCACGGTCGACGCCGCGGGAGCGCCCATCGAGGGGAACTCGAACCTCGGCCACGACTACGGCAACGCGAGCTTCAGCGAGGCGGACCGCCTGGCGCTGGTCGAGTACATGAAGACGCTCTGACGAGAAGGTTCACGCCGCGGGCGCGTTCTGGTCGAGAACCCGCCCGAGCTGCTCGCGCGTCAGGCGGGCTTCGTGGTGGCGATGAAATCGACGAGGACCTCGACGAAGCGCTCGGGGGCCTCGCAGTGCGGGTAGTGGCCCACTCCGTCGAAGATCTCGAGGCGGCTCCCGGGGATCGCCTGGTGTGCCGCGACGGCGTGACTCACCGGAATGAACGGGTCCTGTGCCCCCCACACGATCAGGGTCGGCAGGTGCGCTGCGCGGTAGAGCCGGCCGAGGGCGCTCACCGCCTGCCCCTTGAAGTCGATCACGTCGCGCAGGCTGCGAAAGAACGCGCGGCGGCTCTCGGTGTCCGCGAGCGACGCGAAGCTCCGCCAGACCTCCTGACTGGCAGGCGCGGGCCGCATGCCCGCGCGGCCAAGCCAGCTGGCGACCCGATTTCCCGCGACACGCACCCATGGCGCGCAGATGAGTGGGAAGACCGACTCGAACCCGGGCACGGTCAAGACCCGGAGGAAGAACGTGACCTCTCGGCCCAGTCCGCCGCTGTCGACCAGGACCAGCCGCTCGCAGCGCTCCGGGAACTGATAGGCAAACTGCATGGCCACGCCGCCCCCGAGCGACTGACCGACGATGGTGACGCGCTCGTGCCCGAGCGCGTCGAGCAGATCGCGAAGCATGTTGGCATGCGCGCCGAGCGAGTAGTCGCCGCGCGGTTTTTCTGACTCGCCCTGCCCGAGCAGATCGGGGGCCAGCACCGTGAACCGCTCGGCCAGAGGCGGCATGACGCGCCGCCACGTTTCGGAGCTGCCGGCCATGCCATGCACGAGAAGCAGGACCGGCCCCTGGCCTGCGGTTCGATAGACGACCCGCTCGCCGTTGAGGGAGAGCGTGTGCGGTGTCATCCGCTCCCAACGGGATTGGTTCGGAAGGTCCGCCAAGCCGGGCATCATACGTCCGAATGGGGGCTTTTTCCGGCGACTTTCGCGGGGTGTCCCCGCCTCCTCGGTGACCGGGGTCACGGACGCTTCCGGGTGACGGGTCGAAGCTGCCTGGGGATCCGCGGGCGCTGCGGCCGCCGCGCGCGCGGATGGGAGGGGCGCATGGGTTTCGATTCGGTCGTGCGGGCGCGGCTTCGCGCTCCGAACGCGGAAGCTCGGGCGCCGTTCGCCGCGCAGGCGCCGCAGCCGCTCGCGCGCGCGGCGGTGCGCGCGCTGCACCCCGCGCAGCGCTACCAGATCCGCGAGGAGGCCGGCGCTCGCAGGCTCGTCTGTGTCGAAGCGCCTACCCTTTGTGTGCGCATCGAGCGCGGCCGCTGCGTGCGTGCGTCGGAGGCGCGCCACGCGCCGCCGGGCACGATCTTCCTGGACGGCGCCGCGGAGTGCGAGCCCTTCGCGGACCCGGTGCGCGGCGTCTACAACCTCGATCATCACGAGGGCTGCGTGCGCAGCTTCACGCTGTCGGCCTGCGAGCAGGCGATGGTGCTGCTGCTGCGCGGCCTCGATCTGCGCCAGCGCGAGTGGAACGTGCTCGCGAACGATGCCGATCTCGACGTCGTGCTCGCCATCTGGGTGCTGCTGAACCACCATCGGCTGGCGGCCGGCGACGGCGCGGCGCGCACCGAGATCCTGCCGCCCCTGCGCCTCGAGGGCGCCATCGACGCCCACGGCCTGGCCTGCCAGGAGTTCTGCGCGCTGCCGCCGGGCCTGCTCGACGAAACCCGCCGCCGCATGGAGCGGCTGCGCGACTGCGAGCGCGGCCTGCGCGATGCCGGGCGCTGGCAGAAGGTCGACCTGCTGGAGTACACGCGAGAGCGTCTCCAGCAGATCGACGCGTTCGTCTACCCGCAGGACGCCTTCGACGACCTCGTCGAGATCGAAGAGCTCGGCCGCGTGCGGCTCGTGAACAGCTCGGTGGCGCTGGCGTGCCGCGCGCACGTCGGCATCTACGAGGTCGAGCGCCAGCTCGCGCGCTTCCACGGTCCGCGCCTCGGCCTGCTGGTGCTGCGCCAGCGCGAGGGCGTCTACACCCTGCGGCAGGCCGATCCCGCGCTGCCGGCGAGCCTCGATGCGCTCTACGCCCACCTGAACCGGATCGACCCCGGGGTGCGCGCCCGGCAGGCCGACCGACGTTGGGGCGGCTCGGGCGAAATCGGCGGATCGCCGCGCACCGGCGGCTCGAAGCTGACGTTCGATGCGATCCTTGCCGCGTGCCGTCATGTCTACGCCCGGCCGCCGCTCATGCACCGACTCGCCGAGGGCGCCCTGGCCTGCGCGATGGCGGTGGCGGTGCCTTTCGTGGCACTCGCTGCTGCGCACGCGCCCGGAGGGCCGGGCGCGGCCATGGGCGCCCTCGCGCTGGGCCTCGCATTCGCGTTCCTCGCCGCGTGCTGCTTCGGGCTGAGCGAGCGAAGCCTGCGCGGTCTGCACGGCTGGCGTCGCCCGATCGGCCTCGGCTGGCTCGGCGCGCTGCCCTTCGCGCTGGTCGGTGCATTGGCGGGCGGCGTGTGGGTCCCGCCCGCCGAGGCGGGGGCGCCGCTCTCCCACGTTGCGCTCGCGAGTCTGCTCTGCGCCGGTGGCGCCGAGCTGCTCTTCCGCGGCTTCCTGCACGGCCGCTTGACGGCCTGTGCCGCGCCCCGCGCACCGGGAAACGGCGTCTTTGCGGTCCCTGTCCTGCTCTCGGCGCTGCTCTATGCAGCGGTCGGCGGCGCGCTGGCGACCCTCGGCGCGCTCGCGCCGTCCCCGCTCGACGCGACGGGGCCCGTCCTCGCCGTCGGTGGCGCGCTGCTCTTCGGCCTCTCGGCCGGCGCGGCCCGCGAGCTCTCTGGCAGCGTCGTGGCACCGTTCGCGTTGCATGTGCTCGGCGCGGCGGCGCTGCTCGCGGCGGCGCTGCTCGCGTAGCATCTCGCCCGCGGCGACGTGGCTCCCTTCGCGTTGCATGCTCTCGATGGGGCGGCGCTTCGCGGCCCGCGCGGCCCGGCGAGGAGTCGAAGACGGTGGTTCAACGACCGGTCGGCTGAGGCGAGGCGATCCGCATGCGTGCGTCGAGGACGACGGCTCCCTTTCCGGGTTCCAGCACCTTGACCGGGTTCAAGTCCAGCTCCAGGATTTCGGGCGCCACCTCGACGAGCGCCGAGACGCGCATCAACACCTCGATCAGCGCCGCGCGATCACCGGGCAAAGCGCCTCGGTAGCCGTCGAGGAGCCTTGCCGACCGGAGCGACGCGAGCATCTCCTCGGCATCGAGGTCGGTGACGGGCGAAAGCCGGAACGCGGCATCGCGCAGGATCTCCACCAGCACGCCGCCGAGACCGCAAACCACGAGCGGCCCGAAAACCGGATCGCTGGTGACACCGACGAGCGCCTCGATGCCGCCTCGGATCTCGCGCTGAAGGAGGATTGCCTCGAGCTTCGCGCCTGCCCGCTGCACGCGCCCTACGAGCGTCTCTGCGGCGGTCTTCACATCGGCCGATGACTCGAGCCCGAGAATCACGCCGCCGATGTCGCTCTTGTGGAGAACACCGGGCGCGACGGCCTTGGCGACCAGCGGATAGCCGAGGCGCTCTGCGGTCGGCTCGACTGCGTCCAGAGTGGTCAGCTGGCTCGGCGCAAGCGGGATCCCGGCCGCCTCCAGCACGTCGGCGAGATCGGCCGGCGAGAGCCAACCGGGAGCCTCGGCGGCTTCGAGGACGCGCGTAATCGTCGCTCGAATCCGCGCTTCCGCTCGGGCTTCCAGCATGAGAGGCCTGCCCCGGGGACGCGAGCGCCATTTTCCGTGGCGCACCACCGCGCCGAGCGCCTGTGCCGCGTTCTCCGGATAACTGTAGGAGGGGAGGGGCCCTCGCGGACCGCCCGAGAGGAGCGAGGGCGCCCCTTTGGAGGAGAGGAACACCGTGAGGACGGGTTTTTCGGCAGGCACCTTGCCGGCGCCACGGGCGATCGCAACGGCGATCTCCTCCGGCCTGGTGACCAACGGTGGAACATAGATGACGACGAGCGAATCCACGCCCGGGTCGCTCCCCATCGCTTCGATCGCAGACTCGAATTGCTTCGCATTCGCGGACGCGATCATGTCGATCGGGTTGGAGAGCCCGGCCTCCGCGGGTAGGAACGAGCGGAGCTTCGAGATCGTATCCAGACCCGGCTCGGGGAGCTCCAGCCCGAGCGCTGCGCACGCATCGGCCAGCAGGATCCCGGGGCCTCCGGCGTTGGTCACGATCCCCACGCGCGGGCCCCGCGGCACCGGCTGGGTCGCGAGCAGCGCGGCGACGTCGAAGAGCTCCTCGAGGGTGTTGGTGCGGATCACTCCCGCCTGCTCGAAGAGGGCGTCTACCGCGACGTCGAGGCTCGCGAGCGCCGCCGAATGGCTCGAGGCCGCGCGTTTGCCGGCTGCGGATCTTCCCGCCTTGACCGCGATGATGGGCTTGCTGCGCGCGACCTGCGGAGCGAGGCGCGCGAACTTCCGCGGGTTTCCGAAGCTCTCGAGATACAGGACGATCACCCTGGTTCGCGGGTCGTCCGCCCAGTAGGCGAGCAGGTCGTTGCTGGAGACGTCGGCCTTGTTGCCGACCGACACGAACGTCGAGAGGCCGAGCCCGAGCTTGCCGACGTAATCGAGCATGGTGATGCCGAGCGCGCCGCTCTGCGAAAGCATCCCGATGTTTCCAGCCGGCGGCCAGCTGGGAGCGAAGGTGGCGTTGAGCAGGACGTCCGGAGCCGTATTCAGCACGCCCATGCAATTCGGCCCGATCATCCGCATGCCGCTCGTGCGAACCAGCTCCGTGAGCCGATCCTGGCGCTGCTTGCCCGTCCCGACCGCCTCTGCGAAGCCCGCGGAAATCACGACGACTCCGCGCACACCGGCGCGAGCGCAATCCGCGACCACGGCTTCCACGAGAGGCGCGGGCACGGCGATGACTGCGAGATCGACCGCGGCGCCGATCGCCGAGACGCTCGGATGCGAAGGGAGCCCGTCGATTTCCCTGGCGTTCGGATTCACGAGATGGATCGCCCCGTGGAATCCGGCGCGCTTCAAATTGGCGAGCAGCGCTCCGCCGATGCTGTCGGGCCGGCGCGAGGCCCCGACCAGCGCGACCGAACGCGGGGTGAGAAAAGCGTGCAGGCTTCGCGCCGCGGCCAGGCGCCAGCGGGTGAAGCTCGCTTCCAGGTAGGCGTCCGTCTCCTCGATCGGAAAGGATAGATGCACGACGCCCGAGTCCAGGGTTCGCCGCAGCAGCAAGCCGCTGCCCCGGAAGACGTCGAGCATGGCCCGGTTCTCGCCCATCACATCGGCTTCGAACTCGCGAATTTCCCCCTGCCGCGCGATCCCGAGGAGATGCTCGAGCAGCACCGTGCCGATTCCGCGACCTTGATGTTCGTCGAGAACCGCAAAGGCGACCTCCGCCGAGCGCGGCGCGCTCGGCGCCGAAGGCAGGACGTCGTAGCGGCCGACGCCGATGATCTTCTCCTCTTCGCCGCGTCCGAGCGTCGCCACCAGCGCCACCCGGCTCTCGAAATCGAGCTCGGTGAAGCGATCGAGCTCGTCCTCGCTGAGCAGCTTCTTGGCTCCGAGAAATCGGAAGCGGATCGACTGTGCGCTCAAATGCTGGAAGTGGGCGAGCAGCCGCTGCCGGTCATCGGGACGGAGGGCGCGGATGTGGATCGAGCCGCCATCCCGGAGCAGCTCGTCCGAGGCATAGCAACGCGGGTCGACGATCACGGCGCGCCGCTTCCGCCAAGCCGGTTGTCGACTTCGAGAAAGGTCATCGGTCCGGTCGCCGGGTGATGCAGGCGGAGAGTCCGTTCCGGCGGGCAGGATACTCGATGTACGGCGCGGCGCGATCCGTTCACCTCCCGGTGTCGCGCGATGGGTCTTTCCGGAACCGGACGTCGGTCGCGTGAACGCGTGACATCGCTCCTCCAGGTTGTAGAATCTCGAGGTGCCCGCCGACAGCAAGGCGAAATGGGAGACGATCGGGCCGCCGCCGGTGCGGCTCTTCGCCCGCGAGCACGTACGCGCGCTGAGCGAGCTCGCGGGCGTCGCTGCGCGCCGCAAGCTGCGGGGCGGCGTGCCCCGTGGCGATGGACACGCGGTCCTGGTGCTGCCGGGCTTCCTGGCCGGTGACTTCTCGACGGCGCCGCTGCGCCGCTTCCTGCGCTCGCTCTGCTACGACGCGCGCGGCTGGAAGCTCGGCGTCAACCTGGGTCCGAACGCTGGGCTGCGCGAGGCGCTGGTCGCGCGCCTCACGCAGCTCGCCGAGCGGCACGGGCGCCGTGTCAGCCTGATCGGCTGGAGCCTGGGGGGCATCTACGCGCGCGAGCTGGCGCGCGCGCACCCAGACCGCGTGCGCCTCGTGATCACACTCGCGACACCATTCCGCGACATCTCGGCCACGCACGCCGCGCGCTTGATCCGCCCGGGCGGGCTGTCGCTGGACGGCGCGACCGAGCTCCAGGCCGCCCTGCGGCGCCCCCTCTCGCTCCCCGTCACCTCGATCTACAGCCGAACGGACGGGATCGTCCACTGGCAGGGATGCCTCGAGGAGGAGGGACCGCAGAGCGAGAACGTCGAGGTGCGCTGCAGCCACACCGGCATGGGATTCCACGCCGACACGCTCGCGATCATCGCCGACCGGCTGGCGCAGGCCGAAGGCGCCTGGCGCCCCTACCGGCGCGCCCGCGGCTCCTGAAATGCGGAGGCGACCGTGACGAACCGACAGCCGAAGGCGAGGGCGCCGCGCCCGCTCGAGCTCGGCTCGCGCATGCTGCCCACGGACGCGCTCTTCTGGTACGCGGAGGAGGCGCTCCCCCACTTCCGCAGCACGATCGCCGGGCTCTACGTGCTCGACCGCGTCCCGGATGCCGCGCGCCTCGACGCGACACTCGAGAGCGCCATTGCGCTGGTGCCGCGCCTGCGTCAGCGCGTGCTCGCGGTGCCATTCCACCTCGGCCTGCCGGAGTGGGCCGACGATTTGCACCTCGATCGCCGCTACCACCTGCGCCACGTATCGCTGGCGCCGCCGGGCGACGAGCGGCACCTGCTCGACCTCGCGGCAACGCTCTTTGCGACGCCGTTCGACCGCGAGCGGCCGCTCTGGGAGGCCACCTGGATCGAGGGGCTGGCGGGCGGGCGCAGCGCCTATCTGTTCAAGATGCACCACTCGATGGTGGACGGCGTGGGCGCCAGCGCGATCACGGATGCGATCACCCAGCGGACGCGCGACGAAGCACCCGCCCGCATCGCCCGCCCCCCGGCGCGCAGGCTGCCGAAGCCCACGGCGCAGCTCGCGACACTTGCGCGCGACAACGTCCGCAGCTCGCTGGCCCTCGCGCGCCGGGGCGTCGCCAGCGCCCTGCGCGGTCTGGGCCGTCCGCGCGAGGCGCTTCAGGATGCGGCGCGCACCCTGCGCGGGATGCGCGCGCTGGTGGCCGATGCCCTCCAGCCCGCCGCGCGCGACCCGCTCTCCCGGGAGAGCTTCGGAATCTCGCGCCGCTTCGACGTCCTCTCCTTCGACCTCGAGCGGCTGCGCAAGCTCCGGGGGCCGCTCGGCGCGACGGTGAACGACGTCGTGCTGGCGGCTCTTGCCGGCGCCCTCGGGAGCTACTACCGCGACCGTGGCCACGATCTCGACACCCTCAAGTGCCTGGTGCCCATGAATCTGCGCGGCCGCGACGACGGCGATGCCATGGGCAACCGCGTGGGGATGTTCAACGTGCAGCTGCCGGTGGGGGAGCCGTCGGCGGCAGGGCGACTCCTGCGCGTGCGCGAGCAGACGGGCGCGGCGAAGCAGGACCAGCGCGGGGCCGCCGGCCCGCTCTTCGTCGAGCTGGCGACGTCGCTGCCCGGCGGAATCTTCCGCTGGTTCGCGCGCCAGGCCGTGGGCCAGGTGAACGTGGCCTGCACCAACATCCCCGGAGCGCGCGAGCCGCGCTACATGGCCGGGGCGAAGGTGGAGGCGATCTATCCCTTCGCGAGCGTCATGCAGGGCACACCCGTCGTGATGGCGTTGGTCTCCTACGCCGGCGCGCTTCACATCGGCATCGACACCGACCCCGAGGCGATCTCCGATCCCCGGCGCATCGCCGAGCTCTTCGAGGCGAACGTCGCCCTGCTGGAAGCCCTGGTCTGACGCGCCGCCTGGGCTCGGCGGCCGCTCACGGCAGGCTGCCGTGCGAGCGGGCTGCGAACGACCGCAGCGTGCGCAGGTAGTTCGCGCGCTCGAAGGCCTCCGGGTCCGGCGATCGGTGCTGGGAGAGACTCCCCTTCATCTGACGCACCGATGCGTACTCGCGCTCCTCGAGCCAGCGGAGCAGGTCGCGCTCGACCCGCGCCAGGTGATCGGGCCCGTTCGCGAGCAGCGCCGAGGCCAGCATGGTCGCGTCCGCGCCGGCGAGGATGGCCTTGACGACATCCTCGGCCGTGTGCACGCCCGAGGTGGCGGCCAGCGAGGCCTTCGTCCGCCCGCGCAGGATCGCGATCCAGCGCAGGGGCAGCCGCAGCTCCTCGGAGCGCGAGAGCACCACGTGGGGGCTCACCTCGAGCGTGGCGAGATCGAGCTCGGGCTGGTAGAAGCGGTTGAAGAGGACGAGACCGTCGACCCCCGCGTCCAGGAGTTTCTGCGCGAAGTGCGCGAGTCCGGTGAAGTACGGTGAGAGCTTCACCGCGAGGGGCACGCGGATCTGGGCGCGAACCGCCGACACGATCTCGAGATCCCGCGCCTCGATCGCGGCGCTCGAGTGCGCCGGGTCAGCCGCCACCTGATAGAGATTGAGCTCGATCGCGTCGGCGCCCGCCTGCTCGATGCCGCGAGCGAACTCGAGCCAGCCGCCGGGAGTCGATCCGTTCAGGCTCCCGATCACGGGGATCGCGAGCGAGCGCTTCGCGGCGGCGACCAGCTCGAGATAGCGGTCGGGTCCCGGCGCGTAGTCGGGGTGCTCGACCAGGAACTCCGTCGCCTCGGCGAACGTCCCGGCCCCCGCCTCGAGCGCGTCGTTCACGGCGAGTGCGCCGGCGGTGACCTCCTCCTCGAAGAGCGATGGGAGTACCACTGCCGAGACGCCCCGATCCTCGAGCCGCCGGAGCGAGTCGAGGTCGTGCGTGAGAGGAGAGGAGGAGGCGACCAGCGGCGTGCGCAGCTCGAGGCCGAGGTAGCGTGTGGCGAGATCCGGCACGGCTCACTCCTCTTCGGATGGGACCGCGGGCCGCGACGCCGGCGGGCCGGCCGCCACGCTGCGTTCGAGGCCCGCGAGCTGTTCGTAGTGGCGCCAGCGCTCGTTCGCGTCCGCCTGGGCGAGCCCGAGCAGCCGGCTGGCGGCCTCGGGATCGCTGCGCATCAGCATCGCGAAGCGAGCCTCCTGCTCCGCGAACGCGCGCAGCGTCATCGTGGGCGGGCGCGAATCGAGCTGGAACGGGTGCTGGTGGGGATCGGAGCCCGGGTGGTAGCGCCACAGCGGCCAGAAGCCCGAGCGCACGGCGTCGCGCTGGTGTCCCATCGAGCGCGCCATCTCGATGCCGTGCGCGATGCAGGTGCTGTAGGCGATCACGAGCGCGGGGCCGGGCCAGGCGTCGGCCTCGAGCAGTGCGCGCTGCACCTGCGCGTCGTTCGCGCCGAGCGCGACCTGCGCCACGTACACGTTGCCGTACGCGCTCGTGATCAGGCCCAGATCCTTGCGCGGCACCGCTTTGCCCCCGGACGCGAACTTCGCGACGGCGCCGCGCGGCGTGGCCTTCGAGGCCTGGCCGCCGGTGTTCGAGTACACCTGTGTATCGAGCACGAGCACGTTCACGTCGCGGCCCGAGGCGAGCACGTGGTCGAGCCCCGAAGAGCCGATGTCGTAGGCCCAGCCGTCGCCGCCCACGAGCCACACGCTGCGGTGGACGAGATCGCCCGCCAGCTGGCGCAGGCGACGGGAGCCCGGATCGGCGAGCTCCGCCAGGCGGCCTTCCAGCTGCGCGATCCGCTCGCGTTGGCGCGCGATCGCGGCGTCGTCGCATCCGGCTTCGTCGAGGATCTCGCGCACCGGCACCTGCGTCAGCTGGGGCGCGAGCGCCTCGAGCAGGCGCCGCGCCTCGCGCACGTGGCCCTCGAGCGCGAGCCGCATCCCCAACCCGAACTCGGCGTTGTCCTCGAACAGCGAATTTGCCCAGGCCGGCCCGCGACCCTGGGCGTTCACGCTCCACGGCGTGGTGGGAAGGTTGCCTCCGAAGATCGACGAGCAGCCGGTGGCGTTCGCCACCAGCAGCCGGTCGCCAAAGAGTTGTGAAAGGAGCTTGAGGTACGGCGTCTCGCCGCAGCCGGCGCAGGCCCCGGAAAACTCGAAGAGCGGTGTCCGCGTCTGCACGTTCTTGACGAGCGCGGTGTCGAGGCTCGCGGGGGCGAGGTCCGGGATGCTCTCGAAGAACGCAAAGCGCTCGCGCTCCCGCTCCCGGTGCTCGTCTGCCGGCCGCATGCCGATCGACTTGCGGCTCGCGTCCTCCTTGCTCTTGGCGGGACACACGTCGACGCACACCCCGCAGCCCGTGCAGTCGTCGGGCGCGACCTGGATGGTGAGCTCGTGGTCGGGGAGCTCGCGCGAGCGGAAGGGCTTGCTCGGAAACTGCGGGGGGGCGCCGTGCAGGGCGTCTGCGCGGTAGACCTTCATGCGGATCGCCGCGTGCGGGCACACCAGCGCGCACTTGCCGCAATCGATGCACAGGGTTGCGTCCCAGATCGGGATCGAGGCGGCGATCGAGCGCTTCTCGTAGCGGGCCGTCCCGGTCGGGAAGGTGCCGTCGACGGGGAGCGCCGAGACGGGGAGCCGGTCGCCCTTGCCCTCGAGCAGCAGCGCGGTGACACGGCGCACGAAATCGGGTGCATCCGGCGGGACCGCGGCGCGTCGGCGCCGGCTGGCGTCCGCCACCGCCGGCGTCTCGACGCGCGCCAGCGACGCGAGTGCGCGGTCGAGTGCGGCGAGGTTGCGCTCCACCACGGCGGGCCCGCGCTTCGCGTAGCTCTTTTCGATCGAGGCGCGGATGGCGGCCTGGGCCTGCTCGCGCGGCAGCACGCCGGCGAGCGCGAAGAAGCAGGGCTGCATCACGGTATTCACGCGCCCCGGCAGCCCGGCCTCGCGGGCGACGCGGTCGGCGGGCACCACCCAGAGCTCGATCTGCCGCTCGAGGATGGTTTCCTGCACCTCGCGCGGAAGCGCCTCCCAGGTCTTCTCGGGCGGATGCGGACAGTTGAGCAGGAAGCGCGCACGCGGCGCCGCACGCTCGAGCACGTCGAGCTGTTCGAGCAGGCCGAATTGATGACAGGCGACGAAGTCGGCGCTCGCGATCTGGTACGTGGACCGGATCGGCCGCGGCCCGAAGCGCAGGTGCGAGACGGTGATGGCTCCGGACTTCTTGGAGTCGTAGACGAAGTAGCCTTGGGCGTGCAGCGGCGTCTGCTCGCCGATGATCTTCACGGTGCTCTTGGCGGCGCCGACGGTGCCGTCGCTGCCCAGGCCATAGAAGAGCGCCCGAACGCCCGGGCCTTCGGTGGAGAAGGACTCATCGAAGGGCAGGCTGGTATGCGTGACGTCGTCGGCGATGCCGAGCGTGAAGCGGCGCCGCGGCTCCGCGCGCGCGAGCTCGTCGAAGACCGCGCGCAGCATGGCGGGCGTCAGCTCCTTGCCTCCCAGGCCGTAGCGGCCGCCGAGGATGCGCGGCGGTGTGCGATCGCCGAGCTCTTCGCTGCAGGCGGCGAGCACATCGGCGTGGAGCGGCTCGCACGGCGCGCCCGGCTCCTTGCAGCGATCGAGCACGGCGAGCGCCTTCACGCTCCGCGGCAGCGCCCCCGCGAAGGCTGCGGCAGGAAATGGGCGAAAGAGCCGGAGCGTGAGCAGGCCGACGCGCTCGCCGCGCGCGCAGAGCGCCTCGACCAGCTCCTGGGCGGCGCCGCTGGCCGATCCCATCAGCACCAGGGCGCGCTCCGCATCCGGGGCCCCGACGTAATCGACGAGCCCATAGCGCCGGCCGGTGCGCGAGGCGAGCCGTGCGAGCAGCGACTCCACCGCGGCGGGAAGCGCCGCGTAGTACGGATTCGCAGCCTCGCGCGACTGGAAGAACACGTCGGGATTCTGGGCGGAGCCGCGCAGCACCGGCGCCTCCGGGGTGAGGCGACGTGCGCGGTGCGCGAGGATCGCCTCCTCGTCGACGAGCGCGCGCAGGTCGGCGTCATCGAGCAGCTCGATCTTCGCGACCTCGTGCGAGGTGCGAAAACCATCGAAGAAGTGGAGGAAGGGAACCCGCGTCGCGAGCGTGGCGGCGTGCGCCACCAGCGCGAGATCCTGGGCCTCCTGGACGCTGGACGAGGCGAGCAGGGCGAAGCCGGTGCCGCGCGCCGCCATCACGTCGCCGTGATCGCAGAAGATCGAGAGGGCGTGCGTCGCGACCGCGCGCGCCGCGACGTGGATCACGAGCGGCGTCAGCTCGCCCGCGATCTTGAACATGTTCGGCAGCATCAGCAGCAGACCCTGCGACGCCGTGAACGTGGTGGCGAGCGCCCCGGACTGGACGGCCCCGTGCAGCGTGCCAGCGGCGCCCGCTTCGCTCTGGAGCTCGATCACCTCCGGGACGCCGCCCCACAGATTCGTCCGACCCTGGGCGCTCCACAGATCGGAGAGCTCGCCCATCGCCGTGGCCGGTGTGATCGGGTAGACCGCGATCAGCTCGGACAGCCGGTGGGCGACGCGGGCGACCGCCTCGTTGCCGTCGACGCATGCGGTCGCAGGCATGGAAGCTCCTCCGGACGACGAGCCATGCGGTGCATGGCTCGTGCCAGCCTCGGGTTGGCGCTCCGTCGGCCTGACTGCGGCGATCGGCCCCAGCGCCGCCGCGGAGTAGGGCCGAACGACCCTTGGACGGCCGGCCCGCTTCTGCGGGGTCGCCGTTCGCAGGAGCTTCGCCGACCGCTCCTCCGTCAATCGTTCGCAACGGCTCGTGTAGCATCCGCGTGATGGCGGACATGCTGGAGCTCTCGGCGCATCTCCCCGAGCTCGCGTTCGCGCCCGGCGACGTGATCGTTCGCGAGGGCGGGGCTGCCGGTCCGATCTGGGTGCTGGTTACCGGGGCGTTGCAGGTGCGCAAGGGCGACGCGCTGGTCAACACGGTCACCCGGCCGGGAGCGCTGGTCGGCGAGATTTCGCTGCTGCTGGACTCGGTGTTCAGCGCAACCGTCGAGGCGGCCGAGCCCAGCGTGATGCGTTACGCCGAAGACGGGCGCGCGTTCCTCTCCAGCGACCCCGCCGTGAGCATGCTCGTCGCGGTGGGTCTGGCCGAGCGACTCGACTTCGTCACCACCTATCTGGCCGACCTGAAGCATCAGTACGGCGACGCGCCGGGGCTCTCGATGATCCCCGACGTCTTGCGCCAGCTCGCGCAGCGGCAGGTGTCGGTGGCGCGGCCCGGGTCGGCGCGGGATCCCGATCCCGAATACTGAAGCGGGGGGCGTCAGAAGACGCTGCGCGGCGGCGCTCCGGCATCCGCGAGGCGAAGCGCTTCCGCGCCCATCATCGAGCGCCAGGCGGCGGAGCCCGCGGTGAGATCGATCTCGATGTGCGCAGGCACCGGGCCGATCTGGTGTCCCGCGTTGAAGACCCAGGTGTCGCCGATGCGATCCGCCCACGCGCCGTCGGGCTTGAACGGCGGCTGGTGCACGTGTCCGCTGAGCACCAGGTCCGGCCGGTGCTGGTCGATCCAGCGCACGAGGTCGGCGTCGCCGTAGTGACGCTGGCCCGTCCAGCAGGTGGGCGAGCCGAGCGGCGGCCAGTGGTAGACCCAGACCCAACGCGCGGGCCGGCGCGCGGCGTCGGCGGCCAGCTGCTTCTCGACGGCGGCGCGGCCGAGCGGGCCGTCCCACCACGGGCAGATCGTGACGAGGGTGTCGCCGAGCAGCAGCGAGTCGCCGTCGGTCGGAACCCCGGCGGAGCGCGCCTCCGAGAGCCAGAGCGCGGCCTGCTCGCCCTGTCCATCCGGGCCGGTGAGGTCGTGGTTGCCCGAGCTCACGGCTAGATCGCCGGCGGCGCGCAGCAAGGACAGGTATTTCAGGATCACGACGGACTGCGCGTCGAGCGAGACCGCCGAGCTGATGTCGAGGTGATCGCCGGCCAGCACCACCAGATCGAAGGAAGGCGCGGCGCGCACGACCCAGTCGAACTGGGGCAGGCGGTAGTGGAGGTCGGAGACCAGGAGGATGCGCACGCAGGCCTGCCTAGCGTCGAGGGGCCGATCCCGACTCCGGGCGAGGATAACCGCGCTTGCTCTCGACCGGGTCCGGACGCGCGAGCCGCTCCGCGATGACCTCGTAGACCCGCGGCGAGAAGCCGAGGCCGAGTTGGGTGGTCTCGACCTCGACGTGATCCACCCGTGGGGTGTGCCGATCGATGCACGCCCGCCAGGCGACGACGGCGTCGCTGCGCGAGTTGATGGCGGTGACGGACGTCTCGAGGGGTTGCCGGTTCCGGGACGCGACCTCCGCCTCGACCGCGGTGTACTTCGGCCCTCCGATCACGGGCGAGCCGAGGGTGATCACGAGGCGCGCCGCCGCAGGCCACTCCCGGGCCGCTCGAGGACGCGCGCGAGCAGCGTCGGGACGTCGCCCGTGTTGCGCCCGGGGCTCGGCGGCTGGATCTCTTCGTTCACGCGCCGGCCTCCAGCTGCTCGAGACTCTGCTCGATCAGGCGGCGCGCGTCGACCCGGGCGCGCAGGCGGACGCAGAGCAGGAAGGTTCCGCCGAGCTTGCGCTGGAGGAAGAGCGTCTCGGGGGGCGGCGGGCGCAGGAATCCGTGCCGGAACACCAGGGAGAGCGATTTCTCACGGGCGCGGGCCGGCAGATCGCTGCTGCCGAAATCGTAGGCGCCGGCCTGCCGGAACGGCTCGGTGACGAGCTCGATCAGATCCAGCAGGGCCTGCACGGCGGGCTCCGCGTCCGTGTCCGCGAGGAAGCCGATCTCCCGGGCGATCTCACGCAGCGCATCCCGATCCTCGCGCAGCGACGCCCGAAACAGCCGCGCGTAGGCCCGGCACAGACTCTCCGGCGCCGCGTAGCCGGCTCCGAGATCGATCAGGCCGACGCGGCCGTCGCGAAGCCACAGGTAGTTGGCGAAGTTCGGATCGGACTGCACGAAGTGGAACTCGAAGAGCTCGCGCAGCACGATCCGCAGCAGCAGCGCAGCCGTGGCATCCCGCTGGGCGTCCGTGTGCTCCGGTCCGCAGAGATCCTCCAGCGGGACGCCGTGCAGGCGGTCCATCGCCAGGATGCCGTGCGTCGTGAAGTCCTCGTGGACCCGAGGCACCAGGACGCCGGGCTCGTCGCCGAGCAGGGCCGCGTAGCGACGCAGGTGGCGCGCCTCGGTCGCGTAGTCCGCCTCGTCGCGGAGCTGGCGCTTCGCCTGCTCGATCAACGGGCCGAAGTCGATCTCGCCCGGCAGGACCTTCGCCAGCCGCAGCGCCGTGGCGAGGTTGTCCACGTCGCTGTCGATGCTGCGGGCGACGCCCGGATACTGGATCTTGAGCGCCAGCTCACGGCCGTCGGCGGTGGTCGCCGCGTGCACCTGGCCGATCGAGGCGGCGGCGATCGGATGGAAATCGAAGCGCTGGAAGCGCTTCGACCAGTCTCGCCCCCAGGCCTCGTGCAGCACGCGCTCCAGCTGCTCCGGCGGCATGGCGTGGCCCGCGTCGCGCAGGCTGGCCAGCGCCTCCGACACTTCCGGCGGGAGCAGGTCCTCCGCCTCGAGCGAGAGCAGCTGCCCGAGCTTCATGGCGGCGCCGCGCATCGACGCGAGGCTGCTGGCGAGGCGCTGCGCATTCGCGCTGGTGAGAAGCGGATGCCCCCGGTTCGGGGCGCCGCCGAGGCGCCGCAGACCCTCGGCCGCCCCGCCGAGCGCCAGCCTGCCCGCGAGCCAGCCGAGCTGCACCAGCCTCTCGGCGCGTCCGGAGGGAACGCGCGAGTGCCGGAGCTGCTTGCGCCGATCGGCCACGGTTTGCCTCGGTCCTTTCATCGACCGCGCATCAGAGCGCGCCGGGCTGCTCGGCCGCGAGCAGGCTGCGCGCGTCGATCTGGATCGCGAGGTCCTCGACGACCTGATCGGAGCGGGGCTCCAGGTTCGCGGTGGCCTCGATCAACCGGACCCCCTCGGCGCGCCGCGCGGGCGCGTTCGAGAGGATCGCGAGGCCCAGCAGATAGGCATTGCCGGGATGCTGGGGATACTCGGTGCGTGCGCGCTCGGCCAGCGGCACGGCCTGCTCGTCGTCCACCCAGCCGGACAGCAGCGGCACGCGCGGCAGCTCGGAGTGGAGGCGCGAGAGCAGGCGGATCGCGCCGCCCTGCTCGACGGCCGGATCGAGGGCGATCGAGCGGAGCGTCGCGTCGTAGACCCGATTGGCGACGCCGGTGCGAACGGCCTGTAGCAGCCCGGCGATCCGGCTCCAGGCTCCCAGATTGACCGCGTGCCAGAAGTAGAGCTGAGCGGCGTCGTGATGATCCGCAGGGTCGAGGCGCGCGCGCAGCGCGTCGGGCGTGAGAGCGTCGAGCGCTTCGCGACCGCCGACGCGCTCGGCGAGCTGCGCGAAGGCGCGCTGCGCGACGGCGTGCGCCTGCTCGTAACGACGGCGCTCCTCCGCCACGTCCGCGCTGGCGAAATCCGCCGAGAACCAGAGCGCGCGCATCAGCTTCCAGTGCGGCTCGAGATCCCGGGGGTCGGCGGCGATCGCGCTCTGGTAGGCGGCGATGGATCCGCCGACCGGCTCGGGGCGAGCCACGGCGTTCACCTGGCCCTCGGCGCGCCGCGCCCAGAGCGCGTCGGCCCGGGCCAGCTCCGACGCGTTGGCCGGTGCGCCGTAGCTGAACAGCAAGAGGAACAGCAGCGCGGCAACCCGCCGCGCCGCGCCGGCGATTCCCGCCAGCAGGCCGCGGAACACCAACGCGTGCAGGGGATGGATCGCGTACCAGTAGAGCAGCCCCGAGAGCCCGGAGGGATCGAAGACGGCGGTCTGCTGGATCTGGCTGCCGCTGCCGGCGGGCTTCACCTCGAACTCGAGCCAGGCCCGTCCCGGCAGCTTCATCTCGGCGCGCAGGCGCAGGCGGCGGCCTTCCTCGTAGGCCTCGACGCGCCACCAATCCACGGTATCGCCGACGCGCAGGCGCTCGGGGTCCCGTCGCCCGCGCAACATCCCGACGCCACCCAGGAGCCGGTCGATGACGCCGCGCAGCTGCCAGAGGCCGTCGTAGGCGTACCAGCCGGTCGTCCCGCCGATCCGGCGGATCGGCGCGAAGGCCTGCGCCGGCTCGACCGCGAGCGTGCAAGAGCGCGCGTCCACCAGCCGGCGGCCCTTCCGCATGCCGCCGGGGCGCGTCTGCGCGTATTCATGATCCTCGCTCGCGAGCGCCCGTTCGATCGCTTGCCTTGCGCCGATCGGCCGGACCGGGAAATCGCGCAGCGCGCTCGGGTCGCGCACCACCGTCTCGTGACAGATGCTCTCGATCAGTGCGCGTCCCACCCTCGCGAAGAGCGGGGTGACGAGACCCAGCCAGAGGCTGCTGAGCCGGGGCGTCAAGACGGGGACCGGGAGCATCAGGCGGCGCAGGCCCCGCTGCCGGGCGTACTCGCGCATCAGCTCGCCGTAGGAGACGCGCTCCGCGCCGCCGATCTCGTAGATCCGGCTCTCGGACGTCTCCAGCTCGAGAGCGGCTTCGAGATACGCGAGCAGATCGTTGATCGCGATCGGCTGGGCGATCACGCGCAGCCAGCGTGGCGTCACCATCACCGGCAGCCGCTCGACGAGGGCGCGGATCATCTCGAAGGAGAGGCTGCCCGAACCGATCACGATGGAGGCGCGGAACTCGATCACCGGCACGCCGGATCCGCGCAGAATGCGGCCGACTTCGTGCCGGCTGCGCAGATGCGGGGAGAGCTCGCCCTCCTCGTCTCCGAGACCGCCGAGATAGAGGATGCGGCGAACGCCCGCCGCGCGGGCGGCGCGCGCGAAGTTCTGCGCCGCCAGGCGATCCTCGGCTTCGAAGTCCGCCTTGCCCGGGTTCGCCATCGAGTGGATCAGGTAGTAGGCCGTGTCGATCCCTGCGAGGGCGGCGGGCATCGTCTCCGCGCGCAGCGCGTCGCCGGCGACCACCTGTGTGCGCGGCCCCACCCGGTCCGCGACGCGCTCGGGCCGCCGGGCCAGACAGCGCACGGCGAGCCCGCGCTCCTCGAGGCGCGCGAGCAGCCTTCCGCCGACGTAGCCGGAGGCGCCCATCACCAGGGTACGTCGATCCATCTCGTCGCTCATCCGCGATCCCCCGTCGCCCGCTGCGATTCCCGGACGGCGCTCATGCGCTTGCGGTAGTCCCAGCTGACCAGCGTGAGCGGCGCCAGCTCGATCGCCGCCTCGCCGTCCGCGCGGCTCAGCAGCCAGCGCGCAAAGGCCGAGTCGGCGTCGCCGAGGTAACGCTCGATCAGCCGGCGCAGGATCTCCTCGCCGCGAGCTTCGTGGAGGGAAGCCAGCGCCTGGCCGCGCACGCCGTGGTAGGGGCGGCCCTCCGGCGCGATTTCGAAAGCGCAGCGCGGATCGCGCGCGAGCGACGAGGCGATGCTCGAGCCTCGTTGGGTAGCACACCAGAGCGTGCCGTCCTGGTGCGCGTACCAGAGCGAGGCGAGCACGGGATGCCCGCTGGCTCCGTTCACCGCCAGCCGGACGGGGATGCGCCAGTTCGCGAGGAAGCGATCGACTTCCGATCGAGACCAGGGTCCTTTGCAGTGCATGTCGGCCTCAGTGCTTGCGGGGCTGCTCGAAGGCGAGCAGTCCGATCCGCTGTTCGAGCTGCTCGAAGCTCTCGATGTGAAGGACGCCGTCCGGAAGCGTGAGCGCGCCCGCGCCGGCTCCGCCGACCCAGAGGTGCATGTGCGCGGGCAGTCCGGCTCGCAGCGCCGCGAGATGTCCGGCCACCTCGCTGGCGGGGACCGCGACGATGCTGAGCGCGAGGGCCGCGGCCTGGCTGCGCTCGGCGGCGTGCAGCAGATCCTCGACGGGCAGCTCGGGGCCGAGGTAGAGCGGGTTCGCCCCGGCTCCCATCGCCGAAAGGGCCGCCATCAGGAGTCCCAGCTCATGCCGCTCTCCCTCGAGGGTGGCGAATACGATGCGCGCGCCGCGCAGCGCGGTGGCGCTCGGCTGGAGCGCGGATCCGAGCATCGAGCGCAGCACCGCGGTGGCGAGGTGCTCGGAGGCGATCCGCATGCGCTGACCGACCCAGCGCTCCCCGATCTCGCGAGCCAGGGGCATCGCGACCTCGCGGGCGAAGGGGATGGCGCCGAGCGCCGAGAGCTGGAGCGCGAGCAGCCGCTGCGCTTCGGCGCCGTCGAAGGCATCGAGCGCGGCGAAGATTTCTTCGAGGCGAACGCGCGGGGCGTCTCCATCGGGGAGGACGAGCTGCTCCAGCTCCGGATTGCTGAGCCCGGCCAGCGCTCCGATGCGGTGTCCCGCGTCGGTCGCCGCCTTGAGCAGGCGCAGCCGCTCGAGGTCCGACGCGCGATAGCGCCGGGTGCCGCCGGGCGTGCGAACCGGCTCCACCACACCGTGCCGGCGCTCCCAGGCGCGCAGCAGCTCCGGCGAGAGACCGGTGAGCCGCGCCGCCGAGCGGAGCGGGTAGGTCATTTCGACTGGGGAGATCCGGGGCTTGGCCATGCAATGAATATAATGTACAGATATTTTCTTGACAAGAGGCAATTCTTGTATCACTTTAAGTCTCGCGTGCCCAGAAGTGAAAGGAGCTCCGGAATGCCCTCTCAACAGGTCCATCCGTCCTCGCACCCGCGCAGCGGGTCGGTGGCCGTCGACCGGCGCGCCGAGGCGCCCGTCGTCAGCCGTCCCAAGGCGCTGTTCCTGCTCGCGGCGACGCTCTCGTTCCTGATGTCCGTGTACCTCTTCTTCAGCGGCGACCACGAGCGCGGGATCTTCGTGGGCATCTGGGTGCCGTCGATCCTGGCGGCAGGGGCGCTGCTGCTCGGCAAGGAGGACCGCCATGACTGACCAGGGCCTCTTGCTGTTCGGAGTCGGCGTCAGCTTCGTCTTCGCGGCCGGCGTCTACCTCTTCCTCCGCGAGCGGTTCGAAAGCGGGCCGCAAGAGGCGCCGCTCCCGATCGAGCGGGCGAGCGCCGCGCTTCGCGATGCCAGGGGTGAAACATGAGCGGGTCATTGCGCGTCGAATCGCTGAGTGCCCGGCCGAGCTCGGGAAGGGTCTCCATGCATCCCGCGCGGCGCTCGCTGCTCTGGCTCAACCTGCTGGGCGGGATCGCCGTGCTCGGCAGCTACGTGCACGGGCTCGCCTCGAACCCGCTCACGCGAGGGGCGGTGTGGGGCGACGTGCCGGAGGCGCTGCGCCCGTTCTATACGCTCAACATGTTCCTGGCGGCGGCGGGCTACTTCGCCTTCAGCTCCTTCGTGTTCCGCCGCCTCGACCCGGAGCGCACGCGGATCGCCGGAGGCTTCGGCTTCGGCGCCTTCAAGTACCTGTATGCGCTGATCCTGGCGCCGTCGGCGCTCTGGCTGCCGCTCACCTTCGAGATGCTCGAGGCGCCGAGCCCGGCGCTCTGGCTCGCGATCCGCGTCACCCTCGCGTTGGTGGGGCTTGGCTCGCTCGGCCTGATGGCGGCCGTCGCCAGCGCCACGCCGCACAGCGCGCCGGGCGCCCGCCGGGCCGCCCTGGTGGGTACACTGTTCTTTGCACTCCAGACGGCGGTGCTGGACGCCCTGATCTGGCCCGCGTGCTTTCCGGTGTAGGGAGGCGCCCGTGACCCGTACGCTCGTGAAGGAGCACCTCGGCGTGTCGCGCCCGCAGGTCTGGCTCGGCCACGCCCTCGGTCGGATCGTCGATCCGCTCATCATCCCGTCTTTCGATCGCACCGGCTATCGCATCCACGCACTGCGCTTCCAGCCCGGGGATCTCGACGTCGACCTCTCGGGGCGCCGCTGCCTGGTCACTGGCGCCAACTCGGGCATCGGCTTCGAGACCTCGCGCGCGCTGGCCGGACTCGGTGCCGAGGTCGTGCTGCTGTGCCGCAGCCGCGAGCGCGGCGAGCAGGCGCTCGAGCGGATCCGCGCCGAGACCGGAAATCGACGCGTCTCGCTCGAGGTCCTCGACGTCTCGGACCTCGCCTCGGTCCGCGCCGCGGGCGCGCGCCTCGCCGAAGCTCGCGTGGACGTGCTGGTGCACAACGCCGGCGTGCTGCCGGACGAGCGCGCCCTGACCCGTGACGGCCTCGAGCTCACGCTCGCCACCCACGTGGTCGGGCCCTGGCTGCTCACCCGTCTTCTGAAGCCCCTCCTGCTCGAATCCGAAGACGGCCGGGTGATCTGGGTCTCCTCCGGAGGCATGTACGCCCGACACCTCGCGCTCCGCGATCCGAACTGGGAGAAGCGCGGGTATGACGGCGTGAGCGCCTACGCGGAGACCAAGCGGGCCCAGCTGGTGCTGGCCGAGCTGTGGGCCGAAGATCTCGCGGGCAGCTCGGTGGTGGTGAACGCGATGCACCCGGGCTGGGTGGACACGCCGGCGGTGCAGAGCTCGCTGCCGCGCTTCCATCGCCTCACGCGCAGCATCCTGAGAACCCCCGCCGAGGGCGCCGACACCGTCCTCTGGCTGGCCGCCAGCCAGAGGGCGCGCGCGTGGAGCGGGCGCTTCTTCTTCGACCGCGAGCCCCGCTGCACGCATCTGCTCCCCGGCACGCGCGAATCCGGGGCCGATCGCCGCGCGCTCTGGGATCTGTGCGAGCGGCTGTGCGAGGAGACCCACCGATGAGCGCCGCAGCGCCCCCCGCCCGGGTCACCCCCTCCGAGCCGCGGGCGAAGCTGCTGCGGCGCCTCGTCACGGTCCCAGGCTACGCACTGGCGTGTCTGTTCGCGCTCGCGTCGGCGCCGCTCTGGGCGCCGGCGGCTGCGGTGGTGGATCTGATCCGGCGCGATGGCGGCGTCGCGCTGCGCAGCGGCGCCTTCCTGACCTGCTACCTCGTCTGCGAGCTGGCGGGGCTCCTGATCAGCGCCGGGCTCTGGCTGCTGCGGCCGATCGCGCGCTGGGACGCCGAGCGCTGGAGCGCGCTGCACTACCGCCTCCAGGATGTCTGGGGCGCGTCGCTGCTGGCCGCAGCCGTGCGGCTATTCGACCTGCGCCTCGAGATCGAGGATTCGCGCGCGCGCTTGGGCGAGGGCCCCTATCTGCTGCTCCTGCGCCATGCGAGCACCGGCGACACGCTGCTCGCCTCGGCGCTGGTCGGCCGTCCCCACGGCATCGAGCTCCGCTACGTGCTCAAGCGCGAGTTGCTCTGGGATCCCTGCCTCGACGTGGTCGGCAATCGCCTGCCCCACGTCTTCGTCGACCGCGACTCGAACGATTCGCAGCGTGAGGTCGCGCGTGTGCAGGCGGCGGCCCGGGATCTTTCGCCGCGCGACGGCGTGCTGATCTACCCGGAGGGCACGCGCTTCTCCGAGGCCAAGCGCGCGCGAGTGCTCGAGCGGCTGGCTCGCGAGGGCGACCTGAAGGCGCTCGAGTACGCGCGCTCGCTGCACGGCGTGCTGCCGCCGCGCCCCGGCGGCGCGCTCGCCCTGCTCGAGGCGGCGCCGCACGCGGACGTCGTCGTGTGCGCGCACACCGGCTTCGAGGGCGCCGCCACGCTGGCGCAGCTCTGGCGGGGCGAGCTGCTGCACCAGACGATCCGCGTGCGCTTCCAGCGCATCCCCCGCGCGTCGATCCCCACCTCGCGAGACGCCCAGGCCGAATGGCTGCGCGAGCGCTGGCAGGAGATCGACGCCTGGCTGGCGAGCCAGCGGGCGCGCTGACGGGCGATCGGGTCGCTTCGGCCAACGGCCCTCCGCATGCGGCTCTGGCGAGTGGTAGTCTGACGCCAGGCCCCGCTGGAGTGCCAGATGAAGGAAGAGAGCTACGACCAGAAGCTCGGCGGCGAGGACCGCATCGAGACACGCAAGCGCGGCGTCTGGCTGCTCAAGAACCCGTCCACCAACAAGGGGCTCGCCTACACGCTCGAGGAGCGCCGGGCGCTGGGCCTGGACGGCCTGCTGCCGGACCAGGTGCTCGAGATCGGGCAGCAGGTCGAGCTCGAGCTGGAGCACATCCGGGCCAAGGCGACCGACCTCGAGAAGTACATCGGGCTCACCAGCCTCCAGGACCTGAACGAGGTGCTCTTCTACCGCGTGCTGGTCGAGAACCTGCCCGAGCTGCTTCCGATCGTCTATACGCCGACGGTGGGGCTCGCCTGCCAGAAGTTCAGCCACATCCTGCGCTCGGCGCGCGGCATCTGGATCACCCCGGACAACGTGGGCCGCGTGCGCGAGGTCCTCGAGAACGCGCCCTTCCGCGACATCCGGCTGCTGGTGGTCACCGACAACGAGCGGATCCTCGGCCTCGGCGATCTCGGCGCCGGCGGCATGGGCATTCCGATCGGGAAGCTCGCGCTCTACGTGGCCGGCTCGGGCATCCATCCCTCGAAGGTCCTGCCCGTGAGCCTCGACGTGGGCACCAACAACCAGACGCTGCTCGACGATCCCCTCTACAACGGCTACCGGCAGCGGCGCCTCACCGGGCAGGCCTACTTCGACTTCGTCGAGAAGTTCGTGCAGGGCGTGCGCGACGTGTTCCCGCGCGCGGTACTCCAGTGGGAGGACTTCGCGAAGACGCACTCCTTCACGCTGCTCGAGCGCTATCGCAAGCGCGTTCCGAGCTTCAACGACGACATCCAGGGCACGGCGGCGGTGACGCTCGGCGGCATCTTCGCGGCGCTCCGGATCACCGGGCAGACGATCGCCGAGCAGCGCGTGCTCTTCATCGGCGCAGGGGGCGCCTGCATCGGCATCGCCCGGCTGACCAAGGCCGCCATGCGGCGGGCGGGCGCCAGCGACGAGGACGTCCACCGCGCGATCGCCGCCTTCGACACCCAAGGGCTGCTGCACGAGGGCCACGAGATCCAGGAGCCCTACAAGCGCGAGTTCGCGCTCAGCAAGCAGAACCTCGATCACTACCGCATCGATGCCAGCGCCAACCCGACCCCCGTGGACGCGATCCGCGGCTTCCGTCCGACGATCCTGGTGGGCGCGACCGCGCAGCCCGGCGCCTTCACGCGCGAGATGCTCGAGGAGATGGCGAGCCATGTCGAGCGGCCCGTGATCCTGCCGCTCTCGAACCCCACCTCGAAGTCGGAGTGCACGCCGAAGGATGCGCTCGACTGGACCGGCGGCCGCGCCATCGTGGCGACCGGCAGTCCCTTCGAGGACGTCGTGCGCGCGGGGCAGCGGCACGTGATCGGGCAGAGCAACAACGTCTTCATCTTCCCCGGCGTGGGCCTCGGGGCGATCGTCTCGGAAGCGCGCGAGATCAGCGACGAGATGTTCGCGGTCGCCGCGCAGACGCTGGCCGGCTGCGTGCGCGACGAGCGCCTGGCGCAGGGCGCCATCTTCCCGAGCCAGAGCGAGCTGCGCGAGGTCAGCTTCCGGATCGCGTGCGCGGTCGTCCGCACCGCGCGCGACGCCCACCTGGGCCGCGCGATTCCCGACGACCAGATCGAAGGGACCGTCCGCAGCGCGATCTGGTGGCCGAGCTACATCCCGATCCTCGCGCGCGAGGAGTAGCGGGGCGGCGCTGGAGCTAACGCTTCTTCAGCAGCTTCTGGAAGCGCGCCTGCTGGAAGGTGATGCAGGTCGAATCCGCGGGAATCTCTTCGAGCGGCTTGGCGACCAGCGAGGGCGTGATGCCGGCCTCCTGCGCAGCCGGCCGGAGCGCGGCGAGGTCGAAGCCGTAGAGCTTGGCGGCGTTCTCGCCGAGCATCATGCGGACCTCCTTCTCGGCGATGCCCGAGAAGGCGAAGCGCATGTTCTCGCGCGAATACGGGTAGCAGCCCTCGTAGTGGGGGTAGTCGTTGCCCCAGAGCACCCGGTCGACGCCGACGATCTCGCGTCCCTCGACGTCCGCCGGTGACGGGAAGCTCGCGCCGTACCAGCAGTTGCGCCTGGCGTAGAAGCTGGGGAGCTCCTTCAAGGCCGGATCCTTCGAGGTGTCGATCTCGCCGATCGCGCCCGCCTTCCAGGCGAGGTACATCGCGTCCATGCCGCGCATCAGCTTGGGCGCCCAGGCGGCTCCGGATTCCGTGAGGATGTAGCGGAGCTTCGGGAAGCGCTCGAAGACGCCGCCCATGATCAGGTGCGTGTAGCCGCGCTGCACGAAGAACGACATCTCCATCGCCCAGAGCGCCTTCGAGCCCTGGCCCTCGCAGTAGGCGGGGGAGCCCTGCCCGGAGTGCTGGTTGATCACGACGTCGCAATCCTGGATCACGGCCCAGAGCCGGTCGTAGTCCGGGTGGTTGAGCGGCCGCAGGTGGACGTCCGAGGGCGAGGGCAGGGGAAGCAGCACGCCGCCCCGCAAGCCATGGCTCGCGATCCAGCGAACGTCGGCGATCGCGTCGTCAATTTCATTCAGGTGGATCAGCCCGATCCCGGCGCGGCGCGCGGGCTCTTCGGCGCAGAAGTCGGCGAGCCAGCGGTTGTGCGCGCGGGCTCCGGCGAGATAGCGCGCGTACTGCTCGGGAGAAGGCGGCGGCGCAATGTGGAAGGCCTGGTGGTAGAAGGGCGGAACGGTGTTGGGAAAGATCACCTCGCCGACGACGCCGTCCTTCTGGAGGTCGGCGCGGCGCTCGTTCGAGTCCCAGTTCTTGGTCTTCTTGCCCCCGACGTGCTTCTCCGAGGGGTTCCGGTACCGGCCCCGCCAGGCGTCGAAGTCGGGGCGCTGGTCGGGATCGAGATACTCCCGATAGGCGTCGATGGCCGCGCCCGCGTGGGTGTCGGCGGTGATGGCGACGTAGGGCTGCTCGCTCATGGGGATGGCTCCGTCGACAGATGATTTAGCAGCGCGGGATGGGTTTGCCTAGTGTTCGCGCGATGCGTTGGTGGAAGTCGGGAAAGCGCGAGCAGCGTTCCTTCCGCAAGCGCGCGTATGCCATCGAGCTCGCCCATGGCGCCCAGACGCGCGAATCCGTCGCACTGCTCGCCCGCAAGTACGCGCAGCCGGTCTTCGGGCGGGTCGACACCTGGACGTTGATCGAGCGCCTCTCCGAGTGCGTCGATCCCACCGACGTGGCTCTCGGCGCGACCAGCCAGAAGGTTCACGTGCTCCAGGTGCTCGAAGCCATGGAGCGCGACGGTGTCGAGGACGGGAACCTGTGGCTCGCGGCGCTGCTGCACGACCTCGGCAAGCTGCTGCTGCTCGCGGGTGAGAAGCCCGAGAACGTGGTGTGCTTCAACACGCCGATCGGAAGCTATGCGCCCGGCATCGGGCTCGATGCCTGCGTGATGCAGTGGAACCACGACGAGTTCGGCTTCTCGCGGCTCGAGGGTCACGTGCCCGAGCCGGTCGCCTGGCTGGTCCGCTATCACAGCCTTCGCCTCGAGCACTGCGAGGCGCTCATGAACGAGCGCGATTGCGCCTACACCGAGCGGTACCTGAGGCCGTTCCAGCACTACGATCAGGGCTCGAAGTCGCAGGTGCGCCGGCCTTCGCGGCCGCTCGCGGCCTATCGCGATCGGCTGGGCGACGCGCTGCCGCGCAGCCTCGTCTTCTGAGCCGGCCGGATGGCGAGCCGGATCGTGATCCTGGGGGCTGGCGTGACGGGGGTCGCGGCCGCGCGCGCCTCCGGCGGCGTCGCGTACGAGGCGGCCGAGCATCCGGGCGGCATCTGCGGCTCCTACTCGCGCAGCCCGGGCTCGAACGAGCGCCAGCACGGGGTGGCCAAGGACGACGCCTATCAATTCGAGCCGGGCGGCGGGCACTGGATCTTCGGGGGAGAGCCGGAGGTCCTCGAGCTGATCGACGCGCTCGCGCCGGTCCAGCGCTTCGAACGCCGCTCAGCGGTCTTCTTCCCGGAGCAGGGCCGCTTCGTGCCCTACCCATTGCAGGAGCACCTGGATTTCCTGCCGCCGGAGGTCGCGGCTCGCGCTCGGGGCGAGCAGCGCGATGCGGGCGGCGCGGCGTTCACGTTCAGCGAGTGGCTCCGCCGGCGATTCGGCGCCACGCTCTGCGAGCTCTTCTTCCATCCTTTCCATGAGCTCTACACCGCGGGGCTCTGCGACCGCATCGCGCCGCAGGGGTCCGAGAAGTCCCCGCTTGCGCGGCCGGGACCGGCCGCGCGAACGGGAGCCGGCTACAACGCGAGCTTCGTCTATCCGCGCGAGGGGCTCGACACGCTGGTGGGTCGCCTCGCCGCCGGCTCCCGCATCGAGCTCGGAAAGCGCGCCGTGCGGATCGCTTCCGACGCGCGCGAGGTCCACTTCGCCGACGGGACGACGGCTGGCTACGACCGGCTGCTCTCGACCCTGCCCCTCGACCAGACGCTCGCGATGGCGGGCCTGCGCGTCGAGGCCGCGCAGGATCCCCACAGCTCCGTGCTGGTGCTGAACATCGGGGCGCTGCGCGGCCCGGCCTGTCCGGATCAGCACTGGCTCTACCTTCCCGGCTCGCGTTCGGGCTTCCACCGGATCGGCTTCTACAGCAACGTCGACGCCGGCTTCCTGCCCGCCGCGCACCGCGATTCGCGCACGCGGGTCTCGCTCTACGTCGAGCGCGCGTTCGCGGCGGGAGCGCGATCCGCGGAGGCCGAGGAGAGGCGCTACGCAGCGGCGGTCGTCGCCGAGCTCCAGGATTGGGGGTTCATCGCCGAGCCCGAGGTGGTGGACGCGAGCTGGGTCGAGACGGCCTACACCTGGTCGTGGCCGGGCTCGCGCTGGCGCGAGCGGGCGCTCGAGGCGCTCGAGCAGCGGGGAGTCGAGCTGGCGGGCCGCTACGCCTGCTGGCGCTTCCAGGGCATCGCCGATTCGATCCGGGACGGGCTGCGGGCCGGAGCGCGGCTGCGCGAGGCCCGCTAGGTCGCGCATGGACTTCGGGCTGCCGCGGCTGCCGAGCGAGGCCGAGATCGCGGCCGGAATCCCCGCGATCCCGCCGGTGCCCGCGTGCGAAGCCCGGCCGTTCTGGTCGGTGATGCTTCCGAACTACCAGAGCGATGCCTATCTCGCGCGCGCTCTCGCGAGCGTGCTCGCCCAGGATCCGGGCCCGGCCGCGATGCAGATCGAGGTGATCGACGACGCCTCGCCCTCCGGAGACCCGCAGGCGCTGGTCGAGAAGCTCGGCGGCGGGCGGGTCGGCTTCCACCGGCACCCGAGCAACCTCGGGGCTACGCAGACCTTCAACACCTGCCTGCGTCGCGCCCGGGGACGTTGGGTGCACATCCTGCACGCCGACGACGAGGTGCTCGCGGGCTTCTACGCCGCCTACCAGCGCGTGATCGGGTTGCGCGAGGATCTCGTGATGGCGGTCGGTCCGGTCGCCACGATCGACGAGCGGGGCGCGCGCCTGAACGCACCGGGCCCCGCCCGGGCCGGGGAGGGGCGCATCCTCCGCGACTTCGCGAAGCGGCAGGCCACCCGGCAGCAGGTGCAGTTCGCCGGCTGGGTGCTGCGCCGCGAAGCCTGCGAGCGCGCGGGCGGCTTCTGCACGCTCCTCCACCACTGCGCCGACATGGAGCTCGCCTTTCGCCTCGGCCTGCTCGGGCCGGTCGGCAGCGTGGCGCAGGCCTACGGCTGCTATCGCATCCACGCCGGATCGGATTCGCGACGCTTGATGGAGACGGGGGAGAACATCCGCGAGATCGCGCTCGCGATCGGGATCAACCGGCGCAGGCTCGCCCGGGCGCGCCTCCCCGCGCCGCGCCGCTCCTGGCGGAGGCGGATCGCGGGGGTCGCGGACCGCTACGCCCGTCTGCTCGCCGCCGCAGGGTCGACGCAGGGAAGCCTCGCGCAGGCGCGCTGGGCGCTTCGCCTCTGGCCGACACCGCGCCGCGCGCGGGCGGCCGCGAGCGCGTGGCTGGCGCACGCGAGGGCCGGGCGGCCTGGCTAGCCCTCGACGCCGATCAGCTTCGCGGCCTCGGCGCTGGTAGCGAGCGGGCGGCCGCAGCGCTCGGCCAGCGCGACCATCTCCTCGACCAGCTCGACGTTGCGCGGCCGGCGCGCTCCTGCGTAATCCTCGAGCCCGACCCGGACGTGCCCGCCCCGCCGGATCGCGAGCTCGGGGAGGGGAGTGCTGGCGATGTCGCCGCCGATCACGCCGACCATCCAGGGCAGCTGCGTGCCTGCCAGCATCGCGAGGTAGGCGTCGAGGCTGGCCTCGGTGGGCGGCAGGCCGAAGGGGAGGGCGGGGCCGCCAAAATAAAGCTGGATCTTTGCGGGCGGCAGCCGGCCGGCCTCGTGATACGCGAGCGCCACGCGCAGGAACCCCGGCTCGAAGATCGAGACATGCGCCGCGAGGTGGCGCTCGCAGCAGAAGCCCACCATGTAGCGCGCGTCGGCGAAGCTGTTGTGATAGACGAGTTCGACCGGCGCGGGGAGCCCCTCCGCGTCCAGCCCGCCCAGGCTCACCGAGCCCGGGTCGATCAGCGACATGCGCAGGAGCCCCGCGTCGGCGAGCTCCTCGACGTGCGCGTAGCGCTCCTGGATGCTGGTGTGCGGGCCGCCGCTCCCCATGGTCGGGTAGAGCAGCGCGGTGGGGTGCCGCTCCAGGATCCGCTGCCACGCCGCCGCGTAGGGCGCGCTCGCGTGCCGCGCCTGCACGATCGATTCGTCGTTGTGGTTGTGCACGATGGCGGCGCCCGCCGCCAGGCACGCGCAGGCGTCGTCCGCGATCTCCTGCACGCTGCGGGGCACGAAGGGGCTGAGCGCCTTCGGCGTGGCGCCGTTGATGGCGGCTTCGATCACGAGCGGCTGCATCGGCGGGCCTCGCGAGAGGGGGTCCAGAATACTCCTTTCTGCGCAGTTTCTGGCTCAAGTGGCTCGTCCAACCGGACGAAATGATCGGGGCCGGTCACTTCGAGGTGGCGATGAGGACGGTCTGGGCCAGCGCCTGTCGCGTCTCGCTTGCAATCGGAGCCGTCGCCGCTCTGCTGGGCTGTGCCCCCGACCAGACGCCCCAGCCGTTGCTCGGGACGTGGTACAGCGAGGACGCGCGCTTCGACGGCCGGACGCTCGAGATCAACCCCGAGTGGATCTTCTTCATGCGGGGTCCGCAGGAGCTCGGCGCCATCCAGGTTCTCGCGGTGAAGCAGGAAGGCAGCGGCGAGGGGCCGATCCACTTCGAGATCGAGGGCATCGACCGCGAGGGTCAGGACGCCACGCTCTCCTTCGAGATGCGACTGCGCCCCACCGAGCTGCTTCAAATGGAGACGCAGCCACAGCCCTGGCGGCGCACGCCGCGCGTCGGGGGTCCGAAGGGCCAACGGGCTCCGTGGCAGCGCAAGGCCCGCGTCGCCGATCCGGAGGGGGCAACATGAGCAGGCGTAGCACCGCGCACGAGCTGAAGTCGTTCGGGATCCACCTGATCGTCGCCTCGGTCGCATTCGCCCTGGTGCTCGCGCTCGGCGCCGGCGCCGTGACGCTCGCGCGCTGGGCGCTCCCGCTGGAGTTTGCTTCGTCCTCCCCGCAGAAGGTGTACGAGGCCAGCGGACGGATCCTCGAGCTGCACGAGCGCTTCTGGCCCGTCGCGCTCGTCTCGCTGATCGGCGTGGCGCTCGCCGCGGGTTGGCTGGGCCGCCGCATCACGGGACCGCTCGTGCGCTTCACGAACGTCTTCCAGCGCCTCGCGGCCGGCGAGTTTCCGGAGCCGGTGCGCCTGCGCTCCACCGACTACCTCGCGAACGAAGCCGACGCGCTCAACGAGCTGGTCGCCGCGCTGAAGCTGCGCGCGGAGGAACGGGGGAGGCTACAGGGCGACATCCTCGCGACCCTCGAAGAGATGAGCGAACGCGCCCACGAGCACGCAGGGGCCGACCTGACGGAGCTGGCCGAACGGGCGCTCGAACAGATGAAGGCTCTCGATGGCCGCACTTCGTGAGCGCGCGCAGCGCGGCGTCACGCTGATCGAGTTCGGGGTGGTGCTGGCCATCATCGGCACGCTCGCCGCGATCACGTCGACCTCGTATCTCGCCTATCTCGAGCGCGTCCGCGTGATGCGCGCGGTGATCGAGATCAAGAACATCGCGACCGTATTGAGCGGGCACCTCGTCGAAGGCGACAGCCTGCCGGCGACGCTCGCCGACGCCGGCCTCGGCACGCCCCGGGATCCCTGGGGCAATCCCTACCAGTACGTCCCACTTGCCGAGGCGAAGCTGCCCGGCGGCGGTGGTGGTGGCGGCGGCGGAGGAGGCGGCGGAGGCGGCGGTGGCGGCGGCGGTGGTGGCGGCGGCGGTGGTGGCGGCGGTGGTGGCGGCGGCGGCGGAGGCGGCGGCGGCGGAGGCGGTGGCGGCGGCGGTGGCGGCGGCGGTGGTGGCGGAGGTGGTGGCGGAGGTCCGCCGGCCCACGCGCGCAAGGACCGCTTCCTGGTTCCGATCAACACGGACTTCGATCTCTACAGCATGGGCAAGGACGGCGAGAGCGTCGCCCCGCTGACGGCGGCCAAGAGCCGCGACGACGTCGTTCGCGCCGCCAATGGAGCCTACATCGGGCTCGCTTCGAAGTTCTGACGCGAATGCGCACGCGCGAATTCGGCGACTTCGGCAGCCGCGTCGCCAGGCGCGTGTTCGGCCTCTTCCTGGTCTGCGCCCTGCTTCCCACCGGGGTGGTCGGCGTCTTCGCCGTGCGCCGCTCCTCGAACGAGCTGGAGCGCGCCGCACGCGAGCAGCTGCGCCGGGACAGCAAGAGCGAGGGGATGGCGATCGTCTCGCGTCTGCTGGTGGCAGACGGCCTGCTGCGCGCCCTCGGAGACGCCTCGCTCCAGGTGGCCACGAGCGCGCCGGGGGACGCCCGCTCCGAAGCGATGCCCTGGCGTTCGATCCGGCGAGCGGCGCCCGACGAGCTGCCGGGGGGGGGCCTCAGCGCGCCCGAGCGCAGGGCGATCGAGACGGGAAAGAGCGTGCTGCGCCTCCAGGGCGAGCAGCGCGTGCTGCTCGTGCAGGCGCCCGACCCGGCGCGCGCGGGCCGACTCCTCGCGGCGGAGATCGACCCCGCCTACCTGTGGACCTACGACCGGAACGACCCCGATACCGCGCTCACGATCGTCGACGCGGCGGGCCAGCTGGTCTTCTCCTCGCTCGCCGACGAGGCCGCGCTCCGGGTGGCCGAGGCGGCGGTCCCGGGCGTGCTCGGGGAACGGGCGCCTCAGCGTCCCGCCGAGGCTCCGATCGCCGAGCCCTGGCTGCTCTTCCTGTCGAGCCGCTTCGCGGCGCCCTCCTGGTACGTGGTCCGGAGCCAGTCGAGCGCGCTCACCTTCGCGCCGCTCGCCGAGTTTCGCGACGTCTTCCGCTGGTCGCTGCTGCTGGCCGTGCTGGTCGTGACGGCGCTCGCGTCGATCCAGATCCGTCGCACGCTGCGGCCGATCCAACTGTTGGCCCGGGCTGCGCTCCGGCTCGGCGAAGGCCGCTTCGACACGCGGGTCTCGATCCAGTCGCGCGACGAGTTCGGCGAGCTGGGTGAGACCTTCGACGGAATGGCGAGCCGGATCGAACGGCACGTGCAGGCGCTCGCCTCGGCCAGCGCCGTCGGGGTCGCGCTCTCGCAGGAACGCAGCGAGGAGCGGCTCGTCGCGCTCGTGCTCCAGGCCCTCGTCGACACCACCAACAGCGAGAGCGCCGCCTTCCTCCGCCTGACCGCAGGCGGAGGGCTGGAGGCCGCGGCCACCCTGGGAACCTGGACGGGCGCATCGCCCGCGGCGACGGAAGCCGCCGAGACCGGCGAAGCGGTGCATCGACCGGCCTCCGGCGCGGGCGCCGCGGCATCGCTCTCGCTTCCCTTGCTCGATCACGAACAGAAGTTCACCGCGATGCTGGAGCTGTCGGGGCCACGCAACGAGCAGGGAGCGCCGCTCGCGAGCTTCCGCGAATCGGGGGTCGCCGCGGCGCGCTCGCTCGCGTCGCAGGCGGCCGTCGCGTTCGCGAACCGCGCCCTGGTGGACGAGTTCCGGGCCCTCTTCGAGGGCCTGATCGGCCTCACCGTGACGGCGCTCGACGAGAAGTCGGCCTACACGGGCGGCCACTGCCGGCGGGTTCCGATCCTCGCCGAGCTGCTCGCCGACGCGGTGTGTCGCACGCGCGAGGGCGCCTTCGCCAACTTCGGGTTCTCGTCGGCCGAGCGATACGAGCTTCGCATCGCCGCGCTGCTCCACGATTTCGGCAAGGTGGTCACGCCGGTCCACGTGATGGACAAGGCGACCAAGCTCGAGACGATCCACGACCGGATCGAGCTCGTCGCGGTCCGTTACGCAGTGCTGGAGCGGGAGGCGGAGATCGCCCGGCTGCGCGCGAAGCTGCCCGAGGATCGCTGCGTGGTCGGCGACCCGCCCGAGCTCGCGGAGCTGCGCGAGGAGCTCGCGTTCCTGCGGTCCTGCAACATCGGCACCGAGGCGATGGATCCGGCGCGGCGCGAGCGGGTCCGCGCGATCGCCGCAACGCGGAGCTGGCGGGACGCTCGAGGCGTCGTCTCGCCGATCCTCGACGACGACGAGATCGAGAACCTGACCATCCCGCACGGGACGCTGAACCCCCGGGAGCGAAAGGTGATCGAGGAGCATGCGGAGCTGACGATCCGGCTCCTCGATCAGCTGCCCTTCCCGCCGCAGCTCGGCGCCGTCCCCCGGATCGCGGGCTCCCACCACGAGCGGATCGATGGGCTCGGCTATCCGCTCGGACTGGCGGGCACCCAGATCACCCTCCAGGGCCGGCTGCTCGGCCTCGCCGACGTGTTCGAAGCACTCACCGCGCCGGACCGGCCCTACCGGGATCCGATGACGGTCTCCGACGCGGTCGAGATGCTGCGGAACATGGTGAAGCAAGGTCACCTCGACGCGGATCTGTTCGAGGTCTTCCTGCGCGAGCGCGTGCACCTGCGCTACGCGCGGGAGCAGCTGCGCCCGGAGCAGCTGGACGACGCCACCCTCGACGAGCTCGCGGAGCTCCCGGGCGGTCTGTTTCCCGACTAGAGAACGGAGCGCGGCGCTAGCGCGCTCCGCCCGGCGTGAACGAGCAGGGCATGCGCTTGATGCCATGGATGAAGTTCGAGCGCAGCATCTCGGGCGCGCCCGTGATCTCGAGGTCCGGGAGCCGGCGCAGCAGCTCGCGGTACACCACCGTGATCTCGCGCCGGGCGAGGTTGGCGCCCAGACAATGATGGGCGCCGGGGCCGCCGAAGCCCACGTGCTCGTTGGGCTCGCGCGTCACGTCGAAGCGGTAGGGGTCGGGGAAGACGGTCTCGTCGCGGTTCGCCGAGTTGTACCAGAGCACCACCTTCTCGCCCGCGCGCAGCGGCTGCCCGCCGAGCACGGTGTCCTGGGTCGCCGTGCGGCGGAAGTGGATCACGGGGGAAGCCCAGCGCACGATCTCCTCCACCGCGCTGGGCGCCACGGCTTCGAAATCGGCGGCCCATTTCTTTTTCTGGTCCGGGTGATCCGAGAGCGCCTTCATGCCGTGGCTGATCGCGTTGCGCGTGGTCTCGTTGCCGGCCGCGACCAGCAGCACGAAAAAAGACGCGATCTCCTGGTCGGTGAGCGTCTCGCCGTCGATCTTGGTGTTCAGCAGCTGGGAGGTGAGATCCTCCTTCGGCCGCTTCCGGCGCTCGGTCGCCAGCTCGTTCATCAGCTCCGCCAGCGCCTTGCCCGAGTTGAGGGCCGCGATCAGAGGGTTGGTGCCCGGCGAGACGTACTCGGGATCGCCGAGGCCGAGGATGATGTTGGTCTGCTCGAAGACGAACTGGGTCTGGCTCTCGGGGATCCCCATCATGTCGCAGATGATCCCGAGCGGAAGCGGGGCCGCGATGTCCCGGACGAAGTCGCACTCGCCCTTCTCGATCACGGCGTCGACCAGCGCGGTGGCCCGCCGCTCGACGTCGCCCTGGAGGTGCGCGAGCGCCCGCGGCGTGAAGCCGCGCGACACGATCCCGCGCAGCCGCGCGTGGCGCGGATCGTCCATCGCGATCATCGACCCGAAGAACTCGTTCAGCTCCGCCGGCAGATCGGGGATGTTGACGCCCTTGCCCGAGCAGAAGAGGTCGCTGCGGCGGCTCGCCGTCACCACGTCGGCGTGGCGCGTCACCGCCCAGTAGCCGGGGCCCCTCGGCAGCGGCATCTCCGGCGGCGGCTCGAATTCCTTGTGGAAGGACATCGGCCGCTCGCGGCGCAGCAGCGCGAAGGTGCCCTCGCGTTCCTCGGCGGGGGCGATCCAGAATTCGAGCTGGTCGAGGTGGATCGCGTCGACGCTGGCGGGGAGCTTGGGCTCGAACATGCGGGGGACCTCTGGGCGGGCGCTCGGTGGATGAGGAGTATCTTCCCAAAACCGGGGGTCTCCAGCCAGAGGTTTCGGTGCGAACGCGGATCGCCTCACGCTTCCTCGCGCTCCTGGCGCTGATCCCGGCCGCAGCCTGCGAGCGCGCGCACCCCGTTGTCCCGGAGCCCGACCTCGAGGCGCGGGTCGCGGCGGTGCTGGAGCGCGAGAAGGCGAGGCTGGTCGAGGATCTGGGGCACTACGCCCTGGTGTTCTCCGTCGAGCAGGAGCAGCTGCTCGCGTTCATGCGGCAGGTCCGTGTCTTCGGCGACGTCGATGAGCTGGTGCTCGGGACCGCGCAGGGATTCGAGTCGCATGGCGGCGGCCTGCTGGCCCTGCTGCTCGAGCTCTGGAGGCCCGAGGGAAGGGCGGCGAAGCTCGGCGACCGCTTCGCCTTCGAGGCGAGCGGCGCGATCCTTCCGCTCTCGGCGATCTACGCCTCGCACCGCGGCCAGATCTTTCTTCCGGCTCCGCTCGATTCGCCGCAGCTCGCACGCATGCTGTTTCGCGTTCCCGGCGTCCCCCCCGTGGAGGCGGACGCCTACCAGTTCCTCGGCGTGCTGCTCGCGAACGAGGGGGATCTCGAGAGGACCTGGACGAACGCGCAGGGGCAGAGCTTGAGCGTCGAGCTCGTTCTGGATCACGCGCGCCGCCACTACCTCGCGAGCCGGGACAGCGCGTCGGAGCCCGTGGATCATTCGAACCTGCACATGGTCGAGCTGCTGCTCGCCGCCAGCCGCCGCGCGGGCGACGACCCCGAGCCGATCCAGCGGCGCTTCTTCGACGTGGAGCTTCAGCGGCGCGACTTCGACCCGGAGGACGCGGCGCTCCTGCTCGGCCACTACACGGAGTCGCTCGGACGGCTGGTCGCCGACCCTCGCGTGGACTGGACGGGACGCGAGAAGCAGCTGGCGATCGATTGGCTCGGCTGGCTCGAAGCGACCCATTTCCGGGATCTCGACGGCATCGCGCCCCGGCATCTGACGCACCTGCTGCTGGGCCTGCGGCTGGTGCGCGTGTACGGGCCCCGGATCGAGTAGCCGCGGCGGTTGCCGCGCGGGGCCGGCCTTGCCTACGTTGGCCGAGGGCCGGGGTGGCGGAACTGGCAGACGCGATGGCCTTAGGAGCCATCGCCCGAAAGGGCGTGCAGGTTCGACTCCTGTCCCCGGCACCGCACAAGGAGCCCATGAGTCAAGATTCCGCTGCCTCCGCGATCCGGGTGCGCGCGACCGAGGATTCCTCCGTGGTGCGAACCCTCGAGGTGAGCGTCGACGTGAAGCGCGTCCGGCGCGCCTACGACCGCGCCTACCAGGACCTTGCCAAGCGCGCGCCCGTGCGCGGCTTCCGGCCCGGCAAGACGCCGCGCTCCGTGCTCGAGAAGCTGTACGGCGCGCAGATCGGCGAGCAGATCGAGCAGAGCCTGGTGGCGGAGACGCTCGGTCCCGCGCTCGAGCAGGCGGGCCTCGAGCCGGTCGCCGAGCCCGCGATCGCCGCGAAGACGCCCGCCATCGACGCCGAGTTCGTGTACACCGCGCGCGTCGAGGTGAAGCCCTCCTTCGAGCTGCCGGAGCTGACGGGCCTGCCCGCGCGCCGGCCGCGCGTGACGGTGGGCGAGCCGGACGTCGAGCGGGAGCTCGAACAGCTGCGCCAGCGCCAGGCAGCGCTGCTGGAGGAGCCGCCCGGGATGGAGGCAGCGCCCGCGCACGTGCTCACGATCGATTTCGTGGGGCGCATCGACGGGCAGCCCTTCGCGGGCGGAAGCGGGCAGGGCGTCGAGCTCGAGCTCGGCTCGCAGCGCTTCCTGCCGGGCTTCGAGGAGCAGCTCGCGGGCGCCAAGGCGGGCGAGGACCGCGAGGTCCGCGTGCGCTTCCCCGACGACTACGGAACCCGCGAGCTGGCCGGGCGCGACGCGGTCTTCGCCGTCCACGTCGCCGCGATCCGTCGCCGCGTGGTGCCGGCCCTCGACGACGAGCTCGCCAAGGACCTCGGTGACTTCGAGTCCTTGGAGGCGCTGCGCGCGCGGGTGCGTGCGGATCTCGAGGCCGCCGCCGAGCGCGGCGCCAGGGCCGAGCTGCACCGCACGCTGCTCGACGCGCTGATCGCGCGCACCGGCTTCGAGCTGCCGCCGGGCCTCGTCTCGCGCCAGCTCGACCGGCTGCTCCAGAACGCCGCGCGCCGGCTCGCGGGCGCCGTGCCCGACGATCAGCTGGAGGCGCAGATCGGGCGCTGGAAGGAAGAGTGGCGGCCGCGGGCCGAGCGCGAGGTGCGCGAGATGCTGCTGCTCGAGGCGATCGCCAAGGCGCGCGGCATCCAGGCCGAGGCCAGCGAGATCGAAGACCGCATCGCCCATCTCGCGCGCGAGCAGCGGGTCGATCCCGCGCGCCTCCGCCGGGCCTGGGGCGAGGAGGGCCTGGAGCGCGCACTGCGCACCCAGGTGGTCGACGAAAAGGTGCTTGATTTCCTCGCGAGCACGGCTAAAGTCGACGACAGTTCAGATAGTTAGCGCGATTCTCCCCCCCACAGAGAGCGACGCTTCGCGCCGGCGGCGACAGCCGCTTGCGGGGTTGGGTACGTTTCCCCCGGGAGAGACGAATGCCTCTGATTCCGTACGTGATCGAGCAGAGTCAGCGGGGCGAGCGCGCCTTCGACATCTACTCGCGCCTGCTGCGCGATCGCATCGTCTTCCTGGGCAGCGCCATCGACGACGACGTCGCGAACCTGGTGATCGCCCAACTCCTGTTCCTCGAGGCAGAAGACCCCGAGAAGGACATCCACCTCTACATCAATTCGCCGGGCGGATCGGTCACATCCGGCCTCGCCATCTACGATACGATGCAATACGTGCGACCCGACATCGCGACCATCTGCGTGGGCCAGGCGGCCTCGATGGGCGCCTGGCTGCTGGCCGCGGGGGCGAAGGGCAAGCGCATGGGCCTGCCCAACTGCCGGATCATGATCCACCAGCCCAGCAGCGGGGTCCAAGGACCAGCCAGCGACATCGATATCCACGCCCGGGAAATCCTGAGGCTGCGCCAGCGCATGAACGAGCTTCTTGCCGAGCATACCGGCAAGCCTGTGGTGGAAATCGCCCGGGATACGGAGCGGGACTACCATATGACGAGCGACGAGGCGTTGGCCTACGGTTTGCTCGATCGCGTGGTTCGGCAAAGGGAGCTGATCCCGCGACCCGATGGTAGAGGTGGGAGCCGGGGGAACGGGGGAGGACAGGGCTGATGAAGAAGCGCGACGACGACGCGAACCTGTCTTGCTCCTTCTGCGGCAAGAGCCAGCGGGAAGTCAAGAAGCTGATCGCGGGCCCGACCGTCTACATCTGCGACGAGTGCATCGAGCTGTGCAACGACATCATCGCGGAGGAGTACGGCCAGGACGAGGCCACCGCGCGGTCTTCGCGAGTCCCCAAGCCCCGCGAGATCAAGACCTCGCTCGACGAGTACGTGATCGGCCAGGAGCGCGCCAAGCGGATCCTGGCGGTCGCCGTGCACAACCACTACCGCCGGATCGAGAGCCAGGGCTTCGTCGGCGACGTCGAGCTCCAGAAGGCCAACATCCTGCTGCTCGGGCCGACCGGGTCGGGCAAGACCCTGCTGGCCCAGACGCTGGCGCGCATTCTGGACGTGCCCTTCACGATCGCCGACGCCACCACCCTGACCGAGGCCGGCTACGTCGGGGAAGACGTCGAGAACATCATCCTCAACCTGCTCCAGGCCGCGAACTACGACGTCGAGCGCGCCCAGCGCGGGATCATCTACATCGACGAGATCGACAAGATCGCGCGCAAGAGCGAGAACCCGTCGATCACGCGCGACGTCTCCGGCGAGGGCGTGCAGCAGGCGCTGCTCAAAATAATCGAGGGGACGATGGCGAGCGTCCCTCCCAAGGGCGGCCGCAAGCACCCGCAGCAGGAGTTCCTCCAGGTCGACACCACCAACATCCTGTTCATCTGCGGCGGCGCCTTCTGCGATCTCGAATCGATCATCGAGCGCCGGATCGGCGTCAAGGGCATGGGTTTCGGCGCCGACATCCACCGGCGCACGGACCGCAAGCCGGGCGAGGTGCTGAACGAGGTGCAGGCGGAGGACCTGCTGCACTTCGGGCTGATCCCCGAGTTCGTGGGCCGCCTGCCGGTGATCGCCACGCTCGACGCGCTCACCGAAGAGGCGCTGGTCGACATCCTGACCAAGCCGAAGAACGCGCTGATCAAGCAGTACCAGAAGCTCTTCGAGTTCGAAGACGTGCGCCTGCGCTTCTCCGAGGGCTCGCTGCGCGCGATCGCGCGGCAGGCCTATCGGCGCAAGTCCGGCGCGCGCGGTCTGCGCTCGATCCTCGAGAACGTGATGCTCGATCTGATGTACGAGATCCCGTCCCGGGACGACGTCGAGGAGTGCATCATCAACGAGGAAGTGATCGAGCAGGGAAAGAAGCCGCTCCTGGCCCTCAAGCAGGAGGCGGAGTCCGCCTGAAGCCCGTCTGAGGCTCATCGAAAGGGAAGCAGCCGGAAAGGGAAGTAGCCGAAATGGGAATCTTTCGCAGCGACGACGACGAGGACCGCACCGGCGAGGACAAGCCCGCGCTGAAGCCTGCCGAGGGTCGCGTGCTGCCGCTGCTCCCGCTGCGCGACATCGTGGTCTTCCCGCACATGGTGGTGCCGCTCTTCGTCGGGCGCGCCAAGTCGATCCGCTCGCTCGAGGAGGCGTTCGGCCGCGATCGCGAACTGCTGCTGTGCGCGCAGCGCGAGGCGAGCGAGGACGAGCCCAGCGAAGACGACATCTACGAGATCGGCACGCTCGGCTCGATCATCCAGATGCTGCGCCTGCCCGACGGCACCATCAAGGTGCTCGTCGAGGGCAAGTCGCGCGCGCAGATCCGCCGCTTCGTCACCCGCGAGCCGTTCTTCTCCTGCGAGGTGGAGGATTTCCCGGAGCCGGCCGAGCAGGGCGTCGAAGTCGAGGCGCTGGTGCGCACCGTCCACTCGGGCTTCGAAAACTACGTCAAGCTCAACAAGAAGACGCCCCCCGAGACGCTCAACACCGTGCGCGCGATCCGCGCCCCGGGCCGGCTCGCCGACACCATCGTCGCGCACCTCTCGCTCAAGCTCGAAGAGCGCCAGGACCTGCTCGAGACCGCCTCGCCCAGCAAGCGGCTGGAGGAGGTCTACGCGCGCATGCAGGCCGAGATCGAGGTCTTCGCAGTCGAGCGAAAGATCCGCGGCCGCGTCAAGAAGCAGATGGAGCGCTCGCAGAAGGAGTACTACCTCAACGAGCAGATGCGGGCGATCCAGAAAGAACTCGGCGAGCGCGACGAGTTCAAGAACGAGGTCGACGAGCTCGAGGACCAGCTCAAGAAGAAGAAGATGCCCAAGGAGGCCAAGACCAAGGCCGAGAAGGAAGTCCGCAAGCTCAAGATGATGTCGCCGATGAGCGCCGAGGCGACCGTCGTGCGCAACTACGTCGACTGGATGCTTTCGCTGCCCTGGGACGAGTACAAGGACGAGAAGAAGGACATCACGGAGGCCGAGCGCGTCCTCGACGAGGACCACTTCGGGCTCGACAAGCCCAAGGAGCGGATCGTCGAATACCTGGCGGTGCAGGCGCTGGTGGACCGCCTGAAGGGGCCGATCCTGTGCCTGGTGGGCCCCCCGGGCGTCGGCAAGACGTCGCTCGGCAAGTCGATCGCGCGCGCCACCGGGCGCGATTTCGTGCGCGTGTCGCTCGGCGGCGTGCGGGACGAGGCCGAGATCCGCGGCCATCGCCGGACCTACATCGGCGCGCTGCCCGGCAAGATCCTCCAGAGTTTGAAGAAGGCCGGCTCCGGGAATCCGGTCTTTTTGCTCGACGAAGTCGACAAGATGTCGATGGATTTCCGGGGCGATCCCTCCGCCGCGCTGCTCGAGGTGCTCGACCCGGAGCAGAACCACACCTTCAATGATCACTACCTGGACGTCGACTACGACCTCTCGCGCGTGATGTTCGTGTGCACGGCGAACGTGCTCTCGCAGATCCCGCGGCCGCTCCAGGACCGCATGGAGATCATCCAGATCCCCGGCTACATCGAATCCGAGAAGCTCCAGATCGCGCGCGACTTCCTGGTGCCGAAGGTGCGCGAGGCGAACGGCCTCAAGCCCGAGCACATCGACTTCAGCGAGGCCGCCATCCTCGAGCTGATCCGCCACTACACCCGCGAGGCGGGCGTGCGCGGCCTCGAGCGCGAGCTGGCCTCGATCTGCCGCAAGATCGCGCGCGAGGTGGTGAAGGCGGGCGAGAACCACAGCAAGGCGCACATCACGCCGGCGCGGGTCAAAAAACTGCTTGGCGTGCAGAAGTTCCGCTACGGCAAGGCCGAGGAGCACGATCGCGTGGGCGTTTGCACCGGCCTCGCCTACACCGACGTGGGCGGCGAGCTGCTCCAGACCGAGGTGTCGGTGACGCCGGGCAAGGGCAAGCTCCAGGTTACAGGAAGACTTGGCGAGGTGATGCAGGAGTCCGCCAACGCGGCGCTCTCCTACGTGCGCTCGCGCGCCAAGCAGCTGGGCCTGACGCGCGACTTCTACTCGAAGGTCGACATCCACATCCACGTGCCCGAGGGCGCCACGCCCAAGGACGGGCCGTCGGCGGGCATCACGATCGCGACCGCGATCACCTCGGCGCTGATCCGGGTGCCGGTGCGTTCGAACGTGGCGATGACGGGCGAAATCACGCTGCGCGGCCGCGTGCTCCCGATCGGCGGGCTCAAGGAGAAGATGATCGCCGCCCACCGGGGCGGGATCGACACGCTCGTGATCCCCAAGGAGAACGAGAAGGATCTCGTCGAGATCCCGGCCAACGTGAAGCGCAACCTCAATATCTATCTGGTCGAGCACATGGACGACGTGCTGCCCGTGGCGCTCGCCACCCGCGACCCGAACCTGCTCCAGCACGCCGGCGACTACACCCTCGAGGACATCTACGAGGTGCCGCCGCCGCACGGGAAGCCGCCGATCGCCGAGCTTCCGACCCCGGCAGGGGTGAACTAGTCTCCCGCCGCGATCCTTCGCGCGGGCGCGTAGCTCAGCTGGTAGAGCACCTCGCTTACACCGAGGGGGTCGGCGGTTCGAGCCCGTCCGCGCCCACCATTGGATCGCAGGGGAGGGTGTCGATGGCTTCCGATCGGCGGGCGCTTCGTGTCGTGCTGGCGAGCGCGCTGCTGCTCGGCGTCGTCGCGCAGGCCCACGCGCAGGCGGCGGATCCGCTCCCCTCCTGGAACGACGGCGCTCCGAAGCAGGCGCTCCTCAAATTCGTCGCCGATGTCACCCGCCAGGACGCCCCGGGCTTCGTTCCGGCGCCCGAGCGGATCGCGGTGTTCGACAACGACGGGACGCTCTGGATCGAGCAGCCGATGTACGTCCAGCTCGCCTTCGCGCTGGACCGCGTAAAAGCACTTGCGCCCGGCCATCCCGAGTGGAAGACCAAGGCGCCGTTCTCCTCCGTGCTCGCGGGGGATCTGAAGGCACTCGCCGCCTCGGGCGAGAAGGGCCTGATCGAGATCATCATGGCGACGCACGCCGGCGTCACCACCGACGAGTTCGCCAAGATCGTGTCCGCCTGGCTCGACAGCGCGCGGCATCCCCGCTTCCGCCGGCCCTACACCGAACTGGTCTACCAGCCGATGCTCGAGCTGCTCCGCTTCCTGCGGGAGAAGGGGTTCAAGACCTACATCGTCTCCGGCGGCGGCGTCGAGTTCATGCGCACCTTCGCGGAGAAGGTCTACGGCGTTCCGCCCGAGCAGGTGATCGGCTCGAGCATCGAGACGAAATGGGAGATGCGCGACGGCAAGCCCGTCCTGATGCGCCTTCCGAAGGTCGCCTTCATCGACGACAAGACCGGCAAGCCCGTCGGGATCGAGCGCTTCATCGGGCGCCGCCCGCTGCTCGCCTTCGGCAACTCGGACGGCGATCAGCAGATGCTGGAGTGGACCGCCGCCGGGCGCGGCCTGCGCTTCATGGGCCTGGTCCATCACACGGACGCCGAGCGCGAGTACGCCTACGACCGCAAGTCCGAGTTCGGACGTCTCGACCAGGCCCTCGACGAAGCCATCGCGAAGGGCTGGAGCGTGGTCGACATGCGCAAAGACTGGAAGAAGATCTTCCCCGCCGAGCCTTGAAGGTGCCCACCAGACGGAAGTCGCCCAGGCTGGTGTGGCGGATGCCGAGGCCCGGCGCCGAGCCGATGCGCGGCGCCCAGGCCGCGCGCTGGTACCTGCGCTTCTTCCACGATCCCATCCGCACGCTCGGGCAAGCTCGCGCGCAGCTCGGCCCCGTCTGCGCCGCCGGCAACGTGGTGCCGCTCCCGCAGCGTGAGAAGCTCCACGTGATCGCGCTCGGGCCCGAGTACAATCATCAAGTACTTGGCGATCCGGATCGCTTCCGCACCACCGGCCAGGGGGTCGGCGGGCCGCGCGGATCGGCGCAGCGCCGGCTTCGCTACGGCCTCACGCGCTCGCAGCGCGGGCGCCACGAGCGGCAGCGGCAGTTCATGCTGCCTCCCTTCCAGCGCAAGGCGGTCGAGAGCTACACGGCCCAGATGGTGGCCGTCACCGACAAGCTGCTCGGCCAATGGGAAACCGGAAGCGTCGTCGATCTCTGGCGCGAGATGCGCAAGCTGACGCTCGAGATCTCGAGCGAGATCCTGTTCGCGCGCGAGGATCCGCAGCGCGCGCACCTGCTGGGCGAAATGATCGGCGACTGGCTCTCCGCCAGCTTCTCGGCCCCCGTCTGGGCCTGCATGGTCGACGCCCCGGGCACCCCCTATCGCGCGCTGCTGCGCCGCGCGGAGGCGATCGAGCGCGAGGTGCAGGTGATGCTCGACGAAAAGCGCGCGGTGGGCGCGGCGGGAGGCGACCTGGTCTCGATGCTGGTCGCCGCCAACCGGGACGGCTTCGAGTGGATGAGCGACGAGGACCTGATCGGCCAGGTCACGATCGCCTTCGCCGCCAGCTACGAGACCACCGCCAACGCCATGACCTGGACGCTCTTCCTGCTCGCGCAGCACCCGCAGGTGGCGCGCGACCTGCTCGACGAACTTGGCGCCGTCTTCGGGGGCGCGCCGCCGACGCTGGAGACCCTCGCGCGTGCGCCGCTGCTCGAGGCGGTCGTGAAGGAATCCCTGCGGATCCTGCCTCCGGTGCCGTACACGATCCGCGTGGCGCGCTACCGCCAGACGCCGATCGGCCCGTACGTGATGCTGCGCGGGGACCGCGTGATCTTGTCGCATTATGTGACGCACCACCTGCCGGAGCTCTACGCGAATCCCGAGCGCTTCGATCCGCAGCGCTGGCTCAGCCTCAAGCGCGGCCCCTACGAGTACCTTCCCTTCAGCGCGGGGCCGCGCCTGTGCATCGGCTACAGCTTCGCAATGCAGGCGCTCAGGCTCTCGACCGCCATGATCCTCCAGCGCTTCCGGTTCTCGGTGCTGCCCGGCACCAGGATCGACCGCACGGTGCGCGTCACCATGAGCCCGAAGCGGGGTCTCGCGGTCTCGATCCACCCGCCGGACGGTCGCTTCGAGGCCGCGCCCGTGCGCGGGAACATCCGCGAGATGGTGGACCTCTGACGCTTCGCAAGGAGCCCCTCGCGTGATCGCCTTCCCTCCGTCTGCCGTCTCGCCGGACGAATTCTTCTCGGACTTCCTGCCCCGCGCCTTCGCCGAAGCCGGGCTTCCGCCGGGCTCCGAGAGCCTCGGCCTCGCGCTCGGCATCCTGCTCACGGGCCCCGGCGGCGGGGAATGGGTCTTCCAGGTCGCGGACGGACGTCTGAGCGTCGCCCGCGCGCCGCGCGAGAGGGCCGCCTTCACCGTCTGCCAGAGCGTCGCCGATTGGCGCGGCGCGCTCTGGGAGGGGCGCGGCAGCGCGCTGGCTAAGCACGCGATGTCGATCTTCCGGCCCGGAGCGCGCCCCGCGCCGGGCCTCGGCGCGCTCGGCGGCCCGCCCAGCCCGGCCGCGCTGGCGCAGCTCGGCGGCGCCGTTGGCTCGATCCGGCTCGTCGTCGCCGGCGGGCCCGGCGGCGACTGGCAGGTCGAGTTCAAGCTGGGCCCGGGGCAGATCCCGGCCACGCCCACCACCACCGTCAGCCTGCTGGCTGAGGACGCCGACCGGATGGAGCGCGGGGAGCTCAACCCGATGGAGGCCTTCATGGCCGGCCGCATCCAGGTGGCCGGCGACATGACGCTCCTGATGCAGCTCCAGTCCGCCCAGATGCAGGCGTCGATGGCGGCCGCCGCCGCCGCGAAGTAGCCGCAACGCTTTGCGCGCGCGGCGGATTTCGGCTAATCCACCACGCTCACACCGTCCTCGCGGGGCGGTAGTTCAATCGGTTAGAGCACCGGCCTGTCACGCCGGAAGTTGCGGGTTCGAGTCCCGTCCGCCCCGCCACACATCCCTTCGTTGGCCTCGTTTCGGGCGTCCTCGAGCGCGCCCATTTTGAACGCGGGGGTCGGCTCCGGCGTCACTGATAGATCTTTGCCTCGGGCCACCACTGCGCGATCGGACGACGCGGGCGGCGGCAGACGTATACACCCATGCGTGCGACGCCGGGCATGCAGTATTCGCAGTCGATCTCCGCCACCCGTCTCACGTCTTCGTACCACTCGCGCAGGCGTTCGTCGGATCCGGCCAGCGCGAGCAGCACCTCGCCGGTCGCACCCTCGGGCCCCCAGAGCCAGTAGCTGTTGTGCCCTGAGATCGCACGCGGAAGATCCCGCGCCCGCCCGAGGAAGTTGACCGCGGCGGTGTCCCCGAACAACGCGCCGAACACGACTGCGCGTTCCCGCTCGCTGGGCGAGAGCGTCGCGTGCGCGCGCTCGACGGCGCCGATCAGCTCGGGCCAGCCGAAGCGCAGCGCGAAGTGGAGCGGCATCGGGCCGAGCTCGTCGATCTGGTCCACTGGTGCCGAGACCCCGATCGCGCGCTCGTAGGCCTTGTATTCGCGTGGCGGCAGCAGGTCGATCGCGAGCGGTGCCTCGCCTGCCCCCGTTACCACGAAGGCCACCGCCGCGGCGGCCGGGAGCCAGCGCCACGCGCGAGCGCGCGCGATCCGTTCGAAGGCGACGCCGCCGGCCGGGAGCAGCGCGGCGTAGGCCGGGGCCAGGTAGTTTGCGCGCGCCGAGCCGGTCGCCAGCAGGATCAACAAGACGGTGATCCAGATCCACGCGAGCCATTGAAATCGCTCGCCTTCCGCGGCTACGAAATACCAGGCCAAGCCGGCCAGCCAGAAGGGCGCCAGCGCCGGGTTCATGGCCAGGAGCTGATCGAGGGCGATCGTGAGCGGCGACTTGCTCAGCATTTTCTGCGTCGCCGCATTGTGCATGAACTCGAGCGTCGGCCAGCCGTTCTGTAGCTGCCAGAAGATGTGCGGGCTGAAGAGCAAGAGCGCGATGGCGAAGCACAGCCAGGGCCAGCGAGTCGCGAGCCAACGCCGCTCGCGCGTGAGCACGAGCCCTACACCGATCCCCGCGCCGAACCAGAGCGTGCTGATCTTGTTGAGCAGCGCGAGTCCGAGCACGATCCCGAGCGGGGGCCAGAGCCGCGAGGGATTCCCGCCGTTCACGATGCGAGCGATCAGAAGGACGGCGACCGCCCACAGCGCCGGCTCGAATGCGTTCATCGAGTAGAAGCCGGTCACCGCGAGGAAGACCGGAGCAACGAGGGTGGAGAGAGCCGCGAGGCTCTGCGCGGCGCGGCCCCCGCCCAGCTCGCGCGCGGTGAGCGCCGAGAGCAGGATCAGCGCGCAGCCGAGCAGCGCCGGAACCAGGCGTAGCGCGAGCCGCGAATCCCCGAGCAGCGAGCGGCTCGCCGCGAGCACTGCGATCGAGAACGGAGGGTGATCGACGTAGCCCCAGGCGAGGCGCTCCGCACAGTCGATGTAGTAGAACTCGTCGCTCATGGTTCCGTAGGCGAGCGGGCCGCTCGAGAGCAGATAGAGCCCCAGCCGGATCGCTACCAGCCCGCTCAGCAGGCGCCACGGCAGCGGCCTCGACTCACCTCGTGCCGGGTTCCGCCTCCAAGCGTCCATCGATGCCTCGGACGGTACCCACCTGGGCGAGGGTCCGCCCCGCCAGTTTCCATCCCCGATCGAGCGGCTCGAGAGGCCGACGCGCAAGATGGCTTCGAGGTCGGCGTGGGTCGGATCGAGGCCGGCACGCTGTCGGCGCAGCGCTTGCGCGATTCGGCGATCGTCGACGGGCGGAAGGCGATCCGCATCGAGCCCAGCATCCTTCGCGGGCCTTGCATCACGACACATGCCATCCCAAACTCCAGGGATGACGCCGCCTCGCCGGCGTCGCATGCTCCACGGAATCGATCCGCCGAGAAGGGCGCCATGTCCATCGACTTTTCAGTCCTGCATCGCGAGCACCACGTCAAGGTCGAGATCAAGGACGGGATCGCGCTGGTGACGTTGGACCGTCCCGAGCGTCGGAATGCGGTCAACGCAGCGATGCATCACGGATTGGAGATCGTCTTTCGCGAGCTCTCCTATCACCCGGATGTGCGGGTGATCGTGGTCACCGGCGCAGGCGAGGTGTTCTGTGCGGGCGGAGACATGAAGGACTACGCGGACGGGCCCTCCGCCCCGCGCGACATCCTGCGCAATCGCGATCTCATCTGGTCGATGGCCCGTTGCGAGGCGCCGCTCGTGTCGGCGGTGAAGGGCGCGGCGCGCGGCGTCGGCGCGACGATCGCGCTCATGTGCGACATCTGTTACATGGCCGACACCGCGAGCATCGGCGATGTGCACACGCAGTTCGGCCTGCCGGCGGGCGATGGGGGCCAGGTGATCTGGCCTCTCCTGGTCGGGCCGAACATCGCCAAGGAATACCTGATGCGCGGCATTCCGATCGAGGCGCGCGAAGCCGAGCGCATCGGTCTCGTCAACCGCGTCTTCGGCGAATCCGAGCTGATCGAGCAGACGATGACCTGTGCGCGCGAGATTGCGGCGCGGCCGCCGGACGGCGTCCGTTGGACCAAGCTCGCGGTCAACAAGATGATCCTGAACCAGATCAACCTGAATCTGGACTTCGGGCTCGCCACCGAGGTTCTCGCGGCTCAGGGAGCCCGGTCGCTCACCGAGCTGGGACGGCGCTCGAAGACCTCCTGAGAGGCGGAGCGGCTCGTCAATCGGTTCCGCGGTACGGCGCCCACTTCGGCGGGCGCTTCTCCAGGAACGCCTTCGAGCCTTCCACCGGATCCGGATGTCCCAGGTGTCGTTCGACCTGCGCGTGGGCCGCGTCGAGGCCCTCGTTCAGCCCGCGGTCCAGACTCTCCCAGATCGCTCGCTTCGTTCGCGCCAATGCCGTCGGTGAATACTGCGCGATCACGGCAGCGGTCTCGCGAGCCTTCGGCATCAGCTGGGGAGCGGGAACCACCTCCCCCACCAGGCCGAGCGCGAGCGCCTCCTGGGCGGTGATGCGGCCCTGCTTGCCGAGCAGCGCGAGCCGGAAGACGCGTTCGAGCGGGATCCGCCGCGCGAGCCCCGCCGGCTCGAGGGCCGAGGGCATGCCCACCGCCACGTGGGTGTCCAGGAACGTCGCGTTCTCGGCGGCGATCACCAGCTCGCTGTCCGCGATGAAGTGCAGCCCTCCGGCGTTGCAGACGCCGTTGACGGCCGTGACGACGGGCTTCCAGCAGCGGTTCTGGAGCGCCGTGATGTGCCCGTACGGCGCCGACCAGCGATCCCCCGTCACCAGCCTCTCGCTCTCTTCTCTCGCCAAAGAGCCCACGTCCCAGCCCGTGCAGAAGGCCCTCTCGCCGGCGCCCGTGAGGATCGCGCAGACGACGGCGGGATTCGCCTCGACGTCGGCCCAGATCCTCCGGAGCGCGAGGCACATCGCGTGGTCGAAGGCGTTCAGCGCCGTGGGGTTGTCGAGCGTGATCGTCGCGATGCGCTCGACCGTCTCGTAATGGACTCTACCGGGCATGGCTCTTGCTCGGGGGATCAGCGCAAGGCATCGTCGTGGACTCCATACACCTTCGCGAGTAGCTGGCTGACGAGGCCGGTCACGGGCATCGCGATCCGGTGGTCGTGGGCCATCTGCAATGCCAGACCGAGATCCTTCTCCGCGATCTCCATGCGACCCCGCAGGTAATCCTGGAGCTTCTCCGATCGGAAGACCTCGTCGGGCATCTTGTAGGGGCTCAGGTACTGAAGGAGCAGCGGGTTCAGCATCGTGGTCGTCTTGCCACCTTCCTCGAAAAGCTCCTGCGGCAGGCCCATCGCCTTGGCGAGCAGCATGGCCTCCAGCGAGGCGGCGAACGACAGGTTGGTGAGCACGTTCAGGGCCAGCTTCAGCTTCGCCGCGCGTCCGAACGCGCCCGTGAAGAGGATCTTGGTGGCGGCTGCCTCGAGGTAGGGCCGCGCCTTCTCGAAGGCGGCCTCGTCGCCGGAAACCATGTAGAAGGCATCGCCCTGGGCGGCGCGCACGGGGCCGCCCGCGACCGGCGCCTCCAGGACGGCCACCCCGTGCGGCTTTCCCTCCGCTGCCATCTCCTCGATGGTGGAGGGATGCACGGTGCTGTGGATCGCCACCACCGAGCCCGCCTTGGCGTTCGCGAACACGCCCTCCTGCCCGCAGAGCACCGAGCGCACGTGGCTGTCGGCCGGAACGCAGATTCCGATCACGTCCGCGTTCTGCGCGACCTCGCGGGCGCTCCGGGCCGGCTTGGCCCCGCCGGCCACGATCTCGCGGATCGCCGCCTCGTCGAGGTCGTAGACGATGGTGGGCAGGCCCTTGGGCGCGAGATTCCCCGCCAGCGCCTTGCCCATGATCCCGAGTCCGATGAATCCGCAGCGAATCGCCATGTGCGCACTCCTCCGCTGGACGCGCATGGTACCGGAGGGGCGGGCAGGGCCCACCCGGCGTTCGCGCTAGTCTCCCGCACCCCAGGAGGTCCGCGATGCTCGAGCATGGAATGATCGCGCCGGTGCTGACGCTGGTGGGCTGGACGTTCGTGATGTGGTTCTGGATGTACGCGACGCGCATCCCGGCGATGCAGCGGGCGGGAATCGACCTGGCAGAGATCTCGCGCACCGGCGCCAAGCTCGAGCTGCCGGCCGAGGTGAGCCGGGTGGCGGACAACTACAACCACCTGCACGAGCAGCCGACGATCTTCTATGCGCTGGCGCTCGCCGCGCAGCTCGGCGGCGCCGCCGATGCGACGAACGTCGGGCTGGCGTGGGCCTACGTCGTGCTCCGTATCGTGCACTCGTTCGTGCAGGCGACGAAGAACGTGATCCCGGTGCGCTTCGCGGTGTTCACGCTCGGCTCGGTGGTGCTCATGGTCCTGCTCGTGCGCACCGCGAGCCGCCTCGTCTAGAGCGGGAAGCGCTGGCCCACCAACCCTTCCGAGACCGACCAGAGCCGCTTCGCGCTCTCCGGATCGAGGGCGTAGGAGCGGACGCCCTCGGTGGCGCTGCCGTCGTCGTTCACGCCGGCGACGTGGCAGTCCTCCAGGTAGAGACCGCCGCGTCCCTTTAGCTCGGGCGCCGTGGCGGCGTAGACCGAGGTTGCCGCTCCGGACTCGACCGTCTTCACGCGCAGCTTCCCGCCCGGCGCGCGCTTGCGCAGGTATTCATAATCCTCCGGCACCAGGTGGCGCGCGAGGTCGGTCATGATCACGCCGGGATGCAGGGCGTTCGCGTGCACGCCGCGCGCGCCGAGGCGCCGCTCCAGCTCGACCGCCAGGAGGATGTTTGCGGTCTTGGACTGCCCGTAGGCCGACCACTTCTCGTAGGGGCGCCGCTCGAACGCGATGTCGTCGAAGACGACCGGCGACATCTGGTGGCCGCGCGAGCTGACCGAGACGATGCGCGCGGGAGCTCCGCGCAGGAGCGCGGGCGCGATCAGGCCCGTCATCAGGAAGTGGCCGAGGTGGTTGGTGCCGAACTGAAGCTCGAACCCGTCGGTGGTCCGCGCGAAGGGGCAGGCCATCACGCCGGCGTTGTTCACCAGGATCTGGAGCGCCTCGTGGCGCGCCAGGAAACGCTCGGCAGATTTCCGGATGCTCGCCAGCGATCCGAGCTCGAGCTCTTCGACTTCGATCCCGTCGTTGCCCGTCGATTTCCGGATCCCGCGGGCGATCTCCTCGCCCTTGGCGACGTCGCGGGCGGTGATCACCACCCGGGCGCCCTGCGAGGCCAGCGCCCGCGCCGTCTCCGCGCCCAGTCCGCCGGAGCCGCCGGTGACGAGCGCCAGCTTCCCGTCGAGGTCGATCCCCTCCAGCACCTCCGCCGTGGTCGTGTCGTGGCCGAAGCCGTCGCGCGCCGATCGACTCATCCGCTCCCTTTCATTCTGTTCGCTCGCGCGGCCGCGCCCCCGAGCAACACGAGCGCCCCGCCGAGCGCGATCCACATCGACGCAGAAGCCCGCTGCCGCCGCCCAGGACCCGAAGCCCTTCGGCCAGCGAGATGCTGCTTGCGCCATCCGAGGCTCCATCTTGCGATCGGATTCTCCCACGCGGATCGCGCGCGGGTCAATTTCCTGGCGGGGGGTTGGACGCGGGCTCCTCTCGTGACAATCCCTGGACCGCGGGCCCGAGACGGGCCAGGATCGGGCCGATGGATGCCGTCAACCGGCGACGCGAGGCTCGTTCCGCGGAGCATGCTCGGCTCGCCGAGGCCCCCGAAGGCCGGCCGGGCGACTGGAAGGCCCTCGGCCCATATCTGAGCGAGCGCGCCTGGGGCAGCGTGCGCGAGGATTACAGCGCGGACGGCGACGCCTGGGCGTACTTCCCGTACGAGCACGCGCGCTCGCGCGCCTACCGCTGGAGCGAGGACGGTCTCGCAGGCGTCTGCGACATCGAGCAGCGCATCTGCCTCGCGCTCTCGTTCTGGAACGGCCGCGATCCCTTCCTCAAGGAGCGGATCTTCGGTCTCACCGGTCGCGAGGGGAACCATGGCGAGGATGCCAAGGAATACTGGTGGTACCTGGACGCGACACCCACCGCCTCGTGGTTGCGCTGGCGCTACCACTATCCGCAGGCCGAGTTTCCGTATGCGCGTCTGCGCGAGGAGAACGCCCGACGCGGCAAGCGGGACCGCGAGTTCGAGCTGATCGACACGGGGGTTTTCGAGGGCGATCGCTACTGGCAGATCGAAGCCGATTACGCGAAGGCAGCGCCTCGGGACCTGTGTCTGCGCCTGCGCATCCGCAATGCCGGTCCCGAAGCGGCCGAGCTGCACGTGCTGCCGACGCTGTGGTTTCGAAACCGCTGGTCGTGGGAGCAGGGCAGCCCGCGACCCTCGATCCACGCCGCGCCGGGCGGGACGGCAGGCGTGGCCACCGCGATCGCCGAGGAGGCGCTGCTCGGCCGCTGGCGGCTCACGGCGGGGCCCGACCCGCTCGGCCGTCGGCCCGGGCTGCTCTTCTGCGAGAACGAATCGAACGCGCCGCGTCTGTTCGGAAGCGCAGCGCCGACGCCGTATCCGAAGGACGGCATCAACGACCACGTCGTGGCGGGCGCGGCGAGCGTCAACCCCGCGCAGCAAGGCACGAAGCTGGCGTGCTGGTATCGCCTGCGCGTGGCTCCCGGCCAGAGCGTCGAGCTGCGGCTGCGGCTGGCGCGCGACGAGACGGCGCGCGAGCTCGACCTCGGCGAGGGCTTCGAGCGCAGCTTCGCGGAGCGAAGCCGCGAGGCCGACGAGTTCTACGCCTCGCTCCGGCCCCCGGGCGCGAGCGAAGACGAAGCCGCCGTGATGCGTCAGGCCTTCGCCGGAATCATCTGGAGCCAGCAGTTCTACCACTTCGATGTGGCGCGCTGGCTCGACGGCGATCCGAGCCAGCCGCCACCGCCCGCCGCGCGCAGATCGGGTCGCAACGCCGGCTGGCGTCATCTCAACAACCACGACGTGCTCGCGATGTCCGACAAGTGGGAGTATCCCTGGTATGCCGCCTGGGACCACGCGATCCAGTGCGTGGTCCTCGCCCACACCGACCCGCGCGCGGCGAAGCACCAGCTGCTGCTGATGCTGCGCGAGTGGTACATGCACCCGAACGGCCAGCTCCCGGCCTACGAATGGAACTTCGGCGACGTGAACCCGCCGGTGCACGCCTGGGCCGCGCTGGCGGTGTTCCGCATCGACGGCGGCGCCGACTTCGACTTCCTCGCCCGCGTCTTCCACAAGCTGGTGATCAATTTCACCTGGTGGGTCAACCGCAAGGACGCCCACGGCGACAACATCTTCGAGGGCGGCTTCCTCGGCCTCGACAACATCGGGCCCTTCGACCGCTCGGCCATGCTGCCCGGGGGCGAGGTCCTCGAACAATCCGATGGCACCGCGTGGATGGCGAAGTTCTGCCTCAACATGCTGGAGATGTCGCTGCGGCTCGCGGGCCGCGACCGCTCCTACGAGGGCCTCGCGGTCAAGTTCTTCGAGCACTTCGCGGTGATCGCCGCCGCCATGGGCGAGCTCTGGGACGAAGAGGACGGCTTCTTCTACGACCGCCTGCGCAAGCCGGATGGATCGACGCTCGTGGTGCGAGCCCGCTCCATGGTCGGACTGCTTCCGCTCTTCGCGGCCGTGGACCTCGACGCTTCGCTCTGGGAGCGGCTTCCCGATTTTCGCAGGCGGGCGCGCTGGTTCATCGAGCACCGGCCGCGGCTGGCCGCCTGCCTGCGCTATTTCGCGCGGGGCGATCGCCCGGAGCTGCTCGCGCTCGTCGACGGACCGCGGCTGCGGCGCGTGCTCGCCCGCATGCTCGACGAAGCCGAGTTCCTGTCGCCCCATGGGCTTCGCTCGCTCTCGCGCCACCACCGCGAGCATCCGCTGGTGATCGCGCTCGACGGCGGGGAGGCGCGGCTCGGCTACGAGCCCGCGGAATCGCAGTCGGGGCTCTTCGGCGGCAACTCGAACTGGCGCGGCCCAATCTGGTTTCCGCTGAACTTCATGGCGCTGGAATCGCTGCGCCATCTGCACCGCAGCCTCGGAGACGGGTTCCGGGTGGAGCTTCCGACGGGGTCCGGGGTGCTCGCGAACCTCGGCGAGGTGGCCGACGATCTCGAGCGGCGGCTGATCCGCCTGTTCCTGCTGGACGAGGATCGCCGCCGCCCGATCCACGGCGAGGTCGCGCTCTTCCAGCGCGATCCGGCCTGGCGGGATCAGCTGCTCTTCCACGAGTACTTCGACGGGGATACCGGCGAGGGGCTGGGCGCGTCCCACCAGACGGGGTGGACGGCGCTGGTGGGCGCGCTGATCGCGGGCCGGCGCGCCGGGCACGAGTCGTGACGTGGAAGGTAGTCGGCGCGTTCCTTCCCTGCTTCTTCCAGAGCAGGAAGCCTCCCCGGAAGGCGTTGCTGTTCGAGCCGAGCAGCGCGCCCTTGGGCAGCCTCCCGAGACGCAGAGCATTCCCGCCGCCGAGAACGACGTACTCCGCGCCGAGCGCGGCGGCGAGCCCCGCGACCACGTCTGCCACCGCCCTGCGCCAGCGCTTCTCGCCGAGCGCCTCGAGGCCGCGCAGCCCGACGCAATCCTCGTAGGTCTTTCCGTTCCTGTAGGGCAGATGCGCCAGCTCCATCGGCTCGAGATGCCCGTCGACGATCAGGGCCGAGCCGAGGCCCGTGCCGAGGCCGAGGAAGAGCATGCGCCCGCCTTGGTAGCTGCCGAGCGCCTGCATCGCCGCGTCGTTCAGGATGCGCACCGGCTTGCCGAAGGCCTTGCGGAAATCGAATCCCACCCAGCCCCGGCCGAGGTTCCTGGGCTCGGCGACCGGCTTGCCGTGCAACACCGGGCCGGGATAGCCGATCGAGACGACGTCGTAGCTCCAGTCCGCGGTGAGCTTCTCGACCGCGGTGACCATGCGCCGCGCCGTCAGCTTGGGGCCCGACGCAACCTGGCGCGGCTCGCGCTTCCCGGTCGCGAGCACCTTCACGTGCGTGCCGCCGACGTCGATGACGAGGACCTTCACCGCAGGCCGCAGCATAGGCGCGGCGCCGCGTTTCCGCTCGGCGAGCGCACGGCCCGTGTAGACTCGCAGCCGCTGCGGTGGAGGGGATCGTGCGGATCGTGATCGGAAGCGACCACGCGGGATTCGAGCTGAAGCAGGTGGTGGCGAAATTCGTGAGGGATTCGGGCCACGAGCTGCTCGACGTGGGCACCTTCAGCGCCGAACCGGTCGACTACCCCGACTCCGCCGAGGCCGTCGGCCGGGCCGTGCTCGCGGGCAGCGCCGAGCGCGGGATCCTCTTGTGCGGGAGCGGAGTCGGCGCGGCGGTCGCCGCCAACAAGCTGCCCGGAATCCGCGCCGGCATGTGCCACGATTCCTATTCGGCGCATCAGGGAGTCGAGCACGACGACATGAACGTGCTGGTGCTGGGAGGCCGCATCCTCGGTCACGAGCTGGCTTGCGAGCTGGTTCGGGTCTATCTGGCGGCGCGCTACACCGGCGCGGAGCGGCACCGGCGTCGACTCGACAAGATCCGGGCGCTGGAGATCCGATACGCGGGAGTGCGCGAGCCTTGAAGCCGCAACAGCCGTGCTTCAGCCGGCGTGCTTCTCGATCCACGCGACATAGCGGTCGGTCCAGCCCTGGAGGAACTTCGTGGTGCCCGGACTCGCGAGGTTTCCCTTCTCGTCGAACATGCCTTCCTTCACCTGGATGAAGACTTCCGGCTGGGCGAGCGTCGGCACGTCCAGGTATGCGAGCACGTTGCGCAGGTGTTGCTGCGCCAGCGCCGTGCCGGTGGCTCCGACCGAAGCGCCGATCACCCCGGCCGGCTTGCCGGCCCAGGCGTTCTGGCCGTAGGGGCGCGATGCGTGATCAATCGCGTTCTTGAGCACTCCTGGGAACGACCGGTTGTACTCGGGAGTGACGAACAGGAGCCCGTTCGCCGCAGTGATTTCGCTCTTCAGGCGCTTCACCGGCTCGGCCGGCTTGGCGTCGTCGTCCTGGTTGTAGAGCGGCAGATCGTCGATCCGAAGCTGCTGGAACGAGAACCCGGCGGGGGCGAGCTTCGCGATGGCGCCGGCCAGCACCCGGTTGAAGGATTCGCGTCGCAGGCTGCCCACCACCACGGCGATCCGGTACGGGCTCATGTCGGACTCCTCCATCGCGTTTGCGATAAGGTAATACCACGAGGCTCCCATGACCGACCACGGCTTCGATCCCGACGCGCTGCGCGCGAAGTACCGCGAGGAGCGGGAGAAGCGGCTGCGCGCCGACGGCAACGACCAGTACCGCGAGGTGAAGGGGGAGCTCGCCCGTTTCGTGGAGGATCCCTACGTCGAGCCCGGGTTCACGCGGGCGCCGCTCCTCGATGAGGTGGTGGTGGCCGTGATCGGCGGCGGCTTCGGGGGCCTGCTCGCCGGCGCGCGGCTGCGCGAGGCCGGGGTCGAGAGCGTCCGCCTGATCGAGAAGGGCGGAGACTTCGGCGGCACCTGGTACTGGAACCGGTACCCGGGCGCGATGTGCGACGTCGAGTCCTACATCTACCTGCCGCTGCTCGAAGAGCTCGGCTACGTGCCGACGGAGAAGTACGCCCGCGCGCCCGAGATCCTGGCCCACGCCCAGGCCATCGGCCGCAAGTACGACCTCTACCGGGACGCCTGCCTCCAGACGGAAGTGACGGAGATGCGCTGGGACGAGGCCGGCGCGCGCTGGATCCTCGCCACCAACCGCGGCGACCGGATCCACGCCCGCTTCGTGTGCATGCCCAACGGACCGCTCAACCGTCCGAAGCTCCCCGGCATCCCCGGCATCGAGTCCTTCGAGGGGCACTCGTTCCACACCAGCCGCTGGGATTACGAGTACACCGGCGGCAATTCGGAGGGAAACCTGACGGGCCTGCACGGCAGGCGCGTCGGCATCATCGGCACCGGGGCCACCGCCGTGCAGTGCGTGCCGCACGTCGGCGCGGCGGCCGAGCGCCTGTACGTCTTCCAGCGCACGCCCTCGTCGATCGACGTGCGCGGCAATCGCCCGACCGATCCGGAGTGGGCGAAGCGCCTTTCGCCCGGCTGGCACCGCCAGCGGATGGACAACTTCAACATCCTGGTGTCGGGCGGCTTCCAGGCGGAAGACCTGGTGAGCGACGGCTGGACCGACATCATCCGCAAGCTGCTGGTGATGGTGCAGGAGCCCGGCTCGAACCTCTCGCCCGAAGGCCTGATGAAGACCATGGAGCTCGCGGACTTCCAGAAGATGGAGCAGATCCGCGCGCGGGTGGACTCCCTCGTGCAGGATGCCGCGACCGCCGAGGCCTTGAAGCCCTGGTACCGTCAGTTCTGCAAGCGCCCGTGCTTCCACGACGAGTATCTCCAGAGTTTCAATCGGCCCAACGTCACGCTGGTGGATACGCAGGGCAGGGGGGTCGAGCGGGTGACGCGCAAGGGCGTCGTCGCGGGCGGCGTCGAGTACCCGATCGACTGCCTGATCTACGCGACGGGCTTCGAGGTCGGCACCGACTACACGCGCCGGGCGGGCTACGAGATCCTCGGGCGGGAGGGCGCGAGCCTGACCGACAAATGGCGTGACGGCGTGCGCACCCTGCACGGCATGCACAGCCATGGCTTTCCGAACTGCTTCATCATGGGGAACCAGCAGAGCGGCTTCACGGTCAACTACCCGCACATGCTGAACGAGCAGAGCCAGCACATCGCCTACATCGTCCGTCAGGCGCTCGACCGCGGCCTGCGCACGGTCGAGGTCTCGGAAGCCGCCGAGGCGGAGTGGGTCGACAGCATCCTCCGCCTCGCGGGCTTCGGGCGACAGTTCCTCGAGCAGTGCACGCCGGGCTACTACAACAACGAGGGCAGGCTCTCCGAGCGCGCCGCGCAGAACGGCTTCTACGGCGGCGGCTCGGAGGCGTTCTTCAAGCTCCTGCGGGACTGGCGCGCCGCGGGCGAGCTCGCCGGCCTCGAGCTCGCCTGAGGCGGCATCAGGCCTTCCGCTGCATCTGTTTCAGCATCGCGGCCATCTGCTGGTGGAGCAGGTTGATCGCCTGGAGCGGGCGAACCATCACCCGGAACTCCGTGATGCGCCCCGCGTCGTCGCAGGTGAGGATGTCGATGCCGTTCACGTGCTTGCCGGCCAGCTCGGTTTCGAACTCGAGCGCCGCCTGGTGGCCCGAGAGGATCTGCTTCACGTAGCGGAACTTGCTGGCGCGCGTCTCCTTCGGATCGGCGGCCGCGCTCTGCTTCGAGCCCTCGCCGATCGTGGCGTAGGCGGCGTTCAGGTAGAGCTTCGTCAGGTCCCTGCCGCGCTGCGGGCTGAAGACGACCGGCGAGAAGAAGACGACGTCGTCGGCGAGGATGGCATCGAGGCCTCCCGGCAGCTCGCCACGCAGGTGGCGATGCCAGTTCTCGACGCAGCGGTGGATCGGGTCGGGCATGGGGTCTCCGGTCTTCATCATTGGGACATGTAGATGCCGCCGTTCGGCGAGATCGTCTGCCCGGTCAGGAAGGCGCCCCCCGGGCCGGCCAGGAAGACGGCGACGGCGGCGACGTCGGCCGGCTCTCCGAGTCGGCCCAGCGGGGTCTGCGCGGCGATCAGCCGTTTGCTGTCGGCGCTGATCGGAGCCAGCAGCGGCGTCTCGATGAAGCCGGGCGCGATCGCGTTGACCAGCACGCCGTAGGAAGCCGCCTCGCGGGCCGTGGCGCGCGTGAAGGCGAGGATCGCTCCCTTCGCCGCGCAGTAGTCGGGCGCGCCCGCGAGCGAGGCGGTTCCCATGATCGATCCCATGTTGATGATGCGGCCGCCGCGCCCGCTCTCGCGCATGCGCGGCAGCGCCTCGCGGGTGCAGTAGAAGGTCCCGTACAGGTGGACGCGGAGCATCCGGTCGAACATCTCGTCGCTGAGCCGCTCGATCGCGCCCCAATGCGTGCTGACGCGGCCCTGCGTCATCACTTCGAGCACCTGTGCGGTCTGCGTGTGGGTCACGTGCTCGACATACGCCGGGTCGGTGTGGATGATGCCGGCGTTGTTGACCAGCAC
>DATBRV010000150.1:0-2384 GCA_036560145.1 Myxococcota bacterium
CTGAGGTAGGATGAGCGGCCATGGACCAGACGATCACGTCCGCCACCCCGTTCCTCAGCTCCGAGGTCGCCGCCGAGGTGCGCACGCGCTTCGGCACCCCCTGCTACGTCTACGATCGCGCCGCTCTCGAGGCGGCCGCTCGCGCGGCCCTGGCCTTCCCGGCGCCCTTCGGCTTCGTCCTGCGCTACGCGATGAAGGCGAACCCGTCCCGCGGCATTCTCCGCGTGTTCCGCGCGCTGGGTCTCCACATCGACGCGTCGAGCGACTTCGAGGCCGAGCGGGCGATCGAGGCGGGATTCGCGCCGGCGGAGATCCAGCTCACCTCCCAGATGCCGTCGCGGCGGCTGGCCGAGCACGTCCGGCGGGGCGTCCTGTTCAACGCGTGCTCCCTCCACCAGCTCGACAGCTTCGGGCGGGTCGCTCCCGGGAGCGAGGTGTCGGTCCGGATGAATCCGGGGCTCGGGACCGGCTCCACCAAGCGCACCAACACTGGCGGGCCCGCGGCGAGCTTCGGGATCTGGCACGAGTACCTCGACGAGGTCAAGGCGATCGCGGAGCGTCACCGCCTGCGGATCACGCGGCTCCACTCGCACGTGGGCTCGGGCACCGACCCGGAGATCTGGAAGCGCTGCATCCGGATGACGCTCGAGCTGGCGGCGAAGCTGCCCGAGGTGGGCGCCGTCAACTTGGGGGGAGGGTTCAAGGTCGGCCGCATGCCCGAGGAGCCGACGGTCGACCTCGCCGACGTGGGCGGACACGTGCGCGCGGAGCTCCTGGCCTTCGAGGCCCGGGACGGCCGGCGCCTCGGTCTCGAAATCGAGCCTGGCACGTACCTCGTCGCGCGCGCCGGCGCGGTGGTGTCGAGCTGCATCGACGTGGTGGACACCGGGCGCGAGGGGTACCTGTTCGCCAAGCTCGACACCGGCATGACCGAGGTCACGCGCCCGTCGCTCTACGGCGCTCAGCACCCGATCGACGTCCTCGCCCAGGGAAGGGAGGCGGCCGCGGTCGTCTTCGTGGGCCCCTGCTGCGAGTCGGGCGACATCCTCACGCCGGCGCCGGGCGAGCCCGAGGCCCTCGGGCCTCGCTGGGTGCCGCGTCCACAGATCGGCGACCTGGTCGTGGTGAGCGGCGCCGGCGCCTATTGCGCCGCGATGTCCACGATCAACTACAACTCCTACCCCCGCGCCCCCGAGGTCATGCTGGAGCCGGACGGCACCTTGCGCCTCCTCCGTCGCCGCCAGGAGCCCGCAGCGGTCTGGGCCGACGAGGTCTGAGAGTGAACCGGCTTTACCGGACCACCGCCCGCCGGCGATAGTCTGAGGGCGTCGAGCCGGTCCACCGTCTGAAGGCGCGGTTGAAGGCGCTGACTTCCGAGTAGCCCAGGAGATAGGCGATCTCGGCCAGCGTGTGCCCTCGGTCACGCAGGTAGTTGAGAGCGAACCGCCGGCGCGTGTCGTCCACCAGCGTCTTGAAGTCCACGTCATAGTCGTTCAGCCGTCTCTGCAGCGTGCGCGGGCCGACCGCGATCCTGCCTGCGACCTGCGCGAGCTTCGGATCGCCGTTCCTCATCGATTCTCCGACGGCCCGCCGCACCGAGGCGAGGAGGACGTCCTCCTGCGGCATCTCCTTCAGGACCTGCTCGAGGTAGCGCTTCAGGATCGGATACAGCCGCGGGTCGGCCGCTGGCACCTGCCGGTCGAGGAACTCTCGCTCGATGACGAAGGCATTCGCCGCGTGGCCGAACGAAACCGGGGCGCCGAAGAGCCTGGCGTGCTCCGAATCCTGCCGCGGGGCCGGATGCGCGAAGTGCACCTCGACCGGGGCCCAGCGGCTTCCCGCCATCAGGCGGATCAAGCTCAACCCCAGCGCCAGGCTGTACTCGTTGTGCTGGCGCGGCGCCTCGATCGCCGGGTCGGCCAGCGCGTGGCGCGCGTACGCGAACCTCCCCTCGATGTCGAACGATACCTTGGCGGCTTCGTTGTGAACTCTCAGGTAGCGCGCCGCGTTCTGGAAGCCGTCCACGATCGTGGGCGAGTTCAACATGACGTACGCGACCGGCCCCACGTCCTTCGGGTTGAATCGCTCGCCGAAGTGCAGGCCGAAGCAGTCGTCGCCAGTCGCGCGCGCAGCCTCTGCGAGGACCCGAGCGAAGTCGGAGCAGGCGATGAACCCGTCCGGTCTGGACATGGCGGCGCGATCCAGCCCGACCGGATGCAGAATCTGACCGGGATTTACCCCCGCGGCCTCGATCGCCTCGAGTAGGCCGGTCGCGGCGCTCAGCGAGATCAACGGTCTCCTGCGCACGGATCCGGTTCTCCCCGCTCAGCCGCTGGGGCAGCGCCAGTGTCAAAGGAATGTCGCGCAATGTCAAGACAACACAC
>DATBRV010000151.1:0-6229 GCA_036560145.1 Myxococcota bacterium
TGCGCATCAGCTCGCAGGCGTAGATCACGAAGTCCTCGCGGTCGCGCATCTCGTTCGCGGGCATGTCCAGGTAGTAGTCCTTGAGCGAGAGCACGCCGAAGGCGACGTGGCGCGACTCGTCCTTCATCACGTAGCGGAGCAGCTCCTTCAGCAGCGGCTCCTGCGCCACCTGGAAGAGGTTGCCGAAGGCGGCCATCGCCAGGCCCTCGATCACGATCTGCATGCCCAGGTACTTGAAGTCCCAGCGCGAGTCCTGGATGGTGGCGTCGAGCAGCTCCTTCAGGCTCTCGTTGATCGGCCACTCCCATTCGAGCTTCTCGCGCAGATAGCGGCTGAACACCTCGACGTGTCGTGCCTCGTCCATCGTCTGGGTTCCGGCGTAGTACTTGGCGTCGATCCAGGGCACGCCGCCCACCAGCTGCGAGGCGACGATCAGCGCGCCCTGCTCGCCGTGTAGGAACTGCGAGAGCTGGAGCGAGATCTGCGCGTGGCGCAGATGCGCGCGCTCCTTCGCGTCGAGCTTCATGAAGGGCGGAAAGTTCTGGAGCGGATTGATGGCCGCGGGGATGATCTCGCCCTCGGGCTCGACGGCGGTCTTCCAGTCGAGCTGGGTGGTCGAGTTCCACTGGTCGCGCTTGGCCTTCTCGTAGAGGTCGCGCAGCCCTTCCTTCACGCTGCCGTAGTTCCAGACGTAGTTGGTGTCGAAAGAAGTCAGGATCGTCTCGAGCTCGCGGTCGAGGCTCTCGAGCTGGTTGACGCCAGGGGCTGCGGGCATGGGGGGTCCTCCGGAAATCCATCGGCGGGGCGCGCGAGCAGAGAACGGGGGGACCGTAGCGAATTCAGCTCAGGCGAGCCGGGTGGCGAGGTCGCGGTGGGCGGCGTAGGGGGGGCTGCCGCCCGCGCCGCGGAGCCCCCCGGCCCAGACGCGCTTGAAGGCCGCCATCCGCGCCAAGCTCGCCTCCAGCAGCTGGTCGGGGGCCGACTCGAGCGCGGCGAGCACCTGGTCGCGCAGGTCCGCGCGGCTGCACACCAGCAGCGCGTCGACGCCCGCGGCCAGCGCGCCGCGGGTCACCTCGCCCGGCGCGAAGCGGTCCGCGATCGCGCGCATCTCGAGATCGTCGGAGAAGAGCAGCCCGTCGAAGCCGATCTCCTCGCGCAGCAGCGCGAGCACCCGCGGCGAGAGCGTGGCCGGCAGGTCCGGATCGAGCCGCGTCAGGCAGACGTGCGACGTCATCATGCTCGCGACCCCCGCGGCCGCGACGGCGCGGAAGGGCGCCAGCTCGACGCGCGCGAGCCGCTCGCGGTCGTGCTCGACGCGGGGGAGATCCAGGTGGCTGTCCACGTGGGTGTCGCCATGGCCCGGGAAGTGCTTCGCGCAGGCGGCGACGCCCTCGGCCTGGAGGCCGCGCACGAAGGCCACCGCGTGGCGGGCGACCTCTTCGGGATCGCGCGAGAAGCTGCGGTCGCCGATCACCGGGTTCGCCGGGTTGGTGTCGACGTCGGCGACCGGGGCGAAGTCGAGATCAAGCCTTTGGTCGGCGAGCTCGCGGCCGAGCGCGCGGGCCACGGCCTCGCTGTCCGCGGGCGAGCCGCGTTCGCCCAGCCGGCGCATCGGCGGCCACTCGGTCCAGGGCGCGCGCAGCCGCTGCACGCGCCCGCCCTCTTGATCGATGGATACCGTGAGCGGCGCGTCGGCCGGCGCGCGATCGTGCAGCTCTGCCACCAGCGCGCGCAGCTGCTCGGGCGAAGCGACGTTGCGGGCGAAGAGAACGACGCCGCCCACGCGCCCGGCTCGTACCAGCCGGGCGAGATCCTCGGGCAGCTCGGTACCGGCGAATCCGGCGAAGAGGAGCTGACCCGGTTGCCACCGCGATGCCACGGCGCACACCCTACCCGAGCTGGCCGGGGCGTCGAGGCGCGCCGGGACAGTCGTGCGAGAATCGGGCCCATCCTCATGGAGGTCACGATGAGCACGCGCAGCGATCCCCTCGCCGGTTCGGGGCCCCTGGGCCGGACGGAGCTGCTGGCGGACGGCGTCGCCCAGTTCCACGGCTTCTGCAACGTGGGCCTGGTGTGGGGGCGCGGCGAGGCGCTGGTGGTCGACACCAGCAACGCGAGGCTCGGGGCGCGCGCGGTGGCGGGGCTCCGCGAGCAGACGCCCGATCCGGTCGCGCATCTCGTCTACACGCACGGCCACGTGGATCACGTGGGCGGGGCGCCAGCTTTTTTGAGCGACGCCGAGCAGCGCGGTCACCCGCGGCCGGCCGTCTGGGCCCACCAGGCGCTGCCCGCGCGCCTGGCGCGCTACGCCGCCACCTGGGGCTGGAACAACGAGGTGAACCGCCGCCAGTTCCAGCTCCCGCCCGGCGTCGACGCCTTCCCGCGCGACTTCGTCCACCCCGATCGCACCTACCAGGAAGCTGCCGTGATCGACCTCGCCGGCGAGCGGGTCGAGCTGCACCACGCGCGCGGCGAGACCGACGACGCCACCTGGGTCTGGCTCCCGGAGCGCCGGCTTGCCCTGGTCGGCGATCTCTCGGTCGCGTCGATCCCGAACACGGGAAACCCGAACAAGCCGCAGCGCTACACGCTCGGCTGGGCCGAGGCGCTGGAGGCGATCGCCGCGCGGGAGCCGGCGCTGGTGATCCCCGGCCACGGGGATCCCCTGCGCGGCGAGACCGCGCTCGAGGTGCTGCGCGAGACGGCGCGCGCGCTGCGCTTCCTGCACGACGCCGTGCTCGAGCGGCTCAACGCCGGGCAGTGGCCGGACGAGATCGTGGACGCGGGCCTCACGCTGCCCCCGGACCTGGCGGCGCGGCCCTATCTCCGGCCCGTTTATGGATGCGCGGAGTTCGTGGTGCGCGACGTGCTGCGCGCCTACGCGGGCTGGTGGGGAGGCAGCCCGGCCGAGCTGCTCCCGGCCCGGCGCGCCGACGTCGCGCGCGACCTGGTGGAGGCCGCCGGACGCGACGCCCTGCTGGCCCAGGCGCGCTCGCTCGCGCAGCGCGAGCTGCACCGCCGCGCGCTCCACCTCGCCGTGTATCTGACGCAGGCGGATCCGGGGGACCGGGAGGCGCGCGAGCTGCTGGCCGGCCTCTGCGACTCGCTCGGCGAGCGCGAGGCGAGCTTCATTGCGCGCAGCTTCTACCGCTCGGCCGCCGCGGAGGCGCGCAGGGCCCGCGTCTGCTAGCCTGCCGCGCCCCATGAAGCAGCCGCGCAAGGACATCCGCAACCTCGCGATCATCGCGCACGTGGACCACGGGAAGACCACCCTGGTCGACGGATTGCTGCGCCAAACCGGCGCCTTCCGCGAGAACCAGGCCGTGGTCGAGCGCGTGATGGACAGCGAGGACCTGGAGCGCGAGCGGGGCATCACGATCCACGCCAAGGACACCTCGATCGAGTTCGAGGGCGTGCGCATCCACCTGGTCGATACGCCGGGCCACGCCGACTTCGGCGGCGAGGTCGAGCGGGTGCTGGGGATGGTCGACGCGGCCCTGCTGCTGGTCGACGCGGTCGATGGCGTGATGCCGCAGACGCGCTTCGTGGTGGGCAAGGCCCTCGCGCATGGCCTGCGCGTGATCCTGGTGGTGAACAAAGTCGACCGCCCCGAGCAGCGCGCGAACCAGGTGGTCGACGAAGTCTTCGACCTGCTCGTCGATCTGGGCGCGAACGACCGCCAGCTCGAGTTTCCGGTGATCTTCGCCTCGGCCAAGGAAGGCACCGCCGTCCGGTCCTTGGAGGATCCGCGCCGCGACCTTCGCCCGCTGCTGGAGGCGATGCTCGAGTTCTCGCCGGCCCCCGAGGTGGATCTCGAGGGCCCGCTCCAGTTCCAGGCCGTGACGCTCGGCTATGACGATTACGTCGGGCGCCTGGTGATCGGGCGCGTGGCCCGCGGCCGGCTCGTACGAGGTTCAACGGTCGCGCGGATCACGCCCAGCGGGCAGCTGGAGCCCTTCCGCGTCACCAAATTGTTTGGCTCGCGCGGGCTGCGCCGCGTCGATCTCGATGCCGCGGGCGCGGGCGAGATCGCGGTGATCGCGGGTGTGGACTCGATCGAGATTGGCGACACCATCTGCGAGCCCTCTGTGCCCGAGGCGCTGGAGCGCATCCACGTGGATCCGCCCACGATCCGGGTCCGCTTCACCGTGAACACCTCGCCCTTCTGCGGCCGCGAGGGCCGTTTCGTGACCAGCCGCCAGATCGGCGACCGGCTGCGCCGGGAGGCGCTCGGCAACGTCTCGATCCGGATCGAGGAGACGGATTCCGCCGACACCTTCGAGGTGGCTGGCCGCGGCGAGCTCCAGATCGCGATCCTGATCGAGACGCTGCGGCGCGAGGGCTACGAATTCGCCGTCTCGCGGCCCGAGGTGATCCGGCGCGAGATCGACGGCGTCGTCAGCGAGCCCGTCGAGGACGTGGTGGTCGAGATCCCCGAGCGCTGCGCGGGCGCCGTGATGGAGAAGCTCTCCGGGCGCAAGGGCCGCATGCTCTCGATGGAGCAGCGCGACGGCCGGGTGCGCCTGTGCTTCGTGGTCCCCAGCCGGGGCCTGTTCGGCTACCGCGGCGAGTTCCTGACCGACACGCGCGGCGAGGGCGTGCTGCACCGCACCGTGCGCGGCTATGAAAAACTTGCCGGCGATCTGCCGCGGCGCGGCCTCGGCGCGGTGGTGGTGAGCGAAGCCGGCAAGACCACCGCCTACAGCCTCTTCAAGATCCAGGAGCGCTCGACGCTCTTCGTCGGCGCGGGTGTGCCCGTCTATGAGGGGCAGGTGATCGGCGAGAACCGGCGCGAGAACGACATGAACGTGAACGCGGTGCGCGCCAAGAAGCTCACCAACATCCGGGCCGCCGGGAAGGACGAGGCGACGATTTTGACGCCCGCGCGCGAAGTCGCGATCGAGTGGGCGCTCGAGTGGCTGGAGGACGACGAGCTGCTCGAGGTGACGCCGGCTTCCCTGCGGCTGCGCAAGCGGATCCTGTCGGCGAGCTTCCGGAAGCACTGAAGAAGAAAGGGACCCCCGTGGAAGAACGCAATCAGCTCTACATCGGCGGCCAGTTCGTGAACTCGGACGCCAAAACCAAGATTGACGTGATCTCGCCCAACACCGAGCAGGTGATCGGGCGCGTTCCCGACGCCACGCCGAAGGACGTCGACCGCGCCGTGGCCGCCGCCCGCGAGGCCTTCGACAAGGGTCCCTTCCCGCGCTGGAGCCCGGAGGAGCGATCCGCGGCGATCACCCGGCTCTCCGAGGCGCTCAAGAAGCGCGGCCAGGAGATCGCGAGGACGATCTCGTCCGAGAACGGCTGCCCGATCTCGATGTCGTTTGGCACCCAGGTCTTCGCGTCGACGATGGTGCTCGACATCTACGCGGAGATCGCGAAGACGTTCGCGTTCGAAGAGAAGCGCAAGGGGGCGATGGGGCAGACCGTGTACGTGCGACGCGCGCCGGTCGGCGTCTGCGCCGCCGTCGTGCCCTGGAACGTGCCGCTCTACGTGATCTCGATGAAGCTCGGCCCGGCGCTCGCCGCGGGCTGTAGCGTGGTGGTGAAGGCGGCGCCGGAGACCGCCCTCGATCCCTACGGCCTGATGGAGGCGGCGCAGGACGCGGGTCTTCCGCCCGGCGTGCTGAACGTGCTCTCGGCCGGCCGCGAGACCAGCGAATACCTGGTGAAGCACCCCGGCATCGACAAGGTCAGCTTCACGGGCAGCACCGCCACCGGACAGCGCATCGGCGAGATCTGCGGCGGGCAGATCAAGCGCTGCACCCTCGAGCTCGGCGGCAAGAGCGCGGGCATCGTGCTCGAGGACGTCGACCTCGCGACCGCGGTGCCCCAGATGCTGGGCGCGGGCCTCCTCAACAACGGCCAGGCCTGCGCCGCGCAGACCCGCTTCCTGGCGCCGCGCAAGCGCTACCAGGAAGTGGTGGAGGCGATGGCGGCCGGCATGCGCGCCATGAAGGTCGGGGACTCGCTCGACCCGGCCACCCAGATCGGGCCGGTGGTGGCCAGGCGCCAGCGCGACAAGATCCTCGGCTATCTCCAGGCCGGCAAGGCGGCGGGCGCCAAGCTCGCCTGCGGCGGCGGCGCGCCGAAGGGCCAGGACAAGGGCTGGTTCATCGATCCCACGCTCTTCTACGACGTGAACAACCAGATGACGATCGCGCGCGAGGAGATCTTCGGGCCCGTGCTGGTGGTGATCCCGTACGACACGGAAGAGCAGGCGATC
>DATBRV010000152.1:0-27690 GCA_036560145.1 Myxococcota bacterium
GCTCAGCCACACCACGATGAAATCCCGATCCCCAGCCGCCGCCACGGCCGGAACCCACTGGTCGTTCGTCGTATAGGTGTCGACCAGGAACTCCGCACCCTGGGCGGAGCCGTCCGAGGCGTAACGCTGGCCGTAGATGGAGTTACCCGGGGCAACTCCAAATCGATTTGCGGACAGGCGCAAAAACGGAGAGTGGTTCCAACTCACGCAAGCGGATGTTCAAGTCTTCCGGCGTCGAAAGTTCATGTGGGTCCCAGCGAGCCGAGCCTCACGGCCTGAGACCGGCAAGGGTCTCCCCAGGGTCTCGGGTTTGGCCCATCCAGGCGATCACCCAGATCCGCCAACAAGGCCGACCAAGCCCTCGAACCGGGCGATTTGTCGCGATGGGAAGGTGGTCGGGCCGGCGGGATTTGAACCCGCGACCCCCAGACCCCCAGTCTGGTGCGCTACCAAGCTGCGCTACGGCCCGCCGCCGCCAGAGGTAGCCTGTACGGCCTCCCCTGTCACGCGCGGGCCGCTCCTACTCGAATACGATGAACCGGTTCTCGGCCGTGACGGTGACGTCGCGCTCGACCACGCGGCCGTCCGGCATGTGCGCGCGGAAGCGGTGTGGGCCGGCGAGCAGCGGGATCCCGGCGATCGGGGTGGGGCCGAGGTCGACGCCGTCCACCTCGATGTTCGCCCAGGGGCGGGCGTTCACCTGGACCGAGACGGTCTGGGATGCCGCCGTGGCGGTCGGGGCCGCGCTCCGCGCCGGCTCGATGACGGCCGCCGGCGCCTCAGCCCTCGCCGGCGCTGCCGGCGCCGCTCGGGGAGCTGCGACGCTCGCGGGCGGCGGCCCGAGCAGCGCGCGCACCCCGGACACCGAAACGCCCAGGGCGCCGAACAGGAGCGCGGTCGCGAAGACCGCCCGCGCGCTCGGAGCGGTCTCGACGCGGGCCTCGGCCCGCGGCGTCGAGGCCCAGGCGAGGGCCTGGTAGACCGGCGGGATCTCCCCCTCGCTCGCCTCCGCCCCCTCGAGCTCGGGCGCGAGGTTGATCGAGATCGACGGCGCTTCCTCGCGCTCTTCGGCGGGGTCGGCGCCGCTCTCCGGCGCTCCGCCGCGCAGCACCGCCGAGGCGACGCTGTGGACGCGGCGCGGGATCCCCGCCGAGAGCCGGTGGACGCGCCGCAGCGTGGCGGCATCGAAGCGCGCGGTGATCGGGGCCGGGATCCGCGCCCGCGCCAGCCGCGCGAGCACGTACTCGCGCGTCTCCTCCTCGCTCATCGGATCCACCAGAGGGACCACGTGGACGTTCGCGCCGGTCGCCGCCAGCATCCGGCTCGCGCTCGGCCCCTCGGCGGCAGCGGTGAGCAGGCGCAGCGCGCCCGACGAGGCCGCCACCAGATCGCCCAGCTTGCGGGCGGTGGGCAGCGGCATGGCGCCCGCGTCGTCGATCAGGAGCAGCAACCCGGAGCCGCGCGAGAGCAGCTCGCTCGCGGTCTGGATCAGGTCGCCGATCGTGTCGCTCGACTGCGAGAAGCCGAGCAGCGAGAGGCTCCAGGCGCACAGCTCGTCGAGCGGGAGCGCCGCGTACGGGAGATACACCGAGCGGAGACGGTCGTTCAGGCGCCGGGCGACCAGGTGCAGGAGCAGCGTCTTTCCGAGCCCCGGCGGCCCCAGCAGCGCGGCGGGACGCTTGCCCTCGCGCAGCGTCGCGACCAGCGCCGCCAGCGCCTGCTCGGTGGCGGGGCGCGGCAGGTAGCCGTCCGGATCGGCGGTGAGCGCGAACGGATCCGGCAGCGCGACCGGGGCGCTCACCGGGGGGCCCGGGCGCCGGCCGCGAGCGGGAAGGTCGACCAGGCCCACTCGCGGACGGGCGGATCGAGGGCCGGGAACTCGACGACACGGATGTGCGTCCAGGTCCCCGGCGAGAGCACCAGCGGCCCAATCAAGGAGGGCGGCTCGAAGCCGAGCAATACCGTCACCGGCCCGGCGGGAACCCGCCGGCGGGTGCCGTCGGCGCTCCCCTCGGCGAGCAGGAAGGGCTCGCGCTCGGGGCCGGGGTCGTAGGCGACGATCTGGAACCCCGGCGACGGCAGCAGCGGCGGGGGATCCGCGGGCGGCTCCGGGACCGGCAGCTCGGCGAAGCAGGCGGGCGCGGCGGCGTCGCCGAGCACGACGAAGTCGAGCCGCACCCCGTCGTCGATCAGCAGCTCCGCCGCGGTGCAGAGGTCGCCTCCGCACTCGGATCCGAGATCGGTGAACACCACCACGCGGCTGCGCCGCAGCTCGCCGCTCGCCACCAGCTCGCCGCGCAGCTCGGCGAGCGCCACCGCGAGCGAGCCCTCCCCGGCCGGCTGGAGCGAATCCACCCTGGCAGCGAGGCCGGCGCGCGTGCGTTCGCGCCGTCCTCCGGTGAGCAGGGTCGGCGATTGGCAGCCGTCGCGCGGCCCCACGCCCAGCGCTCGCACGCCGAGCCGGGTCTGCGCGGGCACCTGCGTCAGGAAGCGCGAGGCCGCGCGACGCGCGGCCCGGAAGCGCTCGGCGCCGGCGGTCCCCGCACGCAGCGAGGCCGTGACGTCGACCAGCAGCTCGACCCGCTCGGCTTCCGGCGCGGGCACGGGCGGGCGCGACGCGTAGCCGCTCACGATCTCGATCGAGAGCTCCGCCGGCGGGGCCGGCGGCGGCGGCGCCTGGCACCCCGCCAGGGCGAGCGCGGCCAGCAGGAGGCGCGCCCGGTTCGTCACCGCGCGGCTCCGGTCTGGGCGCGGGCAGCATCGAGCAGGCGCATCAGCTTGGGCGAGGTGGTGCTCGCGTCCAGGGTGAAGGCCGGCTCGAGCGCGAGCACGCGGGCGAAGCAGGCGCGCGCGGCGTCGTCGCGGCCGCGCGCCGCCTCGGCGGTGGCCTCGACCAGCTCGAGCCGCAGCTGCCGCGAGGCGAGCGCTCCCCCGGGCGGAAGCGCCGCGAGCCCCGCCCTCGCCTTCCCGGCGGTCGCGAGCGCCTGCTCGAAGCGCGCGGCCTCGAGCTGGGCCTCGGCCTCCGCCAGCCAGCGGTCGATCTGCCCGAGCGAATCTCCGCGGCCGGCGGCGCCCGCCTCGGCCCCGGCGCCGGCCGGAGCGGGCGTGCGGGCCGCGATCAGCACCGGCGCGTCCAGCGATCTCCACAGATCCGTGTCGGGAGGGTCATCGCCCGCTCCGGACCCGATCTGGACGTCGGGCCGGTGGACGCGCAGCGGCTGGGTGCGAAGCGCCCCCTTGCGCGCAGCCCCATCGCCCGGATCGAGGCAGAGCACGTGCTGCCAGACGCGATGCGCCGCCACGGCTGCGCTCGCTTCGATCGCCTCCGCATGCTGCGCGAGCTCCTCCGCGCGCAGCTCCGCCCAGCGGGCGAGCAGCGGATTGCCATCGCCGACCCGTGGCAACGGATGGGGCTCGCCGGGCCAGGCGGCGCATTCGCGGGCCTGCGCAGGCAGGGCCGCGAGCGCGAGCAGCGCTGCGGCGAGGCCCAGCCCCTGCAGCGCCGAACGGGCATCGAGCATGCCGGCATGGTAGAGCAGCTGGCTTGCGTCACGAGGCGCGCCTTGACCCTCGCGGGCGCACCAGCCTACCCTCCGCGCTTGCTCGCCCGGGCCAGGGAGGCCGTGATGCCCACGCACGCGACACCCGCGCAGCCGATCCTCCGGATGACCCTGCGGATCCAGATCGGCGAGAGCCGGATGGCGGGCTCGGACGATCCGCTTTTTCTCGGCTTCCACGGGCAGGACGGCCGCGAGTTCCGGATCCGCTTCGCCAGCGGCGCCTCGCTGCGCCGCGGCGCCGAGGAGCACTACCGCCTGGGCCCCGCCGGAGATGCCGACACCAACGTCGCGAACGCCGAGTTCAACGATCCCACCTCGCCTCCCATCGACGCGGCCCGGATCCAGAGCGTCTACCTGCGCAAGGGCTTCGAGCCGGTTCCCAACGTGCGCGGCTTCGGCGAGATGGACGATCGCCTCGAGGTGGTCGAGGTCGAGCTCGAGCTGCATGCGGCCGGCCGCGCCAAGCCGCTGCGCTTCCTGCGGCGGGGGCCCCTCTGGCTCGGGCTGCTGTCGGGATTGCGCCTGGATCTGCCGCGGGTCGACGAGGGCGAGTGACGGTGCGTTCCCGTGCCTGCGCCGGCGGGTTGCTGGCCGGCGTGCTGCTCGCGTCGGCTGCGCAGGGGGCGGGCGAGATCCGCCCCGGCGCCTACTGCCCGTTTCCGAAGCCCGGCGAGAAGCCGGCCTGCCTGGTGCCCGCCAAGCAGGCCTACGGCGAGTTCTTCGCGGCGCTCGACGAGAACGGGGACGTCGGCGAGGCCGCGTCCGCGCGGCTCGAAGCGGACGTCGCTGCCGGCGCCGGCTCGCAGAACGCCTATCTCGCGCTCTCGTCGCTGGCCTACGGCTACTACCGCCTCTCGCAGCAGGCCGCCGCGTCGCCCAACGAGGATCCCCAGGTGGTGGCGCGCCTCGAGCGTTGGAACGCGCTGCTCGCGAGCGCCTACGCCGCGAGCCCACAGGACGCGAAGTTCCAGGACTCGGTGCGCGAGGCCGCGCTCGACCTCCAGCGCCGCGCGCCGCCCGTCGAGCTCTCCTGCCTCGACGAATCCGGAGGCCCCGTGCGCTGCGACTCGACCGAGGCGGTGGTGCGCGACATCGACCGCCTGCGCGACGAGGTGGGCGTGCGCGGCGCGCTCTCCCGCCTGCTCGGGCGCTTCTTCGACGACGGCGCGGAGCCGGCCCGATGAGCCGCTTCCTCCCGCGCCGGATGCTGCGCGCCGCGCTGCTCGAATCCGCCCTCTACGAGGAGGTGGAGGCCGAGCGCCGCTCGCTCGGGCAGGCCTTCGTCGTGGTGCTGCTCGCGAGCTCGGCGGGCGCGCTGGGCGCCTGGCTGGGAGCCTATCCGCCGCTGCGGATCGCGCTCGAGGCGATCGAGCCGATCGTGTTCTGGCTCGGCGCCTCGCTCTTCGCCTACATGGCCGGCGCCACCTTCTTCCGCGGGCCCCACACGCAGACGGATTACGCCGAGGTGCTGCGGACCACCGGCTTCGCCTTCACGCCGGGGCTCCTGCGCGTGCTGGGCGGGCTTCCCGCCATCGACGTGGCCGGCCTGCATCTGCCGCCGACGCTGCTCTCGGACGCCTGGGTCGTGCTCGCCTCGATCGTCGCCGTGCGCCAGGCGCTCGATTTCAGCACGCTCCGCGCGATCGCGACCTTCGGCGTCGCCTACCTGCTCTTGTGGCTGCTGCTGGCGGGCGCGCTCTTCTCGCTCCCGGTTTGATGAACTTCGCTCGCCTACGGCTCGCTGCGCGCTTCGCTTGCTAGTGCGCTTACAGCATGGCGCGGATCGCCTGGAGCTCGTGGCGGAGCTTGCGGAAGCGATCGCGGTGGTTGGTCTCGACCAGCAGGGTGCCCGCCTCCAGCGCGCGGCCCACGCCGAGCTCGCGCAGCTTGCGGCGCGCGCCGGCGATCGTGAAGCGCTGCTCGTAGAGCAGCTTCTTGATCAGCAGGATGATGTCGATGTCGCGTCGGCGGTAGAGCCGCTGCTTCGAGCGCGATTTCTGCGGCGCCATCCAGCGGAACTCGGATTCCCAGTAGCGCAGCACGTAGGGCTTCACCTCCGTGATGCGACTGACCTCGCCGATCCGGTAGTAGCGCTTGTCGACCGTCTCCTCGGGCTCCGGCCGCTCGATGCGCTTCGCGGACTTCGCCATCCGGCGTCCCCCCGATCCGTTCGTTGCAAGAGGCTAGCGGTCGTCTCCGTCGGCGGCGTAAGTGGCCGCGGAGACCTCCTCGCCGTTCAGGATGTTCTTGAGCACCAGGCTCGGCTTGAAGGTGAGCACCCGGCGCGCTTCCAGCAGGATCTCCTGCCCGGTCTGCGGATTGCGCCCCTTGCGCGCGTTCTTGCCCCGGACCACGAAGTTGCCGAAGCCGGAGATCTTGACCTTCTCTCCGCGTGCGAGGGTCTCCTTGATCGTCTCGAAGACCTTCTCCACCAGCTCCGCGGATTCCTTCTTCGAGAAGCCCACCTGCTCGTAGATCTGTTCGACGATTTCGGCCTTGGTCACGCCCGTCTTCCTCCCATTGGATGCCGGAGCTACCGCAGATTCCCGCCAAAGCGGTGGGACAACATGCGAACCACGCGTTCGACGGCGCTCGCCACCTCGGCGTCGGTGAGCGTGCGATCGAGCCGCTGGAAGACGAGTCGGAACGCGAGGCTCAGCCGGCCTTCGGGGACGCCGGCGCCCTCGTAGCGATCGAAGAGCTCGACCGAATGGAGATCCGGTCCGGCGGTCTTCGCGATCGCGGCCAGCAGCTCCTCGGCGCGCTGCTCGCGCGCGACGTACACCGCGATGTCGCGCCGGACCTGCGGAAAGCGCGAGACCTCGCGGAAGCGCACCGCGCGGCGCGGCGCCCGCAGCGCGCGCTCGAGGTCCAGCTCGAGCAGCGCGCAGGGGACGTCGATCTCGAAGCGCGCCGCCACGTCCGGGTGGAGTTCTCCGATGCTCCCGATCACCTGCTCGTCCGCCAGGATCGCGGCCGCCGCGCCCGGATGGAGGTAGGGCTGGACCGCGCCTTCCCGCAACGATGCCATACAACCCAGCTGGATCAAAAGCCTTTCTGCGATGCCTTTGAGCTCGAAAAAAACCGGGGGCGGGGTGGACGTCTGCCACAGCCGCTTCTGCCGGGGGGCGGTGAGAAGGCCGGCCAGCCAGAGGGGCTCGGCCGGCGGCTCGGGCTCCTCCTGGGGGTGGAAGACGCGGCTCACCTCGAAGATCCGGATCGGGTCGACCTGGCGATCGAGGTTCTGGCGCGCCAGGCGCAGGAGCGAGGGGAGCAGGCTGGCCCGCAGACGACCCTCCTCCTCCTTCACCGGGTTCACCACCCGAAGCGTGCGCCGCCGGGGATCCTCCGGCGCGAGGCCGAGGCGATCCCCGTCGCCCTCCGGCACGAACGGGAAGCAGAGGCACTCGAAGAGGCCCGCGGCGACCAGGGCGTCCCGGGCGCGGTCGGCCAGGGCCCAGAGCGGCGGCAGGCTGACGGGCGCCAGTGTCCCCACCGGAAGCGTGGTCGCGATCTTGTCGACGCCGTGGATCCGGGCCAGCTCCTCGGCGAGGTCCTCCGGGATGCGCAGGTCGCCCCGGTGCGAAGGGGGCCGGCAGCGGAGCGAGCCCGGCTCCGCTTCGCGCGCCGTGACCTCCACCCGCGCCAGCAGCGCCGTCGCCTGGGCGGCCGTGAAGCGGGTGCCGAGCAGGTGGTTCGCGCGCGCCAGCTCGAGCAGGATCTCGGGCGCCGGCGGCGCGGGCTCCCCGCGCGCCTCGACCGTCCCCTCGGCCACCTCTCCGGCCGCGAGCTCGGCGAGCAGGCGCGCCGCGCGGTCGGCGGCCCGGCGCACGCCCTCGGGATCCACGCCGCGCTCGAAGCGGTAGGACGCCTCGCTCCGGATGCCGTGGCGACGCGCCGAGCGGCGCACGCCGACGGCGGCGAAGTGCGCGCTCTCGATCAGCACGTCGACGGTGGACGCGTTCACCTCGGTCTCCCGGCCGCCCATCACGCCGGCCAGCGCGATCGCGCGCCCCTCGTCGGCGATCACGAGGTCGCGCGGGTCGAGCTCGCGCGTCTCGCCGTCGAGCGTCGCGAGCTTCTCGCCGCTGCGCGCCCGCCGCACCCGCACCTGGCCGCCGCGCAGCTCGCGCAGATCGAAGGCGTGCAGGGGCTGGCCGAGCTCGAGCAGGACCAGGTTGGTGACGTCCACCACCACGCCGCGGCTGCGCAGGCCGGAGGCCTCGAGCTTGCGCTGGAGCCAATCGGGGGACGCGAGGTTCCGCACGCCGCGCACCACGCGCGCCACATAATGATGGCAGCCGTCGGGCGCCTCGATCGAGACCGCGATGGCGCCGCGCGCGGGGGCGCCGCGCTCCGGCGGCGCGCTCTCCGGGAGCCGCAGCGCCCCGCCGAAGACCGCCCGGACCTCGCGGGCCACGCCCAGCAGCGAGGCGGCGTCGCCGCGGTTGGGGGTGATTCCGAGCTCGAGCACCCGCCCCGCCGCGCGGAGCGCCTGGGAGAGCGGCGCGCCCACCGGCGCCGCTGGATCCAGCACCAGGATCCCCTCGTGCTCGTCGGAGAGCCCGAGCTCGCGGGCCGAGAGGATCATTCCGTTCGAGACGACACCGCGCAGCTTCGCGCGCTCGAGCGTGCGGCCGTCGGGGAGCCGGGTTCCGACCAGCGCCACCGCCACCTTCTGGCCGGCGGCGACGTTGGGCGCCCCGCAGACGATCTCGAGCGGATCGCCGGCTCCCACGTCGACGCGGCAGACGGAGAGCCGATCCGCGTTGGGATGCGCCGCCCGCTCCAGCACGTGTCCGACCCGCAGCGCGGAGAAGTCCGGGCCCGTCGCGGTGACGCTCACGTCCTCGAAGCCGCCGACCGAGAGCCCCTCGATCAGCTCCGCGTCGGCCGGCAGGTCGACGAGCTCCGCCAGCCAATCGAGCGAGAGCCGCATCAGAGCTGCTCCAGCACGCGCAGATCGCCTTCGAAGAGGTGGCGCATCTGCGGGAGGCCCAGCCGCAGCATGGCGGTGCGGTCGAGAGACATCCCGAAGGCGAAGCCCTGCCAGCGCCGGGGGTCGATGCGGCAGCGCTCGAGCACGCGCGGATGGATCATCCCGCAGCCCCCCCACTCGATCCAGCCGGAGAGCGAGCAGGTGGCGCAGCCCTTGCCGTCGCAGATCAGGCAGCCGTAGTCGACCTCGCCCGAGGGCTCGGTGAAGGGGAAGTGGTTGGAGCGGAAGCGCAGCCGCACCGCGTCGCCCATCAGGAAGCGGGCGAAGGCGAAGAGCACGCCCTTCAGGTCGCCGAAGTTGACCCGATCGTCGACCAGGAAGCCCTCGATCTGGTGGAACATCGGGGAGTGACGCGGCGAGAGGTCGTGGCGGTAGACGCGCCCGGGCGCGATGAAACGGAAAGGCGGCGTGCGCCCGGTCATGGCCCGGATCTGCACCGTGGAGGTGTGGGTGCGCAGCAGCCGGCCGCCCTCCACGTAGAGCGTGTCCTGCTCGTCGCGCGCCGGGTGATCGGCGTCGATGTTGAGCGCTTCGAAGTTGTTGTACTCGCTGTCGACCTCGGGGCCTTCCTCGATCCCGAAGCCGAGCGAGCTGAAGAAGCCCACCATGTCGCGCATCACGCGTGTGATCGGGTGCAGCGCGCCCGCGGGCGGCGCGGCGCCGGGGAGGGTCGGGTCGAGCCTTTGCTCGCCGAGCACGCGGTCGCGGGCCTGCGCCTCGAGCGCCGCCCGGCGCTCGGCCACCGCCTGCTCGATCCGCTCCTTGGCCTGGTTGGCGAGCCGGCCCTGGCGGAGCCGCTCGGGCTCCGCGAGCGCGCCGAGGCCGCGCAGCAGCGCGGCGACCGAGCCCTTGCGGCCGAGGTAGGCCGCGCGCACCAGCGCGAGCGCCGGCAGGCTGTCCGCCGCCGCGATCTCGGCGCAGGCCTGCGCGAGCAGCGGTTCGAGGCTGTCCGTCTCCGCCGGCATGGCGGCGGAACCTAGGCGGCCTTCGTCTTCGCCAGCTCGGCGAGCGCGCCGAACGCCTTGGGGTCCGACATCGCCAGCTCGGCGAGGATCTTGCGATCGACCTCGACGCCCGCCCGCTTGAGTCCCGCGACGAGTCGGCTGTAGGAGAGCCCGTGCAGACGCGCCGCCGCGTTGATGCGCGCGATCCAGAGCACGCGGAACTCGCGCTTGCGCTGCTTGCGATCGCGGTACGAATACTTCCAGCCTTTTTCGACGGCCTCACGAGCCGTCTTCAGCAGCTTGCTGCGGCCCGAGAAATAACCCTTCGCCTGGCGCAGGATGGTGCGCTTGCGTTTCTTCGCGGCCACTCCGCGCTTGACTCGCGGCATCTCGATCTCCTTTCGCGGTTCGCCCGCCTACGGGTTCGGCAGCATCAGGCGCACGCGGAGGGAGTCGGCGCTCGACACGAGCGCGCTCTTGCGCAGATGGCGCTTCCGCTTGCGGGCCTTCTTGGTCAGGATGTGGCGCCGGTTGGAGTGCGCTCGCACGACCTTTCCGGTGCCCGTCTTCTTGAAGCGCTTCGCGGCGCCCCTGTGCGTCTTCATCTTCGGCATCTCAACCTCCTTCGGGGGCCGGAGACTCCGCCGCGCGGGCCGCCGCCTCTGCCTTCCGCTCCGCCTTCTGTAGCTCGGCGATCGCCTCGCGATTGGGGACCAGGATCATCGAGAGGAACCGCCCCTCCATGCGCGGCGGGTTCTCCACGTTCGCGATCGCGCCCAGCATCTGGGTCACGCGCTGGAGCTGCTTCTCGCCGATTCCCCGGTGAACCATCTCGCGTCCTCGGAACATCACCGTCACCTTGACCTTGTCGCCGTCGATCAGGAAGCGCCGGGCGTTGCGCAGCTTGAAGTCGAGGTCGTGGTCGTCGGTGCGCGGCCTCAGCTTCACTTCCTTGAGCGTGGCGGCGTGCCCCTTGCTCTTGCCCGACTTCTTCTTCTGCTCGTACTTGTAACGACCGTAGTTCATGATGCGGCAGACCGGGGGTCTGGATCCGGGCGCCACTTCGACCAGGTCGAGCCCCTCTTCCTCTGCCTTCTGGATGGCAGCCTCGGGCGTCATCACCCCGAGCTGCTCACCTCCGCTTCCGATCACGCGAACCTCGGGCTCGCGGATCCTCTCGTTGACGCGGGGCGTGTCCTTCTTGACGGCTCTTCTGATCTCGGTCAGGCGATGTTCCTCCTCATTGGGGGCGCGTCGTGCGCCGTTCTTGGATCTCGCGGACCAGCTCGGCGATCAGCGCATCCAGCGCCATCGCCGGGCTCTCCGCAGCCGGCCGGTGTCGGAAGCGCGGGGTTGCGGTCCCCGCCGCCGCCTCCTGGTCGCCGACCACCAGCATCACGGGAATCTTGTGCAGCTCGGCCTCGCGGATCTTGAAGCCGAGCGTGTCGCTGCGCTCGTCGAGCTCGGCGCGCACGCCGGCCCGCACCAGCGCCTCCTGCACGCCGCGCGCATACGCGAGGTGCCGTTCCGCGATCGGTAGCACTCTCGCCTGCACCGGCGCGAGCCAGAGCGGAAAATCGCCCCCCGTCTTCTCCAGGTAGAGGGCGATGAAGCGCTCGAGCGAGCCCAGCACCGCGCGGTGCAGCATGGCCGGCTGGTGCAGCCCGCCGTCGCGGCCCACGTAGCGCAGGCCGAAGCGGCCCGGCATGGCGACGTCGATCTGGAGCGTGGAGAGGGTCCAGGGCCGGCCCAGCACGTCGCGGAAATCGCATTCGATCTTGGGGCCGTAGAAGGCCGCGCCCCCCGGGTGGATCGCGCAGGCATAGCCGGCCCGCTCGACCGCGGCCTTCAGACGCTGCTCTGCCGCCTCCCAGTCCGCCAGCTCGCCGCTCGATTTCTCGGGCCGGGTCGAGACCGCCACCTCGACGCCTTCCAGCCCGAGCGCCTGGTAGATCTCGCGCGTCATCTCGAAGAAGCGATCCAGCTCGGCGTCGACCTGCTCGGGCTCGCAGAAGACGTGCGCGTCGTCCTGCGCGAAGGCCCGCACCCGCGAGAGGCCCGTCAGCGTCCCGCTGCGCTCGTTGCGGTGCAGGCGGGTGAACTCCGCCAGGCGCAGCGGCAGCTCCCGGTAGGAGCGCTTGCGCGACTCGAACAGATGGCAGTGGCCGGGGCAGTTCATCGGCTTGAGGGCGAGCTCCTCGCCCTCGTCGCCTTCCATCAGGAACATGTCCTCGCGGAAGAGCTGGTAGTGGCCCGAGGTCTTGAAGAGCTCCGTGCGGAAGAGCTGCGGCGAGATCACCTCCGCGAAGCCGTAGCGCGGATACAGCGAGCGCACGTAGTCGACCAGGCCGTTGTAGAGCAGCACACCCTTGGGCAGGTAGAACGGCGAGCCGGGCGCGATCGCGTCCAGGTGATAGAGCTCGAGCTCGACGCCCACGCGCCGGTGATCGCGGCGGCGGGCTTCCTCGAGCCGGGCGCGGTGCTCGTCGAGCTCCTTTCGGGTGGCGAAGGCGGTGCCGTAGATGCGCTGGAGCATCGGATTGCGCTCGTCGCCGCGCCAATACGAGCCCGCGCTCTCGGTCAGCGTGAAGGCGCCGATCTGGTCGGTGCGCTGCACGTGCGGCCCGCGGCAGAGATCGGCGAAGTCGCCGTGGCGGAAGATCGTGATCTCCTCGCCCTCCGGGATGTCGGCCAGCCGGGAGACCTTGAGCGTCTCGCCCCGGGCCTCGAAGAACGCCTGGGCCGCGCTGCGCTCGATCACCTCGCGCGTGAAGGGCGACTTCTCGGCGATGATCTTCGTCATCTCCTTCTCGATCTGCTCGAGATCCTCGGGCGTGAAGGGACGCTCGACCAGGAAGTCGTACTGGAACTTCTCGGAGTGGTCGGCGCGGCCGGCGTCGACCTGCGCGCTCGGGAACAGGCGCTTGACCGCGTCGGCCATCACGTGCTCGGCCGAGTGGCGGATCACCTCCGCGCCGGCGGGATCCCGGGTCGTCACGATCTCGATCGACACATTCCCGTGGAGGGGAAGGCGCAGGTCGACCAGGCGGCCGTCGACGCGCCCGGCGAGCGCCGCGCGAGCCAGTCCCTTGCCGATCCGCTCGGCGACCGAAAGGACAGTCGAACCCGCAGGCACCGAGAGCGTCTTGCCATCGGGCAGCCGGACCTGGATCTCGCTCATCGACGCGGGCGGTTCATGCTTGGGCGATCTTCGCTGTCCAATGCGCCGGACCTCGGCCGCCACGCGACGTTCGCGCCAGCCGGTCCGCCATCCCCTGCGTTCTTCTACCTGGTAGGCACGGGCGGGATTGAACCGCCGACCCCCACCGTGTCAAGGTGGTGCTCTTCCACTGAGCTACGTGCCTGTAATTCGCTAAGAACGCGAATTCAATACCGATTTGGATTCGTCGTGTCAATCGCGGGAGCTGGGATGCCGCCCGGGACGGACTCGGGGGTGAGCTGGACGCGCAGCAGCACCCGCTCGGGGCTGGTCTCCAGCGGCGTCAGCGTGAGCCCCGGCGGCGCGGACTGGACAAGGGCCGCCACCAGCGCGTCGCCCGCCAGCTCGCTCTCGACGTCGAAGGCCGCCCGGCCTCGCTCCATCTCGACGGGCAGCGCCGAGCGCACCCCCACGCCCTCGATCAGCGTCTCGCGCAGCGCGCGGTAGCTGGCGTAGTCCGTCAGGCCCTCGGCCTCCAGGCGCACCCGGAAGCGGCGTTCCTCCCCCGCGGGCGTCACGAGCAGCCCGCTGCGCGCCAGCGCCTCGCGGACCCGGCCCGCGTCGACCTGGACCTCGACCACCACCACGTACTCGGTGCGGGCCTCCGGATCGTCGCTGAAGAGCGCCGGCCGCTCGCCGCGGTCCTCGAGGGTTCGGAAGCGCGAGATGTAGACCATGGGATCGGGGCCCAGCGCCGCGTCGAGCCGGGGCTCGACTTCGGCCGGGTCCTGATCGGTGAGCATCTGGAGCGCCACCCGGCGGACCGCCTCGGCCATCGCCTTGCGCTCGGCGGCGTCGCGCGGCGGCGAGGTCGGACGCGCGTCGGCGTGCAGCGGCACGGCCCCGACGGCCTCGCTCACGCGCAGGTCGGCGGCGCGCGCGGGCGCGGCGAGGAGCGTGAGCAGCGCCAGCGCGAGCCGAGCGCGCCCCCTCACGTCGCGATCTCCGCGACGCGGCGCCCGAACAGCCCGTCGATCTCGCGCAAGAAAGCGTCGTCGGGCCGTACGCCGCGCAGGCCCGAGAGCGCGAGCACGGTCTCGCTCTCATCGGGGATCACCAGGTGCAGCGCCACCGCGCAGTCGCCCGGGTGACGCCCGAGCAGCTCGCGCAGGGCGAGCAGGCGGTCGCGCGTCGCCTCGGAGGCGAGCACGCGCAGCTTGAGCTGGGCTGCCAGTTTTTCTTCGGCGCGGTCCAGCGGCGTCACGTCGCGCACCAGGATCTTCGGCGTGTCGCCCACCTCGAGGGTGCCGGTCACCAGCAGCGGCACCGGCCCGGCCCCCGCCTCTCCGGAGGCGGCCGTCTTGAGCAGGCTCGCATGCTGCGCGAAGGGCTCGGCGAAGATCACCAGGTCGAAGCTCCCCTCCAGGTCCTCCAGCGTACCGAAGGCCATCAGCTGGCCGCGCCGGGTCCGGGTCTCGCGCAGCCCCGTCAGGATCCCGCCGGCGCGCACCTCGCGGCCTTCCTTGCCGGCCGTCTCGGTGGAGCGGGTGTCGACGAAGCGTGCCAGCTTGGCCGCCACCGACGCGAGCGGGTGTCCGGTGACGTAGAAGCCGAGCACCTCCTTCTCGTACTCGAGCCGCTGCCGGTCGGTCCAGGGCGGCGCATCGGGGAGCGCGGGGTCGGGCACGGCGGCGCTGCCGGCCCCGAACAGGCTCGCCTGCCCGATCTCGCGGTCGCGCTGGGTGGCCGCGCCGGCTTCCAGCGCCGCGTCGAGCGCGGCCCAGACCGCCGCGCGGCTCGCGTGCAGCGAATCGAAGCTGCCGCACTTGACCAGGCTCTCGACCACCCGCCGGTTCACGCGGCGCGGATCCACGCGCGACGCAAAATCGAATAGGCTCGCGAAGGGCCCCGCGCGGCGCGCCTCGAGAATCGCCTCGGTGGCCCCCTCGCCCACGTTCTTGACGCCCGCCAGCCCGAAGCGGATGCCCTCGGGCACCACCGTGAAATCGCGCGCCGATTGGTTCGCGTCGGGCGCCAGCACCGGGATCCCGAGCTGCTGCGAGTGCGCGATGTAGCGGGCCAGCTTGTCGTGGTTGCCGGCCTCGGTGGTGAGCAGCGCCGCCAGGTACTCGCGCGGGTGGTTCGCCTTCAGGTAGGCCGTCTGGTAGGTGATCAGCGCGTAGGCGGCGGAGTGCGACTTGGCGAAGCCGTAGCCCGCGAACTCCGCCATCAGCTGGAAGACCGCATCGGCCTTGCGGCGGTCGATGCCGCGCGAGGCGGAGCCGCTCACGAAGCGCTCGCGCTGCTTCTCCATCTCCTCGGGCTTCTTCTTGCCCATCGCGCGGCGCAGCAGGTCGGCCTCGCCCAGGCTGTAGCCGGCCAGCCTGTTTGCGATCTGGAGCACCTGATCCTGGTAGACGATCACGCCCAGCGTCTCGGCGGTGAGCTCCTCCAGCTCGGGCAGCAGGTACTCGACCTTGGTCACGCCGTGCTTGCGGTTGACGTAATCGTCGACCATGCCCGAGCCGAGCGGGCCCGGGCGGTAGAGGGCGACGATCGGAATCAGCTCCTTGAAGCTGCGCGGCCGCAGCTTGACGGTGAGCTCCGTCATGCCGCCGGATTCGATCTGGAACACGCCCTCGGAATCGCCCGAGCCGAGCAGATCGTAGGTCTTGCCGTCGTCGAGGGGGATCTTGTCGATCGAGAAGCCCGCGCCGCTGCTGGCCCGGATCCGCACCTCGGCGTCGGCGATCGTGGTCAGGGTGCGGAGGCCCAGGAAATCGAATTTGATGAGGCCGACCTTCTCGACGCAGCGCATGTCGTACTGCGTCATCACGTCGCCGGACTTGGGGTCGCGGTAGAGCGGCACCGTCTCGATCAGCGGGCGGGTTCCGATCACCACCCCGGCGGCGTGCGTGGAGGCGTGGCGGGTGAGCCCCTCCAGCCGGCGCGCCGTTTCGATCAGCTGCGCCACCTGGCCGTCCGCATCGATCCGGGAGCGCAGCTCGGGGGACTCCGCGATGGCTTCGTCGAGGCTGATTCCGAGCGTGTCGGGGATCAGCTTGGCGAGCCGGTCGACCTCGCCGTAGGGCATCCCGAGCACGCGGCCCACGTCGCGGATCGCGGCGCGCGCCTGGAGCTTTCCGAAGGTGATGATCTGCGCGACCCGCTTGCCCTCGAGCCCGGGCGAGTCGTACTTCTCGGCGACGTAGCGGATCACCTGGTCGCGGCCGCGCATGCAGAAGTCGACGTCGATGTCCGGCATCGAGATCCGCTCGGGATTCAGGAAGCGCTCGAAGATGATGTCGTACTCGAGCGGGTCGATGCCGGTGATGCCGAGGCTGTAGGCGACCAGGCTCCCGGCCGAGGAGCCGCGGCCGGGGCCGACCGGGATTCCGCTCCGTCGCGCGTAGTCGATGAAGTCGGCGACGATCAGGAAATAGCCGGCGAAGCCCATCGAGTTGATCACGGCGAGCTCGCTCTCGATGCGCTTCGCGTACTCGCCGCAGCGCGGCGGGATCGGCTCGTCCGGCGCGAGTCCCAGCCGCCCGCGCAGCCCGCGCTGCGTCTGCTCTTCGAGCACGATCTCGCGCGTGGTGTCCGAGGGCACCTGGAACTCGGGCAGGTGATAGGTGCCGCTGTCGAGATCGAGGTCGAGCGAGCAGCGCTCCGCCAGCTCGAGCGTGTTGCGGATCGCGGACGGATGGTCGTGGAAGAGCTCCGTCATCTCGTCGCCCGATTTGAGGTAGAAGCCCTCTCCGTCGAAGCGGAAGCGCTTGGGGTCGTCGAGGTTGGTGGCGGTTCCGATGCAGAGCAGCGCCTCGTGGTGGCGGTGGTCTCCGTGCTCGAGGTAGTGGGCGTCGTTGGTGGCGAGCAGCGGCAGCTTCAGATCGACGGCCATCTTCGAGAGCTCGGCGTTGACGCGGTCCTGCGCCCCGATCCCGTGGCGCTGGAGCTCCAGGTAGAAGCGGTCCGGGAAGATCCCCGCCAGCTCCTCGACCCGCTCCCAGGCCGTGCGCGTCTGCCCGGCCGTGATCGCGCGGCAGACCATCGACGAGAGGCAGCCCGAGGTGGCGATCAGCCCCTCGGAGTGGCGGCGCAGCAGGTCGAGGTCGATCCGCGGCTTGTAGTAGAAGCCCTCGAGAAAGCCCCGCGAGACCAGCTGGATCAGGTTCCGGTAGCCGGTCTCGTTCATCGCGAGCAGCAGCAGGTGGCTGATGGCGTCGAAGCCGCCCTCCTCGTGCTCGCGGGCCTCCTTGTCGAAGCGCGAGCCGGCGGCGATGTAGGTCTCGCAGCCCAGGATCGGCTTCACGCCCTTTTCGCGCGCCTTCTCGTAGAACTCGACCGCGCCGAACAGGTTGCCGTGGTCGGTGAGGGCGACCGCGGGCATGTCGAGCGCCTTGGCGCGGTCGAAGAGCTGGTCCAGTTTGATGGCGCCGTCCAGCAACGAGTACTGGCTGTGGAGATGGAGGTGGACGAAGGGGGCCGGCACCGGCTACTCCCACTCGATCGTGGCCGGGGGCTTCGACGACACGTCGTAGACGACCCGGTTGATGCCCTTCACCTCGTTGATGATGCGGCTCGAGATGGCGGCAAGCACGTCATAGGGCAGCCGCGCCCAATCCGCCGTCATCGCGTCGACGCTGGTGACGCAGCGCACGGCGATCGCGTTCTCGTAGGTGCGGTCGTCGCCCATCACCCCGACGCTCTGGATCGGGAGGAAGACCGCGAAGGCCTGCCAGAGCGAATCGTAGAGCCCCGCCCGGCGGATCTCCTGGGTGACGATCGCGTCAGCCGCGCGCAGCGTCTCGAGACGCTCCGGCGTGACTTCGCCGATCACGCGGATCGCGAGGCCGGGCCCGGGGAAGGGATGCCGGCGGATCGCGCTCTCCGGAAGCCCGAGGCGGCGCCCCACCTCGCGAACCTCGTCCTTGAACAGCTCGCGCAGTGGCTCGACCAGCTGGAGGCGCATCCGCTCGGGAAGCCCGCCCACGTTGTGGTGGGTCTTGATGGTGGCCGAGGGACCCTTGACCGAGACGCTCTCGATCACGTCGGGGTAGAGCGTCCCCTGCACCAGATGGTCGGCGCCGCCAAGTTTGCTTGCCTGCTCCTCGAAGATCTCGATGAAGAGGTGCCCGATCAGCCGGCGCTTGCGCTCCGGGTCGGTCACCCCGCGCAGCGCCGAGAGGAAGCGCTGCTCGGCGCGCACCGTCACCAGCTCGATCCCGATGCTCTCGCGGAAGAGCTGCTCGACCTGCTCGCGCTCGCCCTGCCGCAGCAGGCCGTTGTCGACGAAGATGCAGCGCAGCCGGGAGCCGATCGCGCGGTGCACCAGCGCGGCGGCGACCGTCGAATCGACTCCGCCCGAGAGCCCGCAGAGCGCGGTGCCCCCGCCGACCTGCTCGCGCACGCGTTCGACGGCCTGCTCGACGAACGCCTGCATCGTCCAGTTCGAGTGAGCGCCGCAGATGCGGCGCGCGAAGTTCGCGAGCAGCTCGGCGCCGCCCTCCGTGTGCGCCACCTCGGGGTGGAAGAGCAGGCCGTAGATCGGGCGCGACGCGTGGCGGACCGCCGCGTAGGGGGAGCTCTCGCTGGTGCCGAGCACCGAGAAGCCGGGCGGCAGGCGCAGCACGCGATCGCCGTGGCTCATCCAGACCACCCGCTGCGACGCGCCGGGCAGGCCCTCGAAGAGCGGATTCTCGCGCTCGAGCTTGAACAGGGCCCGGCCGTACTCGCGGTCTTCGGATTTCTCGACCACGCCGCCCAGCCGGTGCATGAGCAGCTGCATGCCGTAGCAGATGCCGAGCACCGGGCGGCCGAGATCGAGGATGCGCAGGTCGAGATCCGGGGAGCCGGGATCGAGCACGCTGGCCGGGCCGCCAGAGAGCACGATGCCGAGGGGGTCGAAGTCGCGCACGGCCTCGATCGGGACGTTCGCCGGCTGGATCTCGCAGTAGACGTTCTGCTCGCGGATGCGGCGCGCGATCAGCTGCGTGAATTGGGAGCCGAAGTCGAGGATCAGGATGCGTTCCCGCTCGGCGGGGAGGGATGCGGCGGGGGACATGCTCCGGATGGGATCCTCAATCGATGCGGTAGTTCGGGGCTTCCTTGGTGATGATCACGTCGTGAACGTGGCTCTCGCGCAGCCCGGCGGCCGAGATGCGCAGGAACCGGGCGCGCTTGCGCAGCTCGGCCAGGCTCGGCGAGCCGGTGTAGCCCATGCCCGAGCGCAGTCCGCCCATCAGCTGATGGATGTTGCTGGTCAGGCTTCCGCGGTACGGAATCCGGCCCTCGATGCCCTCCGGGACGAGCTTGTTGGCGTCCCCGACCTCGGCCTGGAAATAGCGGTCGGCGCTGCCGTCCGTCATGGCGCCCAGCGAACCCATGCCGCGGTAGACCTTGTAGGGGTGGCCCTGGTAGAGCACCACCTCGCCCGGCGCCTCGTCGGTGCCGGCGAAGAGCGAGCCGATCATCACCGTCGACGCGCCGGCCGCGAGCGCCTTGACCAGGTCGCCCGAGAATTTGATGCCGCCGTCGGCGATCACCGGAATCCCGTGCCGGTTCGCCACCTGCGCGGTGTCGAGCACCGCGGTGAACTGCGGGACGCCGACGCCCGCGATCACGCGCGTGGTGCAGATCGACCCGGGCCCGACGCCGACCTTCACGGCGGAGACGCCGGCCTTGATCAGGGCCTCGGCGCCCTCCCCGGTCGCCACGTTGCCGCCCACCACCGGGATCTCCGCGAAGTGATGGCGCAGCTCGACCACCGTCTCCAGCACCCCCTTCGAGTGCCCATGCGCGGTGTCGACCACGATCACGTCGACGCCGGCGTCGATCAACGCCTGCGCCCGCTCGAGCGTCTCCTCGCCCACTCCCACCGCGGCGCCGCAGAGCAGGCGCCCGAGGCCGTCCTTGCTGGCGGAGGGGAAGCGCTCGGTCTTCTCGATGTCCTTGATCGTGATCAGGCCGCACAGGCGGCCGCCCTCGTCCACCACCAGCAGCTTCTCGATCCGGTGCTGGTGCAGCAGCTCCTTGGCGCGCTCCATCGACGTATTGGGCGGCACCGTCACCAGGCCCTCGCGCGTCATCACGCTCGAGATCTCCTGGTGGGTGTCGCGGACGAAGCGCAGGTCGCGGTTGGTGAGGATCCCGACGGCCTTGCCGTCGCGGGTGACGGGGACGCCCGAGATCCGGTAGCGCGCCATCACCTCGAGCGCCTCGTAGATCTTCTGCTCGGGGCGCATGGTGATCGGGTCGACGATCATGCCCGATTCGGAGCGCTTCACCTTGTCGACCTCCCCCGCCTGCGCGGAGAAGGTCATGTTCTTGTGGACCACGCCGATGCCGCCGTTCTGCGCCAGGCAGATGGCGGTCTCGTGCTCGGTGACGGTGTCCATCGCGGCCGAGACGAGGGGGATCTCGAGGGAGATCTCGCGGGTGAGCGGCGTGCGCAGGTCGACGTCGCGCGGAAGGATGTGGCTTTCGCCCGGCTCGAGGAGGACGTCGTCGAACGTCAGCCCCTCGCGGATGCGCGTCTCGGCCATGTCGGGTTCACCCGCCCCCGGGATGGCCGCGCAGTCTAGTCGCCCGCGGCGGGACGGTCAACCGGCGCCGCGCTCATGCGTGCCGCCGCCTCGTGCGTGATGCGCGACTGCTCGCGCAGCAGCGCTTCCAGCACGCGGCAGGCAGCGCGGGGCTGCGCGTCGGAGAACCTTCGGAAGGCGTCGCGTCCGAGCCGCAGCACGCGCGAGCGAGACAGCGTCTCGGCGCGCGCGGCGCGCCGGCCTTCGCTCACCAGCGAGATCGCGCCGAACGTCTCGCCCGGACCGAACTCGCCACGCGCGGCATGCGCCTCGCTGGAGAGCGCGATCCGCCCATCGGCGACCAGCAGCAGGCCGTCGGCCGGGTCTCCCGCGTCGAAGAGCCGGGCGCCCGCCTCGAACTCGAGCGATTCCAGCACCCGGGCCAGCGCCTCCCGCTCGGCGTCGGCGAGCGCGGCCAGCAGCGGGAAGCGCGCCAGGTCGGCGCCTTTCACGGCAGCACGCGCTGGAGCATCTCGCGCAGCAGGCTTCCGGATTTCTCGTTGCTCTCGAGCGGGATCAGGAAGAGCGAGCCCTGGTCGAGCAGCGCAAGGTTCTCGCGCACCTCCTCGGGAACCACGCGCTCGCCCTTCTCCAGCAGCAGCAGCGAGAAGATCCGCGCGCGGGGCATCCGGCGCAGGGCCGTCAGCGCCCCGCGCACGCTCTCGACGGCGCGGCTGGCAGGCCCCGCCAGCAGGAAGAGCGCCCCCAGCGCCCCGTGCCCCGCCATCGGCCAGAGCGGCGCGAAGCGCTCGCCGATCGGCGTGTGCACCAGCTCGATTCCGAGCCCCTCGTCGACCGTGATCCGCCCCAGGCTGGTCAGATCGTCCACCGAGTAGGAGCCGGTCGTGAAGCGCTCGTCGATCGCGACGCCGGGCAGGCGGCCCAGCATGCGCACGAAATCCCGGGTCGCGCCGGCGTCGGAGGCGACCACCAGCAGCTTCGCATCCCGCGGCGGAGCGCCGCGCGGCCGGCTCGCCTCCATCCACTCGCGCAGGCGGGCGATGCGCGCCGGCGCGAACAGGCGGGTCTCGGCGGGGGGCGCCGTCGCCGGATCCGGCCCGCGGCGCAGCTCGACCATCCCGCGCCGGATCAGCGTGTGCAGCGTGCGCAGGACCTGGTAGTCGGGATACGAGCAGTGATCGACCACGTCCTGCACGCGCGCGTAGAGCTCGAGGATGACCAGCACCTCCTGTGTGAGGGGGTGGATCACGTTGGGCAGCGCCGAGCGCTGGATCCGCAGCGTGACGTGGCCGGAGGGCGGCGGCAGCTCGACCGAGAGGCGCCCCCACTCCTCGACCTGGCGCTTGCCCTCGCGCAGCAGCGCGCGGGTGGGACGCTGGATGCTGGCGGGCTCGTGCACCGGGCCGGCGCGGAAGACGAAGGCGCCCTTGTCCCAGGCGAGCAGCCGGTAGAGGGCTTTCTCGCCCTGGGCCGCGTCGATGCGTGCGCCGACCACGTCGCCGCCGCGCAACGCCACCTGGCCCTGCGCCTTGCGGCCCTGCTCGAGCTCGCGCGTCACCTCGAAGATCCCCGTCTCGCGGCTCACGTGGAAGAGCTCGAGCAGATCGGCGAGCGAGATCTGGGCGAGGTCGCCCTCGACGCCGTTCTCCACCCCGGCCGCCTTCGCCGCCGCCGGCCCGCCGTCGCGCTCCAGGATCAGGGCCCGCACGGCGCTGGCGACCGCGTCGGGATCCACCGGCGCGGCGATCAGCGGCCCGGGAAGGTCCCGGCGGGCGGCGGCCTCGGCGCGCTCGCTCACGAACAGCAGCCGCGTCGGCTGCGTGCGCGGATTCGCGCGCAGGATGGCGGCGAGCTTGACGCCGTCGATCAGCGGAAGGTCGAGCTGGACCACCAGCACCGCGGGAAGCTCGGCCAGCGCGGCCTCGAGCGCGGCGGCGCCGTGGCTCGTCACGTGGCAGCCGAGGCCGCTGGCGCGGCAGGCCTCCGCGATGCGCTGCGCGCGCTTCTGGTCGCCGTCCGCGATCAGCACCAGCGCGCTCACGCCCGGTTCTCCTCGGCCATCCGCAGGTGGCTCGGCACCGCCAGGTCCTGCTGGAGCCGGAACGCGAGGTGCTCGACCAGGCTGCGGTCGCTGGTGTGGAAGAAGCGCGTCTTGCCGGCGGCCGGCTTGGCGTCCCGGATCAGGGCGTAGGCCGGCCCGTCGCCGTAGTGGATCACGAAGGGCGCGAGGGAGGGAATCCGTCCGGGCGAGAGCCAGCTCACGGCGGGCTCGGCAAACCGCGGCCGCTCGCCGTCGGCGATCACCACCAGCTCGGTGCGGGTCGCGACGCCGCGCAGGGCTTCCAGGCCCTCCCGCACCGCGCCGTCCAGCGCGGCGCCCGGGGCGGCATAGAGAAGGCCCCGCTCGAGCGGCCGTCGCCCGACCTCGGACACCACGAAGCGCGCGATCTGGGCGGCCGTCTCCGGCCGCTCCGGCGAGCCCTCCTCGAGCAGCGTCTGGAGGCCCTCGGCGAGCGACATGCGATCCAGTCCCAGGCGGCGCACGGGGCTGCGCCGCTCCTCGTCGATGCGCTCGTCGAGCACGCGCAGCAGCGCTTCGAGCGTGGTGCCGTCGCGCGGGTAGACGGCGGTGCCGAAGATCGGATCCGGCCGCGCCGCGTCGCTGAGCCGCGTGAAGATCTCGCTCCCGCCGAGCATCTGGAGCGCCCGGCGCTTGAGCACGGCCGCGCCCAGGGCGTCCGCCTCGGCGAGCAGCACGCGGAAGCGGCGCTCGCCGCCGGCGGCCAGCAGATCGGAGGCGCGCAGCAGCCGCCCGAGCTCCTCGGCGACTCCCGTCAGCAGCGATTGGATCCCCGCGTCGCCGCCCTCGCGGCGCAGACCGTCGAGGGGCCCGAGATCGAGCTCGACCAGGGCGAAGCTGCGCCCGAAGCGGTTGGCCTTCTCGATCTCGTTGCGCACCACGTCCTGGAAATACTGCGGTGTGTAGGCGCCGCTGACCGGATCCTCGAGCGAGCGCCTCTCGAGCGCGCCGAAGCGCAGCGCGTTGGCGAGGGCGACCTCGGCGTGGCGCGCGAACTTCTGGGCGCAGACGCGGTCGACGTCGTCGAAGGCGTCGCCCTCGAGGCGGTCGGTGAGGCGGGCCACGCCGATCAGGCTGCCCTCGCGGCGCAGCGGGACGAACAGCACCGGCGCGGCGGCGGCCCGCTCGGCGGCGGCGGGCGCCAGCAGAGACCCGGTCCGATCGTCGCGCAGCTCGGCGGGAAGCTGCGCCAGCTCGAGCTTCTCCGGCTCGGCATCCATGCGCACGATCCCGCGCGCCGCGGCCAGCTCGAACTCGCCGTCTTCGGAGAGCGCCCAGAGCACGCCGCCCTGCGCCTGGGTCTCGAGGCAGAGGCCCTCGACGATGCGCTCGGCGAGCGGCTGGACGGAGACGCAGGCGAACAGCCCGAGCGCGCGCTCGAAGAGGCGCCGCTCGCCCATGAACTCGATGTTCTCGGCCAGCAGGCGCGCGTGCTCGGTCTGGAGGCGCCGCTTCTGGAGGATTCCCTCCAGGCAGAGCGCGAGCGCGCGCCGATCGAAGGGCTTGAGCAGGTAGTCGCTGGCGCCGAGCTTCATGGCGTCGACGGCGGTCTTCACGTCGACCACGCCGGTCACCACCACGATGTCCTGGTCGGGGTTGCGGGCCTTCACGCGGTGGACGAGCTCGCTGCCGTCCATGCCCGGCATCACCAGGTCGGTCAGCACGATGTCGAAGGCGGAGCGCTCGAGCAGGTGGAGGGCCTCCTCCCCGCTCGACGCGGTCTGGGTCTCGAAGCCCTCCGCGGCGAGGAACTCCTCGATCAGCTCGCGGAAGTAGCGCTGGTCGTCGACCGCCAGGACGCGGGCTTTGGGCACGATCCCCCCTCGCGGTCGCCAGGTCCTAGGGCCCCGAGACCGAGCTCCAGCTGGATTCATCGGCGCGCCCGGGCGCGCCCGTGAGGGTCCCCGCGGCCGCCCCGGGGCCCTCGAGGCGCTCGCCGATCAGCGAGTGGGGGGTCGCCTCGACCAGGCGCATGGGCACCAGCTCGCCGGGCGCCGGAGAGCCGTCGCCCGAGACTGCAAAGTTCACCACCCGATGGTACGGGTCGCGCCCGGTCCCCTGGCGGCCCCCGCGCCGGCTCGGCCCCTCGACCAGCACCTCGGCGACCCCGCCCACCCGCTCGCGATGGGCCGCGAGGGTGAGCTCGCGCTGGAGCTGCTGGAGCGCCTCCAGCCGGGCCTGGGCGACATCGGGAGGCACCGGGTCCGGATCGCGCGCCGCCGCCGTCCCCGGGCGCGGCGAGTACTTGAAGGTGAAGGCGTCGACGAAGCGGACCTCCCGCACCAGCGCGAGGGTGGCCTCGAAGTCGAGATCGCTCTCGCCGGGAAAGCCGACGATCAGGTCGGTGGTGAGCGCGAGATCCGGGCGCGCCGCACGCAGCCGCTCCACCAGCCTCCGGTAATCGTCCGCGCGATAGCGGCGGCGCATGCGCGCGAGCACGGGATCGGAGCCGCTCTGGAGCGGCAGGTGCACGTGCGGGCACAGCTCCGGCAGCTCCGCGTGGGCGCGGATCAGGGCGTCGTCGAAGAAGGCCGGATGGGGGCTGGTGTAGCGGATGCGCGCGAGGCCCGGGATCTCGGCCAGCTTCGCCAGCAGCGCCGCGAAGCCGAGCGTCCCCTCCGGGCTCGCGCGGCGCAGGGCGTGGCGGCCATAGGCGTTCACGGTCTGGCCGAGCAGCGTGACCTCGCGCACGCCGGACTCCGCGAGCAGGGCCGCCTCGCGCAGGATTGCCGCCGCCGGGCGGCTCAGCTCGCGGCCGCGCGTGAGCGGCACGATGCAGAAGCTGCAGAAGAGATCGCAGCCCTCCATCACGGTCAGAAAGGCGCGGCCGGGCGTCGCCGGCGCCAGATCGGGGTGGCGGTCGGGGAGGTCGAAGCGCTCGCGCGCGGAGGACTCCTGCGTGCGCGCGCTACGGGCGCCCCGTCTGGCGGCCTCGACCATGGCCGGCACCCAGCGCAGGTTGTGGGTCCCGAACACGAAGTCGACCTGCGGGAAGCGCCGCAGCAGGCGGTCGCCCTGTTGCTGCGCGACGCAGCCGCCGACGCCGAGCAGGCGGCCGGCCGAGGCCTGCTTCCACTCGCGCAGGACGCCGAGGTCGCTGTAGAGCTGGTGCTCCGCCTTGTCGCGGATCGAGCAGGTGTTGATGATCAGCAGGTCCGCGCCCTCGAGCGCCTGGGCGGGCTGCCAGCCGTCGTGACGCAGCAGGTTCACGAGCTTCTCGGAATCGTGCACGTTCATCTGGCACCCGTAGGTGCGCAGGAGGACGGTTTTCGACCTCTCCACGACGTGCTTCTCCCGGATCTGCGGGGGGGCGCGCGAAGACTACCCGACGCGCGCGGATCCCGTCAAAGCGCCGGCGGCTGGCCCGAAAGCATCAGGCCATGGATTCACGACAGCTACCGAACCAGATGGATTGATTGATGATTTCGACGTCGATCTGGTGCGGGAGGCCGGCCCTGAAAATCCCTGCCGCAGTGAACAAATACCGTTTGACTCGAAGAATCCGGCGGAGCATAATTCGCATGTCTTCCCGAGGAGGAACCTTCTCGACACGGTTATGGAGCGGCGGTGGATGAGACATTTCTGACCGAAATGTCCAACCTCTCACCCCCCATCATGTATCCACCGCCCTCCCTTCGACGAACGCCCCGCTGGCCACCAGCGGGGCGTTTTCGTTTCGCTTCGCCCCGCGCTCAGAGCGCGGGAGCAGCCTGCGGGTACTGCTGAAGATCGTCGTGGATCCCAGCCCAGGGCACGCGGTCCGCGACGAAGATGTGCATCCGGGGCGGCATGCCGGGATCGTCGTCGAAGCTGCCCATCGGGATGATCGCGATGCCCCGCTCGCGGTCGACGTTGGGAAGCTTCGAGCCGCAGTGGCGGCAGAAGACCTGCGTGAACCAGCGCGCGCCCGGCACCTTGAAGGAAGCCCGCTCGGCCTCGCCGCGCGTGAAGCGCACGCCGTCGGTGGGCGCCACCAGATTGCTGGCGTGCGCGGCCGCCCTTCCCTTCCGACAGCGGCCGCAATGGCAGCTGCGCGCGGTTACCGGATCGCCCTCGAGCACGAAGGCGACGCGCCCGCACAGGCAGCTCCCGCGCGGGCGGCCGGGCGGATCCTGCGGCGCCCGTGTCGCGTGCACGGGGGCGTCGAAGCCGGGCGGAAAGCCCGCGTGCTCCGGCAGGCCGTCGCGGATCTCCCACCAGGGCGCCTTCGAGCCGACGAAGATATGCCCAGAAGGCCGCACGCCCGGATCGCCGTCGAGGTTGCCGAGGGGCAAGAAGACGAGGCCCGGCACGCCGGGACCCGGCAGGATCGAGCCGCAGCGCCCACAGAAGGCGCGCTGGAAACCGGGCGAGGACTCGTAGCGCCGGATCGCGTCCTCACCGCGAAGCCAGCGGAAGCCGCCCGAGGCGGCCATGCCGTAGGTCGCGTACGCCGTCCCGTGCTCCTTGCGGCAGAAGCCGCAGTGGCAGTGGTGCGCCTCCAGGAACGGGCCCGTGATCTCGTAAGCCACGTCGCCGCACAGACATCTGCCCACGTTCACGCTGCCCGCCTCAGAGGATCAGCCGGTCCACCATCGCGCTGAGCTGGCGCAGGTTCCGGCATTCCTCGGTGATGTCCGTGTACGGCAGGTACTTGTCCATCACGCTGTCGCCGAAGCCCCAGGCGCTGGGGCTCTCGGGGTTGAGCCAGACCACGTTCTTCGCCTTGTTGTGGATGTCGCGCAGGCACCAGGCGCGCGGATCGTTGTAGTTGTTGCGGGCGTCGCCCAGGATCAGCACGGTGGTCTTGGCGTCGATCGCCGACAGGAAGTTCTGCCAGAAGTGGTGGAAGGCGTGGCCGAAATTCGAGCGGGTGTAGACGTTGATCACGTCGCCCCCGTCGAGGACCTTCTCGATCGCCTGGCCGATCTCGCCCTCCTGGAGCACGTGCGTCACCTCGCCGAGCTCGGCGACGAACACGAAGGCCCGGATCTTGGTGAAGGCCTCCTGGAGGCTGTAGACGAACTGGAGCATGAAGCGGGAGACGTTGGCCACCGAGGAGGAGATGTCGCACAGGATCACCAGCTTCGGCCGGTCCTTCTTGCGCTGCTTGAAGACCAGCTCGAAGGGGATTCCGCCGTGCGACATGTTGCGCCGCAGCGTCTGGTGCAGGTCGAGCTTGCCGCGCTTGAGGCGCCGCCGCCGGATCGACAGGATGTTCTTGATCTTCTGCGCGAGCCGCTCGACCACCTCGCGCATCTTGCGGATCTCGTCTTCGGTCAGGTGGTAGAAGCTCTTCTCCAGCAGCGTCTCGCGCCGGAACTTCTCCATGTAGTCGTGGTTCTGCTTCTGGAGCTCGCGCTCGGTGAAGGCGCGCACGGCGCGGCGGGCGGCCTCCATCAGCGCGTCGATCAGGCGGCGCAG
>DATBRV010000153.1:0-55534 GCA_036560145.1 Myxococcota bacterium
GCAAGGCGAGCCCGACACCGACACCGAGCGCCGGGGCGACCTCGTCCAGATAAGTCGCCTCGAACTTCGAGTTCGGGATCATGCGCGCCAGCGGGTCCATGATCTCGACCTTCCCGCCGCTGCGCGCCTGGAAGCCCGCCTGGAGCCCGGCCACGCTGGCGCCGCCTCCGCAGAGCACGATGCGCTCGATCCGGCTGTCGGCGCTGGTGGCGGAGAAGAAGTCGAGCGACCGGCTGATCTCCCCGATCACCGTTTCGGTGACGGAGCGCATCGCCGACTCCACCTCCTGCGGTACGACTTCCTGGCTGCTCTCCGAGCGGCGCCCACCGAGCTTGATGCGCTCGGCCTCCTCGAAGCTGATCGAGAGCGCCTTCTGGATCTCCTCGGTGTACTGATTGCCGGCGGTGGTGATGTCGCGCGTGAAGGCCGGCGCGCCGTTCGAGATGATGTTGATGTTGACGACCTGGGCCCCGATGTTGACCAGCGCCACCACTTCGTCGGGCCGCACTTCGTAGTTGGCCTCGAAGGCGTTCTCGACCGCGAAGGCGGCCACGTCGATCGTGGCAGGGATCAGGCCCGCCTCGCGGATCACCTGCACGTAGTCGTCGACGAGATCCTTCTTGGCCGCGACCAGCAGGACTTCCATCTGGCCCTCGCCGCCGCCGCCGTTCAGGATCTGGAAGTCGAGGTTCACCTCGTTCACGTCGAAGGGGATGTACTGCTCGGCTTCCCAGCGGATCTGCTCGTCCAGCTCGTCCCGGGTCATCGCCGGCAGGCTCACCTTCTTCACGATCACCGAGTGTCCGCTCACGGCCGCCGCGACGTTCTTGGTCCGGATCTTCGCCTTCTCGATCGCCTCGCGGATGCCCTCGACGATCGCGCTCGAGTTCAGGAAGGCGCCCTGCACGATCGCCTCCGCCGGCATCGACGCGACACCCAGATGCGTGAGCTCGAATTCCTTGCTGCGGCCGCGGCGCGACAGCTCGACGGCCTTGACCGACGAGGAGCCGATGTCGAGGCCGACCACCGACTTGGATCCGAAGCTGGGAAGCGCGAACCGCACGTTGATCTGCCTCCGCTGCGTTCTAGGGCCGGCCGTCGTCGGACTGCGCGCCTTCCGAGCTGGCGTGCGCCGACGTGGGACTGAACACCTGGTCCTTGTCGGTGATCCGGAGCGAGAGCGCGAGCAGGATCTTGCGCTTGGTGTCGAGGCGACACGGTCGTCCCGCTTCCACGCGGTCGATCGTGAGCGTCGAGAGGCCCGACTTCCTCGCCAGCTCCGCCTTGCTCAGCATCAGCGCTTCGCGGAACTTCTGGACGTTGTTGCTCGGCACCCTTCCCCCTCCGGCGTGCTCCCCGCCCCGGCCGAGGGCGGCGCACGTCACGGTCTTCGCGAGTATCGGTGAGTGGTTACGGGGACTTGAGGGGTCCGGAAGCGGCTTCCTAGTGGCGCGGATCACCTTCACGTGTCGGAAGCCGGCCGGAAGCCCTCACGACCCCGCGCCGGGCGTCCGATGCAGCCCCTGAGGGCCATGTCCGGACGCATCCTGATCGTGGACGACGATGAATCCCTGCGCGAGAGCCTCCAGCTGGTGCTCTCGGCCGAGGGCTATGAAGCGGTCTGCGCAGCGGACGCCGAGGCGGCCCTGCGCCAGCTCGACGTCGCCACCCCCGAGCTGGTGCTCTGCGACCTGCGCATGCCCGGGATGGACGGCCTCGAGCTGCTCCCCCAGCTGGTCCGCCGGCTGCCCGATGCGACCGTGATCCTGATGTCCGCCTACGGCACCGCGGAGCTCGCGATCGAGGCGATGAAGCGGGGGGCCTACGACTATCTCGCCAAGCCCTTCGCCCCGTCGGAGGTGCTGCTGGCGCTGCGCAAGGCCCGCGAGCGCGAGCGCCTGCGACGCGCCAATCAGCTGCTGCGCCGCGAGGTCGAGCGCGCTTCCGGCGAGCACCCGATCGTGGCGGCCTCGGAGCCGATGATCGAGGTCCTCGAGGTGATGGAGCGGGCCGCCGGATTCAAGGCCACCGTGCTGCTGACCGGCGAGAGCGGCACCGGCAAGGAAGTACTTGCGCGCGCGATCCACGCGCAGTCGCCCCGCCGGAGCGAGGCCTTCGTGGCGGTGAACTGCGCGGCGATCCCGGAGGCCCTGCTGGAGAGCGAGCTCTTCGGCCACGCCAAGGGCGCCTTCACGGGCGCCGACCGCGCGCGCCGCGGCCTCTTCCTCGAGGCGGACGGCGGAACCCTCTTCCTCGACGAGGTGGGCGAGCTGCCCACTCCGCTGCAGGCCAAGCTGCTGCGCGTGCTCCAGGAGGAGGAGGTGCGCCCGCTGGGCGACTCGAAGTCGCGTCGCGTGGACGTGCGCGTGCTCGCCGCCACCGCGCGCAACCTGGAGGCCGAGGTCGCGGCGGGACGCTTCCGCGAGGACCTCTTCTACCGGCTCAACGTGGTGCGGCTCGCGGTGCCGCCGCTGCGCGAGCGCCCGAAGGACATCCCGCTGTTGGTGGACCATTTCCTGGCCCACTTCCGGGACACGCTCGGCAAGCCGGTCCGCGGCATCTCCGACGAAGCGCTCGAGCGATTGGTGGCGTACCCCTGGCCGGGCAACGTGCGCGAGCTCGAGAACGTGATCGAGCGCGCCATCATCCTGGCGAGCGCCGATCGGATCGGACTCTCCGAGCTGCCCCAGAACGTGGCGGTGCCGCAGCCCGGGGCGCCCGCCGCCGGCCGCGCCGGCGATCTCTCGCTGCGGCGCGCGCGCCGGGTGGTGGAGATCGAGGTGATCCAGCGCGCGCTGCGCGCCACCGGCGGCAACCGCACGCACGCGGCGCGCCTGCTCGAGATCAGCCACCGCGCCCTCCTGTACAAGATCAAGGAGCACGGGATAAAAGGCTGATCTGGCTACTGATCCCCGGCGCTCTCGGCGGGAGCCGCGGGCGCCGCGGGCGTGGCCGGCGCAACCGGCCCCGCGCCGATCGTCAGCTCGAAGCGCTGCGTCGCGCGGGCGCCCTGCGGATCCTCGACCCAGATCTCGACGGCATGCGCGCCGGCCTGGTCCTCGCGCGGCGTCCACTGCACCTCGCCGCGGTCCGCGTGCACCGTCATGCCCTCCGGCACCTTGCCCAGCCCGTAGCGCAGCTCGTCGCCGTCCGGATCCACCGCGGCCACCTGGTAGGCGAAGACGCCCTCCGCCCCGGCCATGTCCGGCTGCGAACGGATCACCGGCGCTGCGTTCATGACTTCGATCGGCGGGCTCGTGAGCGGCTCGCTCTCACCCTGCTCGTCGCGCGCGATCACCGACAGCTCGATGATGTCGCCCCGCTTCAGCTCGGTGTCCGGGAAGACGGAGCCGCGCTCGTCCGACGGGCTTCCGTTCACGGTCCAGGTGTATTCGTAGCTGACGGAATCGCCGTCGGGATCGTCGCCGGTCGCGATCGCGGTGATCGGTCCCGCGGCGGTGATCCTGCCGGCCGGCTGGATCGTCAGGTTCACGATCCGGGGCGGGCGATTCCCGATCTGGGTGCTCGCCACGAACGGCTCGCTCTCGGCGTGTCCATCGCTCGCGGTGACGCGGACCTCGAGCTGGGCGCCGCGGCGCAGGTGCCGCGAGAGGTCGAGCTTCTCGCCGTCGCTCTCGACGCCATCGCCGTCCACCGTCCAGACGTAGCCGAGACGCACGCCATCGCCGTCCGGATCCGTGGCCTCGACGACGGCCCGCACGGTCTGCCCGACGCCCGGCGGCGACGGATCGAAGCGAACCGAGTCGATGCGCGGCGCGGAGTTGGCCGCTCCCTCGTGGGGCGCGCTCTCGCCCTGCCCCGCCGGCGCCATCGCCGGCCCGGCCGGATGGCGCGCAACCTCGTCGTCTCCCCCGCAGCCCGCGGCCGCCAGCCCGCCGCACGCGAGCGCGGCGCAGAGCGCCGCGAACTTCGTCGCCCTTCCCATGTCACCCCCCCTGAGACACGCGGGCCGCCGCGCCAGCGCGGCGGCCCGCCATTGCTTCCAGCTCAGTCCTCGCGCCAGGACCGGGTGTGCACGCCGCTGTCCGGCCGACCACCCGGGCACTCCATGAAGGCGCTGCCCTCGCTGGTGATCACCACCGCCATGTCCTGGCACGGCGGCTTGTCGTCTTCGTCGATGTCGCCGTCGCCGTCGGTGTCGACCTTGCCGTAGTCGCTCTCGTCGACGTCGCCGTCGCCGTCGCGATCGGCGTCCACCGGGCCCACCGAGACGCGCGGGCGGTTCGGCAGGCCGCCGCCGATCGAGATGCTGCGCTCCGGCTCGGTGCCGCCGCCGCTCGGATCCGGGTCGAAGATCCCCTCGCCGCAGACCAGGTTGAAGCCGTACAGGAAGGCCTCGCCGCCTACCTCGCACGGATCCGTCGAGGTGGTGGGGATGTACGAGCTGGTCAGCACGGTCCCGAAGAAGATCGTCGTGTCCGTGATGAACTTCTCGCCATCCGCCCCCTCCAGGTAGTAACCCAGCGCCGGAGACGGCGGCGGGTTGCAGCTGCCGGTCAGCGAGGTCGCGTTCACGAAGTTGGTCGACGCAGAGGTGTCGGTGAGCCGCGCCGTGGAGGTCGAGCCGGTCAGCTCGCGCTCGAGCGGGTCCACGTCCTTGAACACGTAGAACCGGTTCTTCTGCGGATCGATCGTCCCCGTGAAGGTGAGCGCATTGCGCTCGCCGCTGCCGAGGGCGAGCCAAAGCGCCTGGCCCACCATCGCGCCGGTCGGCGGGAAGAAGAAGCTGCGGTAGTGCGGCGCCGAGGTGCAGCCGTCGGGCGGCTGGCAGCTCGTCGCGCTCATCAGCTTGACGAACGGCCAGCCCGGCTGGGTGATGTCGCCGGTCCCGTTGATCGGATCCAGGACGTCCGCCGTGATCACCCACTTCCAGACGTTGCCGCCCAGGTCGGCCGCGTAGACCACGTCGGCGTAGCCATCGAAGTCCAGGTCGAAGACGGCGGGCGTGGCGGCGAACGCGAAGCGCATGTCCGGCACCCCGAGCAGGGCCGAGTTGTCGTAGCGCTTCATGCCGAGCACCTTGCCCGTCTTGATGTCCACCATGAAGAGCGCGCGCCCTTCCCGGTTGGTGGTGCTGTTGTTGCTCGAGTCGTACTGCGACGGCAGGGGCGTGGTGCTGTGCGCCAGGTTCGGATCGCCGTTCGGGTCGTAGCCGGCGCCGAAGATCGCCACCCAGCGGTCGTACCGGGTGCAGATCGTGGTGGGCGGCGCGTCGGTGCAGTTGACCCTCACCTTGACGCGCGTGATGATCGGCTCCGACCAGGTCTCGCCCATGTAGGCCGAGTAGGCCCGGCTGCCCGGGAGGGTGGTGCCGCCGGTGCACTGGGTGCTGCCGGTCGCCTCGCAGGGGAACTCCCAGAGGTAGCCCGGGTAGACGGGGCCGCCCGTCACGCCGCTCGGATTCGCCGTATCCGGCGGATTGCTGACGTCGAGCGCGTAGAGGAGTCGCCCGCCCTCGCGCATGCCGGAGATCAGCACGGTGTGCCAGCTGGCCCAGGTCGAGGCGTCGCCGGCCGAGCTGGTCCCCGTCGGGTAGAACCAGACGTCGGCGGCGTTCGCCGAGCCGTCCATCGTGATCAGCTTCGGCGAGACCTGCTTGGGCAGGTTCTCGATCTTCTTGCGCGCCTCGTAGGTCATGAAGCCGAATTCCTCGGCGCCCGTGCCGCGGTTGTAGCCGTCCGGAGTGAGCGAGGTGTCCCACTCGCCGGTGTTGAAGCCGTGCACGAAGCCGCCGTTCGAGCCGGCGTAGATCACGCGCTTGCGGTGGGCATAGCGGTCGGCAAACTCTTTGTAGGCGAGCTCGCGCAGCCCGGAGTTCGGGGGGCCCACCACCACCGGGTTCGAGTGGAAGATGTCCCACAGCTTGAGCCCGTCGCCGCGATCCGTGCAGGTGGTCGAGGACGAGAAGATGCAGCCCCGCACGTAGCGCGTGATGGCGTCGGCCAGGTTTTCGGCCGTCGTGATGCCCGCCGTGCTGCCCGCGGCCGCGTAGGTCCCGATCAGCGTCGAGAGCGCGCCCCCGGTCTCCGTGATGGTCAGCAGCGCCGCCGTCATGCTCGAGGCGTTGAAGGTCGCCGGCGTCGCCGGCAGCGTGCTCGGCGGGGCGCTCGTGTAGGCGGACACCAGCAGCTTGCGGATTCCGCCGCCGCTCTCGGCCGCGCTGGGAACCTCGTTCGCCGCGTCCCAATAGCCGCCCAGCTCGACCCGGAGGCGCCCCACCTGGCACTGCGCGGGGGCCAGCGGGTCCTCGAGCGCGCATTCGCCCACGGTGGCGGGCGAGACCGGCTTGTCGAGCACCTCGCCCTTGGCGTTGTACTCGAACTGCTTCAGGTGCCCTTCCCAGTACGGGGCCGTGTTGTTCGGGCGGAAGTAGCTGGTGAAGAAGTTGTTGCCGTCGGTGGCGCGGCTCGCGGGCACCGTGGCGGCCGTGAAGGCCTGCGCCTTCACGATGATGTCGTCGATCGCCGCCACCAGGGCGTCGGTCAACTCCTGCGCCTGCCAGCTGGACGCAAAGGTGCCGTTGCCCTGGGCCGCGGTCTTCGCCAGCAGCACGTTCGCGACCGGGTCGGTGGCGAAACCGATCGTGTAGACGTCGATCTTCTGGACCCCCGTCTTGTCGGGCCGGGAGTCGACGTCCTGCATGGCCTTCGCGATGTCGTCGAGGTAGCCGGTGGCCTCCGCCGCCATGAAGGGCGGATTGCCCTCCTCGGGCGTGCCGTCGGTGCCGATGTCGAGATCGCCCGGCGCGTCCGGCGCGTAGTCGCCCACCAGCGCCGTCCGGAAGCTCGAGAACCCCTGGGTTTCGTTGCCCGAGGTCGCAAAGTTGTCCGCCGAGGGCTGACCGTCCGTGATCATGATGACGAAGCTCTTCTGGCACGCATACGGATTCGGGTCGGCCGCGATGTCGGACGAAGTGGTCGTGTAGGCGCCGTTCGTCATGTTGTACACGTAGTTCGGGAAGCGTGTCGTGGTGGCGGGCACGACGCCGAGCGGCCGCGCCGTGGCGCCGGTGCCGCGCGGCATGAAGTAGGTGTAGATCTTGAAGAGCGCCTCCGAGAGCGGCGTGCCCGTGGCCGGATCGAGGTTGTTGATCGCCGTCTCGAGCGCCGTTGCGTTGGTGCTGTAGGGAGCGATCGGCACCTTCACGAAGCCGCCGTGCTCGCCCGTGGTGAACATCCCCAGGCCGAAGCGAACCACGTCCTGCGAGCAGCTCGGCCGGCAGTCGGCCGCGTACTGGGCGCCGTTGGTGTTGGTCTTGTAGATCACGTCGCGCGCGATCTCGCGGGCCGCCGTGATGCGCGAGCGCTGGTAGAGACCGAAGGTGGCGCCGCCGATGTAGTGCTGCGCGTTCGCGGAGTCGTCGATGTCGGCGAGGATCTGCGCCGCCGTCTGGCTGGCGGGACCGTAGGTCGTGGTGGTGTCCGAGGGGTTCAGGTGGAAGAGCCACTCGAGGTAGTCGTCGAGCACCCAGGTGGGATTGCTGACGCTGGTGAGGTTTCCGTCGTGCCAGATCTTTCGCGTCTGACCGCAGTACGTGCGCGTGATGTAGCCGGTGCTCGCATGGTCGCTCGTGGAGGGCGAGACCGTGAAGCCCGTCGTGCTCGGCGTGATCGTGAACCAGCAGCCGAAGCCGGGGAAGCAGGCGTAGGGCGTGCCGACGCCGAGGTCGTCGTTGTCGGTGCCGCCGCCCGAGCTCGGCAGCACGTCGCAGCCCGCGTACGGCCAGCCCGGGGGCGGCTGACTGATGGCCGCGGGGTGCCGCATGATCTCGTTCATCGAGTTCGAGTTGTCGACGAAGAGCAGCACGTTCGGGGGGAACTGGGTCGAGAACAGCGCGGTGTCGTCCGCGCTCGCCACCAGCGAGCAGGCCAGCAACGTGAGCAGCCCGGCCGCGAGCCTGCGGATCCGGTGCTTGCGATGGATCGAGGGGGTGGGTCGCATCGTGTTCTCCTTGCTCGCGTCGCGCATCAGTTGTACGGGTGGCAGCTCGCGGCGGTGGCCTGGATCGCCAGGTTGCCGCCGCCAGGAGCCGAGCCCGCCACGCGGATGTCCCAGAGGGCTTCGGCCCAGATCACACTTCCAACGGTCATGCTCATGATCCAGCCGGGGCAGAGCTCGCCGCGGCCCATGTATCGGATCGCCTGCGCCGCCGCGGCCAGATCGGTCGGGTCCTGGGCCGCCGGGTCCATCCGGTAGCTCGGCGAGCCGGGCGCCGGGAAGTCCGCGCCCAGCGCCGCGGCGGTCGCTCCGCCCTTGCCCGGGAAGCCGGGGTTGAAGCTCTCGAGCGCGCCCTCGCCGCCCGGCGCCAGCACCTGCGCGTTCTTGCGGATGATCCCGGTCGCGTGCGCGACGCCCGCTTCCGCGGCGTAGAGCGCCACGCGGCCGCGGTTCTGGAAGCCCGCGACCTGACGGTCGCGCGTCACGGTCTCCATCGAGGCGAGCCCGATCACGCCCAGCATCGCGAGCAGCAGCATCGCGATCAGCAGGGCCGCGCCCGCCTCGTGCTTGCGGCTTCGAGAGATCGCGGTGGGAGTCTGCACGCTGGCCTCCTACGAGATCACGTTGCGCGGGCGCACCCGTGCCGTGTAGACGCGCCGCCGCTTGCCGTCGCCGCCCGAAAGGCTGCCGGCCGTCCGATTGCCGGTGACCTCGCCAGCCCCCAGCGCCCAGTCGCGGTTGGGATCGTCGTCCCGCGTCACCGTCACCAGGTTCAGCTGCACCTCGCGCAGGCTGCTGGGATCCGGCCGCGTGTTGGCGGGGCTCAGCTCCCAGGGCGCCGAGGTGCCTCCCGACGTCGAGAAGCTCTCGCCCGCGTCGAGCTCGAGGTCGTCGTCGAGGTCGAAGAAGTACGTGACCTGGAGATCCTCGACGTCGCTCGCGATCAGCATGCCGTCGCGGAACAGCTGCGCCGGAGCGCCCGCCGAGGCCGGCGTCAGGCTGTAGACGTGGGCCGGAACGGCCACCACGTCGGCGTTGTAGCCGACCGGCCCGATCGACGTGCCCCCCAGATTGACGGTGAGGGTGTTCCCGGTGATCGCGGTGATGGTTCCGCAGGCGACGTTGGCCTCGGGATCCCGGCGATTCACCAGGGTCACGCCCGCCCCGATCGCGAAGTCCGTGCCGTCCGCCGATACGTCGACCCAGTTGCGCGTGAGCACGATCGAGGCGGTCGGGCCGCTTCGCGTCCAGGTCGAGGTGACGCCCGAGACCGGCGCTCCGTAGTCGCCGGCGAGGTCCTCGTTTCCGCCTTCCAGCGCGAAGACCGACCGGATCGCGTCCGCGTTGCTGAGGTAGAGCCGGTCGGGGCCGGTGGTCGCGTCGTGCCCGCAGACCGCCGCCTGCTGGGGCACCATGTATCCCGCGAGACGGACGTCCCGGTCCACCAGGTCCGAGACCGCGCGCAGGTTCTGCTGCGCCTCCGTCACCTGATCCACGACCACGTAGGTCTTCTGCTGCACCGTGAACGCCTGCGTGACGTAGACCATCACGAGCAGGAGGATCGCGGAGGTGATCATCAACTCGATCACAGTGAATCCATCGCGGCGCATGCTGGCACTCATTTGTCGTTGTTCACGAGCAGGGTCGAGAGAGCCACCGTCGGCTGTCCGGTCCGCGTCGGTCGGCTGTTGCTGATCTTGGCTTCGTTCCAGACCACTTCGAGGTCGAGGAAGCGCAGGTCCGTGTTGCCCGCCGGATCGGCGATCACCTTGTACCAGACGGTGTAGACCTTCTCGATCACGCTGCCGCCGGGCTGCCTCACCCGCATCGCGATCTCGCCCGCGGCCAGGTCCGGATCGCCGGTGTTGTCGATCCAGGGCGGGGTGACCCAGTCGGTCGGCTGCAGGTCGGGGTCGCTGAAGGGCGTGAGCTGGATCCGCTCGAGCTGGTCCCGCGCCACCATGGCCGCGCCGCTGGTGTGCTTGCCGCGCGCGCCGTCGGCGAGCGCCTGCGTCTGGAGCACCAGCATCGCGAGCAGCCCGGTGCCCAGCACCGTGAGCGTGATCATCAGCTCGATCAGCGTGAAACCACGCTGCGAGCGGGCGCTTCCGCGCCTCGGGCTCAGTTGGTCCACGCGTCCGCTCCTCGATTCCAGCTGTGGACGCGCACGCCGCCCAGCGGCGCGAGCACCACGGCGTAGTCCCGGGTTCCGCTCGATACGTAGACGGCGCCGCGACCGCTTCCCACGGCGCCCGCCGCGAAGGGGCCGGTCGTGAAGCCGCGCGGCATCCCGTCGGGAAGGAAGACCACCCAGCGCGACTCGCTTCCGCCCTGGTCGGTGAACGTGCAGCACGCGAAGTCGGGGTCGACGGCCGGGAAGGTCCCGGCCGCGTTGTCGTTCGGCGCAGCCGTCGACGTCACGGCCGCGAAGGTGCTGCCCCACTGCAGGCTGCCGGTGTCGTCGAAGGGAACGGACCCCTTCTGCTCGCCCGCGTCCGGGAGCCCATCGCCGTCGGCGTCGGCGATCATCAGCGCGGCGACCTCGATGCCGCCAGCGTCCTCGAGCGGATCGTCGGCCGGATCGAGCTGCACGTAGACGATGTGGTTCACGCCGGTGCGGATCGCCTCGGTGCGCGCGAACAGCATCAGGTCCGCGACCGAGCGCACGGCGGCCTTGGCGCGGTTGTCGCCGCCTCGGCGGGCGAACACGGCCGCGACCAGGGTGGCCATGATGCCGATCACGGCTACCACGATCATGGTCTCGATCAGGGTGAATCCCCGATTGCGTGCCTGCCGAGACATCGGACCTCCCGCGCCCTGTGCGCTTGCCGGGACCTTGAGCAAGCCTCGTGCCATGCGCTTTCTTTCGGCCAAGCCCTCGTGCTGCTTGAGATTCTCTGGAATCGGCCCGGGCGCGCGCGCAGCCTTTGCTGCGAAGCCCGGTGCGGGGTGCGCAGCGGCGTGCGCAGCGCGGCTAGCTACCCGCTCTTGTGTCGCTGGTGGAAGCTTCCAGCTGGGCTGGAAGCCACAGCACGAAGACGGCGCCGCCCTCGGGCCGGGCCGGGAGCAGCTCGAGGGATCCGCCGAACTCCTCCGCGAAGCGGACGGCGTTCGCGAGCCCGAGCCCGGTGCCCTCCCCCGGCGGCTTGGTCGTGAAGAACGGATCGAAGATCCGCTCCCGGTCCTCCTCGGCGATGCCGGGGCCGTTGTCCTCGACCACGCACTCGACCGCGTCGCTGCGGCGCCGGCCGGCGGCGGCCTCGGGGCCCGGGTCGGAGGCGCGCACGCGGGCCCGAGCCGGGCGCACGGTGATCCGGATCCGCGGATCGGCGCTTCCCTGGCCGAGCGCATCCGCGGCGTTCAGGAGGAGGTTGAGCACGATCTGCGCGACGCCCGAGGGGTCGGCCAGGGCCGGCGGCGGCTCGCCCTCGGCCGCCACCTCGATCCGGATCTGCGCATAGCGCCGCTGCGCGCGCACCAGCGCCGCGGTCTCCTCGCACAGCCGCGCCAGCTCGATTGGCACCCGCGCTCCCCGCGGCGGGCTCGAGAAGTCGAGCAGCTGGCGCAGGATCCGCCGCACGCGCTCGCCTTCCCGCTGGCCGCGCGCGAGATGCTCGCGCCCCACCGCGCCGAGCCCGGGATCCCGGCTCGCGAGGTCCATGAAGGCCAGCAGCGCGCCCATCGGATTCCCGACCTCGTGCGCGACGCCCGCGGCGAGCCGCCCGACCGCCGCGAGCCGCTCGGCGCGGTCGAGGCCCGCGCGCGCCTCGCGCAGCCGCCGGTTGCTCTCGCGCAGGTCGGAGACCGCCTTCTCGAGCGCCTCGCTGCGGCGGGCGAGCGCCTCGCTCATGCCGTTGAAGGCCTGCGCGACCTCCGCGATCTCGCGCGTCCCCAGGATCGGTGCGCGCGCGCCGAGCTCCCCCGCGCCGATCGCGTGCACCGCGCCGGCGAGCTGCTCGAGCGGGAGCACCAGGCTGCCGCGCAGCACCCAGGCCCCGAAGCCGGTGAAGACGCAGAGCGCGCAGAAGAGCACGCCGGCGAGCACCCCGGGCGAGGCGACCGGCGGCAGCCATGCCACCGCCACCTCCTCCGAGCCGACGGGCGCCGCAAAGTAGATGGCCTGCCACGGCCGGCCCGCCCGCAGCAGCGGCCGTCCCTGCTTGCGCGCCTCCGCCGCCAGCTCGCGCGCGGCCGCGTCGATCTCGCCCGCGTCCTCGCTGCGCGGAGCCGCGCGTCCGGCGGAGTCCACCCGCCACCAGCGCATGCCGGGAACGCTCTCCGGAAGCAGGGGCAGCCGCGAGCGGGCGTCGGCCAGCAGCGAGCGCGCCGCGAGGCCGTGCAGCTGCTCCACGTGGGATTCGTGGGTTGCCAGCAGCAGTCCGGCGAGCACCAGGATCGCCGTCCCCATCAGCAGGGCGAGGGAGAGCAGAACCTCGCTGCGCAGGCCGCGCCGCCGCGCCACCGTCCTACTCTTCGCCGGGCTGCGGGTCTTCGAGGCCGAGCTTTTCGAGCCGGTAGCGGAAGGACCGGAAGGAGATGCCGAGCAGCTGCGCGGCGCGCTTCTTGACGTTGCCGCCGCCCTCCAGCGCCTCCAGCAGCAGGCCCCGTTCGAAGTCGTCCATCAGCCGCTGCAGATCCACGCCTCCCGGCGGGATCCGCTTCGACCCCGCCGCCCGGGCGGGATGCAGCACCGACGGCGCCAGCGAATCGAGCCCGAGCACGGGCTGGCGCGAGAGCGCCACCGCGCGCTCGATCACGTTCTCGAGCTCGCGGACGTTGCCCGGGAACGGGTAGCTCATCAGCCGGTCCATCACTTCGTCGCTGGCGCCCTGCACCGGCTTGCCCAGCTCGCGGGCGTATTTCTGGATGAAGTGATCCACCAGCAGCGCGATGTCCTCGCGGCGCTCGTGCAGCGGCGGCATCGGGATCTCGATCACGTTGAGCCGGTAGAAGAGGTCCTCGCGGAAGCGCCCGGCCGCGACCTCGTCCTGCAGGCGGCGGTTCGTCGCCGAGACGATCCGGACGTCGACCCGCTGATCCTGGGTGCCGCCCACTCGGCGGAAGGTCTTCTCCTGGATCAGGCGCAGCAGCTTGACCTGGAGCGCCAGCGTCAGCTCGCCCACCTCGTCGAGGAAGAGGGTGCCGCCGTCGGCGGTCTCGAAGAGCCCGGCCTTGTTGTGGAAGGCGCCCGTGAAGGCGCCCTTCACGTGGCCGAACAGCTCGGATTCGAGCAGCGTCTCGGGAATCGCCGCGCAGTTGACCACCACGAACGGCCGCTCGTGGCGATCGCCGCCGGCGTGGATCGCGCGCGCGACCATCTCCTTGCCGGTCCCGCTCTCGCCGCTGATCAGCACGTTGGCCTTGCTGTCCGCCACCTGCGAGATCAGCTCGAAGACGCGCTGCATCGAGGGGCCGTTGCCGATGATGCTGCGGTCGCGCTCGCGGTGCCGGAGCTCGCTGCGCAGGCGGCGGTTCTCGCTCGCCAGCAGCTTCTTCTCGAGCGCCTTCTCGACGACAAGCTTGATTTCGTCGACCTTGAAGGGCTTGGTGATGTAGTCGTAGGCGCCTTCCTTCATGGCGCCGATCGCGGTCTCGGTGCTCGCGAAGGCGGTGATCATGATCACGATCGAATCGGGGGACACCTCGTGCGCCGCGCGCAGCAGGTCGAGGCCCGAGCCGCCCGGCATCTGGATGTCGGTGATCACGACGTCGAACTCGTCCTCCTCGAGGTGCGTGCGCGCCGTCTCGAGGTCTCCGGCGGTGACGACGTGATAGCCCTCGCGGCGGAAGAAGATCTCGAGGAACTCCTGCATGCTGCGTTCGTCGTCGACGACCAGGATCCGGGCCTTCGCGGTCATGACGCCGCCCCGGCCCGCGGGAGCCGCACCCGAACGGACGTGCCGATCCCGGGCGTGCTCTCCACGCGGATGCTCCCGCCATGCTGCTCGACGATCCGATGCACGGTCGCGAGACCGAGACCCGATCCGCCGCGCTTGGTCGTAAAAAATGGATCGAAGATGCGGTCCATCGCGTCCATCGGGATGCCAACCCCCTCGTCCACGACGGCGATCTCGACCCAGTCCTGCTGGCTCTGTTCCTCGTTTCGGCGGCCGGGAAGCGCCTCTTGAGGCGGCCCCTCCGCGCGCGCCGCCCGGATCTCGAGCTTCCCGCCCTTCTCCATCGCCTGGGACGCGTTGAGCACCAGGTTCCAGAGCACCTGGCGCAGCTGCTCCGGGTCGGCGCGCAGCCCAAGGCCCGGCTCGACCCGGCTCGCGACGCTCACCCCCTCGGGCCGCACCGATTCGAACATGCGCAGGATCCCATCCACCACGTCGCCTAGCGAGATCTCGCTCACGCGCCGCGGCGCTGGCCGCGCGTAGTGCAGGAAGTCCGTGATCAGGGCGTTCAGGCGGTCCGTCTCGCGCAGCACGATCTCCATCAGCCGGCCCGCCTCGGGGTCGTCCGCCAGTGCCGGGGTGCGCTTGCCCAGCACCTGGATCGAGCCCGAGATCGCGGCCAGGGGATTCCGGATCTCGTGGGCGATGTTCGCCGAGAGCTGGCCGACCGCCGCCAGCCGCTCCGAACGGCGCAGCTCGCGCTCCATCTCGACCACCTTGGTCACGTCCTGGAAGATCACCACGTGGCCGGAGGGAGCCCCCCCGGCATCCTTCAGCACGTAGGCCCCGAGACCCAGGTGGAGCCTTTCTCCACGCTCGCTGGTGTATGCCGTGCGGACCCGCGATTGGGTCGAGCCCGGCTCGGTCGCGAGGGCGAGCTGGCGGATCCCCGGCAGCACCGCCTCCACGTCGCGGCCCAGCGCCGACGCGGCCGGGCGGCCGGTGATCCGCTCGGCCTCCGGATTGAAGGAGGTGATGCAGCCCGCGCGATCGGTGGTGAGCAGGCCGCTCATCAGGCTCTCGACCGTGTGCTGGTGGAGCCGCGAGAGGCGGGAGAGATCCCGGGTGCGCTCGCGCAGGGCTTCGCCCGTGCGCTTGAGCTCGCTTCCCAGCAGGCTCGCGAGCACCGCCACCAGCAGCACCGCCCCCGCGTTCACGGCCCAGACCGCGAGCACCAGCGGCCGGGGGCCGGGCGCGCCGAGGGGAGCCGCCGGGAGCCAACCGGTGTCGGCCGCGAACAGGACCAGACCGTGGGCGAAGACGGCGAGCGCCGCGGTCGCCAGCGCTCCGCGCCTCTCGAACAGCAGGGCGCCGTAGACCGCCACCAGCACGAACAGGAAGGCGAACACCGAGTCGACGCCGCCGGAGAAGCCGACCAGCCCGCTCACGATGGCGATGTCGGTCGCGATGTTGACCGCCGCGAAGCGAGCGCCGTTGCGCACGCGCGGCAGCACCAGCCCGTAGACGGCGGTCGCGAGGAACGCGAAACCCACCGTCCCCCAGAGGCCGCGGGGCTGCGCGAAGCGGTAGCCGAGGCCGACCGCGTCGAGGGCGACGGCGATGCCGAGGCTGACGAGCGCGAGCGCGAGCCTCGCCCCCATCAGGATCACCAGGGGCTGGGGCAATCCCGCGCGGGATTCCGCGCCGGGGTCGCGGGCAGCCTGCGGCTCCGCGCCCGCCTGCGCCGGCTCGGACATGGCGGAGCGGCCGTCAGCCGATCGTGTCGGCGATCTTGAAGATCGGCAGGTACATCGCGATCAGCATGCCGCCGACCGTCCCGCCGAGGCCCACCATCATGAGCGGCTCGAGCATCGCCGTGAGGGCGTCGACGGCCGCGTCGACCTCGTCGTCGTAGAAGTCCGCGATCTTCGAGAGCATGTTCTCCATGGCTCCCGTCTCCTCGCCGACCGCGATCATCTGGACCACCATGCCCGGGAACACGCCCGATTCGGCGAGCGGCTCGGCGATCGTCTTGCCCTCCGCGATGGCGGAGCGGACGTCGTTGAGGGCCTCCTCGATGATCATGTTGCCGGCGGTCTTGGCCACGATGTCGAGGCCGTCCAGGATGGGGACGCCGCTCGCGATCATGGTGCCCAGCGTGCGCGTGAAGCGGGCCACCGCGACCTTGCGCAGCAGGGGACCGAAGACCGGAAGCCGGAGCACGAGGGCGTCCGTCCGCCGCCGGAACTTCGGCGAGCGCTTGCGCGCCTGGAAGAAGGCGATCACCGAGATCACCGTCATCACCATGAAGGGGCCGATCCACGCCTGCATGAAGTGGCTCATGTTCACGACCACCTGCGTGGGGCCGGGCAGCTCGCCGCCGAAATCCTTGAACATGCGCTCGAAGGTGGGGATGATCTTGACCAGCATCAGGACCACGACGCCGACCGCGACCACCAACACCGTGGTCGGATAGACCATGGCGCCCTTCACCTTGCGGCGCAGCGCGTCGGCCTTCTCCAGGTAGAGGGCGAGCCGGTTCAGGATGGTGTCGAGGATGCCGCCCACCTCGCCGGCCGCGACCAGGTTCGTGTAGAGCGGGTCGAAGGGCTTCGGGTGCTTGCGCAGCGCGTCGGCGAAGGTGGAGCCCTGCTCCACGTCCGACTTGATCTCCTTGATGATCAAACGGAAGGTCGCGTTGGGCTGCTGGCTTCCGAGGATGTCCAGGCACTGGACCAGCGGCAGGCCGGCGTCGATCATGGTCGCGAACTGCCGCGTGAAGATCACCAGGTCCTTGATCCGGATCTTGGGCTTCAGGAACGTGAGGAGCTCGCTCACGTCCCTCGACTTCTCCTTGACGGAGACGGGGAGGAGCATCTGCGCGCGCAGCTGCGCCATCACGGCCGCCTCGTTGACGGCCTCCACTTCGCCCTTCTTGACCGTCCCCTGCCGGGTGCGGCCCTTCCAGACATAGACGGGCATGTCCCCTCCCCCCTCGCCGGTTTTCCCGGCGCTTCGTCGCTATCGCGCCTACACCGCCCGGCGCACCGGGGTCTTCGCCGTTCCCTGGCCGATCATGTTGCGCAGCTCGTCGAGATCCGAGCTGCGCGACATCGCCACGTCCATCGAGATCATCCGCCGCTGGTACAGGCTGGCGAGAGACTGGTTCATCGTCTGCATTCCGAACTTCTCCTGACCCACCTGCATCGCGGAGTAGATCTGGTGGATCTTGTCCTCGCGGATCAGGTTGCGGATCGCGGCGTTCGGGACCATCACCTCGAGCGCCATCGCGCGCCCGGGCCCGTTGGCCCGCGGCAGCAGCGCCTGGCAGAGCACGCCCTCGAGCACGAACGAGAGCTGCGCGCGCACCTGCGCCTGCTGGTAGGGCGGGAAGACGTCGACGATCCGGTTGATGGTCTGCACGCACGAGTTCGTGTGTAGGGTGGCGAAGGCCAGGTGGCCGGTCTCGGCGACGGTCAGCGCCGCCTCGATCGTCTCGAGATCGCGCATCTCGCCGATCAGCACCACGTCGGGGTCCTGGCGCAGGATGTACTTGAGCGCGTTCTTGAAGCTGTGCGTGTCCGCGCCCACCTCGCGCTGGTTGATCACGCAGCCCTTGTGGTGGTGCAGGTACTCGATCGGGTCCTCGATCGTGACGATGTGCTCGTTCCGCTCCTGGTTGATCTTGTCGATGATCGTCGCGAGCGTGGTCGACTTGCCCGAGCCGGTCGGCCCGGTGACCAGCACCAGCCCGCGCGGCTTCTCGGAGAGCTCCTGCACGACCTTGGGCAGGCCCAGCTCTTCGAAGGTCTTGATCTTGAACGGGATGGCGCGGAACGCGCCCGCGACGTTGCCGCGCTGCACGAAGACGTTGGCCCGGAAGCGCGAGAGCTTCTGCACGCTGAACGAGAGGTCGAGCTCGTTGCGCTCTTCGAATTGATGCTTCTGCGCGTCCGTCAGCACGGAGTAGCAGAGCTGCTTGGTCTCGGGCGCCGAGAGCGGCGGCATCTTGAGCGGGTGCAGCTTGCCGTCGATGCGCAGCTGCGGCGGCGTCCCGGTGGTGATGTGGAGGTCGCTGGCCCCCTTCTCGATCATCGCCTTCAGGAACTGGTGCATGTTGGCCATGGACCCTGGTCTCCTAGTAGTCCGCGGCCGAGACGCGAACCACCTCGGCGAGCGTGGTGGTGCCTTCCGCAAGTTTCGAGAGCGCGCTCGCGCGCAGCGTTTTCATGCCGAGCCGGATCGCCTCGCGCTTGAGCTCCAGCGCCGAGGCTCCGTTCAGAACGAACTCCTTCAGCTCGTCCTTGAGCTGCATCACCTCGTAGAGCGCGACGCGGCCCTTGTACCCGGTCTCGGCGCAGGTGCGGCAGCCGCGTCCCTTGGAGGGCGCCACCTTCTTCGCGACCTCCGGCGTCATGCCCGCCGCCACCAGGGCCTCGGTGGTCACCTCGGGGTCGGCCTCGCGGCATTCCTCGCAGACCTTGCGCGCCAGCCGCTGCGCCACGATGCAGTTGACCGACGAGGCCACCAGGAACGGCTCGATGCCCATGTTCAGCAGACGGTTGACCGTCGAGGGGGCGTCGTTCGTGTGCAGCGTCGAGAGCACCATGTGGCCGGTGAGCGCGGCCTTCACCGCGATCTCCGCGGTCTCGAAGTCGCGGATCTCGCCGACCATGATGATGTCCGGGTCCTGGCGCAGGAAGGAGCGCAAGGCGGCCGCGAAGTTCAGGCCGATCTCCTCGTGCATCTGGACCTGGTTGATGCCGGCCAGGTTGAACTCGACCGGGTCCTCGGCGGTGGAGAGGTTCTCCGAGGTCTTGTTCAGATCGGCGAGCGCTGAATAAAGGGTAGTCGTCTTGCCCGACCCCGTGGGCCCCGTCACCAGCACCATTCCGAAGGGCTGGTGGATGCAGTTCAGGAACACGTCGAGCTGCTGCTGCTCGAAGCCCAGCTTGGTCATGTCGAGCTGGAGGTTCGACTTGTCGAGGAGGCGCATCACGACCTTCTCGCCGAACAGGGTCGGGAGCACGGAGACGCGGAAGTCCATCTCCTTGCCGCGGCCCATCTTGAGCTTGATGCGGCCGTCCTGCGGGAGCCGGCGCTCGGCGATGTCGAGCTCGGCCATGATCTTCATGCGCGAGGTGATCGCGTTCTTGAGCTTCATGGGAGGCTTCATCGCCTCGTAGAGCACGCCGTCGATCCGGTAGCGGACGCGGAACGACTTCTCGTAGGGCTCGACGTGGATGTCCGATGCGCCCTTCTTGACCGCCTCGGTCAGGACCAGGTTCACCAGCTTGATGACGGGCGCGTCCTCGGATTCCTTCGCGAGGGCGTTGACGTCGACGTCGTCCGCGTCGTGGACGAGGTCGATGTCGGAGTCGTCGAAGTCCCCCATCACCTCTTCGAGGGAGGCGGACTGGTCGTAGTACTTCTCGACCGCGCGCCGGATCGCCTCTTCGGCCGCGACCACGGGCTGGATGTTGTAGCCGGTGAGGAACTTGATGTCGTCGAGCGCGAAAATATTGCTTGGGTCGGCGGTCGCCAGGATCAGCGTCGATCCCGCCCGGTTCACGGGGATCACGGTGTGCTTGACCGCGACCTCCTCCGGAATCAGCTGGATCACGGCGGGCTCGATCTCGAACTCGTCGAGGTTGATCGAGGGCACGCCGTATTGCTTGGCGACGAAATCGGTGAGCTCGTTCTCGTCCAGGAACCCGAGCTGCGTGATCTGCGCACCCAGGCGACCGCCCTTGGTGCGGGTCTCTTCGCGCGCCTTGCGCAGCTGCTCCGCGCTGAGGAGGTTCTCCTTGACGAGAAGCTCCCCGATCCGCTCGTTCACGTGACTCCCCCGACTCCGCGCCGCGGAACCCGAACGGGAACACACGCTTGCGCAGCCGTCTGCGCAAGGATTCCATTGTGAACCCGCTCAGTTATCGGCGCTCCGGGAGGGGAGCTTTACCGCTGGGCCGCCTGGTCGACCTCTTCCAGGGAGGTGCTGCGCAGGCGCAGCACCAGCAGGCCCAGGCCCGTGATCGTCACCCACATCACGGCGTGGATCACGGTGCCGCAGGCCACCGCGGTCTCCGGGGCTACCCCGTAGCGCTGGAGGGCGATCTTGGCGGCCAGGTGGAAGGGCCCGACGAAGCCCGGCGTCGAGGGGACCGCCACGGCCACCCCGATGGCTGCCAGCATGGCCCAGGCCGCCGCGATCTCCTCGGAACGCGTCGGAAATTCGATGCCGAGGGCCAGGAAGCCCGCGATCACCGGGAGGGTCGATGCCACCAGCCAGATCGCGAGCGAGTAGAGGAGGATCCAGAGCAGGTGGACGCCTCCCCGCAGCGCTCCCAGCCCGTCCTGGAAGCGCCGCAGCCCGCCGAGGAGCCTGGCCGAGAACCGTTCGGGGAGGGGGCGCAGCACGACCTCGGTCGCCCGCAGGAAGAACTCCGGTGCGAAGCGCAGCAGCCCCAGCCCCGCAAAGGGCAGCACGGCGAGGGGCAGCAGCAGGAGGGCATAGACCTCGAGGAACCCATCGTTCCCCGCCTTTCCCGCCAGCACGACCCCCATCGCGAGCACCACCACCATGAAGGTGTCGATCACGCGCTCGAGGATCACGGTCGCGAAGATGGCGGCGGCCGAGGCTCCCGTCTCCCGCGCCAGGTACCAGGCGCGCACCACCTCGCCCATCCGGAGCGGGAAGACGTTGTTGGCCATGAAGCCCACCGAGACCGCCCGGAAGAGGGCGCCGGTCGAGAACGGCCGGATCGGATCGGTGAGGTGGCGCCAGCGAAGCGCACGCAGGTACTGCACGAGGACGTAGGATGGGACGGAGATCGCGACCAACAGGCCCCAGCGGGCGCGAGCGATGGCGCGCAGCACCTCCGAAAAGGGAACGTCGCGGAGGACCAGCCAGAGCGACCCCGCGGTGATCGCGATGCCGAGCCACACGCGCCAGTCGCGGGCGCGCGAGCGGCGAGAGACCGGCAAGCGGGCGGTCTGGCTCATCCCGCCGCCAGGCGCCGGCGCGCCTCGTCGCGATCCGCGTCGATCTGCACGCGCAACGCCTCCACGCCGTCGAAACGGCGCTCGGGCCGCAGGTGGAATCGGAAGGAGAGCTCCACGCGGCGGCCGTAGACGTCGCCCGAGAAATCGATCAGGTGGGCCTCGACCACCACGCGATCCGAAGCGCCGAAGGTCGGCCGGGTCCCGACGTTGGTGACCGCCGGCAGCGTCGCGCCGGCCGGCGGATCGCCGTCGTCCAGAAAGCGCAGGGTCCCCGCGTAGACACCGACCGCCGGGAGCACTTCGTTCTCGAGGTCGAGATTCGCCGTCGGGAAGCCGAGGCTCCGCCCCCGCGCATCGCCCTTGCCGACCCGGCCGCGCACCGTGTACTCGCGGCCCAGCAGCCGCGCGGCGTCCTCGACCCCCGCCTCCCCGAGCAGCTGGCGGATCCGCGTCGAATTGACGTCGCCGGCGCCGATCACCACCTCGGGAAGGATCGTCACCGAGAATCCCAGGCGGGGTCCGAGCTCCGTGAGCATGCGCATGGAACCTTCGCGGTCCCGGCCGAAGTGGAAGTCGTAACCCACGTAGACCTCGAGCGGACGGATCCGCGCGTGCACGAACTCGCGGATGAACACGTCGGCCGGGGTCTTCGCGAAGGCGAGGTCGAAGGGCTCGACGATCACCGCGTCGATGCCCGCCAGCGCCAGCAGCTCGAGCTTCTGCTCGAGCGTGGTGAGCAGACGGGGCGCGGACTGCGGCGAGAGCACCTTGCGCGGGTGCGGCTCGAAGGTGTAGACGACCGACTCGCCTCGCACCGCGCGCGCCCGCTGGGTCACGGTGTCGAGGATCGTGCGATGGCCGACGTGGATGCCGTCGAAGTTCCCGACCGTGAGGATCGGCCGCTCGAGCGGCTCGCGGATCGACGCGCTTCCTGCGATGGTGCGCAATGCTAGACTCCGGCGGTGCGAATCATCTCGCGCCTCTTCCTCGCGAGCTACCTGCGCCTCTTCTTCACGATCCTGCTCGGCTCGATCCTCGCCATCCTCATCATCGAGATGCTGCTCAAGTTCGACGAGGTCGTCGAGAGCCGCACCCTGGCGGGGGTGGTTCGCTATTTCCTGGTGCGCATCCCGAGTGAGTACCTTCGCGACACCGTCCCCGTCGCTTCGTTCGCGGCCGCCTTCCTCTGCATCGGGGGCCCCGCCCGCGCGCGCGAGATCCTCGCGCTCAAGGCCGGCGGCGTCGCCCCGGGCAGGCTGGTGGCTCCGATCGTGCTCGCTTCGCTGCTGCTCTCGCTGGTTGCGTTCGCCGTGAACGAAACCGTCGTCCTCTCCGCCGAGCGCAGCGTCAGCCAGCTGGCCCGGCCCGAAGACGGAATCGCGTTCCGCCGCGGTTCGTTCTGGTACCACAGGGGCAACGTCGTCTACAACATCCGCGATGCCGACGGCGAGGCCCGCACCCTGCTCGGGGTGCGGGTCTTCCGCCTGAACGACGAGGGCCGCCTGGTCGAGAGCCTGCAAGCGGCGCGCGTCGACGTGGACGACGGCGGCTGGGTCCTGACCGACGCGACGCGGCGCTCCTTCGACCCCTCCCATCCGGAGGCGCCCCCGCGGATCGAGCGCGTCTCCGAAAAGGTCCTCGACCTGGGCGGCGCGCGGGATCTCGCCCTGCTGGGCGCCGGCATCGAGCGGCTCTCGCTCCGCGAGCTCCGCGAGTACATCGCCGTGCGGGCCGCGGACGGGCGCGACGCGGTGGCGGCGCGCGGCCGCCTGCATCGCCGCCTCGCCGACCCGCTCTCGGTGACGCTCTTCGCCTGGCTCGCCCTTCCGCTCGGCTTCGCGGTCGAACGCAGCAAGAGCCTCGCCGTGTCGGGCCTGATCGGGATCGCGTGGGTCTGCGTCTACTACACCCTGCGCACGACGGCCTCGATGCTGGCGTCGGGCGGGGTCACGCTCGCCGCCGTCGCGCCCTGGCTGCTGCTCGCGGCCTTCGGCGGCTTCGGCGCCTGGCGCCTGTCCCGGATCGACGGCTAGTCCCTTCCGACCGGCGACGCGGGGCGGTCCAGGTAGCGGAAGAACTCCGACTTCGGCGAGAGCACCAGCGTGGTGCGCGCGCCGAGCGTCTTGCGGTAGGCCTCGAGGCTGCGGACGAAGGCGTAAAGCTTGGGATCCGTCGCGTAGGCCTCCGCATAGATGCGGGCCGCCTGGGCATCGCCCTCGCCGCGCGCGATCTCGGAGTCGCGCCGCGCGTTCGCGACGATCACGAGGGCTTCGCGATCGGCTTCCGCGCGGATCCGGCGCGCGCGCTCTCCGCCCTCGGCGCGGAACTTGCGCGCCTGGCGCTCGCGCTCGGCCTTCATGCGCGCGTAGACGTTCTCCTCGGTGCCCTTGGGCAGCTCGGTGCGGTTGATGCGCACGTCCTCGATCTCGATCCCGACCTTCCCGAGGGCCTTGTTCGTCTTGTCGGTGATCGCCAGCATGATCTCGCCGCGCTTGCCGGTGACCACGTCCGCCAGCGTGTGCTGGCCGACCACCTCGCGCACCGCCGCGCGCACGACCTGATCGATCTGCGGTTCAGCCTGGCTGCGGCCCGCCGGGAAGGAGGAGAAGAACTGTACGGGATCCGCGATCCGCCAGGCGACGTAGTTGTCGATCACGAGGCCTTCCTGGTCGCGGGTCTGGATGTCGTTCGGGGGCGAGTTGAGGTACAGCAGGCGCCGCTCGTAGCTCCGCACGTTCTCGAGCAGCGGGATGCGCAGCGCGACGCCCGGCTGCGTGACCCTGCGCGGATCCCCGAACATCAGGATCACCTTCTGCTCGCCCTCGCGGGTGATCACGACCGGACCGAATCCGTAGCCCCCGGCGATCAGCAGGGCGACGCCGAGCGCCACGGCGAAGATCAGGATCACTACGAGGCGCTTCACGGTTTGCCCCCGGCGGCGTCGCGCACGAGGGGGAGATAGGGAAGCAGACCCGCCGCCCCGGGTTCGATGATCACCGTCTCGGCGTTCGGCAGCACGCTCTCCATCGTCTCGAGATAGAGACGCTTCTCCGTCACCTCGGGCGCCTTGCCGTGCTCCTGCTGGAGGGCCAGGAAGCGCTGCGCCTCGCCGCTCGCTTCGGCGACCCGCGCCTCGCGGTAGCCGTTCGCGGACTCGGTCAGCTCGACCGCCTCGGCCCGCGCTCCCGGCAGGATCTCGTTGCGATAGCCCTCGGCTTCGTTGACCAGCCGGTTCGCGTCCTGCCCGGCGCCGACCACGTCGTCGAAGGCGGCCCGAACCGGGTCGGGCGCGTGCACGTCTTGCAGCTCGATCGAGGACACCGAGACGCCCGCCGCGTAGTCGTCGAGAACCCCCTGTAGCAGCTCCAGCGACGCGCTGGCCACCTGGGCGCGCTGCTTCGAGAGCACGTCGTCGATCGTCATGCGGCCGACCACTTCGCGCACCGCGGCCTGCGCCGCGTCGCGCAGCGTGGCGCGCGGCTCCGCCAGCGAATAGCGCGCGGCGAAGGCGTCCTTCAATTTGTACTGCACCACGAAGCCGAGCTCGACGATGTTGTTGTCGCTCGTCTGCATGCTCGCTTCCGCGCGGGATTCCTCTCTGCCCGCGCCCTTGGCGGTGCTGCGCGCGCCGAACTCCTCGCGGATCACCTCGTTCGCGTTCACGATCTCGTGCGTCTCGAGCGGCGGCGGCAGGTGCCACTGCAGGCCCGGGTCGCCCACGGTGTCGACGTGGCGCCCCAGCCGCAGGATCACCGCTGCCTGACCGGGCGCGAGCTGGTAGAACCCGAACCAGGCCCAGCCGCCCGCGAGCGCCAGCAGCAGCAGCACGAAGAAGAGGTTGCCCAGCGTGCGCGCCACCGAGCGGCGCACGCGTTCCTCGGCCCCGAGATTCTCGTCCTTGCGCGCCATGGGCTAGGCGCCGTCCCCGCCGCGCTTCTTGGCGATCTCGTAGAACGGCCGGAAGATGTCGATCGGGACCGGAAAGATGATCGTCGAATTCTGCTCGGTGGCGATCTCCGCCAGCGTCTGGAGGTAGCGGAGCTGGAGAGCCGACTCCTGCGTCGCGAGCACCTTCGCCGCCTCCGCGAGCCGCTGCGCAGCCTGGAACTCTCCCTCGGCGTGGATCACCTTCGAACGCTTCTCGCGCTCGGCTTCGGCCTGCTTCGCCATCGCGCGCTGCATCTCGGGCGGAAGGTCGATCTGTTTCACTTCGACGTTGCGCACCTTGACGCCCCACGGCTCGGTCTGCTGGTCGATGATCTCCTGGAGCCGCTGGTTGATCGACTCGCGCTCGGCCAGCAGCTCGTCGAGCTCCGCCTGCCCGCAGACGCTGCGCAGCGTCGTCTGCGCCAGCTGGGAGGTGCCATACAGGTAGTTCTCGACCTGGATCACGGCCTTCTCGGGGTGGAGCACCCGGAAGTAGAGCACCGCGTTCACCTTCAGCGAGACGTTGTCGCGGGTGATCACCTCCTGCGCGGGCACGTCCATCACGATCTCGCGCAGGCTGATCCGCACCATCCGGTCGACGCCCGGGATCAGCCAACGGAAGCCGGCCGACTTGTTCCCGTTGAAGCGGCCGAGCCGGAACACGACGCCGCGCTCGTACTCCGCGAGGATGCGAATCCCGAGCACGAAGATCGCCGCCAGCGTCCCGATCAGGATCACGAAGCCCAGTCCCATGCCCCCTCCCCTCGAACCGCCCAGGGCGGTCAGTGATCTCCGGTTGCGCGCCGCACGCGCAGCCGCATGCCTTCGACCGCCGTCACCTCGACGCGCGCTCCGGCCGGAATCGCCTCGTCGGCTTCCGCCGTCCAGTACTCGCCCCGCACGAAGACCTTGCCCTCGGGCGCCAGCGCCGTCGCGCACTTGCCCATCATCCCCAGCATCTCGGAGACGCCCGTCGTCTGCGCGCGCATCAGGCTGCGCCCGACGGCGAAGACCGCCACCCCCGCGAAGATCGCGAAGCCGCCCACGCTCGGCACCAGCACCGACCAGAAGGAGACCTTGAGGTCCGAGACCTCCGGCAGATCGAAGATCAGCGAGCCCCCGATCAGGAAGCAGGCGATGCCGGCCGCGAAGAGCGCTCCGAAGGCCGGCACGAAGACCTCCATCGCGACCAGCCCCATCCCGAGCAGCATCAGCAGCAGCCCGATCCAGGAGAACGGCAGGATCTGGAAGGCGAAGGCCGCGATCACCAGGCAGATCAGGCCCGCGACACCCGGAAGGATCATCCCGGGCTGCTGGAACTCGATGTAGAGCCCCAGCAGTCCCGCCATCACCAGCAGCACGGCCACGTCCGGATTGGCCAGGAAGTCGAAGAAGCGCGTGAGCGGCGTCATCGCGATCGTGCGGATCTCGGCGCCCGCGACCGCGAGCTTGCGCGTCCCGTCGTCGAGCGTCACCTCGCGCCCGTCGAGCTGGCGGAGCAGATCCGCGCGGTCGGTCGCGACCAGGTCGATCACGCCGATCTCGAGCGCCTTGTCCTGGGTGATGGCCTCGGCGTCGCGCACCGCGCGCATCGCCCACTCGACGTTGCGCCCCCGCTGCTTGGCGATCGACTCGATGAAGGCCGTGGTGAACTTCTCGGCCTTCTCCTCTCCGACGTTCTTCCGGTGCCCCTCCTCGTCCTGCTCCCCGCCGCCGCCGGTGGCGCTGACCGGCGACGCAGCCCCGATGCTGGTGCCCGGCGCCATCGCGGCCACGTGTCCGGCCAGCGTGATGAAGGTGCCCGCCGAGGCGGCCCAGGCGCCCTGGGGCGTCACGTAGACGATGACCGGCAGCTTCGCGTTCAGCATCGCCTGGATGATGTCCTTGGTGGACGCGAGCAGGCCTCCGGGCGTGTCGAGCTCGATCAGCACGGCGACCGCGCCCTCGGCTTCGCTCTGCGCGATCGCGTGCATCAGATAGTCCGACGAGGCCGGGTTGATCGAGCCCGCGATGGTCACGACGTTGATGTGGCCGGCCGCCGCCGCGCCGCCCGCCCCGAGCGCGATCACGAGCGCGAGCAGGACGTCCCGCCCGTGCCTCATCCGCGCGCTCCGCGCAGCTTCTCGATGCGGTCGAGCAGGTGCCCGGCCACCTCGCTCTTGGGCAGCGAAGGCAGGCGTTCGACCTCGCCGCCCGGCCACACGAAGACGACGGTGTTGCGGTCGCCGTCGAAGCCCGCGCCGGGCTCGGAGACGTCGTTCGCGACCAGCAGGTCGCAGCCCTTGCGCGCCAGCTTGCGGCGCGCGGACTCGACCGGATCCCCGCTCTCGGCGGCGAAGCCCACCACCACGCGGCGCCCCTTGTCGCGGCAGATCTCCGCGAGGATGTCCGGGTTGCGCACCAGCTCGAGCGCGATGCCGGCGCCCTCGGGCAGATCCTCCTTGCGCAGCTTCCCGGCGACCGGAGCGGCGGGCCGGAAGTCGGCGACCGCCGCGGCCTTGATCACGACCGTGGCGCGCGGCAGCTCGGCGAGCACGGCGTCGCGCATCGCGAGCGCCGACTCGACGTCGATGCGGCGCACACCGGCCGGCGTCGGCTGCGCGCCCGGGCCCGCCACCAGCACCACCTCGGCTCCGCGCCGGGCGGCCTCGGCGGCGACCGCGAACCCCATCTTTCCGGAGGAACGGTTGCCGAGGTAGCGCACCGCATCGAGCGGCTCGCGCGTGCCGCCGGCGGTGACGAGCACCACCTCACCCGCGAGGCTCCGGGGGCCCAGCCAGGGCGCGATCGCGGCGGCGATCGCCTCGGGCTCGGTCATCCGCCCCTCGCCCTCCCAGCCGCAGGCGAGCTCGCCCGCTTCCGGCCCGATCACGCGCACCCCGCGTCCGGCGAGCACCGCCAGGTGCCCCTGGGTCGCCGGGTGCCGCCACATGTTCACGTTCATGGCCGGCGCCACGGCGATCGGCGCGCGGGTCGCGAGGGCGACGGCCGTGACCAGATCGTCCGCGAGGCCGAGCGCGAGCTTGGCGAGCAGGTTGGCGGTGGCGGGGGCCACCAGCAGCAGCTGCGCCCAGTCCGCGAGGGCGATGTGGTCGATCTCGCCTTCCTCGCCGGGATCGAAGAGATGGCTCCGCACCGGGGATCCGGAAAGCGTCTGGAGCACGAGCGGCGTCACGAACTCGTGTGCTTCCCGAGTCAGGATGCAGCGCACGGCGCAGCCGCCGCGCTTGAGTGCGCGCACCAGCTCGGGGACCTTGTAGGCGGCGATCCCGCCGCTCACCGCCAGCAGGACGCGCGGTTGCTGCAACGCGGCACCTCGAAAATCCCTTGCTCGCCGCGAGGTTAACGAGAGGATGCGCAAACGCCAACCCGCGCCGGGCGGCTCACGTCGCGAGCAGACGGGCCCCCGCCGCCAGCCGGCGCGCGAGCGCGCGCGGGCTGCGCGCTTCGGCGTAGATCCGCAGCACCGGCTCGGTCCCCGAGGCGCGCAGGAACAGAAAGCCGTCGTCGAAGACCAGGCGCAGGCCGTCGCCCCCGGTTTCCGCGCGCACCCGGTGCTCTCCGACACGCGCGGGCGGCGCCCCGCGCAGGCGCGCCAGCGCCGCCAGCGCGCGCGGCCGCAAGGCGTGCACGCTGCGGCCGCAATCGGATCGCCCGTGGCGGCGCTCCAGCTCCGCGAGCCGCTCGCCGAGCGAGTCGCGCAGGGTCGCCATCAGCTCCGCGAGCAGACAGCCGGAGAGGATCCCGTCCTTGTCGGCGCTGAAGCTCCCCAGCGCGAAGCCTCCGCTCTCGTCCGCCGCGGCATCCGCCCCGCCGCGGACCAGCTCCCGCGAGAGGAAGCGGAATCCGATCGGGTGGCGCGTCACCGCGAGGCCGTGCGCCTGCGCGACCTTTTCGACCAGCGAGCCGGTGGCGATCGAGAGCGCCACCCCGCGCCGGATCCGGCCGCTGCGCGCGAGGTGATCCACCAGCAGCGCGGCCGACTGGGTCGCCGAGAGGACGCGGCCGTCGCGGTCGACCGCCGCGAAGCGGTCGGCGTCGCCGTCGGTCGCGAGCCCGAGGCGCCGGCCGCGCGCGGCGCGCACGACGCGCGAGAGATCGCGCAGCCGCTCCGGGATCGGATCTGGCGACACGCCGCCGAAGCGGGGATCCGGCTCGCCGCGGAGCAGGCGGACCCGCGCCCCCAGGCCGGCGAGCGCGCTCGTCAGCACCGGAGCCCCGGCGCCGTGCATGGCGTCGTAGACCACCTGCAGGCGGGCGCGCGCGATCGGCGCACGGTCGACCACGGCCAGCAGGTCCCTCCGATACGGAGCCGCCAGATCGAGGCTGCGCACCCGTCGGGACGGAGCCGCCGCCGGTTCGCCGGGCGCGCCCAGCAGGGATTCGATCCGGCGGGTCTCGTCGAGGCCCAGCGAGCCGCCCGAGGCGTCCAGCAGCTTGAGCCCCTGGTACTCGGGCGGGTTGTGACTGGCCGTGAACACCAACGCGGCGCGCGCGCGCCGGCGCCGGATCGCGCGCGCCACCACCGGCGTCGGAACGGCGCCCTTCGCGAGCAGCGGGCGCTGTCCCTGCGCGCACAACGCCTCGGCCGCCAGCCTCGCCATCCGCTCGCCGAGGAAACGCGTGTCGTGGGCGACGATCACCTCGCCCGCCGCGCCGGGCGCCTCCGCCAGCCAGCGGCCGACCGCCGCCAGCACGACGCGCAGACGCGGAAACGTGAAGTCGTCGCCGAGGATGCCGCGCCAGCCGCTGGTGCCGAAGCGGATCGGCGCGTCGCCGCGCGGCTCGCTCGCCTGGCCCATCGCCGCCCCCTCCGCGTCTCTATCGGCGGGGCGGACTCAGCGCTTGCCGAGTCTCTCGCGCAGCTGCTTGGCGACCTGGGCCGGCACGAACTCGCTCACGTCGCGGCCAAAGCGCACCAGCTCCTTGAGCCGCGACGAGCTCACGTAGAGGTACTGCTGGCTGGCCATCATGAAGAGGGTCTCGATCTCGGGGTAGAGGTGCTTGTTCATCAGCGCCATCTCGAATTCGTATTCGAAGTCCGACATCGCGCGGACGCCGCGGATCACGCAGCTCGCGCCGATCTGCCGGGCGAAGTCCACCATCAGGCCCTCGAAGGACGTGACCCGCACGCCCGGCTGGTGGCCGACCGTCGCCTCCAGCATCGCGATCCGCTCCGCGAGCGTGAAGGTCGAGTTCTTGCTGACGTTGACCGCCACCGCGACCACCACCTCGTCGAAGACGCGCAGCGAGCGGTGCAGGATGTCGAGATGCCCGTTGGTGAGCGGATCGAAGCTCGCGGGAAAAAGCGCCACCGAGGTCGGCGTGCGTCGCGTCGTCATTCCGGGCCCCTGCCTCCTGTTGCGGCGGCGTCCGCCACCCCGGCCGCCACGAGTCGCGTGATCACGGTGTCTCCATAGCGGCGCTCGTCGATCGGGGCGAGGCCCTCGACCCCGGGCACAGGATGCCGTCGTCCGCTCTCCACCACCACCGTCGCCCCCGGCGCGAGCACCCGCGCGGCGACCAGGGCCTCGAGCGCGCGACCGACCTCGCCGGCGGCGTAGGGCGGATCCAGCAGCGCGAGATCGAAGCTCGCCGCTTCGCGTCCGAGTCGCTGGACGCCGCGGACGGCGTCGTCCGCCAGGATGCGGACCTGCTGCGTCAGCCCGAGGCTCTCGATGTTCGCGCGCAGCACGGCCAGGCTGCGCGTCGCGCGCTCGATGCAGACGACCTCCCTGGCCCCGCGGGAAAGCGCCTCGATCCCGAGTGCGCCGGTCCCCGCATAGAGATCGAGCACGCGCGCGCCATCCAGATCACCGAGCCGCGCAAAGAGCGCCACGCGCACCCGGTCCGAGGTCGGACGCGTTCCCGAAGCCGCCGCGCGCAGTCGCCGCCCCCCGAGCTTGCCTCCCGTCACGCGCACGTTCGTCCCCTTTCGCAATCGTCCGGCGCATTGCGTGGATTCCTCCCCACGGCCGCCGCCTCCCGTCGTCGGATGCGCAGCGCGACGAATCGCGATGGCTACCTTGCTGAAGCGTGTAGCAGTATCTACACTGCCGCTCCTCTCGGGCCACCGAAAACTGTTTCGGGGCTCGCGAGATCAGAAAGACCGCAACCCAGCGTACCGTCTGCTCTCGAGCACTTCGTCGCGACAAGAACTTGTGACAGTGCCGTGAACAGCTCCCCGGATGGGGAAGGCGGCTGCCCCCGCCGGGAACGCAATTCAAGGAAGGAAGAAGTCATGGCCTCAGCGTCGGTATCTCGTCTCAAGCGGAAGCTCCCGGAGCGCCTCAGCCAGGTGCGCGGGACGCGCTCCCAGCGCCAGTTCGCGCGCGACCTCGGAGTCTTCCAGCAGAACGTCAATCGCTACGAGAGCGGCACCACACCGCACACGGACTTCCTGATCACGCTCGCGACCAAGGAGGGAGTCTCGATCGACTGGCTCCTGCTCGGCCGGGGCAAGATGAAGCGCGGCCGCTAGCGCTGCGGGGGGGCCGCCCCCTCGTCGATTTCGCTCCCCGACGCCCCGCGCGGTCCCGCGCGGGGCGTCGGGATGGCGCCTCTCCCTCCCGACAGCACCCACGAATCCGCCCCCGACACCGCCCGAAATTGGGAAGTGAACTACCCACCTCCCTGCGGGTGTGCAGCTCCTGGACACTTCACGCGCCGGCAAGCGCGCGCCGACGGGCGCGACCCGCCCGACGATTTCCGCCAAACGCGATTCGGCGGCACGCCTCTTGCTCCTTCCCCCCTCGACCGCAGCCACGGCGCTGCGACGCAGGGGCGAAGGCATGTTGCACTGGCTCGCAGGGTTCACCGTCGTACTCACGGCCGCCGACCATTGGACGACGTACCTCTGTCTACGCGGTCCGGTGGCGGGCTGGCACGTCAGCGAGCTGAATCCGCTCGCCGACTGGCTGTTCACGACCGTCGGACTGGTCCCGGGCCTGCTGATCGACAGCACGATCACGCTGGCCGCCGTCGGCTTCCTGCTCTCGACCGCCCTCTTCCCGCGCTCCACCAAGGGCGTGTGCTTCGCGGTCCTGGTCGCCTCGACGGCCTGGGCCGTGCTGAACAACCTGCTGGCGATCCAGGCCCTCGGCCTCTCGCCCATGGGAGCGGCGTAGTCATGCAGCGACGCTGGCTTGCGACGCTCGCATGCGTCGCGTTCTCCGGACTCTCGTGCAATCTCTTCTCGCCCGAGCTCGGCGCGCTGCCCCCGGTCTCCGCGGCGCCGCCCGGGGCCGAGGGCGCGGCGCCCTCGGGCGAAGCCGAGATCGCCGCGATCAGCACGGCGCTCTCCCGACGACCGACCGGCCTGACCGCGCGCGAGGTCGATGCCGTGGCGCGCACCGTGGTCGGCGAGGCGCGCCGGCACGCGCTCGAGCCCTCGCTGGTGATGGCCGTGATGCACGTCGAGAGCCGCTACTACAACTTCGCGGTCTCGCCGGTGGGCGCGATCGGGCTGATGCAGGTGATGCCGGAGACCGGCGAGGAGCTGGCCGCGCGGCTCGGGATCGACTGGGTGGGACCCCAGACCCTGTTCGACCCCACCGTCAACGTCCGGCTCGGCGTCGCCTACCTGCGCGAGCTCTCGGACCGCTACGGCAGCCTCTCGACCGCCCTCGCCGCCTACAACTGGGGCCCCGGCCGGATCGACCGCCGCGTGCGCCTGGGCACGGCGATCCCGGACCAGTACCCGGCCCTCGTGCTGGAAGCCTACGCGCAGCGCCGCGGCAGGTCTTAGGGTCCCGGCGCGCGGGCGGACGCCCGCTTGCCGGACTCGTGATCGAGGACAAGCGGCTGCTGGCCAGTCTTGCAAGCCGCGCGTCCGCGCGCGGCGCGCAGCGAGCCGCAGGCGAGCGAAGTTCACTCAGGCCGGCCGCAGGCGAGCGAAGTTCACAAAGGCTGGCTGACCAGCACCGCGACGAATCGGTCGAGCGCGTCCATCGCCGACTCCGCGTCGCCGCGGAAGCCATTGGCGAGCACCGAGAAGATCACCACGCGCCCGTCCGCGCCCTGCGCCAGCCCCGAGAGGCCGGTCACGCGCGTGAGCAGGCCGGTCTTCGCGCGCACCGCGTTGGCGGCGCCCTCGGCGCGCTTCTCGAGCGTGCCGTCGGCCGCGGCGATCGGGAGCGCGGCGAGCAGCTCGGGGCCGTAGCGGAACGAGCCGGCGCCGATCCGCAGCGCCGCGACCAGGCTGCGCGGCGACACCCGGTTCTCGTACGAGAGGCCCGAGCCGTCGACCTGCGTGATCCGCGCGGTGTCGAGCCCCGCCCGCTCCAGCTCCGCGCGCACCGCGTCGATGCCCTCCTTCCAGCCCGCCCCACCCGCGGCCGTGCGCGCGGCGAGCAGCTTGACCAGGCCCTCTCCGATCTCGTTGTTGCTGTACTTGAGGAAGAGCCGGACGATCTCTCCCAGCGTGCGTCCGCGGAACGAGAGCAGCGGCGCCGCTTCGGGAGGCGTGGGGCCGGTCGCCAGCTCGTCCCCGACGTGCACGCCATTGGCTTCCAGCTGCATGCGCAGCACCGCGCCCAGGTAGCGAGTCGGATCGAGCACGCTGCGGTAGACGGTCTGCACCGGGCTGCCGGCGGGCGCCACCCCCGACACCAGGATGTTCTCGACCCCGTCCCCGGCGCGCCGCTCGACCTCGAGCGAGAGCCGCGCGCGGCTGGCGCCGGTGGTCGCGCGGTTGGTGACGCGGAAGAACGGCACGGGCGGGTCGAGCATCGCGCGCACGGGATCGCCGGGCGCGCCGCCGGGGATCAGCGTCACGCCGAGCGCGCCGTAGTTCACCGTGAGCGCGCTGATCGGCGCGTGGTAGGCGCGCGCGGAAACCGCCCCCCAGCTCGGATGCCAGCGCTCGCGATCGAAGGCGCCGTCGTCCAGCCAGAGACCTCCCTGCACCCGCACCACGCCGGCCCGGCGCACGTCGGCGGCCAGGCGCCAGAGGTCCTCCGAGGTGAGCGCCGGGTCGCCCCCGCCGCGCACGATCAGCCGCGCCACCTTGCCGTGGGCGTCCGGCGCCGCGTCGGTCAGCACCTCGGTGGTGAAGCGATGCGTCGGGCCGAACGCCTCGAGCGCGGCCAGCGCGGTGAGCAGCTTCAGGTTCGAGGCGGGGATCAGGGGCCGATCCGCGTCGCGCGCGTAGAGCTCCCGGCCGTCGTCGCGGTCGATCACCAGCGCGGCCACGCGCGCCCCGCGCAGGCTCGGCGAGGCGAGCGCGGCGTCGAGCCGCGCCGCGAGTCCCTCCGCGGCATGCGCCGGCGACGCCATCCAGCAGGCGATCACGATCAGCGCGCCGCAATGCTTCGGCTGCGTGAAGGACACGTGGATCCCGAAGAGTACGCGCAGGGGGAGGTTTCGCTTGACGCGAGGCAGCTTATCCGGGAGCCTGCCGCCGGGCAATCGAGCGATCGAGCGTTCGGCGCAATGGGGGGTGCCGTGCTCAACTGGATCTGGCTCGGGCTGATTCTGCTCGCCGTCGTCTACGGGGCCTTCACCGGACGGATGCAGGAGGTGTCCGCGGCCTCCTTCGACGGCGCCAAGAGCGCCGTTCAGCTCGTGATCGGCCTGACCGGCTTCATGGTGTTCATGCTCGGGCTGATGCGCGTGGCGACCGACGGCGGTCTGCTGCGCGCCGTGGCGCGCGGGATCGCGCCGATGATGCGGCGCCTGTTCCCGGAAGTCCCCCCCGAGCATCCCGCGATGGCGGCGATGGTGATGAATTTCGCCACCAACGTGCTGGGCCTCGGCAACGCCGCGACGCCCTTCGGGCTCAAGGCGATGCGCGAGCTGGAGACGCTGAACCGCCATCCGGGCGTGGCCAGCGATTCGATGGTGCTCTTCCTCTCGATCAACGCCACCGCGATCACGCTGTTTCCGCCGACCGGCACCATGGCAGTGCGCGCGGCCGCCGGCTCCGCCGCGCCCGAGGCGATCTGGGTGCCGACCCTGATCGCCACCACCTGCTCGACGCTGACGGCGGTCGCGGTGTTCTACCTGCTGCGCGGCTGGCCGCGCTACGCGGCCCGGCCGCTCGCGGACGCACCGGTTTCGACGCCCCCGCCGGCCGCCAGCTCGGCCGCGGCGGCGAACGACGAGATCGAGCGGGCCCTGCGCGGTCCGGTGGAGTCGGCCGGGCCCGCGCGCCGCGCGCTGGTGGCGGTCGTCAGCGTCGCGCTGCTGCTCGGGCTCTCGCTGGAGGCGGCGCGGCGTCTCTCGACCCAGGCCGCCGGCGACGTCGCGACCAGCATGCTCCAGAGCTGGCTCTTCCCGGTGCTGATCGTGAGCCTCCTGCTGGTCGGCGTTTCGGGCCGCGCGCGGGTCTACGAATCGATGGTGGAGGGAGCCAAAGAAGGACTCGAAGTCGTGGTCCGCATCCTCCCGTATCTGGTGGCGATTCTGGTCGCCGTCGCGATGTTCCGCGCCTCTGGCGCGCTGGATCTGGTGATCTCCCTGCTGGCGCCCCTCACGACCCCGCTCGGCTTCCCGGCCGAGGCGCTGCCGATGGCGCTGCTGCGCCCGCTCTCCGGCTCGGGCGCCTTCGCCGTGATGTCGGAGATCGTGACCGTGTACGGGCCCGATTCGTTCATCGGCAACCTCGCCTGCACCATCCAGGGCTCGACCGAGACCACCTTCTACGTGCTGACGCTCTACTACGGCGCCTCCGGGACGCGGAACATCCGACACACCTTGGTGGCGTGCCTGGTCGGGGACGTGGCGGGCGTGGTGGGAGCCACGGCCGCGTGTCACGCCTTCTTCGGCTGAGCGCGATGCCGAGCCGCCGGGATCCCGACGCCGTTCTCGAAGCGACGCTGCGCGCGCTGGTGCGAAGCGCGCTCGGCCGCGAGGCAACCGGCTTCGAGCCGATCGCCGGGCAGATCGGGCTGCGCCGATTCCTGCGGATCCGGCTGTCGCCGCGCCCGGGCGGGCCCGCGACGCTGGTCGCGCGCATCGAGGCTCCCGAGGATCCGGCTTCGCGGCCAGCCGGCGCGGCGCCCGAGCCGCCGCTCGAGCCGATCCGCCGCCTGCTCGAAGCCAGCGGCCTGCCCGTCCCGGCGCGCTTCGGCGGCGACCCCGCCGCCGGGATCGAGCTGCTGGAGGACGCCGGAGAGCGGTCGCTGGCGTCGGCGGTGGCCGGCGCCGACGAGGGGACGCGCCGCGCTCTCTACCGCGAGGTGTGCGCGTTGGTGCCGCGCCTTCAGCGGATCGCGGGGCCCGCGCCGGGGGTGGCGGCCTTCGAGCGCCGGCTGGGCGCCGAGCAGATCGCGTACAAGGCCACGCGCTTCATCGAGTGGAGCCTGCCCGAGCGCGGGCGGCCCGCGAGCCGCGCCGAAGCGCAGGCCGTGCGCGCGGCGTTCGACGCGGTGGCCGAGGCGGTCGCGCGCGCGCCGCTGCGCCTCGCGCACCGCGACCTCCAGAGCTCGAACGTCCACGTGCGGGAGGACGGGCGCCTCATGCTGCTGGATCTCCAGGGCGCCTGGCTGGCGCCGCCCGAGTACGACCTCGTCTGCCTGCTGCGGGACTCCTATGTCGAGCTGCCCGCGCGCGAGATCGAGGAGCAGCTCGCGCGGGTGCGGCCCGAGCTCCCCGACGCGCCGGCGCGAGAGGAGCTCGAGGCCCGCTTCGATCTGCTGACGCTCGCCCGCAAGGGAAAGGACCACGCGCTCTTCCACTTCGTCGCGCGCACGCGCGACGACCCGCGCTACCTGCGCTTCGCGCCCGCGACGGTCCGCCATCTGCGCGCGGCCGCCGGGCGCGCCGCGGCGCGCGACGCGCGGCTCGCGCCGCTGGCCGAGCTGATCGCGGAGCTGCCGGAGACGCCGTGCGCGCCATGATCGTGGCTGCCGGGCGCGGAACCCGGCTGCGGCCCCTCACGGACCTGCGCCCCAAGCCGGCGCTGCCGGTGCGCGGGCTCCCGCTGATCGCCTACCAGCTCGCCCTGCTCGCGCGGCATGGGGTCCGCGAGGTGGTGATCAACGTCCACCATCTGCCGGAGCTGCTGATGGAAGCCGCGCGCCGCTGGTGTCCGCCGGGGGTCGACCTGCGCTTCTCGTTCGAGCCCGAGCTGCTCGACACCGGCGGCGCGATCCGCGCGGTCGCAGACTTCCTGCGCGAGAGCGATCCCTGCCTGCTGCTGGGCGGCGACATGCTGCTCGATTTCGACCTGGGCGCGCTGGTCGCGCGCCACCGCGCGCGCGGCGACGCGGTGACCCTGCTGCTGCGCGACGACCCGCGCGCCGAGAGCTTCGGCTCGATCGGCGCCGACGCGCAGGGCTGCGTGCGCCGCATCGGCCGCCGCTTCGATCTCGGCGGCGCCGTGCAGGCCGGGGTCTACACCTGGGTCAACGTGGTCGCGGCGCGCGCGCTGCGCGACCTGCCGGAGCGCCGGATCTTCGGACACCTCGACCATTGGATCGCGCCGCGGCTCGCGTCGGGAGCGCGCGACGTGTTCGCCGAAGTGGCGCGCCCCGAAGCCTGCCTCTGGGAGCCGGTTGGAACGCCGAGCGAGTACCTCGAGGTGAACCTGCAGCCTCGGCGGCTGTCCTACCTGGACGCGGAGGCGGCGGCGAGCCGCGAGGGCGTTCGCTTCGCGCCAGGGCTCGTGATCGGCGCTGGCGCGACGCTCGGCGCCGGAGCTAGCTTGCAGCGCGCGGTCGTCTGGGACGGCGAGAGCGTCCCCCCCGGGTTGCAGGCCCGGGAAGGCGTGTTTGCGGGCGGAAGCTTCCACCCCTGCGCGTCGCCGGCCGATCCGCCCCGAGCCTTGGCCGGGCCGGGAGGGGCCAGATGAGCGAGGTGGTCTTCGTCGGCACCAGCGACGCCTTCGGGGCGGGCGGGCGCCGTCAGTCCGCCCTGCTGGTGCGCGCGGCGCACGGCGGCCTCTTGCTGGACTGCGGAACCACCACGGCGAGCGGGCTCGCGGCGCTCGGGATCGAGCGCGACGAGATCGACGCGATCCTGATCTCCCACTTCCACGGCGATCACTTCGGCGGGATCCCCGCGCTGCTGCTGGCGGCGCTCTACGAGGACGAACGGCGCAAGCCCCTGTGCGTCGCCGGACCCCACGGCATCGAGCGGCGCGTCCACCAGCTCGCCGCCGCCATGGGCTACGCGATCGAGGAGCGCGAGTGGTCCTTCGCGATCGAGTTCCTCGAGCTGCCCTCGGACCGCCAGACCGAGATCGGCCCCGTGCAGGTGCGCAGCTTCGAGACCCGCCACCAGCCGCACACGCATCCGCACGGCATGGTGGTGACCGCCGGAAGGGAGCGCATCGGCTACTCGGGCGACACCGGTTGGTTCGACGAGCTCCCGCGCAAGGTCGGCGGCGTGGACCTGTTCGTGTGCGAGTGCACCTATCACACGCCCGGCTTCGAGTTCCATCTCAACCACCAGGCGCTGGTGGCCCACAAGCCCGAGTTCGACTGCGGGCGGATGGTGCTCACGCACCTCGGCTCGGAGATGAGCGCGCGGCGCGGCGCCTGCGACTTCGAGACGGCCGACGACGGCCTGACGATCCGGCTCTAACGTCCCGGGACGATCTCACCCAGCACGGCGGCCCTGGAGGCGCCGGTGCAGCGCGGCAGGTGATTCGGCCGCCCCAGCAGGGTATTGCGGCCGAGCAGGGCGAAGGCCATCGCTTCGCAGGCGCGCGCGGGCACGCCGGCGGCGTCCATCGGCTCGACCCGCGCCGGCGCGAGCGCGCGCGCGAGCGCGGCCATCAGGGCGGGGTTCTCGGCGCCGCCGCCGCCCACCAGCATCCGCTTCAGCGCGCCGGCCGGCGACAGGAACTCCTGACACGCGCGCCGGATCGCCTCCACGCTGAACGCCACCAGCGTCGCCACCAGATCGTCTTCGGCGCGGCCCGCCCGGCTCCATTCGCGGGCGAGGGCCTCCGCTTCGGCCAGCCCGTAGCGCTCGCGTCCGGTCGACTTCGGCGGCGGCCGGCGCAGGAATGCGTCGTCGAGCAGCCTCGCCAGCAGGGCCGGATCCGGGCGCCCGCGCGCGGCGCGGACGCCGTCGCGATCGAACCCCTCGCGCCCGCCCGAGAGCGTGCGCACGACGCCGTCGATCAGCGTGTTCGCCGGCCCGACGTCGAACGCGATCACGTCCTCGGCCCGCCCGCCCGGGGGAAGCCAGGTGACGTTCGCGATCCCGCCGAGGTTCAGGACGCCGCGTCCCTCGTCCGGATCGGCGAAGGCCGAGAAGTGGAAGAAGGGGGCGAGCGGAGCGCCTTCGCCGCCCAGGGCGAGATCGCGCGGCCGGAAGTCCGCGACCGTGGTGCAGCCGGTGCGCTCCGCGATCACGGAGGGGTCGCCGATCTGGAGCGTGGCGTGGCGCGCCGGGTGGTGGGCGACGGTCTGGCCGTGCGAGGCGATCGCGTCGATCTCGGCGAGCGCGATGCCCGCCTCGCCGGCCAGGGCGGAGGCCGACGCGGCGAAGCGTTCTCCGAGCTCGACGTCGAGGCCCGCCAGCTCGGCCAGCACCTCGCCCGCCGGAAGCCGCCCCGCGGCGAGATCGTGGATCCGCCGCTGTAGTTCCAGCGGAAACGGATCCTGGCGGAACGCGAGCAGGCGCAGCGGCCGCTCGAGCGCGCCTTCCGGCCACTCCACCAGCGCCGCGTCCACCCCGTCCGCGGAGGTTCCCGACATCAGTCCGATCACGCGCACGCGCGGAGCTTACGCTCGTTGACAGCCCGGTCGACCCCCCTCATCATCCGGCCTCTTCGGACCGCGACCGGCGCGGGCCATGCGGAGAGCCCGAACTTGAACGACGCATCGCGCACCCAGGGCGGGCTGATCTGCGTCGGCGTGGTCGTGGTCGGGGCGCTCTTCCTGCTCGGCCTGCTCCAGAAGAGCTACTGGGCGCTCGCGATTCCGGTGGCGGCGCTGGTGCTGTTCGCGCTCGGCCTGACCTTCTGGGTGGGCTACACGATCGCGACGATCCGGGTCGACGATTTCGACGCGGGCGAGCCCGCGCCCGCGGAGACCGACGCACAGGCCAGCCCCGACCGGCCGGCCTGAGCCCCCCGCGCATGCGGATCGCCCTGCTCACCTATCGCGGCAACATGTACTGCGGCGGCCAGGGCATCTACGCCGCCTACCTGGCCCGCGAATGGCAGCGCGCCGGGCACGACGTCCACGTGATCGCGGGGCCGCCCCTGCCCGCGCTGGCGGACGGGATCCCGCTGCACGAGATCCCCAACCTCAATCTGTTCGGGGTTCGCTGGCCGGAATGGGCCCGCCGCGAGCAGCCGCTCGGACTGCTCTCGCCGCTCAACCTCTGGGAGCTCGGCGTCTCGCGCTTCGGCGTGTTCCCCGAGATGCAGACCTTCGCGCTGCGCCTGCTGCTGCGCTGGCGCGAGCTACAGGCCCGCCACCGCTTCGACATCGTGTTCGACAACCAATGCCTCGCCTGGGGGCTGCTCGGGATCCGCGCCGCCGGCACGCCGGTGGTGTCGGTGATCCATCACCCGCTCCACATCGACCGCGAGGCCGACTTCGCCATCGATCCCGCCTTCCTCAAGAAGGTCAAGCGCACGCTCTACTTCCCCCTGCTGATGCAGCGGATCGTGGCGCCGCGCCTCGACAAGATCGTGACCGTCAGCGAGGCCTCGCGCCGCGAGATCGAGCGCTACTTCGGGATTCCCGAGAAGGCGGTCTCGGTGGTCTACAACGGGACCGACGCCGAGCTGTTCCATCCGATTCCGGGCACGCGGAAGGAGACGGACCTGCTCTTCGTCGGACGCACCGAGGACCGCAAGAAGGGAATCGGCACCCTGCTCGAGGCGCTCGCCCGGCTGCCGCGCGGGATCACCCTCAAGATCGTCGACGGCAGGATCCCGGACGACGGGCTCGTGATGCGTCTGATCCGGCGCCATCAGCTGGCCGGGCGCGTGGTGCTGCACCGCCGCATGCTCGAGCTTCCCGAGCTGATCGCGCAGTACTCGACCGCGCGCGCGGCCGTGGTGCCGTCCTTCTTCGAGGGCTTCGGCTTCCCCGCCAGCGAGGCGATGGCGTGTGGGCTACCCGTGATCGCGAACGCCGCCGGCGCGCTGCCCGAGGTGATCGGGACGGACGGCCTGGCCGGGCGGCTGGTGCCGCCGCGCGATCCCGCGGCGCTGGCCGCCGCGATCCAGGACGTTCTCTCCGATCCAGACCGCGCCGAGGCGATGGGCCGTGCGGCGCGCGCGCGCGTCCTGCGCGTCTTCCAGTGGCGGGATGCAGCCGCGCGCTTGATCGAGGTGTTCGAGGAGACGCTGCGTGCTGCTCACCGTCGACCTCGACCGTCTTAGACTGCGTCCGGGCGAGACGCTGCTCGACGCGGGCTGCGGCGAGGGGCGCCACTGCTTCGGCGCCCTCGAGCGCGGCGCGCGCGTGGTCGGGCTCGACCTCGACCGCGTGTCGCTCGCCCGCGCCGCCGGCGCCCTCCGCTATCGCGCCCGGGAGCTCGGCTCGTTCGGAGCCATGCTCCAGGGCAACACCTTCGCCCTGCCCTTCCGCGACGCCAGCTTCGACAAGGTGATCTGCTCCGAGGTGATGGAGCACGTGCACGACTACCGGGCGGCGGCGCGCGAGCTGGCGCGGGTGACGCGGCCGGGCGGGCTGGTGGCCGTCACCATCCCGACCGCGACCAGCGAGAGCCTGTATTTGAGACTTGGCGACGAATACTTCGAATCCCCCGGCGGCCACATCCGGATCTTCCGGCCGCGCGAGCTCGCGCACGGGCTCTCCGAGGCCGGGCTCGCCACCGTGGGCGTCGGCTTCGCCCATGCCCTGCACACGCCCTACTGGGCGCTGCGCTCGATCGCCGGCCTGCCGCGCGCGGACGGCAGCCGGCTGGTGCGCGCCTATCGGCGCTTCCTGATCCGGGCCACCGTCTCGCCGGGGATCGCCCGGCTCGAGCGCCTGCTCGACTACTGCTTTCCCAAGAGCCTGATCCTGTACGCCGAGAAGCGCCGGACTTCGCCGGCTCCGGTCGACTGAAATGAACGGGCGGCCGCTGCGCGTCCTCTTCCTCGCCTACCGCGGCAACATGGTGAGCGGAGGCCAGGGCGTCTACCTCTGGTTCCTGGCCCGCGAGCTGGCCCGGCTCGGGCACCGCGTCGACGTGATGGTCGGACCGCCCTTCCCGGATCCGATGCCCTTCGCCGCCAGCGTGACACCGCTGCACGACGAGCGGTTCTGGGGCAAGTGGTTCTCGCCCGACCGCTCGCTGCTGCTCCCGCGCCCGCGGCCCCTGCGCATCTTCGAGCCCCTCAACCTCTGGGAGTTCGGCGCCACCTGGTTCGGCTTCCTGCCCGAGCCGTTCGCCTTCAGCGTGCGCGCGCTGCGCAGCGTCGCCGCCAGGCTCGAGGCCGGCGAGCGCTGGGACATCGTGCACGACGTGCAGACGCTCGGCTGGGGGCTGCTCGGGATCCGTGCGCTCGGGCTCCCGGTCGTGACCACCATCCACCACCCGCTCTCGGTCGACCGCCGCACCTCCTTCGTGCGCGACCAGTCGCTGCGCGAAGCGCTGGGGACCATGACCTTCTACCCGGTCGGGATGCAGGCCTGCGTCGCCCGCCGCCTGGACCGCGTCTTCACCTCCTCGGCGGCGAGCGCGCGCCAGCTCGAGCTGGATTTCGGAATCGATCCGAAGCGCCTCTGCATGGTCGCCAACGGCGTCGACACCGATCTGTTCCGGCCGGACCCGGACGTCGCTCGCGACCCGGCCGAGATCCTGTGCGTGGCGCGCGCCTCGGATCCGAACAAGGGAGTGCGCACGCTGGTCGAAGCGCTGGCGCTGCTGCCCGAGCCGGCGCGCGTGACCCTGGTGGACGAGGACCATCCCGAGAATCCCGCCCGCATCCGCGCGGCGGAGCTCGGCTGCTCGCACCGGCTCGCGATCGTGGGCCGCGTCTCCACCCCGGCGCTGCTCGGCCTGTATCGGCGCGCCGCGCTGGTGGTGGTGCCCTCGCGCTTCGAGGGGTTCGGCCTGCCGGCGGCGGAGGCGATGGCCTGCGGCACCCCGGTGGTCGCCGCCGCCACCGGAGCCCTGCCCGAGGTGCTGCGGCGCGGCGGCGGCGGGATCCTGGTTCCCCACGACCAGCCCGAGGCGCTCGCGAAGGCGATCGCCTCCCTGCTCGAGCAGCCCGCGGCCCGCGCCCGGCTCGGCAGCCAGGGGAGCCGCGGGATCGCGGAGGCCTATTCGTGGCCGAGCGTGGCCGCGGCGACGGCGGAGATCTACGCGGAGACGCTGGCCGCCGCGCGCGTGCGGCGCGGGCGTCCCGCCAGCAGGACCACGTCCGCCAGCGCGGGAGCCCGCCGCGCCAGCCCGTCGAGCCCCGCCAGCGAGAGCTGAGCCAGGGACGCGGGCAGGCGCGCGAGCGCGCGGGACCAGCCCGGCACGCCCCAGGCCAGCGAGATCCCCTCCACCAGCTCGAGATCGAGGGATTCCGACGCCTGCTCGCGCATCAAGCCCAGCTCGTAGCGCGTGAAGTGATCGTGCGGCACGTCGTAGTGTCGGCGGCCGCGGCGCAGCGCGCGCGAGAGCCAGCGCTCCCGGGCATGGTCGAGGCCGCGCGCGGCGCGGCAGGCGAAGGACTCGAAGTTCGCGATCGCGAGCACCACCAGACCACCCGGCCGGGCGACCCGGGCCATCTCCGCGATCGCGAGGCCGGGCCGGTCGAAGTGGTCGATGGCGCCCTTGCAGATCACCGCGTCGAAGCTTCCGGACGCGAAGGGCAGCGCGTCGGACCAGGCCCGCACCCAGGCCGGCCGGGGCCCGCTCGCCTCCGCGGCCAGCAGCCTGGCGAGTCCGGACATGCGCGCCGAGGGCTCGGCGCCCACCGCGAAGCCGCCCTGGGCCGCGAGCGCGCGCGTGTCCTGCCCGAAGCCGCTGGCGACGTCGAGCACGCGCCGTCCGGGACCCGCCCCGGCCAGCCGCAGCGTGCGTTCGGTCATGCGCGCGAACAAGAACTCGCTGTCGCGCGTGGTGCCGGTCGGAACCACGTCCCGCATGTCCCGGTCGAGGTCGACCACCCGCATGCCGGGCACCGTAGCAAGTCGGTCTCGTGAAGACTGTGTATCCTCAACCGGCGATGACGGAAGCGTCGGCACCGGAGGGCAAGTCCCTGCCCCGCTCGGTGGTCCAGGCCGGGGCGGCGACCCTGGATCGCCTCGCCTCGTTCCGGCTCGTGTACGTCGCGATCTTCGTCTTCGCGCTGCTCTACATCGCCAGCGTCCAGGGCGCCCAGGCGCTGCTCCAGAGCCACTTCCGGAGGGCCCTCGAGCAGGCGGTGAGGGTCAGCCCGGCGGAGGGCCCGGTGGTGGAGCAGATCCAGCGCCGCGTCGACGCCGTGGTGCGCGACTCGCCCTGGGTGCGGATCGGGCGCGTGCGCGTGAACGCCTTCGTGCTGGGCGCCGACGAGCGGATCCCCCTCTACGTGCTGGGGCGCCCGGTTCCGCCGCCGCCCGTCTCCGGACGCGCCGATCCCTTCGCCGAGGCGCAGCTGCTGCTGCCCGCCACCGCCACCGTCGACGTCTGGGTGCCCCACGATTCGGTGGTCGCGACCAGCATCCTGGTGCTCTACGGCGCGGTGCTGATCGCGGTGCTCTTCTCGTACAACCGCCGCGTCGCGCGCCGCGAGGCGGGCCTGGTGGAATCGGCCGTCGCCGACCGCGACGCCACCGCCCAGCGCGCGGCCTCGATCGAGACCGAGCTCGACCAGGTCCGCAAGCGGCTCGCCGACGTGGAGCCGGCCGAGCACGCGCACGCCGAAGAGATCCGCGAGCTGGCCCGGGAGCGCGAGACGCTACAGGCCAAGCTCGCCGAGCTCGGAGCCCGCGAGGCGGAGCTGCGCGCGCGGACCTCGCAGTTCGTCGAGCTGGAGGACGAGCGGCGCGCGCTCGAGGATCTGCTCGGCGAGGCGGTCGAGGACCTCGGACAGAAGGAGAGCGTGATCCAGGGACTCCAGGACCGCCTGAAGCGGGCCGCCAAGGCGGAGCCGCCGCCGGCCGCGGGCGCCCGGCAACGCGGCTGGGAGCAGCTCGAGCGCCGCCTGCACACCCTGTATCGGAACCTCGAGATCGACGACCGCGCGATCGACGACCTGATCGCGCTGCGCGACGAAACGATGAAGCTGAAGGCCGAGGAGGCGATCAAGAGACTTGCCGACGGCTCGGACGCGGTCGCGATCCGACGCAAGGTCGGCGGCCTCCCGCCGCACCTCTCGATCTTCGAGCTGGGATTCGCGGGCAAGGGCCGTATCTACTACACGCGCGGGCGGCAGCGTTCCTTCCGCGTGCTCTCCGTGGGCGCGAAGAACACCCAGAACGCCGATCTCGAATACCTCAGCCGCCTCCCGGCTTGAGCGCCCGGCGCAGGGTCGCCTTCAGCTTGCCGTCGTCCCAGGGCTTGGTGATCAGCGCCCGCACGCCCAGCTGCTCGAGCTGCGCCGGCGGGATCTCCTCCGTCCAGCCGGTGATCAGCATGCGAATCGCGTCGGGCCGCCGGCGCGCGGCCTCGGCCAGGAACTGCAGGCCGCTGGTGCCGGGCATGCGCTGATCGGAGAGGATCGCGTCGACCGGACGGGCGTCGAGCAGCCGCAGGGCCTCCTCCACGGTCTCGGAGGTGATCAGCTCGTAGCCCTCGCGGCGCAGGCTCCGCTCGAGCGCCGACAGGATGCGCGGCTCGTCGTCGACCACCAGCAACGAGACCCGCCCGTCAGTCTGCATCGGCCGCCGCCTCGCCCCCGTCCACCGGGAGCTGGACCTCGAAGGTGGTGCCCTTGCCGGGCTGGCTCTCGACCTGGATGGCTCCGCCGTTCCGACGCACGATGCTGTAGCAGGTGGAGAGCCCGAGCCCCGTCCCCACCCCGACCTTCTTGGTGGTGAAGAAGGGATCGAAGATCCGCGCCAGGTTCTCGGGGCTGATGCCGGCGCCGGTGTCGCTCACCGAGATCACGACGCTGCCGCCCTGCGTCTCGGTACGCAGCCGGATCAGCCCCGTCTCCGGGCGCCCCCCGATCTTCTCCTCGATGGCCTGGAAGGCGTTCACCAGCAGGTTCATGAACACCTGCTTGAGCTGCATCGGGTAGCACGCGATGCTGGGCAGCTCGTGGTACTCCTTCTCGAGCACGACCAGGTGCTTCATCATCGGCCACACGATGTTCGCCGTGGAATCCAGACACTGATTGATGTCGGCGAGCACGCGCTCGCCGGTGTCCAGGTGCGAGAAGTCGCGCAGGTCCTGCACGATGTGCCGGATCCGCTCCGAGCCTTCCTGGGATTCGCGGATCGCCTTGCCGAGGTCCGCGAGCAGGAAGTCGACCTGGGTCTCCTCGGCGGTGGCGTCCAGGCGCGCGGCGGCGTCGGCCATCTCGCGCGCGTCGCCGAGGACCACCGCCTTGCGCAGCTCGTCCACGGCGGAGAAGACGCGGCGGAGATCCGCCACGTACTCCGCCATCTGGAACAGGTTGGCGTGGATGAAGCCCATCGGGTTGTTGATCTCGTGCGCCACGCCGGCCGCGAGCTGGCCGATCGAGGCCATCTTCTCCGTCTGGAGCACCTGGCGCTGGAGCTGCTTGATCTCGCTGAGATCCTGGAAGGTGGCCACCACGCCGACGCGCGCGCCGTCCGCGTCCACGATCGGGGCGCAGGAGATGCCGACCGGCACGCGCGTCCCATCCGAGCGCGTGATCATGCTCTCCGCGCCGCGGAAGCGGGTGCCCTCGCGCAGGCTGCGGGCGATGCAATCCTCGCCCGGCGCATCGCTCGCGAACCAGCGCCGCAGCGAGCGGCCGCGCAGCCGCTCGGCCTGCTCGCCGAGGATCAGCTCGGCGGGCGGGTTGCAGGCGGCGATCTTCCCGTCCGCGTCGATCACCAGCAGCGCGCTGTTCATGTTCTGGAGGATCTCGTCGTCGTAGGGTCCCAGCTCGCGCAGGCGCCGCGGCCCGGCCCCGGACGGCGCGCCCGCGTCCAGCACCGGCCGGCCCTCGCGCCGCAGCTGCGTCAGCCAGCGCTCGCGCTCCGGCCCGGGGTCGAGGTCGACGATCACCAGCTCGACGCCCGCCTCGCGACAGCGCGCCAGCGCGCGCGCCTCGTCGTCCACGCTCACGACGTGCAGCGTGCCTTCCACGCGGGCCAGCGTGCGGGCCATGGCGGATGCGGGGCGCCCGGGCCGCGCCAGCAGGAGCCAGCGCGCCGCGGGCGTGGTGGTCGACACGCGAAGAGCCCTTCCTACGGGCGCGCCAGGCTCGCCCGCCGTCTCGGATCCGGCGCTTTTGGGGGGTGGGCTCACTCTACCCCATCGCGGGGGCGGGCCGCACCCCTGCGCGGGGCGAGCGCGTGCTTGCCGAGCTTGCGGTAGAGCGTGCTGCGGCCCACGCCGAGCAGTTTGGCTGCGCGGTGGGCGTCGCCGCCGGCCTCGCGCAGCGCGCGCTCGAGGGCGCAGCGCTCGTAGGCCTCCAGCGAGAGCGGGACGTCGGCGGCCAGCGGAGCCGCTTCGCCGGCCCGGCGGGCCCGCGGCAGATCGCCCGCGCGCAGCCGGGGGCCGGCGGCCAGCGCGAGCGCGGATTCGATCACGTTCTCGAGCTCGCGGACGTTGCCCGGCCAATCCGCGCGAACCAGCTGCTCGAGCGCCTCCTCCTCGATCCCTTCGATCCGGCCGGCGCGGCCGGCGTGCTTGCGCAGGAAGTGCTGCACCAGCAGCGGAATGTCCTCGCGCCGATCGCGCAGCGGCGGGATCTCGATGCGCACGACGTTGAGCCGGTAGTAGAGGTCGGTCCGGAAGCGTCCGTCCGCGACCATGGCCGCCAGGTCGCGATGCGTCGCGCTGATCACGCGGATGTCGACCGGCACGGTGGAGGGCGAGCCCACCGGACGCACCTCCTTGTGCTGGAGGGCGCGCAGCAGCTTGGCCTGCACGGGGGGCGGGATCTCGCCCACCTCGTCGAGGAACAGCGTGCCCTGGTTCGCGATCCGGAACAGGCCGGGCGAGCCGAGTGCGCCCGTGAAGGCGCCCCGCTCGTGCCCGAAGAGCTCGCTCTCGATGATGCTCTCGGGCAGGGCGCCGCAATCGACCGGCACGAAGGGGCCGGCGGCGCGGGGGCTGTTCAGGCGGATCGCGCGCGCCACCAGCTCCTTGCCGGTTCCGCTCTCCCCCTGGATCAGCACGTGGCTCTCGTTGTGGCGAAGGCTCTCGATGGTGCGGCAGAGGGCGCGCATCCTGGGCGCGCCGCCGATCAGCTCGGGAAGGCCGGCGCGGCCGCGCAGCTCGTCCTCGAGCTCGCGGTTGCGCAGCATCAGGCGCCGGCGCTCGAGCGCCTTGCTCACGGTGGTGCGCACCCGGTAGACGTCGTCGAAGGGCTTGGCGAGGTAATCGAAGGCGCCGCGGCGGATGCACCCCACCGCGCTCTCGATGCTGGCGTGCCCCGTCATCACGATCACCTCGACCTCGGGACGCTCCCGCTTCACGCGTTCGAGCAGGTCGAGTCCGCTGCTGCGGCCGAGAAAGAGATCCACCAGCACCACCGCGAGATCCGGATCCGCCAGGAAGGGATCCACGGCTTCGGGCGCCTCGGCGAATGCGATCCGGTGGCCATCGGGCGCCAGCACCCGGCGGAGCGAGCGCAGCAGCAGCGGCTCGTCATCGACCAGCAGCACCAGACCGGGGTCTTCGGCGAGCGTCCCCGCGGCGTTGCGCATCGGAGAGAGCACACCGGGGGATGCCATGCCTCTCCTATCGGTCCCGGAATCGAGACGCTTGAACGCGCGGCCTCGTCTGTCTACACTCCGCCCGCCCCCCCATCCGGCGCGGAGGCACAGCTGCAGCGCAAAGCCAACGTGCTCGTCGTCGATGACGAGGAGCTGTACCGCCGCGCGCTCGAGCGCATCCTGCAGCGCGTGGGCCACGCCGTGGTCACCGCGCGCGACGCCAGCGAGGCGCTCGGGATCGTCGCGGCCCAGCCCATCGACCTGGTGCTCGCCGACATCCGCATGCCGGGCCTCTCGGGCCTCGAGCTGGTGCGGCAGATCCACGAGTTCGCCCCCGACCTGCCCTGTATCGTGATCACGGGCTACGGGGGGGCGGAGCAGTCGGTCGAGGCGCTGCGCGCCGGCGCCTTCTGGTACCTGGAGAAGCCCTTCGACCAGGGGCACCTCGATGTGGTGCGGCGCCTGGTCGAGCAGGCGATCGAGATGGGCCGGCTGCGGGTCGAGAACCGCATCCTCCAGCGCGAGCTGCACTCGAAGTACGGCTTCGAGAACATCATCGGCAACAGCGGGATCCTCCGCTCCGTGCTCGACGTCGTGGCCAAGGTCGCGGACTCGGACAGCACGGTGCTGGTGACCGGCGAGAGCGGCACCGGCAAGGAGCTGATCGCCCGGGCCATCCACTACAACAGCCGGCGCGCCGAGCGCATGTTCGTCACGGTCAACTGCGGGGCGATCCCGGAAGAGCTGCTCGAATCCGAGCTCTTCGGACACGTGCGGGGCGCCTTCACCAACGCCATCAGCCACCGCGAGGGGCGCTTCTCGCTCGCCAACGAGGGGACGATCTTCCTGGACGAGATCGGCGACATGAGCACGAACCTCCAGGTGAAGCTGCTGCGGGTGCTCCAGGACCGGACCTTCGAGCCGGTGGGCTCCTCGAAGACCGTCTCCGTGAACGTGCGCGTGATCGCGGCGACCAACCAGGACCTCGAGCAGGCGATCCGCGAACGCCGCTTCCGCGAGGATCTCTTCTACCGCCTGAACGTGATCCCGATCGAGGCCCCGCCCCTGCGCATGCGGCGCGAGGACGTTCCGCTGCTCGTGCAGCACTTCCTGGATCGCGCCAGCCACGCCCGGGGCCGCCCGGTTCCGGGCATCTCCGGCGAGGCGCTCGCGCTGCTGTGCGCCTACGACTGGCCCGGCAACGTGCGCGAGCTCGAGAACCTGATCGAGCGCCTGGTGACCCTGGGCGGGGATCGCGAGATCGCCCCCGCGGACCTGCCGGCCAACCTGTCCCGGATCAACGCGCCCGCGCTCTCCGCGCTGCGGGTTCCCGCCACCGGCCTCTCCTTCCGGGACGTGGTCGAAGAGGTCGAGGAGCAGATGATCCGCGAGGCGCTCGAGCTCACCCACGGCAACAAGAACCGCGCGGCGCAGCTGCTCGGCCTGAACCGCACCACGCTGCTCGAAAAGATGAAGCGGAGGGCGGGCACCCGCCCCCCGCCGCCTTTGGCTCCCCCGGAGCCGGCGACTGACGGATTCGCAACCGGCGCGGCGCCAGGGCGTCGGAACTCCGACGCTTTTGCCGGTGGCCGACCCGGGCCGCCGCCGGTGGCGGCAGCCGCTCCGCGCAAGCGGCTTCGCAACGGCAGGTCGCACGAGCCCCGCCAATTCCCTGACGAATCGGGAACCTGAAGCGCCACGCGCACGCGGGTTGCCCGCGGCGCCGCGCTTCCCACTTCCGGCGACCCGCTCCCGCTCCGCGGTTGGCATGCAGCGTGCTTATTGACGCAGCGCATGCGCAACCTCGGGATCCATCTCAGCCAGAGTCGTGCTGCAGGGACTCCCGCGTCGTGAAGGAGATCGACATGGAGACCCTGCTGCGCGAAGCCAAGGAGAAGCATCCGGAGATCCCGGCGTCGCTCAAGGAGCAGATCGTGCTCGAGCACACGCCGCTGATCCGTTACATCGTGAACCGGATCGCGGTGCGCCTGCCGTCCCACATCGACCTCGACGATCTCCACAACACGGGCGTGATCGGCCTGATGGACGCGATCGAGAAGTACGACCCCGAGAAGAACTGCAAGTTCAAGACCTACGCCGAGTTCCGCATCAAGGGCGCGATCCTCGACCAGCTCCGCTCGCTCGACTGGGTCCCGCGCAGCGTGAGACAGAAGAGCCGCCGCCTGGAGCGCGCCTACGGCGAGGTCGAGCAGCGCCTGGGCCGCTCCGCCAGCGAGGACGAGGTCGCCGATTCCCTGGGTCTCCAGATCGACAAGTTCCACGAGTTGCTCAACCAGGTACGCGGCATCTCGCTCGTGAACCTGGAGGAGATCCGCGGCACCAACTCCGACGGCGATCGCGCGGGAAACTTCGCGGACATCGTCGAGGACGTGCACTCCGAGAACCCCTTCGCCTCGCTCAAGCTGACCGAGATGAAGCAGGTGATCGCGACCACGATCGCGACGCTCCCCGAAAAAGAACGGCTGGTGATCTCGCTCTACTACTACGAGGATCTCAACATGAAGGAGATCGGCGGGATCCTGGGCATCACCGAATCACGGGTCTGCCAGATCCACACCAAGTCGGTGCTGCGCCTGCGCGCGAAGCTCAAGAACCTGCTCGACCGGTGATCGGGCTGGAGCGCTGATCGGGCCAAGGCCGATCAGGCGTCTTCCTTCTCCACGCGCGCCACCACCACGGTGACGTTGTCCTCGCCGCCCCGGGAATTGGCGAGGTTCACCAGCTGATCGCAGATCGACTCGACCTCGCTCTCGTGGGAGACGATGTCGGCGATCTCCTCGTCGCGCACGTGGCCGGTCAGGCCGTCCGAGCAGAGCACGAAGGTGTCGAGCGCCGCGGGCGTGAGCTCGGCCAGATCGGGCTCGACGCTGCGGCGCACGCCGAGGGCGCGGGTCAGCACGTGCCGGTGGGGGTGGCCGCGGGCGGCGTTCTCGCTGATCTCCCGGCGCCGCACCAGCTCCGCCACCAGCGAGTGATCGTCGGTCAGCTGGCGGATCTTGCCGCCGCGCACGAGGTAGGCGCGGCTGTCGCCGACGTGGGCCAGCGCGATGCGATCCTGGCCCGCGAGCAGCGCCACCAGGGTGGTGCCCATCCCGGCGAACTCCGGCTTGGCCTTGGCGGTCGCCAGGATTTCCCGGTTGGCGGCGGCCAACGCGTAGCGCAGCTTGTCCGTCAGGCTGGCCGAGGCGCCTTCCAGGGTCCGCACCGCCCGCACCGAGGCCTCGGCCGCCAGCTCGCTCGCGACCTGGCCCGCCGTGTGGCCCCCCATGCCGTCCGCCACCAGGTAGAGACCCAGCTCGGGGACCAGGGCGAAGGTGTCCTCGTTCGCACGGCGTCGCAAACCCACGTCCGTGCGCGCGGCGCCTCGCAGGCTCATCGTCCACACCTCGGGCCCGGGGACTGGGGGACCTCGGAGCGCGCAAGCCGCCCCACCGGCGCAGCATCGGAGGCTTGGCCGCCCCGCTTGAACCCGGCCCGCGGTTGCGCGGGGGGTGGAAATCGGCGAAAACCATTCAATCTCGGGGGATCCGCGGTCGATGATACTACCCGAGGAGCATCCGTCGTGGGTCGGCCGGCGCGGCCGTAGCGCGACACATCCGGGGGGATCATGCCCAAGACCCTGCTGCTGGCCGACGATAGCGTGACGATCCAGAAGGTCGTGGGGATCAGCTTCGCCAACGAGGACGTACGCCTCATCACGGTCGACAACGGCGACGCCGCGATCGCGCGCGCGCGCCAGGACCGCCCGGACGTGATCCTCGCGGACGTCGTGATGCCGGGCAAGAGCGGGTACGAGGTCTGCGAGGCGATCAAGGCGGACCCGAACCTCCGACATATCCCCGTGTTGCTCCTGACGGGCACCTTCGAGGCCTTCGACGAGGCGCGCGCCACGCGCGCCGGCGCCGCCGGCCACGTCGCCAAGCCGTTCGAGTCGCAGCTGCTGGTGGAGCAGGTCAAACGCCTGCTGGCCCAGAGCGAGCAGCAGCGCAGCGCGCCGCCGCGCCAGGCCGCGCCGCCCGCTACCCCGGCTCCCGCGCGCGCGACCGCGCCCGCCGCCCGCGCGCCCTCGCCGCCGGCGCCGCCGCCCGCCAAGGCCGCCGCCGACGACAGCTTCGAGTTCTTCAACGAGGACTTCGCGGAGCCGGCCGCCAGCCCCGACGCCAGCGCCACCGCGAGCAACGACGACGCCTTCGCCCTGGACGAGAACGACTCCTCGTTCGCGTTCGGCGATTCCGAGCTCTCGGCCCTCGAGCCCGACCCCGCGCCGGCCGCGCGGCCGCGCACGCCGGCGCCGTCGCCGGGCGAGCGGACGGTCGCGATCCTTCCGGACGAGGCGCCGCCCGCCACCCGCCCGGTCGCGATCGAACCGCTCGAGGACCTGGCCGTCGGAGACGAGAGCGACGATGCCGAGTTCGCGCCCCTCGACGCGCCCGCCAGCGCGGGCAGCGACGCCTTCGAATTCGAGTTCGACCCGGTCTCGCCGGCCGCCGGCCGGGACGGCTCGCTGCGCGTCGACTCGGACGATCTCGCGCAGGCGACCGTGCTCGATCCGAACGGCGCCTCGGGATTCGACGTCTCCAGCTCGGACCTGCGCGAGCGGGAGACCGCGCCCCCGCGCGCGGCCGCCCCGCGCTTCGAGCCGACCGTCTCGGCCGAGGATTCCTTCGCCGGCGTCCACGCCGAGATCGCCGACGAGGCCGAGTTCGCGCCGCTGGCAGCCGACGAGCTCGACGAGTCGTCGCTCGAGGTGCTGGAGCCGCCGCGCCCGGCCCCGCCCGCGCGCCGCGCGCCGGCCCCGGCTCCCGAGAGCCGCCCGGCCCTGGGCGCGAGCGCCGAGCCCCTGCTGGAGGCCCTCGCGCCGCAGCTCCGCGCCCAGCTCCACGACACGCTCGAGAAGATCGCCTGGGAGTCGTTCAGCAGCGTCACGGAGCAGATCGTGCGCCAGGCGCTGGAGCGCGTGGAGACGATCGCCTGGGAGGTGATCCCCCAGATGGCCGAAACCCTCGTGCGCGAAGAGATCCGCCGCATGAAGGGAAAAGCAGACTAGAACCGGCCTGGGTTAACCTGTTCGCCGGCCCTGGTGCGGGGCTCGGAGCGAGCATGAGCGCCATGCCGGCCCTTCCCTCTCCTCGCAACTGGCGATTGCTGCTCGAGCTCGCGCTCGCCGAGGACCTCGGGCCCGGCGACGTCACCACGCCGCTGGTGGTGGCTGAGGACACCCAGGGCCGCGCCCGGATCGAGGCGCGCGAGCCACTGGTCGTCTGCGGGATCCCGATCGCCGCAGCCGTCTTCGAGGCGGTGGATCCCGGCCTGCGCTTCGAGAGCGTGCGCCGGGACGGCGAGCTCGCCGCGCCCGGCGAGCCGATCGCCTTCGTCTCGGGAAGCCTGCGCGCCATCCTGGCCGGCGAGCGCACGGCGCTCAACTTCCTGGGGCGCCTGTGCGGCGTCGCCAGCACCACGCGGCGCTTCGTGACCGCGATCGAAGGCACCGGCGCGCGCATCGTCGACACCCGCAAGACGCTTCCGGGCTGGCGCGCCCTCGACAAGTACGCGACCGCCGTGGGCGGGGCGCTGAACCACCGCGCCGGGCTCTACGACGGCATCCTGCTCAAGGACAATCACGTCGCGCTCGCGGGCGGCGCCGCGCTGGCCGTGAAGACGGCCCTGGCCGCGGCGCCCGCCGGGCTGCGCATCCAGGTCGAGGTGGAGTCCGAAGCCGACGCGGTCGCCGCCGTCGAGGCCGGCGCCGACTTCCTGCTGCTCGACAACTGCACGATCCCCCAGCTGCGCGCGATCGCCGCGCGAATCGGAGACCGGGCCCTGCTGGAAGCCAGCGGCGGCGTCCGCCTCGAGAACGTGCGCGCGATCGCCGAGACCGGCGTCTCGCGCATCTCGATCGGCTGGATCACCCACTCCGCGCCCGCCGCCGACGTGGCGCTCGAGATCGACACCGGAGGAGTCCGGCCCGGGAGCGCCCGGGGATGAAGCCCGGCCCGGCGCGCGTCCTGGCTGCCCTGCGTCGCGCCGGCGGCCGGACCTGCTCCGGCGCCTCCCTCTCCTCCGAGCAGGGAGTCTCGCGCGCCCAGGTCTGGAAGGACGTCGAGTCCCTGCGCGCGCAGGGCTACACGATCGAGGCGACACCGGGCGATGGCTACCGGCTGGCCGCCGTCCCCGACCTGCTGCTCCCGGAAGAGATCGACGCCGGCCTCGAGACGCGCTGGCTGGCGCGCGACCTGCGCTGGCTGGAGAGCACCGATTCGACCAACCGCGTGGCGCTCGATCTCGCGCGAACGGGCGCGGGCCACGGCGCCACCGTGGTCGCGGAAGCCCAGACCGCCGGGCGCGGCCGGCTCGGCCGCGCCTTCTTCTCGCCGCCCCGCCAGAACCTCTACAGCTCGAGCGTGCTGCGCCCGCGCCTGCTCACGGCCGAGGCGCCGCCCTTCATCCTGGCCAGCGCGCTGGCGGTCGCCGAAGCGGTCGAGGCAACCGTCGGCGACAGCGGCGCGGTCGAGATCAAGTGGCCCAACGACGTGCTGCTCGGCGGCCTCAAGACCTCGGGCATCCTGATGGAGCTCTCCGCCGAAGCCACCCGCGTCGTCTTCCTGGTGCTCGGCATCGGCGTCAACCTGAACGTCGACCGGCGCGACTTCCCCGAGGAGTTCCGGGCCACCGCGACGAGCCTCTCGAGCCACTGCGGGCGCAAGATCGACCGCATCGCCTTCGCGCAGCGGTTGTACAATGCGCTCGAGGCCGCGCTCGACACCTGCGCGGAGCGCGGCTTCGAGGCCCTGCGCCCGCGCTTCGAGGCGCGCTTCCGGATGCGCGGTCGCCCGCTCACGGTGGTGGAGCTCGACGGGGCCCGGCAGAGCGGCGTGGCGGAAGGCGTCGCCGCCGATGGCGCCCTGCTGCTCCGGAGCGACGACGGCTCGCTGGTGCGCGTCGTGGCGGGCGACGTGACGATTGCGAAGGAGACGACGTGACCACGCTGCTCGTGATCGACATCGGCAACACCAACGTCTCGCTGGGCCTGTTCGACTACGCGGAGGAGAAGCCCGGCCAGCTCGCGCAGCACTGGAGGATCGGAACGCACCG
>DATBRV010000154.1:0-29800 GCA_036560145.1 Myxococcota bacterium
CCGGTAGTAGAGGACGCGCTCCTCGACGGCGCCGCCCTCCGCCAGCTCGCTCGCGATGTCGAGGAAGCGGCGTCCCAGGCCGAAGGAGATCCCGCCGTACGAGAAGATCGCGACCACGCCCGCGTACATCGCGGCCGACTCGGGGATCGTGAAGGGATCGAGCGCGGAGACGCGGCGCAGCAACGCCACGCTGTCGACGAGGAATCGGGTGGGCGCGGAGGTCGACTGCGCCATCGCTCGCCGGAACATCACGTCGATCAGCTCGCGCTCGCGCGGCGTCGCAGCGCGCCGGCCCCAGGGGCGCTTGCGCAGGTAGAGCCTTCCCATCACCCGGGCCAGATTGGCGGCGAAGCGGGCGCCCATCGCGAGCGCGCCTCGCGGCGCGGGCGCGCCGAGCAGCTGGGTGCTCACGTCGAAGTGGTCCACCGCCTCGATCAGCCGCCCCCGGTTGAGCAGCGCGATCGCGAGGTTCTTCTCTAGCAGCGCCCGCCGCGCGGGATCCCCCCGTTTGCCGTGCAGATCGGCGTAGAGCTTGGAGGCTTCCTGGAAGAAATGCAGCGCCTCGTTCGAGGCAGCCACGCGCGCGGCTTCGTCGCCGGCGCGGAAGAGGTACTCGTCGGCGTTCTCCGCGTCACCGCCCTTGGTGTAGTGATAGGCGAGCATGGCGCAGTAGCCCGCGACGCTGTCGCTCAGCCGCTCCTCGGCGGCCTTTGCCACCTCGAGGTGGAGCTCGCGGCGGCGCGCCTCCAGCATCGAGTCGTAGGTGACCTCCTGGATCAGCGGGTGCTTGAAGGCGTACTCGACGCCGGCGGAACGATCCGCGGGGACGATGAACTCGCTCTCTTCGAGCCCCTCGAGCAGTGGCGCGAGCCCTTCGCGATCCTCGACCATCGACTCGAGGACGTCGCGGTGGAAGATCTGGCCGATCACCGACGCGGCCTGGAGAATCGACCGGCGCCGCAAGTCGAGCCGGTCGACGCGGGCCAGCACCGCCTCCTGGACCGTGTCGGGAATCGCCACCGTATCGAGCTTCTCGGTTGCGTGGAAGCCCCCTTCGCGGAACACGAGCCCGCCGGCGTCGATCAGCGTGCGGACCACCTCCTCGATGTAGAAGGGGTTGCCGCGCGCGCTCTCTTCGATGGCCGCCCGGGTCTTCTGGGGCACGTCGCCGCCGCGGAAGAGGTTCTTGACGATGGCGCGGGCGGCAGCCGGGCCGAGCGGCTCGAGATCGACCTGCACGTGACGAGCCGAGAGCTTGTCGCGCGCGAAGGCCAGCACGCGGCCCGAGGTGTCCTCGAAGCCCGGTCGGAATGCGTTCAAAAACAAAATGGGACGTTCGTCCACCAAACGCAGCAGCGATTCGACCAGCTCCACCGACGAGAGATCCGCCCAGTGGAGATCCTCCATCAAGATCACCACCGGACGCCCGGCGCTGAGCGCCCGCAGCATCTGGAGGATTGCGCTCCGCATCATTTTTTCGAGCGCGTCGCCCTGGATGGCGTTCAGCCGCTCGCGCACCTCGGGCGTGAGCGCCGCGCCCATCAGGTTGGCGAGCAGCGGCGCCGTCTCGTCCACGCGATCGGGCAGCAGGGCCTCGACTACGGCGTCGAGCTTCAGGCGGGCCGCGGCGGCGTCATCCTGGTCGACGACCCCCGCGGCGGAGCGGACCAGATCGGCGATCGGGTGATAGCTGAGGTTGCGTCCGTTCGAGATCGATCGCCCCTCGAGCCAGAGGGCGCTCCCGTCGCGCTTGCGCAGCTCGGCGAGCAGGCGCGACTTCCCGAGCCCCGCCTCGGCTACCACGCTGGCGACGCCGCCTTCCCCTCGCGCAAGGGCAGCCAGGACCTCGCCGAGCCGCGCCAGCTCGAGCTCGCGGCCGACCAGCTCCGAGAACACCTTGCGCTCCGCGCCGAGGCGAGCCCGGTGGAGGCGAGGAGCGGTCGAGAGCAGGTTCCAGATCGGCTGCGGCTCGCTCGCGCCCGGCAGCAGCCGCGCTTCGGACGCCCGGAACTCGAAGACGTCGCGGACCGCGCGATGGGTCGCATCGTCGACGAAGATCTCGCCCGATTCGGCGGCGTGGGTCAGCGCGTCGGCGCGGTCGACGTGATCGCCCATCACCGCGAACTCGCGGATCAGGGGCCCGCTGATGTCGCCCGCGATGCCGAGGCCCATCGCCACCCCGATGTGGACGTCGATCGGCACCGGCAGCTGCTGCTGCTCGCGGAACTCCCGGATCCGCCGGCGCATGTCGATGGCGGCGTTCAGCGCCGCCCGCGGCGCGTCCTCCAGCGCGCGGGGGACACCGAAGAGCGCCATCACGCAGTCGCCCAGATAATGATCGACGGTGCCACCGTGGCTGCGCGCCACCTCGTCGAGGATCTCGAGGCAGGCAGCAACCACGGGGTAGGCCGCCTCGGCCCCCTCCCTTTCGGTCATGGCCGTGAAGCCCGTGATGTCCGCGAACACCACCACCGCGCGGCGGCGCTCGGCCTCGGTGGTGCGGTCCGCGCGCTGGTTCGCCTGCTCGCGCTCGGAGCGCAGGGCGGGCGCCAGGAAGGCCGCCTGGAGCAGCGGCCCCGGGAGCCCGCCGCCGCGCTCCAGCACCAGCGCGACCGTCTCGTCGTCGGCCGCGGCGCCGAGCGCCGCGCGCACCAGCGCGCCCGCGGCCTCGCGATCGAGCGGCGGCAGCTCGATCAGCGCGCCGTCCGCACCGAAGTTGATCTGGATGGTCTCCGCCAGCCGGTTGGCGACGGGATCGGGCCGCGCCGTCGCGATCACCAGGATGGGAAGCTCGCGGGCCAGTCTCGTGAGCCGCTCGAGCCGCGCGATCGATCGCGACTCGAGCCACTGCGCGTCCTCGATCACGATCAGCAGCGGCCGCTGCGCCGCTTCGGACCGCGCGCTCGCCTCTTCGACCCCCACCGCGCGTTCGGCGGGCGACGCTCGCGCTTGTAGGATCCGCAGCCCCGCGATCTCCTCCGATTCGCCGAGCGCCGCGAGCAGCCGCGACTTGCCGCTCCCCTCCGGGCCCGTGAGGAGCGCCGCGCCGCCGCGGCCGCCCGCCAGCGCGCGCACGAGCTCGCGCAGGCTCGCGAGCGGCGCCTCGCGCCCGACCAGCTCGCCTACCAGCCGCTGATCGAATCCCAGCCGGTCGCGGGCCGCGCCGCCGCGCGCCGTCAGCAGGGAGAAGATGGGGACGGGGCGGCTCTTGCCCTTGAAGCGCAGCGGCTCGAGCGCCTGCCAGTGGAACGCCTCGCGAGTCGCCTCGTGGGTGCGCTGGCCGACCCAGATCTCGCCCGCCGGCGCCTTCGAGTTGAGCCGCGCCGCCACGTTCACGGCGTCGCCGAGCACGTGGAACTCGCGCACCACCGGCCCGCGGATGTCGCCGCCCACCAGCTCGCCGGTGTTGATCCCGATGTGTGTCTCGAAGGGGATGGCGAGCTGCGCCTCGCGGCTGTAATCCGCCACCTGCTGGCGCATCTCGAGCGCGGCCGTGACCGCCGCGCGGGGCGGATCCTCGAGCGGAACCGGATAGCCGAAGACCGCCATCAGCTTGTCGCCCTGGTACTTGTCGACGGATCCGCCGTGCTTGCGCGCGATCGCGTCGAGCAGGCGCAGCAGCTGTGTGACGGCCAGATAGGCCTTCTCGGGGCCTTCCTGGGCCGAGAGCCGGCTGAAGCCGAGCACGTCGGCGAAGAGCACGGTGGCGGTGATCTGTTCCGCCCGGCGGGACGGCAGCGCGCCGGTCATGGCTCCAGCAGGGTGGGATCGCCCGTGAAGAGGCCGGCTTCGCGCAGCCTGCGCCCCAGCTCGCGCCAGACGTCGCTCTCGCGGAACGCCTCGGCGAGCCAGGCGCGGGCCTGCTCGGGGCGCCCGCTGTTGGCGAGCGCGACGCCCGTCCAGAAGGCGAACTGGAAGTCGTTGGGCTGGAGCTTGCGGGCGCGCGCGACCATCTCGAGCGCGCCCTCCAGATCCCCCGCGCCGAAGGTCCCCCGCGCCTGCTGGAAGAGCGCGTAGGCGCGCTTGAGCGTGAGCAGCCGGCGCAGCTCCTCGAGCGGACGCGGATGATCCTCGACGTGGAGGTCGAAGCTGCGCCCTTCCCAGCTGTTGGCGGGACGCTCGCCGGTCACCACCAGCAGCGCCGCGCTCTGCCGCCCGCGTACGTCGCCGCCCGCCCGCTCCGCCGCCTCGAGCGCCGCCATCAGACGCTCCGCGAGATCTCCCTCGCACTCTTCGAAGGCGGGCAGCATCGCCCGCCAGACCGCGTTCGACGCCAGCATGTTGCCCTGCACCGAATAGCCGTCGCCGAGGGCGTGCGCGCAGGCGGAGACGCAGGCACCGCCCGTGTGCGCCGCCGCCCGGCCGGCGGTGTCGACGATCGCCACCTGGCGCAGGGCCGAGAGGGGATCCCGCGCCACCAGCTCGTCGAGCGCCTCCTGCGCCGTGGCCCCGCGCGCGAGCAGCGCGAGCCCCTTCGGGCCATACGCCACCTCGACGATCGCCTGCGTGGCGATCGCGCCCACGCCGGGCTCGGCCCAGGAGACGTCGGTGCCCACCGAGAAGTAGCTCGACTGGACGGCGACCCCGAGCTCGCCGGTCCGCGGGTCGCGGGCGACGATCGAGTAGGTGGCGGCGAGGTTACGGAGCTGGGAGTCCAAGGCCCTCCATTTTCGCGCATGCCGGGCGGCGGGGCACGCGGAATCCTAGGATTCGGCGGCTCACCAGGAAGCGGGGCGGCCCATGACGCGGCGCGAGCGCCTGCGCGAGATCATCTTCGAGTCCGATACGAGGGCCGGCAAGGCGTTCGACGTCGGCCTCTTGATCGCGATCCTGGCCAGCATCCTGGCCGTGATGCTGGAGAGCGTCGCCAGGCTGCGGGAGCAGGCGGGGCCCGCCCTGCACGCCGCCGAGTGGCTCTTCACGCTGCTCTTCACGGCCGAGTACGTGGCGCGGCTCGTGGTGGTCGAGCGCCCGGCAAGGTACGCGCGCAGCTTCTTCGGCCTGGTGGATCTCGCCTCGATCCTCCCGACCTATCTGTCGCTCCTGTTTCCCGGCTCGCAGTCGCTGCTCGTGATCCGGGGGCTGCGCCTGCTCCGGATCTTCCGCGTCTTCAAGCTCGGGCGCTTCCTCGGCGAGCAGAATTTGTTGATGACCTCGCTCCGGCGCGGCAGCACCAAGATCTATGTCTTCCTCGCCACCGTGCTGATCCTCGATCTGATCCTCGGCGCGGCCATGTACGTGATCGAGGGCCCGGAGCGCGGCTTCACGAGCATTCCGGTCGCCATGTACTGGGCGATCGTCACCACCACGACGGTCGGCTACGGCGACATCGCGCCCGCCACGCCGCTGGGTCAGGTGCTCGCCTCCGTCGCGATGCTGCTCGGCTACAGCATCCTCGCCGTGCCGACCGGCATCGTCACCGCCGAGATCGTCGACGCCGCCCGCCTCCCGCAGAACTCCCGCACCTGTCCGCACTGCATGAGCGAGGGGCACCTGCTCCAGGCCCGCTTCTGCCGGGAGTGCGGCGGGCGGCTGGCGGAGCCGTCCAGTTAGGTTGCTTGCCACGCACGGACCCCATCTTCCTACCTACCTTTCGGGAGGGCGGATACACCAAGAAGGGATGGTATGCGCGCCCCCCTGCCTGTCCTGCTCGCCGGACTTCTGCCCCAATTCGTCACACTTTCAGCGGTAGCTGCCCCGACAGTGGACGGAGCCCGCGATGCGGTCTACGGCCCCGCGCTGGCCGTGCAGACGCTCGAGACGGGATTCGGCGACAACTTCAGCGAGCTGGATGCCGGCTACGGCGTGATCGACGGCGGCAAGCTGTACCTGATGCTCACCGGAAACATCGAGGACAACTTCAACTGGCTGGAAATCTTCATCGACTCCAAGGCGGGCGGCCAGAGCAGCTTCACGAGCGCCGGCAACGACGGCGCGGGCGTCATGGATGGGCTGGTGTTCGACGCGGGCTTCACGGCGGACTATCACCTGGCGGCGCGGCGCGGCAACGACGGCGGCAATCTGACCTTCAACTTCGCCTTCGCCGATCTGGGAGCCGCCACGTCGAGCAGCTACTTCGACATCCTCGGCGGTTTGACGGGAACGGGCGCCACCGGTACAGGCGTCAACGGCGTGGCGATCGAAGTCGGCTACGACGGCAGCAACGCGGCGGGCGTGCTCGGCGGAACCACACCCGCGAATCAAGCGGCGGCGGCGGCGGTCACCACGGGACTCGAGCTCGGCATCGCCCTGAGCGACCTGGATTTCGTCGGCGGCGTGATCCGGATCATGGCCGGCGTGAACAACTCGGGGCACAACTACTGGTCGAATCAGTTCCTGGCGGGCCTCCCACCCGTGATTGGCGGCGGGCAGGGGAACCTGGGCGGCGACGAGATGGGAGGCTTCACCGCCGAAGGCGCCATCGACATGACGCACTTCGCCGGCGACCAGTTCTTCACCGTCGTGCCGGAGCCGTCGACGCTCGCGCTGACTGCACTCGGAATGGCAGGACTGGCGGTCTGCGGCAGGCGCACGCGTACGCAGCAATGAAAAGGGCCGGGTCCCTCACGGAGACCCGGCCCCTTCAGACGTTCGCGATCCCGATCAGCGCGGCGGGATGCGCGTATCCATGTCGTTGACGACGTAGGCCGCGTTGTAGCGGCACTGCGCCGCGGGCCCGAGCGTCAAACAGCGGCTCTGGATGTCCGAGGCCGTCGGCTGCGGTCCACCCGCGATCCAGTCGCGCAGCTCCTCCCAGCCCGAGACCAGCTCGGGCGAGGTGAAGCCGCAGTGCGTGTTGCCAGCCTCGTCCACGATCGCCGTGGACAGCTGCGAGGCGGGCACCACGTCCGCGTACTCCTTCTCGTTCTCGACGATCACGAGCCCGTCGCCATCCGTGTGGATCGAGACGGTCTTGGTGGCGTTCACTTCACCCTTCGGCGTGTAGTTCTTGTCCAGCTCCTTGGCCGCCTTGTTGTTGGCTGCCACGCGCTGGATCGACGCGTTGATGCCCGCGTCGTTGTAGGTGACGCCGATGTTGCCGACGCCCTGACCGCCGTCGAGCTTGTCCGGAGCGAAGATCAGGTTCGAGAGGCCGTTGGTCACGAAGACCATGTCGGTGACGATGAAGTTCTCGGGCAGCGTCGTCACGGCCTTGATCTGGTTGAGGCGCGCCGTCTGGGCCGGCGTGCGGAACGCGACCGGCGTGAGCACGCCCGTGCAGGCGTTCACGGCCCCGGCGATCGCCGCGGTCGAGAGCCCCGCCGTCGGGAAGCCCGGCGCCGGCAGGCCCGTCGCGCCGCCCGGCAGCACGCCGACGGCGCCGCAGACGGCGTCGTACACGAGGCGAAGGTCGATGGCGCCATCCCACGAGCGGCTGCCCGAGAGCGCGCCGCAGATCGGATAGGAGCCGACCGGCTCGATGTCGAGCTTCTCGACGGCCTGGGCGGTGACGATGCCGCCGAGGCTGCCGCCGTGCACGATCACGTCGCTCGGCGCGCCGAAGTTGTCCTCGAAGACCTCGAGCAGACGGTTCAGATCCTTCTTGGTGCTGAAGAGCGTCCAGCAGCAGTTGCTGTAGCTCGAGGCTGCGACGGCGTAGCCTTCCGCGAGCTGGAGCGGAGCGAGCGCTCCGAGGCCCGGGTTGGCGGCCGGCGGATTGAAATCGAAGCCGTGATTGTTGATCACGAGGCTGCCGTTCCAGACCGTGGGCACGGTGATCTGGAAGAAGGCGCCCTTCTTCTGGCCCGTGATCGTCGTGTCGGCGAGCGCGAGCGTCGGAATCGACAGGGCTACCAGCAGCAGACCAAAGAACTTTGTGCGCAGATGCATGCTCATTCCCTCCTGGAGCTGCCCGACTGTGCGTCGGACCCCTCATCTTCTGCGCTTACCGACGGAGAATCAAGGCTTATCTGGCAAAACTACCTACGGGAGCCAGGTCGAACCCTCGATCTGGTAGAGACCCAGCTCGTCCTGGGTGATCGCGCGGCCGCCGGCCAGCTCCTCGGCCTTCGCCCGCGCCGCCCAGCCCAGATCGAGGAGCTGCGTGCGCTCGTACAAGGACTGGAGATCGAGCCAGACCTGCGGATCCTCGGGGGCGAGCTCCGCGGCGCGCTCGAGCTGCGGGCGGGCGGCGGCGTAGTCGGTAGCGAGCGTCAGGAGGCGCCCGTAATGCGAACGCGGCACGCGGTCGTCGGGATCCGCCGCGACCGCCTGCTCGAAGTAGCTGAGCGCCTGTTGGAGATCGCTCTGCTTCCAGGCCTCGAGGCCGAGCCCGGCGAGGGCGCGCGCCGATTCGCTCGGCTCGTGCTTCGCGGCGTTCGGGTCGGGCTCCGGAAGCTTCTGATTCCCCAGCGATTCTTCGCGCGTGGTGGTCTTCTTCTCGAGCTTCCAGGTCTCGCTTTCGCCCGTCTTCTCGTCGCGGAAGCGCATCTCGACGGGCTTGCCGAGGGGGAGCGGCGTGCCCTCCTCGACGACGAGCGGCCCGCGCTGGGTGTGCAGCCACCAGGCGCCCCCCGCGAGGAGGACGAGGGCGAGCAACGCAACCCCGGCGAGAGCGCGGCGGCTCACCAGGATCCTCGTCGGCGGCGAGACAGGGCGAGCGCGCTGGCTGCGAGTCCGAAGACGAGGAGGGCGGACCCCGCGGGCGAAAGCGCCGGGGCCACGATCGGCGCGGCCGTCGGGCGGAAGGCCAGATCGAAGGGGCCGTCGAGCCCCCCGCTGCCCGGGCCGACGAATACGGAGACGAAGGCGCCCGTCGCGCCGGCGTAGCGGCGGATCGTGTCGTTGCCCTGGCTCGTCACGTAGAGATCGCCGCCTGGCCCGAAGTCGAGCGAGGTGGGTCCGCTCAGGCCCCCGGCGCCGCTCGCGACAAAAGTCGACGTGAAGGCGCCCGTCGTCGCGTGGAAGGCCTTCACCTCGCTCGGGAAGTAGGAGGCCACGTAGAGCTTCCCGTCGTGGAAGGCGAGGCCGTAGGGATCCACGGGCCCGCCGCCATTGCCGTTCGTGTCGACGAAGACCCCGATGAAATCGCCCGTCTCGCCGTCGTACTCGAGGACTTCGCCGGTGGCGCTCGAGACGTAGAGATCGCCATCGGGGCCGAAGGCGAGGCTGCGCGGGGAGAAGAGGCCGCCCGAGCTGGCGAGCACGAAGGCTCCCAGCGACTGGCCCGTCGTGGGATTCACGACCGAGATGCCGTTGTCCCCCGAGCAGGCGACGTAGATGCGGCCGTCCGGTCCGTAGGCCACGTCCACCGGGAGGAAGCCGCAGACGGCGCCGAAGCTGCGCAGCAGCGCGCCCGACACGGGCTCGTGTTCGACCACCTCGTTCTCGAGGGAGCTCACGATCAGGAGCCGGTCACCGCCCGGCGAGAACGTGAGGCCGGCGTCGAGGGCCGTCGAGATGCCCCGCGCGCGCACGCCCGTCGGTGCGCCGGAGGCGTTGTAGTAGATCACCGCGTTGGCGTCCGCGCTGGCGACCAGCAGCGTGCTGCCGCTCCAGACCACGTCGATCGGCCCGCCGAGCCCCCCGGCGCCCGGCGCGACGAGGGGAGTGACCGCGAGCGTGGTGAGATTCACCAGCACGACGTCGTTCGAGGCGCAGCCGGTCACGGTGAGGCGCCCATCCGGCGCGAGCGCCAGCGCGCAGGGCTCATTGACGCCGGACGACGCCGGCAGCACCACGCGCAGGAAGCTCCAGACCCCGCCGCTCAGTACGTACTCGAGCACGCGGTCCGAGCCGCAATCCGCGATCAGCATCTGCGTCGCCGACCGGAACAGGATGCCCTTGGGCATGTTGAGCCCCGTGCTGATCACGGTCGTGCCGGCGCCGCCGGCGATCGGGAAGCGCACCACACGGTGGCCGTCGCCATCGGCGGTGAACACGTTCGTCCCGTTCAGCGCCACGCCCTGGAAATGCGCGTCCGCGACGGTGCCGATCACGCTCAGCACGCCGCCCGGCACGGTGAGCTTCTTGATCGAGTCGGTCGTCTCGGAGAGGACGTCGAGCGGATCGGCGAAGTAGAGGTTCGCGCCCGCCGCGTCGTAGGCGAGGCCGCCGGGACCGTAGAGCCCCGTCTTGAGGGCCGGCGTGATCAGCGCGCCGGTGGCGGTCGTGTAGCGCCAGATGTCGCCGGAGGCCTGGCCGGTGACGTGGAGCACGCCGTCCGACGGGCGCAGCGCGATGCCGCCCGGGAACTGGAAGCCCTGCGCGACGGTGTTCGCGACCACGCGCAGGAAGGCGCCGCTCGTCGGGTCGTACTCGAGCACGGACTGGGTTTCCTGCGAGACCACGTAGAGCCCGCCCGCGCCGGCGGAGCCAGCGGCGAGCAGGATCAGCGTCGGGAGCAGCAGCGAGAGGGCGCGTTGCACAGTAGGACCCGTTGGACCCGCCATGGTACCTTCTGGGCGGTCGGCAATCATCCACGAAATGCAGCGAAGACCCCGAAGCAGGCGCAAGAGTCCCGCGAGACTCTCGCGCTTCTGGCCGAGCGCCCGGCTCCGCCGCAAGTGGTTTCGCGCCTACCGGCGCGCGCCCGCGGCCGTGCAGGTCGCCGTCGCGCTCGCGGCCGCCCTCACGGTATGGGCCGCTCTCAACTTCGCCTATCAGGTGATCCGCAAGCCCACCGAACTCTTCTTCCCGGTGAGCGAAGCGCTCCACAAGACGCCGACCGAGACCTGGCGGGATTACGCGCCCAGCTTCAGGAGACACTCGACCCCCGTGATGACGCCCGAGCTGCTCGCGGCGCTCGCGCAGGTGGAGGCCTCCGGCAATCCGGTGGCGCGCACCTACTGGCGCTGGTCCTGGCGGCTCCAGCCCTTCGAGGTGTACCGGCCGGCTTCGAGCGCGGTGGGGATGTACCAGATCACCGACGGAACCTTCGAGCAGGCGCGGCGCTGGTGCATCCACGATCACGCCGTCGTCGCCGAGGGGCCGTGGCATGCCTGGCGATCCTGCTGGCTCAACGAGCTCTACTTCCGGGTCGTCCCGAGCCATTCCGTCGAGCTGACCTCCGCCTACCTCACGCGGGGCGTCGCGATCGCGCTCGCGCGGCACGGGATCAAATCCGCGACGATCGAGCAGAAGCAGAAGCTCGCGATGTTGATCCATCTGTGTGGCGCGGGCGCGGGGGATGGCTACGCGCGCCGCGGATTGCGGCTCAAGCGCGGGCAGCGGTGCGGGGATCACGATGCTCGCAGGTATCTGGCGAAGGTGGACGCGATGAGGAAGACGTTCGTGCGATTGGCGGGGACCCGCTAGGCGATGCTCACGGCTGGCGCGCGACCTCCGCGCCTGCGCGGCGGCGGGTGTCGGGGTCGGGATGGCTGGCGGCGGCCTTCGCCAGCTGGGCTTGCGCCGCGGGTGTTCCGATCCGGCCGAGGCCGCGGATCGCGGCCATCCGCACGCGCTCTTCCTTCGAAGCGAGCAGCTTTCCGAGCGGCTCGACGGCCGGCCCATTGCCGGGCACGCCCAGCGAGATCGCGGCGGTCGAGACCAGGAGTACGTCGGGGCTCGCGAGCAGCGCCACCAGCTCCTGCGTCACGGGAGCGCTCGGGTGCGCCGCCAGCGCGCGCGCGACGGCGAGCTGATCCGCGCCGTGCGTCTCGCGCAGGAGCCTGACCCACTGCGGCGGCCCGGGGAGGAGCTTGCGGCGCTCCAGCTCGGTGAGGAGGCCCACGCGCACACCGATTGGCGTCGCGCTATTCCAGAGCACCGCCTCGAGGGTGGGCAGATCCGCGTTGGTGAGGACTAGCGCGTCGCCGGCGAAGGCCACGTCGCGCACCGCCGAGGACGCGAGCTTCGAATCGGGAGAGGAGAGCAGCTTCAGCGTGAGCTGCCGCTGCTCCTGCGCCCGCTGCGTCGGCGGCAGCTTCTCGAGGGCGGCGTACGCGCTCAGCGCGGCGGCCAGGTTGGCGCTTCCGGGCAGCGCGTCGCCTTCCTGGATCGAGACCCAATCGACCTTGCCCGCGAGCGAGCCGAGCTCCCGGCTGCGCGAGATCCGCTGGAGGAAGACCGCCACCTCCTGGTCTTTCTGGTAGAGGGGGACGCCGTGGCCGTGCTGCACGAAGCGCAGCGGCCCCTCGGCCGCGGGCCCCTTGATCAGCTCCAGGACCTCCGCGACCACGACGGGCTCTTCGAGCGGGAGCGCCGTGCCGGGGCTCAGGATGCGCACGCGCGCGACGAGATCCGACTGCTGCACGAGGCCCCGCAGCGTCTCGGTGCCGAAGATCACGTGCGCGCGGGCGCCGGCGGCGCCAAGCAAGATGGACACGGCGACTGCCACCGCAGCAGAGCGGCCCACTCGTCTCGTCTCAGCCACCCTCGACCTCATCCGGATCGAATTCGCGTCGTACATGCCGCACGGTCAAGATCTCGACAGAGCGAGGGGAGACCCGATAGACCACTCGGTGGCTCCCGTAGATGAGCTCGCGGATTTCGGCTCGGCCAATCTCGGGGACGCTGCGGCCCCGATTCGGGAATCGGCCGAGACCCTTCACTGCGTCGAACAAGCCGCGGACCCAGCGCTCCCCGGTTACTTCGCTTCGCGCTGCGATGTAGTTCGCAGCTTCAGCCGCCCGCATGACGGCGAGCGGCGACCAGCGAACGCGGACCCTCACGCGCGGCGGATACGGGACAGGACCTGGGTTCGTGCCTTCGAGTGAGCGATGGATCGGCCAGCAGCGAGCTGACGCTCGGCCGTGCGGGCATCGCGAAGGAGCGCTAGTTCCTCGACCAGGGCTTCATACTGCGCGACGTCCATCAGCACCGCTGCGCCGCGGCCATTCTTGGTGAGGAATACCGGGCGCCGCTTCCGGCGGACCTGACGGACGACGGCCCCGACATTCGCTCGGAAGTCGGAGAAAGATCGAGTGTCTTTGCGAGGTCGGGCCTTGGCCATGGGTCCCTCGGCCGGGGGGAGTGGAAGAGTTTGTACCGGACTTCCGCTCGTCGGCCAATGGCCCCACATCAGCGACGACTGCCGCCGCCGCAAGGCCCTTCACAGGTCGTCGACGGCCTGGTCGAAGGCCTCCGACACGCTGGGATCCACCTGCTGGCCCACGTTGTTCTGGAACACCGTGTTGCAGTCGATGTTCGGGTAGAGCGGACAGAACTGCGGGACGCCGCCAAGAATGAATGGCGCGCAGGCGTGGCAGCTGTCGTCCCACTTCGCGAAGGGCACCTGATAGCCGATCTCGTCGTTGCCGAGCCCGGCGATGAAGGTGTGGTCCGCGCCCGTCGCGTCCTCGAGCTGCTCGCGGTAGCCGAAGCCGATCTGCGGATCGAGCTCGGTCGGCACGACGGCGATGGCGCCGTCGCCGATGCGCACGGCGGAGACCTCCGTCTGGAGGTCCTCGCCCAGCGCCAGCGGGATCCCGTCAAACGGCGGCGGATACGGGAAGCCGATCGACGCGTCGGGAACCCCGTTCGTGTAGAGCGTGCGCCGCACGTCGATCACGCCGATTGCGAAGAAGAACCGGAAGTACGGGTTGTCGAGCTGGATCGACACCGGGTTCACCGTCGCATGGTCGATCTTGGGCGAGGTGTCCCCGTTGCTCGGATTCGGCTTGCCCTTCTTGAGTCTCACCGCGTCGATCGCCTCGATCGCGCGCTCCGCGATCTGCGTGCCATGCACCTCCGCGAACCGGAACGTGCGCCGCGGCGCCGGCAGGTTCGTGACGGGATCCTGCACATCGATGTCGAGCGGCCCCTGGAGCACGCCGAGGTCCCCCGCCATCCAGATCGCGAGCCCGCCGTACTCGTCCTCGATCCGCTCGCGCACGTAGTGCGGGAAGTCCGACGTGATCCTCGTGTTGTTCGAGCCCATGCTCTCCGGGTGGCTACCGAAGTTCACCAGCGTCGCCAGCACATCGAGATCGTGACCGTTGCGCTCCGTGAGCTGCATGATCGCGATGTTCGGATCCACGATCCGGCCCTGCGTCGCCGGCGCCAGCGCCGCGTCGCCCGCGAGCACCTTCCCGTCCGACACGCCGAAGCCGTCATCCTCCGGATCCGTCCCGAGCGAGAGTCCCTCGCTGTTCGCGGTGGCGTAGTAGACCCGCGCCTTCTCGAGATGCGAAGCCGCATGGTCGATGCAGTCCGCCACCCGCGCGTTCACGTAATCCAGATAGGCGTAGTCGATCCCGCTGCTCAGCTCGTCCGCCCCCCACAGCCCGATCGTGTCCGGCCCCTCGTGCTGATGCGTGCTCGAGACCAGCACGAAATCAACCTTGGAATCCGGCGACACCAGCCCGCGGATCGTGTCGATCTCGTTCTTGAAGTACCCGATCACGTCGATCGAGACGATCGCGACGCGCTTGCCCTTGCGATCGATCACCACGCCCCGCGCCCACAGCTTGTCGTTGTAGGCGGTCGCCTGCCGGTTGTTCCCGAACCCGGCCATGAAGACGGGATCCGTGTGGTTCGGCACTCCCGCCGACCCGAAGGCGGCCTGGTAGGCGCCCGTGAGGCCCGGGGAGATGGGGGTGATCTCCTTCTTGCAGGTGCCGACGCGGAGGTCGCCGCCGCCGTCATTTCCGTCGTGGCCGCCGCCGTTGGCGGTGGCGAGGGAGGGGATGGTGAGGGCCAGGAAGAGGGCGAGGGGAGAGGGGCGCATGGGGGGTTCCTCCGTCGGGCCATCCTATTCCTCGAACCCAAGATGGGTCAAGCGGCGACTCTCCCCCCCGGGCGGACACTTTGGATAAACTTGGGGCGGTTCATTGAGTCACGAAAACATTCGACAGCAATCGTCGACTAGTAGATCTGTGAAGCCCATGGCTATAGCTCTCGATACCCGCTCCGCACGAGATAATCGTGTGTCTCGTCGACCTCTCTGAGCGGCGGCACGAACACGACCGTCGCGTCGCGCCCGCGAGTCATCAGCACGCGATACGCATTCAGCCGTAGCTGGAATGCATCCCTGACCTGGTCCCCATTCCTGTAGGTCCGCGCCCGAGCGGCGGACCATCCCTCCTGCTTTCGTGCCAGGTCGGTACCCCAAGCCAGCAGCACGGCATCGAGCTCGAGGCCTTGTGCGCCGAACTCCGTTACGCAGGTTCGTAGGTGACGGCAAGATCGGCCGCCAGCCACACCTTCGGCGTCTCCGTACCACGGGCCGTACCTCACCTGCTTGGTCGCCTGGTAGCCGTTGGGTACGCCAAAGGTTTCGAGATCGCGATCCCGCGACGACGCCACGAGTCCGAAACGGGCATCGGGGTCTTCGGCGTAGCGCTCGCGGAGGTAATCCTTGCAGCGGTCGAGATCCCGGGCGATGCGAAGGTGATAGCCGTCTCGTTCGAGCCGAGCGGCGATCGCCGCATTCCCCGGTGCGGGCCTTCCCTCGAGCAGACCGCACACGAACCCGTGGATCTCCCCGGCCAGGTGGAACCGGATCTCCGTATCGAGATTCAGGGTCGGACTCGGGACGAAGGACGCCGCGGAGCCCTCGAACAGGGCAGCCACCCCCGGCGGCCCATGCACCTGCCAGTTCGCTCGATTGCTCGAGCCTTCGATCGCATGCCGCCACTGCACGAGGCCGGCCTCCTCGCCCACGTGGATCTCCTGGCCGCTTCCGATCAGGCCCAGCACCACGCACCACTCGGGGACGCGGTCCGCGAACTCGATGAAGTGTTCGGGCTCTGACTTCCCACTCTCGAAGCCGGGGGTTCCCGCGTGCTTGGCCTGCACCTGGGCGGCGTCGTAGGCGCGCTGGGCCTCGTCGAACACGAGTACGTGCTCGGGGGGCACGCGCTCCTGGCGGGCGGAGTAGCGCTTCACGTAGTCCTTGACGCCACGAACGAAGGTCTTGCCTCCGCCTCCGGCGGCGCGGAGCTCGTACTGGAGCACCTCCACAAGTGGGCCGTTACCAGAGAGGAACACGGCGGGGGCCGTTGGCTTTCCTGCGCCGCGCGCGACCGCCAGGTCGTCGAGAAAGTGGGCGTGCACCGTGCGGAGGCCCACAAGCGTTTTCCCCGCGCCGGGTACGCCGGTGAGGAGGATCAGGCGCCTCTGCTTCTTCTGCGCGGCTTCGTGGATGATGCGAGATACCTCTGCAACGGCCGGGTCGGTCGTGGCGGCGGCCTTGTGGATTCGTCGGAGATCGCCGCGCAGAAGGAGTTCGCGCGCAGCCTCTACCAAGGTTGGGAGAGGGCGGTAGGCTGACTCTGCAAGGAAGCTTGCCGCGGAGATCGCCGGCTCGGCAGCACCGGAGGTGAGCTCCTGCACGGCGCCATCGACTGCATCCGGGCCCATCACTTCTACGCCGCAGCGAGTGCCCAGCCTTCCTTTCGCGCGCATCGGGACGAGAATCGGCACGACCGCCCGACCCTCGCAGGCGGCGTGGTAGCACTGGAGATCGCGCGCGTAGGCCGACGCCTGGTCGACGTCCGCCTGAGAGGGAAGCTCCTTGCCCTTGAGCTCGAGCACGATCACGGGGCCGCGCACGAGCAGCACGACATCGGGGCGCCGCGCTTCCATCGGAAGCTCGTACTCGAGGATCGCCGTGTACTCGGCGGCGCCGGGATCGCGATCGACTACCTCCCCTACTTCGTGCTGGAGCTGCGGGATCGAGGCGTTCCAAGCTCGGATCTGCTCGTCGCCGGCGTCGCGAATGAAGTCTTCGAGGCGGGAGCGGATGATCCGCGCCTCTGTCCGGCGGAAGCGGGGGAAGTCGGATTCCCAACCATAGCGAGCTTCGGGGTCGGACAGATTTCGCTTCTCCTGTCGTTGGCCAGCGTCTAACATTCGAAATTCGGGTGTATGGGCTCACCGTTGCGCTTTCTTTGCAAGAGTTTTTTGCTCGCACTTTGGCTGCTGCCGGCTGCGGCGCTGGCTCAGCCTTCCGATCTCGAGCCTCGCCGCGCCCCTGAAAAGCCCTCGCAGACCCGCGTCGGGCCCGATCGCGACGCCGCTCGGGTAATCATCAAATTCAGCGAAGGCACCCGCGTGCGGCGCACCGCCCGCGGCCTCGAAGGCGCCTCCTCCTTCGAGCTCCCCCGCCTGCGCCCCGTCCTCGCCCACCACGGCCTCGCCCCGAGCGCCCTGCGCCGCCTCCTCCAGCTCCCCGAGAACCGCGTCGACACCCTGCGCGACCGCGCCCAGGCCCGCAGCCGCCGCGCCCTCGCCGACCTGAACCTCTACTTCCGCCTCGACGTCCCCCCCGAGGTCGACACCGCCGCGCTCTGCGACGAGCTCAACGCCCTTTCCTTCGTCGAGCTGGCCGAGCCCGACGCCCGGCCGATGCCGGCGCCAGTGGATCTCCCCCCGCCGACCCCCGATTTCTCGAGCCTCCAGAGCTACCGCGATCCGCCCCCAGCCGGGATCGGAGCGCTCGATCCACTCGCCGTTCCCGGCGGCGACGGCTCGGGAACCACGCTCGTGGACGTCGAATACAGCTGGAGGCTCGACCACGAGGATCTCGAGCTGCCGCCCTCGGCGGTGATCAGCGCGGGGACGCCCTTCGATCCCTTCAACAGCCCCGAGCACGGCACCGCGGTGCTCGGCGAGATCGGCGCGCTCGGGAACGGGTATGGCATGAGCGGCGCGGCGCGCGGGGCCACGCTGCGGGTGGCGCCCGCCGCCACCTTCGAGTTCGGCTACAGCCTGGCGCTCGCCATCACGGAGGCGCTCGAGGTACTCGAGCCGGGCGACGTGATCCTGCTCGAGCAGCAGATGTGCGTGTGCGGGCGGACCTGCAATTCCGCTTGCTCCGGCTGCGGCCCCGTCGAGTGGCTCCAGGCGAACTTCGACGCGATCTCGCTCGCCACCTCGCTGGGGGTGACGGTGGTCGAGGCGGCCGGCAACGGCGCCGTGCAGCTGGATGCCCCGGCCTGCCTCGATCTCTTCGACCGCAGCTTCCGGGATTCGGGGGCGATCATCGTCGGCGCGGGGAATCCCTTCCACGAGCGCCTCTCCTTCTCGTCGCACGGGAGTCGGGTCGATCTCCAGGCCTGGGGCGAGCGCGTCGCCACCACCGGCTACGGGGATCTCTTCAACGCGGGCGATCCGCTCCAGCGCTACACCAGCGGCTTCAACGGCACCTCGAGCGCCTCGCCGATCGTGGCGGCGGCGGCGCTCTCCGTGCAGGGCGCCCTGATCGCGAGCGGGGCGGGCCCCCTGGATCCCGTGCCCCTGCGCACGCTGCTCGCGCTCACGGGCGCGCCCCAGGAGGAGTGCGATCCGGTCGCTGAAAAAGTCGGCCCCTTCCCCAACCTTCCCGCCGCGCTCGGGCTGGCGGCGCCCGAAGGCCCGCCGCCCCAGTGCGACGACGGCCTCGACAACGACGCCGACGGGCGCTCCGACCTCTCGGACGGCGATTGCACCGCCGCCGCCGATCCGAGCGAGTGGTCGCTGCGCCCCGGCGACGTGCTGATCGCGGATACCGGCCCCTTCGAAGACCGGCCCGGCGGGATCAGCCCGCTCCTGCGCGTGGATCCGGTGAGCGGCTTCCAGACCGCGCTCACGGGCCCGAGCGAGGTGAGCGACGCCACCGCTCTCGCGCTCGGCCCCGAGGGCCGGCTGCTGGGGCTCGATTTCTCGCCGGCCAAGGTCTTCGAGATCGATCCCGCGTCGCCCGGGGTCTCGCTGTTCAGCGGCTGCGCGTCGCGCGCCTGGGGCTTCGCGACGGAGGCGGCGGGTACGATCGTCTACACCGACAGCCAGGCGGGCATCGTCAGGCGACTCGATCCGGTGTCGGGGGCGCAGACGATCGCCAGCAGCGGCGGAAGCCTGGGCGTGCCCAGAGGGATCCAGGTCGAGATCGATGGCTCCCTCGTCGTCGTCGACGGCCTCGTGCCTCCCAACATCAAGGTGCTGCGCATCGATCCCGGCACGGGGGCGCAGACGATCCTGAGCCCCGCCGGCCTGCTCAACCAGCCTCGCGGCCTCGCGATCGAGAAGAACGGATCGCTGGTCGTGGCCAATCTGGGATTCGTGGTGCGCGTCGACGCCGTGAGCGGCGCGCAGTCGATGCTGGCGAGCGGCGGGAACCTCGCCGCGCTCGGCGGGATCGCCGTCGACGACTGCACCGGGGATCTCTTCACCGCCGAGCGAGGGGTGACGGGCGCGACGCCCGCGCTGGTGCGCATCCATCCCGTGACGGGCGCGCAGACCGTCGTCTCCACGGGCGACCAGTTCGTGGAGCCGCTCGGTGTCTCCCTCGTGTACGGGGCCTGCGCGCCGGTGCCGCTGGTGGGAAGCGCGCTCGGCGGGAGCGTGGGCGTGACGATCGGCGAGGTGGAGGTGAGCATTCCGACCGTGGCAGGCCAGCCGCTCGCCCAGATCCTGAAAGCCCTCGCGCTCGCGATCCGCAATCACCCGGCGCTCGAGAGCCTCGCGATCGCGGCGACGGTCTCCGGCTCCGAGCTCCAGGTGCGCGGCGGCGCCCAGGCGGTGAGCGCCTTCAGCAACGACCCGGGGCTGTTCCTGGGAATGCGCGCGACGAATCCGGTGCCGGCGATCTCGGCGCCGGGGCTAGCGCTTCTCGTCGGGCTGCTCGCAGCGGGAGCCGTGCTGGCCGGGCGAACCCCGCCCCGCTCATAGGCCCTGAAGCCTCCCCCAGAGCACGCTCGATTTCACCAGCGCCCGGGTCCACGTCTGCGGGCGGCAGCAGACGCGGCGGATGCGGTAGTTGAGCTCGGCCTCGACGGCCCTGCGAACCAGGTGCACGGGCTTTCCGAACAGCCGCGGCTGATCGGCAAAACGATCTTCGTCCACCAGCGCGTCGGCGTGCCCCTTGCCCATGAAGTAGCGGCGAAGAAACGCGGTCGACATGGCGGCGCGCGGGACGAAGTGACGCACGCGGGCGTCGGGAACCCAGCGCCCGCGGATGCCGTCGTCGAGCATCCTCCACATCACCCTCGTCTCGTACCCGCTGATCCTGCGCCCCGCGAAATCGCCCAGCCGCGTGTCGTAGGGATACTCGAGCTGGACCCTCCGCGGGATGGCGAAGTTGGCGCCGAACGGAACCGTCGCGTGCGTCAGCTCGATCGGGTCGGGGCCGGGATTCCGCAAGCCATAGGCGCCGCCGACGCGATCCATGGTGGCGGCGATCCAGCGCGGCGGAGCCGATTCGAAATCCGGGATGATGGGCCCGCCGAAGAGGCCGGCTTCGGGCCAGCGCTTGCGCGCCGCGACGTAGGCGGCGAGCCAGCCTTCAGAAGGCAGGACGTCGTCGTCGGTCCAGACGATCAGGCTCCCGCGCGCCTGCGACATCGCCAGGTGGACGGCATGCACCTTGCCGGGAACCGGCTGATGCAGGCGCCGGATCGGCAGCGCGCTCGCGTGGCGCTCGACGACGGCGTCGGTGTCGTCGGTGCAGTTGTTGTTGACGACCAGCAGCTCCCAGCGAAGATCCTTCGGAATTCGCAGCGATCGCATCCCGGACAGGGTTCGATCGAGCAGCTGCGCCCGATTCCACGTGCAGATGACGACGCTTGCGTCCATTTCGTGTTCGCCGCCGGCGGTCGGCCGGGCGCCAGTATGAACCCCGCGCCTTTCGTCGTATAGCGCCTTGGGGAACCCCGGGCGGCTCGCGCCCGTCCAAGCAGGACGCGATGTCACACCGGGCGGTTCAGCAGATCCGTGCCGACTTCGACCGCCTCGCGCGGCTGGCAGACGACGCCTGGGACCACAACCGTCAGCATCACGCCTTCCTGCTCGCGCGGGTGCCTCGCCCGTGCGGCGAGGCGCTCGAGATCGGGTGCGGGGCGGGGGCTTTCTCTCACGCCCTCGCGGCGCGCGCCGAGCGAGTGCTGGCTCTCGACCTTTCGCCGGAGATGATCCGCGTCGCCCGGGCCCGCGAACCGCGGCGCGCGAACCTCGCGTTCGAGCTCGCCGACGTCGCGAGCCGGCCGCTGCCGCGCGAGCGCTACGACTGCATCGCGTCGATCGCCACGCTGCACCATCTCGACCCGCGCACCCTGCTCCCGCGGCTGCGCGACGCGCTCCGGCCCGGCGGGACGCTCCTCGTTCTCGATCTCGTCTCCGGCGAGGGCGTGCTCGATCACGCACGCTCCGCGCTGGCGGTGGGCGTGAGCGGGGCGCTGCGGCTCGCTCACACGGGCCGGCTGCGGGATCCGAAGGAGGTGCGCGAGGCGTGGGAGGAGCACGGGCGGGGCGAGACGTACCTGCGCCTCTCCGAGGTCCGGGAGATCTGCCGGGAGCTGCTCCCCGGCGCCGAGGTGCGGCGGCACCTGCTCTGGCGCTACTCCATCGTGTGGAGGAAGCCCGCGTGAAACCGGTCGTCGTCGAAGGGGGATGTCTGTGCGGCGCGGTGCGCTACCGCGCGAGCGGCGAGTCGAGCCATCCGAGTCTCTGCCATTGCAACTCCTGCCGCCGCGCGGCGGGGGCGCCGGTCGTCGCCTGGGCGACCTTTCCGCCGGAGCAGTTCGCCTTCACGAAGGGAGCGCCGACGCGTTACCGCTCGTCACCGCCGGTCGTGCGAACCTTCTGCCCCACCTGCGGGACGCCGCTCACCTATCAGCACACCTCGTTCCCCAACGAGATCGACGTCACGATCGCGAGCCTCGACGATCCCTCTGCCTTCCCGCCCGCGGATCACACCTGGACGAGCGAGAAGATCGATTGGCTCGCTCTCGGGGACGCCCTCCCCCGGCATCCGCGCTCGCGCTTCGGATGACGACTCAGCTGCGCTCCACCTCGGCGAGACGGCGTTCGAGGTAGCGGCGTTCGGGGCCCGTTCCGACGCGCTCGAGGGCGCGGCGGTAGCAACGCGCGGCTTCCGGGAAGCGGCCGAGGCGGCGCAGCAGGTCGGCTTCGGTGGCCCAGAGCAGGTAGTAGCCATCGAGATCGCCCTGCCGTTCGAGCGCGGCGACGAGCGCCAGCCCGGCTTCCGGGCCGTCCGCCATCGCGTAGGCGATGGCGCGATTGAGCTCGACCACGGCGCCTCCGCGCACGCGCACGAGCGCGTCATAGAACCGGGTGATCGCGCGCCAGTCGGTGGCGTCGGCGCGCGGGGCGCGGGCGTGCTCGGCGGCGATCGCGGCCCGGAGCGCGTCGGGGCCCGCGGGCTGCGCGGCGCGCGCGGCGGCGGCGAGCGCCAGGCCTTCTTCGATCTGCGGGCGGTTCCAGCGCGCGCGGTCCTGGTCCTCGAGCAGCACGATGTCGCCGGCCGGTGTCGTGCGCGTCTCCCGGCGCGCGTCGTGGAGCAGCATCAGCGCGAGCAGGCCGCGCGCCTCGGGGGAGCCGGGGAGCTGCTCGGCGAGCAGGCGCCCGAGGCGAATCGCCTCCTGCGAGAGATCCGGGCGCAGCAGCGCGTCGCCGCGGCTCGCGGAGTAGCCCTCGTTGAAGACGAGGTACACGACCGCCAGCGCGGCCTCGAGGCGCCCCTCCAGCAGCTCGGGCGGCGGAACCTGGTAGGGGATGCCGGCGTCGGCGATCTTGCGCTTGGCGCGCACCAGGCGCTGCGCGAGCGTCGCGGGCGGAACCAGGAAGGCGCGCGCGATCTCGTCGGTCGAGAGGCCGCAGAGCGTGCGCAGCGCGAGCGCCACCTGCGACTCGAGCGCGAGCGCGGGATGGCAGCAGGTGAAGATCAGGCGCAAGCGCTCGTCGGGGATGGCGGCGTCCGAGAGCTCGGGCGGCTCGGCGCCGCGGCTCGCCGCGAGCTCCAGCGAGTGCCCGAGCTCCGCGCGCAGGGCCTCGAAGCGGCCCGCGCGCCGGAGCACGTCGATCGCCTTGTGGCGCGCGGTCGCCACCAGCCAGCCGCTCGGATTCCGCGGGCGGCCCTCGCGCGGCCAGCGCTCGAGCGCCACCGCGAAAGCCTCCTGCACCGCCTCCTCCGCGACGTGGAGGTCGCGGATGACGTGCGCGACGGAGGCGAGGATGCGCCCGAACTCCGCGCGATAAAACAACTCGATCTCGGCTCGGTCGACCAGGATGGGAGGAACATAGAGTTCCCGGGGGAATTGTCGATTTCCGGCCAGCTCGTTCGACATCCCGGCAGGAGGAAGAGTCATGATCGACGTCTACGTGTTCGGCAGCGCTCCCCGCCCCGTCTGGAACGTGACCCGCGACCTGCGGGTGCTCTGGGCCCTCGAGGAAACCGGGCTCGCCTACCGCGTGCGCCCGCTCGACTTCGCACGCGGGGAGCTGAAGACCCCGGAGTACCTACGCATCCATCCGTTCGGCAAGATTCCGGCGATCGTGGACGAAGGCTTCGCGCTCTTCGAATCGGCCGCGATCGTGCTCTACCTCGCCGAGAAGGCGGGGAAGCTGCTGCCGCCGAGCCTGGGCCTGCGCGGCCGCGCGCTCGCAGCGCAGTGGGTCTTCGCGGCGGTGAACACCGTCGAGCCCCCGATCCAGGAGCTGTTCGTGATCGACCACTTCGCCGCGAACGAAAGCTGGGCGAAGGAGCACCGGCCGGCCGTGCAGACGCAGGTGGAGGCGCGCCTCGCGACCCTGGATGGGGAGCTCGCGCGGCGCCCGTATCTGATGGGTGACGAGTTCGGCGCGCCCGATATCCTGATGACGACCGTCCTGCGCATGCTTCAGCACACCGGTCTGCTGCGCGCGGCGCCGAACGTCGCCGCCTACCAGGCGCGCTGCGAGGCGCGCCCGGCCTGGAGGAAGGTCGTCGCGGAGCACCTTCAGCGCCTCGCCGCTTGACGCCGCGGTGCGCTGGCGCTCCAGGAGGGACCATGCAGTACGCACTCCTGTACTACACCGCGGGGAATCCGGTGGACGCGCTGTCGGCATCCGAGCGCGACGCCTGGTACGCCGAGATGAAGGCCTGGCGCGCGGAGCTCCAGCGCGCCGGTGTGTTCCGCACGGGCATGCGCCTCAGCGGGGTGGACACGGCCACCTCGCTGCGCCGAGAGGGGAGCGAGGTGCTCGTCACCGACGGTCCCTTCGCCGAGACCAAGGAGATCCTCGGCGGGCTCACCGTGATCGAGTGCAGCCGCCTCGATGAAGCGCTCGCCTGGGCGCGGCGCTGCCCGATCGCACGCGTCGGCACCGTCGAGGTGCGGCCGGAGTTCGCGGCGCCTCGCTGATGCTCTCCGACGGCCGCCAAGAGGAGCGGCGGACCTGCCCGGAACGTGGTAACCCTGCCCGGCAGCGCGGTGTTTGCGCCCGTCTGCGCTGAGTTCTGGGAGTCGTTTGGTCGCGCCGCCCCGAGCCCCCGAGCCCCCCGAGACCGCGGGCCCCGCTGCGCCCGCGTTCGTCGCGTTCTTCGTCGATCGGCCGATCTTCGCGGCGGCGGTGGCGATCCTGATCATCCTGGCGGGCGCCGTCTCGATCCCGCTGCTCCCGGTCTCGCAGTTCCCGCCGATCGCCCCGCCGACGGTGCAGGTCTCCGCCAACTACACCGGCGCCAGCGCCGACGTGGTCGAGCGCACCATCACGCTGCCCATCGAAGAGCAGGTGAACGGCACGGAAGGCATGCTCTACATGGCTTCCACCAGCGCGAACGACGGGCAGATGAGCATGACCGTCACGTTCGAGCTCGGCCGCGATCCCGACATCGCCACCGTCAACGTCAACAACCGCGTGGCGGTGGCGGAGCCGCGCCTGCCGGAAGAGGTCCGCCGCTTCGGCATCACGGTGCGCAAGCAGTCGCCCGAGCTGACGCTGGTGGCGAACCTGGTCTCGCCCGACGGCTCGCGCGACGCGCTCTTCCTCTCGAACTACACGCTGATCAACGTGCTGGACGCGATCAAGCGGCTGCCTGGAGTCGGCGAGGCCCTGATCTTCGGCGAGCGGCGCTACGCGATGCGCATCTGGCTGGATCCCGAGCGCCTCGCGAAGCTCGGGCTCACCGCGGCGGACGTGATCGCGGCGGTGCGCGAGCAGAACGTGCAGATCGCCGCCGGCCGGGCCGGCTCGCCGCCGGCGCTGCCCAACCAGCAGCTCGATCTCCCGCTGCGCACCAAGGGCCGGCTCTCCACCGTCGAGGAGTTCGAGGCGATCGTGATCCGCGCCGAGCCCGGCGGGTCGATCCTGAACCTCGGCGACGTCGCGCGCGTCGAGCTCGGCGCGCAGAGCTACGCCGGCTTCACGCGCCTGACCCGCCAGCCGGCCACCACGATCGGCATCTTCCAGCTGCCGGAGGCGAACGCCCTCGACGTCTCCGCGGCGGTGCGCGCCGAGCTCGAGCGGCTCTCGAAGAGCTTCCCCGCCGGCGTGGCGCAGATGGTCCGCTACGACCCCACCCGCTTCGTGGCGGCGTCGATCACGGAGGTGATCCACACGCTCGTCGAGGCCATGCTGCTGGTCTTCCTGGTGGTCTACGTCTTCCTCCAGGACTGGCGCGCGACGCTGATCCCCGCGGTCACCATCCCCGTCTCGCTGATCGGCACCTTCGCGGTGCTCTACGCGATCGGCTTCGGGATCAACACGATCACGCTCTTCGCCCTGGTGCTCGCGATCGGCCTGGTGGTGGACGACGCGATCGTGGTGGTGGAGAACGTCGCGCGCCTGCTCGGCGAGGGATACTCGCGGCGCGAGGCGGTGCTGCGCTCGATGGGCGAGGTGACGAGCGCGATCGTCGCGGCCTCCCTGGTACTTGGAGCCGTGTTCGTGCCGGTCGCGCTGCTGCCCGGCACGACGGGGCAGATGCTGCGACACTTCGGCCTGGCGGTGACCTGCGCGGTGCTGATCTCGCTGGTGAACGCGCTCACGCTCACCCCGCCGCTCTGCGCGCTGCTGATGCGCAAGGAGCGAGAGCACAAGAACGCCTTCTTCCGCGCCTACGACCGCGGCTTCGCGGCGCTGGTGGCCCGCTACGACCGCAGCGTGCGCGCGCTGCTGCCGCGCAAGGGGCTCGTGCTCGCGGTCTTCGTCGCGCTCTTCGTGGCCAACGTGCTGCTCTTCCGGTCGGTGCCGACGGGCTTCCTCCCCGACGAGGACCAGGGCTACTTCATCACCAGCTTCCAGCTCCCGGACGGCGCCTCCCTCGAGCGCACCGATGTGGTAGCCCGGGAGATCGAGGGGATCCTGATGGACACGCCGGGCGTGGTCGGCATGAACCTCTTCGGCGGCTTCGACGCGCTGACCGGCACCTTTCCGCCGAACTTCGGGTCGGTGTTCGTGACGCTGGCGCCCTGGGACGAGCGCGTCGAGAAGGGGCAATCGATCGACTCGATCTACGCCTCGGTGCGCCCGAGGCTGGCGGCGATCCCCGGGGCGCGCGCCTTTGCGCTGAATCCCTCGCCGGTTCGCGGCCTCTCGCGGGTAGGCGGCTTCGAGTTCCAGCTCGAGGATCGCGGCGGCGGAACCATCGGCGAGCTGGCGGCCGTCACCCAGCGCATCGTCGAGGAGGGGGAGCGCTCGCCCGTGCTCCAGAACCTCTTCACCAGCTTTCGGCCGACGGTCCCGCAGATCGACGTCGACCTCGATCGCGCCAAGGCAAAAACGCTTGGCGTGCGCGTCGACGAAGTCTTCGAGACCCTCCGGGCCTACATGGGCGGTCTCTACATCAACGATTTCGATCGCTTCGGGCGCCTGTTCCGCGTCTACGCGCAGGCGGAGGGCGACCTGCGCTCGAAGCCGGAGGACGTGCAGCGCCTGTGGGTGCGCTCGGAGCGGGGCGAGATGGTGCCGCTCTCGACCTTGCTGACGCTCCGGCGCATCGCCGGGCCCCGCGACATCCCCCACTACAACGTGTATCGCTCCGCGAAGATCCAGGGCCAGGCTTCGCCGGGCTTCAGCTCCGGGGAGGCGCTCGACGAGATGGAGGCGATCGCACGTCGGGTGATGCCGCCGACGATGTCCTTCGAGTGGACCGGCACCGCCTACCAGGAGCGCCAGGCGGGCAACGAGACCCGCGTCATCCTCGCGCTCTCGCTGCTGGTCGTCTTCCTGTTCCTGGCGGCGCAGTACGAGAGCTGGAGCCTTCCCTTCGCGATCCTGCTGGTGGTGCCGCTCGCCTTCCTGGGAGCCCTCGGCGCGCAGTCGCTGCGCGGGCTGCCCAACGACTTGTACTGCCAGATCGGCCTGGTCACCCTGATCGGGCTCGCCTCCAAGAACTCGATCCTGATCGTCGAGTTCGCCAAGCGGCGCCGCGCGGAGGGCGCGAGCCTGCTCGACGCGGCGCGCGAGGCCGCCGAGATCCGCCTGCGGCCGGTGCTGATGACGGCGCTCTCGTTCATCCTCGGCGTGGCGCCGCTGGTGATCGCGACCGGCGCGGGATCCTCCGCGCGCCGCTCGCTGGGCACGGCGGTGTTCGGGGGCATGCTGGTCGCCACGCTGCTCTCGCTGGTGCTGGTGCCGGCGCTCTACGTGATCGTGCAGGGCGGCGCGGAGTGGCTACAGCGGCGGGTGTTCGGAGCGGCCGCTCCGGAGGGGGGCTCGAGATGACGCAAACCCGGGCCGGATTCGCGGCCCTGCTGCTGGCGGCGCATGCGCTCGCCTGCGGGCCCGGCGAGCAGGTGGGCGGTCCGCCGCCGCCGGAGGTGGTGGTGGCCGAGGCGCGGATCGGCTCGGTCCCGGACCATCGCGAGTACGTCGGCAACGTGCGTGCGACCAATGCGGTGGACGTGCGCGCCCGCGTGCGCGGGTATCTCACCGAGCAGCGCTTCGAGGACGGGAACCTCGTGCAGCAGGGCGACGTGCTCTTCATGATCGATCCGAGCACGTACAAGGTCGAGCTGGCCGAGGCGAACGGGCAGCTCGCACGCGCCAAGGCGGCCGCCGAGCGTGCGCGCCGGGATTTCGCGCGCGCGGAAGAGCTGACGCGCGACGGCGTCGCCAGCGTCTCGGTGCTCGACGCGCGGCGCGCCGAGCGCGACGCCACCGTGGCCGAGATCGCGAGCGCCGAGGCCAGGGTGGGCGCCGCCCTGCTGAATCTCTCCTACTGCACCGTGCGGGCGCCGATCGCGGGCCGCATCGGACGCGCGCTGGTGGACGTGGGCAACCTGGTCGGCGAGTCGGGGCAGGACACCGTGCTCGCGCACATCGTGCAGACCGACCCGATCCACGTCGACTTCGCGCCGACCGAGCGCGATCGCCTCGACGTGCTTCGCGGCGCGGCGGAGGGGCGCCTGCCGGCCAGGCGCGAGGGCGTCCCGGTGCAGATCGTGCTCGGCGACGGAACGCCGTACCCGCACCCCGGCGCGATCGACTACGTCGACCCGATCATCGAGCCGACCCGCGGCACGGTCGCCGTGCGCGCGCTGGTCCCGAACCCCGACGGCGCCCTCAAGCCCGGCGAGTTCGTGCGCGTGGTGGTGATCTTCCCCGACGTGCAGGGCGCCGTGCTGGTGCCGCAGCGCGCGGTGGTGGACCAGCAGGGCGGCACCTTCGCGATGGTGGTGAAGGCCGACGACACGGTCGAGTCGAGGGGGGTCGCGCTCGGCGCCGCTCACGACGGCATGCAGCAGATCACGAGCGGCCTCGCCGCGGGCGAGCGCGTGATCGTCGACGGCGTGCAGAAGGCGCGGCCGGGGCAGAAGGTGGTGGCGAAGACGGCCGAGGAGGGGAAGGCGGCCGCGCCGCCCGGAGGCAGCTGAACCCCGGACTAGAAAGAGTCGTTCCCTTCCAGCCCGCTCCACTTCGGCATCGGGCAGTTGGAGCGCAGGGAGTGCGCGACGAGGATCCGGCGCACCTCTTCGACGGTGGCCGGCGCGGCCTGCATGCCGGAGTGGGGGCTCTTCACGATCAGCTCGGACGCGATGGGCTCGATGTGGGCGCTCTGGTATTTCACCACGCCGTCGCCGGCCTGGTCGAGCGGCGCGTCGCCGTCGATCGCGATGATCGAATGCGCCGTCACACCCTCGCTCACGGGAATCGAGGCGAGCGCTTTGATGAAGCGGTTGCCGGGCGACATGTTGTCGATGCTGGTCGGCATCCGGCCCAGCGAGACCTCGGAAGGGCCTCCGACCGCGTAGGTGGTCACGCCCGCGCCGACGCGGACCACCTCGCTGGGCAGCCGTACGAAGTACTCGGCCAGGCGCCGCACGAACTGGGGACCCGCGAGGTAGCTGCCCTGCTGCGGCGTCGCGAGGAAGATCACCTCCTTCACGAACGGCAGGGGCTTCATGAAGAGCGCGCTTTGCAGCAGCAGCTTGTCCTCGGGGTCGAGCTTCACGTCCTCGAACGGCTTGTCGGAGATGCCCTTCCAGAAGGTGTCGCTCGAATCGATCACCGTCAGCTTGGTGAGCAGCCCCCCCTGGCTGTGCCCCATCACCACCATGTCGTTCACGCAGGGGTCCTGGCCGGTCGGGTCGGCGCGCGCCACGGCCTGGCTGAGAGCGGCGCGCAGCTGACTGCCGGAGTACGCGATCGGATTGCCCGAGTCGTAGGTGAAGAACCAGAACGAGTAGCGATCGCGCAGGCGCCAGCCGGCGAGCAGGTCGTTGATCATGTCGGCCCAGCGCGCCGAGCTGGAGGCCGTGCCGTGCACGAACACCACCGGAATCCGCCCCGGCTTGTAGGGGCGGATTCCGACCAGGGCGGTGTCCTGCCGCAAGCCGATCGCATTGCCGAGGAAGACCTGGATCTCCCGCTTCCAGAACTGCGCTTCCGCCAGCGACGCCGCCAGCGACGCCGACGGCTCGGACTCGAGCGGAACCTGCCGGCCATCGATCTCGACGAAATCGGTGTCGAGGCTCGCGAACAGCTCGAGGCGGGCGCGGAGGTCTCCCGTGCGCAGACCCTCGAGCGGCGTTTCGATCCGCACCACGGCGGTCAGCGGCACCCGCATCACCGCCGGAACCGGAATCACCTGCACCACGCCCGGCAGCGGCCGCGTCTTGGCGGCGAGCGGAGCGCCGATCCCCGGCCGCCGGTAGCGGTTGCGCAGCCCGTGGATCTCGAGCTCGGTCACCGGCAGGAGGTCGTAGAGCTCGCTCCC
>DATBRV010000155.1:0-59837 GCA_036560145.1 Myxococcota bacterium
AACACGATCTTCGATTCGATGACGCGCGCCCTCAAGCAGGGCGAGCGGATCGAGATCCGCGGGTTCGGCAGCTTCCAGGTCAAGGTGCGCGAGGCGCGCGAAGGGCGGAATCCGAAGACCGGCGAGCCGGTGCACATCTCGGCCAAGCGGACGCCCTTCTTCAAGGTCGGCAAGGAGCTCAAGGAGATGGTCGACGGCGTCCCCCTGGCTTCCCTGCAGACCAATGGGGACGACGACGAATCCAGCTGAGCCGCGGCGCTGAGGGGGCGCGTGCATGCGACTGATGCTTCGGCTCGTCTGGATCGCGCTGTTCGTGGGCGTGCTCGTGGTGGGCTGGAAGTTCGCCGCGGCCAACGGCAGCGAGACGGCGATCTCGTACGTCTTCGGCGAGCTGGCCCCGGTGCCGCTCTGGCTGGCGTTGCTGGTGGCCTTCGCGGCCGGCCTGGCCACGGCCGGGCTGCTCGGCCTCTACCAGGTGGCGAAGCTGCGCCTGCTGACCCGCCGCTTCCGGAAGACGGTGCGCGGGCTCGAGGCGGAGGTCCACCAGCTGCGCACGCTGCCGCTCTCCGGCGAAGCGCCGGTGATCGCCGCAGAGGGCGAGCGGCTGGAGGCCGCGCCGCGCGGCGGCCGCGGGCGGGGCGGCTAGCCGCGATGGGCTGGCTCTCGCGGGCGTTCGGGGGGGACGCGCGCGCACCCAGGGATGCCGACGCCGCGCTGGAATCGGCGCTGCTGGCCGTCCTCGACCGGGATTTCGATCGCGCCGAGGCGATGCTCGTCGCGGCGGTGCGGCTCGCGTCCGACGACGACGTTGCCTACCTCGCGCTCGCGCGCCTCTACCGGATGCGGGGCGAGATCGGGCGCGCGATCCGGATCCACCAGAACCTGCTGCTGCGCCACGATACGCGCTCGCCGCTCGGCCTGACCGCGATGGCCGACCTGGGCGCGGATTTCGCGCAGGGCGGCTTCCTGCGCCGGGCGATCGCGTCCTACGAGCAGGTGCTCTCGCAGGACCCGAAGCACCCGGGCGCGCTGCGCGCGCTGGCGCGCCTGCTGGCCGACACCCGCGAGTTCCCGCGCGCGATCGAGCTCGCGCGCCGTCTCGCGCGCATCGAAGGCCGCGACGCGGCCGCGCCCGAGGCCGCGCTGCGGGTGGCGATGGCCGAAGCCGCCCGCGCCGAGGGGCGCAGCGAGGAGGCGCGCAAGGCGGTGAAGCAGGCGATCCGGCAGGACCCGACGTCGGTGCGCGGCTGGATCCTGCTCGGCGAGCTGGAGGCCGAGCTCGGACGCGCGAAGGCCGCGCTCGCCGCCTGGCTGCGCGTGCCCGAGCTCGACCGCCGCGCCGGCCCGCAGGTCTATCCGCAGCTCGAGGCGACCTATGCGGCGCTCGGGCGCACCCGCGAGTTCGAGACCTGCCTGCGCGGCCTGCTGGAGACGCGCCCGGACGACCGGGGCGCGCGGCTCGCGCTGGCCCGCAGCCTGGCCGCGCGCGGCGACGCCGAGCCGGCCCGGTCGGAGCTGGCCCAGCTGCTCGAGCGCGATCCGGACGATCTCGAGGCGCGAGCTACCCTGGGCCGGATCCTGCTCGCCGAGGCGCGCGGCGCCGACGTCGCCAAGGCGCACGCCGAGCTGATCGAGGCGCTCGATCGACAGGGTCTGCTGCGCGCCCGGGAGTCGCTCGCGTGACGCGTTCCGCCCTCGAGACCCCGATGATGCGCCAGTACCTGGCGATCAAGGCCCAGCATCCGGACTCCATCCTGTTCTACCGGATGGGGGATTTCTACGAGATGTTCCTCGCCGACGCCGAGCTGGCGGCGCCGCTGCTCGAGATCGCGCTCACCACGCGGGACCGCGGCAAGCCCGATGCCGTGCCAATGTGCGGGGTGCCGGCGCACGCCGTCGATGCCTACATCCAGCGCCTCGCCGAGCTGGGGCATCGGGTGGCCGTCTGCGAGCAGGTGGAGGACGCGAGCCGGACCGGCGGCCGTCGCCTGGTGCGCCGCGAGGTGGTCGAGGTGGTGACGCCGGGGCTGGTCGGCGATCCCGCCGGGATCGCCCCGGCGCAGGAGCTGGTGCTGGTGGCGCTCTGCCCGGGGCCGGTCTTCGGCCTGGCGGCGCTCGACGCCAGCACCGGGGACCTGCGCGCGACCGAGCTCGAGGCGGGGCCGGAGGGGGGCCTGCCGGCGGCGCTCGCGCAGGAGCTGCTGCGCCTCGAGCCGCGCGAGCTGCTCTGCCCGGCGCCGCTCGCACCGGCGCTGGCCGAGGCGCTCGCGCGCCTGCTCCCGGATGCGGCGCGCACGCCCGTCGACGCGCGCAGCTTCGACCCGGCGCAGGCGCCGGTCTTCCCGCACGGCCTCGAGCCGGGCGCGACGGGCGCCGCCTCGCGCGCCGCCGCCGGCCTGCTCGCCTACCTGGCGTCGCACCAGCCCTTCGCGCTGCCGCACGTCTCGCGGCTGCGCGCCTACCGCCTCTCGGAGACGATGCAGATCGACGCGGCGACGCGCGCGCACCTCGAGCTGTTCCGGAGCGGAGAGGACGGCTCGCGCCGGCGAACCCTGATCGAGCGGATCGACCGCAGCACGACACCGCTCGGTGCCCGCCGCCTCGCGCGTTGGCTCGCCTACCCATTGCTGGATCCCGCAGCGATTGCGGAGCGGCAACGGGCCGTCGCCTGGCTCGCGGAGCGCGACCGGCCGCGTGCGCGGCTGCGCGAGGCCCTGCGCGGCGTGCGGGATCTCGAGCGCGCGCTCGCCAAGACGGCGCGCCCCTCCGCGACGCCTCGCGATCTCGCCTCGTTGCGCGGATCCCTGGAGGCGCTGCCCGGGGTGGCCGAGACGCTCGCGAGCGGCGACGCGGAGGCGCTGGCGCCGGGGCGGACGGCGCGGCCGGCCGGATTGCGCGAGCCCGAGGCGCTGCCCGAGCTGGCGCGGACGCTGCGCGAGGCGCTGGTCGACGACCCGCCGGCGCTCGCGCGGGGCTCGCGCGGCGCGCTGGAGACGGGCTACCTGCGCGAGGGCTTCCACGCCGAGCTCGACGCCCTGCGCGAAGCCGGGCGCAAGGGGCGCGAGTGGATCGCCGGCTTCGAGGTCCGGGAGCGCGAGCGCACCGGGATCGGCTCGCTCAAGATCCGCTTCCATCCCGTGCACGGCTACGGGATCGAGATCTCGAAGGCGCAGCTCCGGCTGGTTCCCGAGGGTTACGAGCGCAAGCAGACGCTCGCCAGCGCCGAGCGCTTCACGGTCGCCGAGCTGCGCGACATCGAGCAGAACGTGATCGGCGCGCACGAGCGGGCGGCGCAGCTCGAGCGCTCGCTCTTCGAGTCGCTGCGCCAATCCGCGGTCGAGCAGACACCCGCGATCCGCGCGGCCGCCGAGGCGGTGGCCGACCTCGACGCCTTCCAGTCGCTGGCCGAGGTGGCGCGACAGGATGGCTGGGTGCGCCCCGAGGTGGACGCCAGCGACCGGCTCTCGATCCGCGCCGGGCGCCATCCGGTCGTCGAACCGCTGCTCGCGGCGCAGGGCGGCGAGGCCTTCGTCGCCAACGACGCCGAGCTCTCGCCCGAGGGCCCGCAGCTGCTGGTGCTCACCGGCCCGAACATGTCGGGCAAGAGCACCTACCTGCGCCAGGTGGCGCTGATCGTGCTGCTCGCGCAGATCGGGAGCTTCGTCCCCGCGGAGGCCGCCCGGGTCGGGGTGGTCGATCGCGTCTTCACCCGGGTGGGCGCCAGCGACCGGCTCGCGCGCGGCGAATCCACCTTCATGGTCGAGATGCGCGAGACCGCGGAGATCCTGGCCCACGCCTCCCGACACAGCCTGGTGATCCTCGACGAGATCGGGCGCGGCACCAGCACCTTCGACGGTCTCTCGATCGCGTGGGCGGTGGCGGAGTACCTGCACGACACGCCCGGCCTCTCGCCGCGCACCCTGTTCGCGACCCACTACCACGAGCTGGCGGACCTCGCGCGCACGCAGGCGCGGGTGGGCAACGCCCACTTCGCGGTGCGCGAGTGGGGCGAGGACGTGATCTTCCTGCGCAGGCTGCTGCCGGGCGCCGCCAACCGCTCGTACGGGATCCAGGTGGCGCGGCTGGCGGGGTTGCCGGCGGCGGTGATCGAGCGCGCAAAACAGATTTTGCGCAACCTCGAGGGCGGCGAGCTGGACGAGCAGGGAAGGCCGCGGCTGGCGGGAGGAGCGGGCCAGCCCGGCCGCCAGATCGGGCTCTTCGAAACCGGCGCGCCGCCGCGCGATCCGCGCGAGCAGGAAGCGCTGGCGGCGCTGCGCGCGCTGGTGCCCGAGCGCACCACGCCGCTCGAGGCGCTCTCCGAGCTCGCCCGGCTGCGCGCGCTGCTCGGGTCGGATCCGACATGACGCGGCGTAGCTGGCTGGCCTTGGCTGGAGCGCTCGGCCTGCTGCTCGGCGCCGACCGCCCCTCCGGCCTCGGCGACGTGATCGAGGTCCGCCACTGGTCGTACCCCGACTACACGCGCGTGGTGGTCGAGCTCACGCAGCCGGTGCGCACCGTGGTGCGCGAGCTGCCGGCGGATCGCGGCGCCGGGAAGCCCGCGCGCCTCTACCTGGATCTGGCGGGGGTCTGGGTGGGGCGGCGCTTCGCGGACGGGCTGCCGGTGGGCGACGGCCTCCTGCAGGCCGTGCGCGTCGGACAGAACACGCTGAACACGGCGCGCCTGGTGCTCGACCTCGAACGCTACGACCGCCACCGGCTGATCGAGCTCTCGCACCCGGACCGGGTGGTGATCGACGTCTACGGGCGGCGCCCGGGAGAGCGCTCGAAGGATCGGCCGGAGCGCTCCGAGCGGGCGGGGCGGCTTCCGGTCGGCCTGCGTCCGGTCGAGACGATCGTGATCGACGCGGGCCACGGCGGACGCGATCCCGGCGCGATCGGCGTGGGCGGCCTGCGCGAGAAGGACGTCACCCTGAAGCTCGCGAAGTCGCTGGGCGAGAAGCTCGCCGCGCGGGGCTTCGAGATCGTCTACACGCGCCAGGACGACCGCAGCATCGGACTCGAGGAGCGCACGGCGATCGCGGAGTCGGTGGGGGGCGACCTGTTCGTCTCGCTGCACGCGAACGCCGCTCCCCGGCGCTCGGTGGCGGGAATCGAGACCTACTACCTCGACGCCGATCACGAGCGCCATAGCCTCGGCGTGGCGGCGCGCGAGAACGGCGTGCCGCGCAGCCAGGTCGACGCCCTCCAGCGGACCGTTGCGAAGCTGCGCGTCTCCGAGGTCTCGGTGCACTCGCGGCGCGCGGCGAACACCGTGCACCAGCAGATGGTCACGGGCCTGGCCGGCCGCTACGGCACGGTGAACGACCTCGGCGTCAAGAAGGGCCCGTTCTACGTGCTGTTCCTCTCGAACATGCCGGCGATCCTGGTGGAGGCCGGCTTCCTGACCAACCGCGGCGAAGCGCGCCGCCTGCGCGACGTCGGCTACCTCGACGATCTCGCCGGCCAGATCTCGCTCGGGCTCACGCGCTATCGCGATGCGAACGCCACCGTCGCCCTGGGAGGGGCCCGGTGAGCCGCGGACCCTCGATCGACGCCTTCCTGGCCCGCATGCAGGGCGCCTCGGCGAGCGCGGTGGTGCCCGTGGTGCGCCAGTACCTGGGCGACGTTCGGACCTTCCTGCGGGAGCTGCACAACTCCGGCGCCGGTGGCGCGGTCGTGAACGAGACGCACTCGGACCTGATCGATCGCCTGGTCCGGCGCCTGTTCGAGTTCGCCGAGGAGGCGTACTTCGCCGGCGGCGCCGAGGCGGACACGGACCTCTGCGTGGTCGCGGTGGGGGGCTACGCGCGCCGCGAGATGAGCCTGCACTCCGACGTCGACCTGCTCTTCCTCTACCGCGAGTCGCTCACCCCCTACGTGGCCTCGGTCGCCGAGCGGGTGCAGCAGTGGCTCTGGGATTCCGCCCTCACGGTCGGGGGCGCCACGCGCACGATCGCCGACACGGTGTCGCTCGCGCGCGAGGATTCGACGGTGCAGACGGCGGTGCTGGCGCCGCGCTTCCTGGTCGGAAGCGGGGTGCTGTTCCACGAGTTCAGCGAGGCGCTGCGGGTCAAGGTCTTCGCGGATCCCGCGCGCTTCATCGAGGACCAGCTGCGCGGGCTCGCGGAGCGTCACACGCGCTTCGGCGATTCGCTCTACCTGCTCCAGCCGAACCTGAAGGACGGCGCCGGGGGGCTGCGGGATTACCAGGTCTCCTACTGGGCGATGCAGTCGACGCAGACGAGCGCGCGCGGTCGGGAGGACTTCCTGCACCTGGGCCTGCTCAAGGAGGAGGAGCTGGCCGAGTACGAAGCGGCGCTCGATTTCCTCTGGCGGGTGCGCAACCAGCTCCACCTGCTCTCCGGCCGCAAGAACGACCAGATGAGCTTCGAGCTCCAGGAGCAGATTGCGGCCGCGCTCGGCTTCGGAGAGAGCGACGAAGCCGACGCCGAGCTGCCGGTCGAGCTCTTCATGAGCGCCTACTACCGCCACGCCCGCGTGGTCCAGAGCTGCTCGTCGCTGGTGATCGAGCAATGCCAGGCGCGCCTGCGCGGCAAGCCCCGCCGGCGCAAGCTCCGCGAGGTCGAGGACGGCTTCCGCGTCGCCGACGGCCAGCTCGAGATTCCGCACAGTCGCATGCTGCGCGAGCATCCGCTGCGCCTGCTGGGCGCGTTCGCCGTCGCCCAGCTGCACGACGTCACGCTCACGCGCAAGGCGCGGCGCCTGGTGCGCGAGAACCTCGACCTGATCGACGACGCCTTCCGCGCCAGCCCGGAGGCCTCGGCGATCTTCCTGAAGATCCTCGGCGCCGAGCGCCGGGTGATGCGCTCGCTGATGGCGATGAACGAGGTGGGATTGCTGGCGGCCTACCTGCCGGAGTGGGCGCACATCGTCTGCCGCTGGCAGCACGTGATGTACCACACCTACACCGTGGACGTTCACTCGATCTTCCTGGTGGAGGAGCTGCGACGGCTCTGGCAGGGGAAGTACCAGCCGGCGGTTCCCGAGCTCACCGAGCTGATGCGCGGCTGCGACGACCGCGTCGCGCTCTTCCTGGGCTGTCTTCTGCACGACATCGGCAAGGGGTTCGGGGGAGACCACTCCGACAAGGGCGCGGTCCGGGCGCGGCGCTGCGCGCTGCGGCTGGGCCTCTCCCCGGAGCGCGTCGAGCGGGTGGTCTTTCTGGTGCAGCATCACCTGCTGATGTCCCATCTCGCGCAGAGCCGGGATCTCTCCGACCCCAAGATGATCCTCGAGTTCGCCCGCGTGGCGCAGGACCGCTGGCAGCTGCGCGACCTCTACCTGCTCACCTTCGCCGACATCCGCGCCTCGTCGAAGAAGGCCTGGACCGACTGGAAGGGGCAGCTGCTGCGCGACCTCTTCGAGCGGACCTCGGAGTTCCTGGAGACCGGCTCGGACGATCCCAACACGGCGCTCGAGCTGATCGACGAGCGGGTCGAGGCGCGGCGCCAGGCGGCCGGCGCGGAGCTCCAGTCGCTCGGGGTCGCCGAGTCCAAGGTGCGCGACTACTTCGAGTCGATGCCGCGGCGCTACTTCATCGCGCACGCGCCGCGCGAGATCGCGCGGCACGCGCGGGTGGTGCTCGCCTACAGCAAGGACCGCGTGATGTCGATCGCGGTGCGCGAGACGCCCGACGGCTCCTCGGAGTTCATCCTCTGCACGCGCGACGTGCATGGGCTCTACGCGAACGTGGCCGGGGTGCTGACGGCCCACGGCATCAACATCCTCGGCGCCAACGTCTACACGGCGCGCTCGGGGGTGGCGCTCGAGATCTACCGGCTCACCACGCCCGCGGGCGGCGACGAGGAGCGGCGCCTGCTGTGGGCGAAGCTCGAGCGGGCGCTGACCGACGTGCTCTCGGGCCAGCAGCGGGTCGCCGATCTGCTCCGGCTCCGGCCGCGGCCGGTGGGCCCCGATCGCCTGTCCTCGCGCAAGCCGGCGCGGGTGGCGGTCTCGAACGACGAGTCGGACTTCTACACGATTGTCGACATCACGGCGAACGACCGGCTCGGCCTGCTGCACGATCTCACGCGCACGATCGCGGACCACGGCAGCGAGATCTACATCTCGAAGGCGGCGACCGTGCTCGACCAGGTGACGGACACCTTCTACCTGAAGGACGCGCAGGGCAAGAAGCTCTCCGATTCGGACGAAATCGAACGGCTGCGTGCGGCGTTGCTGGCGGCGGCGGAGCGGGGAGAGGGCGGGCTTGTCGGCGGCTAGGGGCGTGCCCCTCGCCGCCGGGGTCGACGCCTTCCTGGCGTCGGCCGCCGCGCTGCGCGGTCTCTCGCCCGCCACCATCGAGGCCTACGGGCGCGATCTCGCGCGCCTGCTCGGCTTCCTCGAGCGCTCGGGGGTCACGCTCGCCGGCCAGCTCGCGCGCGAGCACGTGACGGGCTTCGCCCAGGCGCTGGAGCGCGAAGGGCTCGGCGCCCGCAGCCGCGCCCGCGCGCTGGTGGCCGTGCGCCGCTTCCTCCGCCATCTCGGCGCCGAGGGCCTGCTGCGCAGCGATCCCTGGCAGGGGGCCCGGCTCCCGCGCTTCGAGCGGCCGCTGCCGCGCGTGCTGCGCCCCGACGAGACCGCCCGGCTGATCGAATCGGTGGACGCGCAGACGCCCCTCGCCCTGCGCGACCGCGCCATGCTCGAGGTGCTCTACGCGGCGGGGCTGCGCGTCTCCGAGCTGGTGCGGCTTCCCCTCTCGGGGGTCGATCGGCGCGCGGGCCTTCTGCGCGTGGCCGGCAAGGGCCGCCGCGAGCGGGTGGTCCCGCTCGGCGCGCCGGCGCTGGCGGCGCTGGACGCCTGGCTCGCGGAGGGGCGCCCGCGCCTCGCGCGGGACGCCCGGCGCGCCGGCGACGCCGTCTTCCTCTCGCAGCGCGGCGCGCCCATGACGCGGCAGAATTTCTTCGCGCGCCTGCGCCGGCTGGCGCTCGCCGCCGGGATCTCTCCGGCCGGCGTCTCGCCCCACGTGCTGCGCCACGCCTTCGCGACCGATCTGCTCGAAGGGGGAGCCGATCTCCGCGTGGTGCAGACCCTGCTCGGCCATGCCGACCTCGCGACGACGCAGATCTACACCCACGTGAGCCGCGCGCGCCTGCGCGAGACCGTCGAGGGGCGGCATCCGCGCGGCAGCGGGCGGCGCCGCGGGACCTCGCCGTGACCCATCCGGGTGTCGAGGCATTCCGGCGTGCGGTCCCGCCGGGCGTGGCTTCGCTGCTGCGCTCGCTGCTGGAGGCGGCCGATGACCGGGGCCTCGCGGTCTATGCCGTGGGCGGCCCGGTGCGCGATTGGCTGCTCGGCCGCGGGATCGCGGATCTCGACCTGATCGTCGAGGCGCGCGACGGCGAAGGCGCCGAGGCGCTCGGCGGCGCGGTGGCGCCCGGCGCGGTGCGACTGCGCAGCCACGACCGCTTCGGCACGCTCACGCTCGAGGGCCCGGAAGGCGCGATCGATCTCGCGACGGTCCGCCGCGAGAGCTACCCGCACGCGGGGGCGCTCCCCGTCACCGAGGCCGGCACGCTCGAGGAGGATCTGCGCCGCCGCGACTTCAGCGTGAACGCGCTGGCGCTGGGCCTCTCGCGGGCGGCGCGTGCGCGTCACGCGGGCCTGATCGACGTCGAGGGAGGGCTGGGCGATCTCGCCGCGCGGCGGCTGCGCGTGCTGCACCGCGCTTCCTTCAGCGACGACCCGACGCGTGCGCTGCGCGCGGCGCGGCTGGCGCCGCGGCTCGGCTTCACGCTCACGCGCGATTCGCGCGCCGCGCTGCGCGATTCGCTGAGGCTCGGCGCGTTCGGACGCGTGAGCGGGGAGCGTCTGCGGCGCGAGCTCGAGAAGCTCTTCCAGGACGCGGCGCTCGGGCTCGACCCGGCGCTCGCGCTGCGCCTGCTGGAGAGCTGGCACGTGCTCGGCGCGCTCGAGCCGGGCCTGGCCTTTCCACGCACGGCGCACGCGCCGCTGCGCAGGCTCGGACGCGCGCTGACGGCGCCTCCCTGGCGACGCGGGCGCTGGCGGCCCTGGGTCTCGGGCCTGGCCCTCTGGCTCGCCCCGCTGCCGCCGGCGCTGCGGCGCCGGACGCTGGCGCGCTTCGCGGTGCGCGGCGCGTTGGTCGAGTGGATCGCGGGCTTCCCGAAGCTGCGCGAGGAGAAGCTGCGGGTGCTCGAGCGCGCGCGCGGTCGCGGCGCGATCGACGCCGCGCTCGCCGATCTGGACGAAGAGGGCCTGCACGCGCTCTGGGCCGCGGCGCCGCCGACGGCCCGGCGCCGGGTGGCGCGCTTCGCGGAGGAGGATCGCGGGCGCCGGGCGCCCGTGAGCGGCGGCGACCTGGTGCCCCTCGGCCTCGCGGGTCCGGATCTCGGCCGCGCGCTGGCGCGCATCCGCGCAGCCTTCCTGGACGGCGACGTGCGCACGCGCGAGGAAGCGATCGCGCTGGCGCGCGAATTGGGGGCCCGGCGCCGCGGGCGCGCGGGCCGGGCTCGGCGCTAGCCGAGCTTGCTGGGGCCGCATCGATCGGTCATGCTCCGCGCACCCCCCGTCGCCTCGCGAGAACTCCGTGCGGAGCCGTGATGAGCGCATTCCCCTTTGAACCGGATTCCGGCCCGCCGGAGAGCGGCGCGGGCTCGCCCTACGCCGTCAAGCTCGCCCTCTTCGAAGGCCCCCTCGACCTCCTGCTGCACCTGATCCGGGTCAACGAGGTCGAGATCACCGACATCCCGATCGCCCGCATCAGCGAGCAGTACCTGGCCACCCTCGAGGGGCTGCGCGACCTCGACCTCGACGTCGCCGGCGAGTTCCTGCTGATGGCGGCGACGCTCGCCTGGATCAAGTCGCGGATGCTGCTGCCGCCCGACGGGCTCGACGCGGACGGAGAGGGCCCGGATCCGCGCGCCGAGCTGGTGGCACGCCTGCTCGAGTACCAGCGCTTCAAAGAGGTGGCGGCGCAGCTCGCCGAGCGCCGCTGGCTGGGCCGCGACGTCTTCGAGGCGCACGCCTCTCCCCTCGAGCCCCGGCCCGAGTCGGAGCGGGAGATCGAGGTGGGCGTGTTCCAGCTGATCGAGGCCTACCGGCGCGTGCTGGCGCGGGCGGGGCCGAGCGCGGCGCCGCACGAGGTCGAGGTCGAGACGGTTACCGTGCGCGAGCGCATGCTGGTCGTGATGAAGGCGCTCGAGCTGCGGCCGTCGCTGGAGTTCACGGAGTGCGTGCTCACCGCCGAGGGCGCGCTCCCCAGCCGGTCGATCTTCGTCGCCACCTTCCTGGCGATCCTCGAGCTCTCGCGCCTGGCGGCGCTGCGTCTCTATCAAGGGGTCGATGGGCGGGGCGTGCCGGAGGGGCCGATCCACCTGCGCCGTTCGGACGAGCCGGGGAGCGGAGCCTGGACCGAGCTGGTCGCCGAGGTCATGTGAGGAGAGCGCCATGGAACGATCCGAGCAGCTCAGCATCGCCGAAGCCCTGATCCTCGCGTCGCCCGAGCCGCTTCCGCTCGCGCGCCTCGCGTCGCTGATCCCGAGCTGCAAGCCGGCGGCGGCGCGCGCGCTGGTGGACGAGCTGAACGCCGAATACGCGATGCGCGGGCGCGCCTTCGAGATCTGGGAGGTGGCGGGCGGCTTCCAGCTGCGCACGCTGCCCGCCTTCGCCAGCTACGTGCAGGCGAGCCAGCCCGAGCGGCCGCTGCGCCTCTCCCAGGCCGCGCTCGAGACGCTGTCGGTGATCGCCTACCGGCAGCCGGTGACGCGCGCCGAGATCGAGCACGTGCGCGGCGTGGACGCCAGCGTGGTGCTGCGCAGCCTGCTCGAGCGGGATCTGGTGCGGATCGCAGGCCATCGCGAGGTGCCGGGCCGCCCGCTGCTGTACGCCACCAGCCGGCGCTTCCTCGAGGTCTTCGGGCTGGCGCGGATCGAGGACCTGCCGACCTTGCGCGAGCTGGCCGAGCTCGCGCCCGAAGGGCCGGCCGGCGCTCCCATGACACCCGATAGCGTCGGGCTCGCGCCGCCGTCGCCGTCCGAGCCGGACGAGGACGACGACGAGATCTTCGACGACGAAGAAGCCGACGACGGGGATCCGCGCGGCGAGTCCCACTAGCCGCGCCCCGCCCGGGGTCCGGCGCTGCGCAAGAGCGCTTCGAAAGCCGCCCGCGGCGAGGAGAATCGCCGCGAGAGAGCTCGGGGAGCACCTTGGAAACTTTCCGTAATTGATTGATTTCAATGGGGTTTTCGATTTAGAATTGGCGCCGTGGCAACCATCGGGGTGGGTCCCTTGCGGCGCTCGAGAATTCCCTTCCGGCGAAGAGGCGGTGTTTCGCTCGCGGCCCTCGGCGCGCTGCTCGCGGGCGCTCCGGGAGGCGCCGAGGCGAGTATCACCGGGGTGTGTCCCGACGGCAGCTTCTTCGTGGTGCAGCGCGCCGAGTCGATTCCCTGCTCGGGCGCCAAGCAGGTGGAGCCGGGCGATCTGCCGCCGCTCAAGCCCCAGATGCTGCCGCGCCCCTACGCGTGGGAAGTCTTCAATCAGCAGCAGGATCCCAACAATCCGTACAACCTGATCGATGCCGCGCGTCAGGTGCGCGAGGCGCGCGCCGCGGAAGCCGCGGGCGCCGCCCTGCGCGAGCCCGGAACGCCGGCGCCCCCCGCGCCGCCGAGCGGCGCGAGCTCCCCGCCGGTCGCGTCTTCGCAGCCGGCGCGGCCGGCGCCCGCGCAGGACGCCGGGCCGGTCGATCTCGGCCTCAGCGACCAGGACGCGCGCGATCTGGCCCTGATCGTCGAGCTCTCCCAGCAGCGAGCGCCGGCCGCCTTCGCGCTCGGCAGCGGCGACGCGCCGACCCTCTCGGTGCGCGTGGCGCCGTCGTCCGCTTTCGAGGCCCGCCTGCGCGAGGCGTTCGCCCAGCGCGGCCGCGGACTCTCGGGCCCGGTGCTGCTCTTCTCCGCGCGCGCCGCGGCGCCGGTGTCGTTCCATCCGAACTTCACGTTCGTGCAGGGGCACCAGGCCTTCCACCCGGACCCCGAAGATCCCGCGCAGCTCGGCCTGATCCGCGGCGGCGTCGGCGAGCTGGCCCGGGATTCCGACGTGCTCGGCTACGTCGTGCTCCCCGAGCAGGTCCAGCTCGCGCAGCCCCTCGACATCTACCTGGACGATCGGCAGATCACCGCCACGCTCCGGCCTCAGTGAACTTCGCTCGCCTGCGGCTCGCTGCGCGCGGGCTTGCGCCCGCTTGCCGGACTCGCCACGAGCGCAGCGCCCGACGAGGCCCGGGACGCGGTCTCATCGCGGGAGCGTGACGTAGAGCTGGGTGTAGTAGAAGGTGCCGTCCGGCGCCTGGGCGATGCCGATGCCGGTGGCGTTGAAGGGCGGGGCGTACAGGTTGCGGCGGTGGTCCTCCGAGTGCAGCCAGCCCTGGAGGATCTCGGTGTTGGGGTCCTGCTTGCTGGTCAGCCCGGCGTTCTCCGCGGCGAGCGTGAAGCCGCTGACGCCGCCCGCGTGGAGACGGTCGACGGGATTGCGCCCCTCCGGATTCACGTGGCTCAGGTAGCCGCGCCGGGCCATGTCCTGGCTATGGGCCCGCGCGACGCGGTCGATCTCCGGAAGCCGCTGGAGCACCAGCAGGTGGCGCGACTGGCGGACCGCGTTCACCTGCTCGTGAAACCCGGCCTCGAGCCGGGCGAAGGGAGCTGCCCCGTCCGCCTGGTCGCCGGCGGCGACGGCGTGCGGCGGCCAGAACAGGAGCGCCAGCCAGAGGCCCAGCAGGAAGGCCAGCGCGTGGAGCAGGGTGCGGGGCATGGGCTCAGGGCGTGGCGCGCGGCGCGACTGGGCTCGGTGCCTGGGCGGCGGTGTCCAGCAGCTCGCGCCGGGAGAGGCGGCCCTTTTCGTAGTGCGAGATCACGTCGATCCGGCCGTCGTGGTCGGTGTCCTCTTCGCGGCGCACGATCTGCTCGCGATCGTCGTAGTACACGAACACGTCCGCCCGGCCGCTTCCGAGCGTGTCCTGCTCCTCCCGCACCAGCTTCCCCGCCTCGTAGAAGCCGACGCGATCCCGGAAGCCGTTGCCGGTCGTGTCCTGCTCGTGGCGCGAGGTCTCTCCGTCGCGGAAGAAGGTCCAGCTGTCGACCGCGCCGTCCTGGTTGGTGTCGGCCCGGCGGCGCACCGGCTCGCCCTCCTGGTAGTCGACCCAGCTGTCCGGGGCGCCGTCGTAATCCTCGTCGAGGACCCGCCGGACGATCTCGCCCTTCTCGCGGTAGATCCAGAGATCGACGCGGCCGTCTTCGTTGCGATCGACGATGCCGTCGGCGACGGGCTCGGAGCCGGACGCGAGACGCGGCGCGGGCGGCGCGCTCTCCGGGGCGGGCGGAGCGGGAGCCGGCCGGGCGCTGGCTTCGGCGGGCGCGCGCTGGAGCGAGGCGAGCTCGTCGGCGATCGAAGGTCCGCGCGATGCGCCGGGCTGCGCCGGCGCCGCCCCGGCGCGGGGGGCGGCGGTGGAAGACTGCCGCTGGTCGAGCTCCCGCTCGAGGGCGTCGTTGAGCTGCTCGTCGTAGCTCTGGCCGGTGGCCCTGGCGGCGGCCTGCGGCCGCGGGGGATCCACGCGCGGGACCTCGGGGCCCGGCTCCGGCTCGCCCTGGATCGCCTCCTTGGCGGCGACGAAGGGAGCGGCCACCACCGCGAAGGGGAGGGTCAGGTACTTGAGCCAGACCGGCTCCTCGTGGATGCGGGCGTGCGTGGTTTCGTCGACGCGGGTTCCGCCGATCATCGAGATGGGCCGGCCGCCGGGAGCCGTGCCGGTCGGGCCGGAATCGGGGCCGCCCGGCGCGGCGGGGCTGCCGGGGAAGGCGGGCGCGGATTCGCCCGGCATCAGGATCGAGGCGCCCACGCCGGTGTCGACGATCGGCGTGCGGTCGACGTCGCGGCTCTGCTCCCCGTAGTAGAAGCAGCCGGGCGTGAGCGCGGCGGTCGCGAGCAGCGCGAGAGCGTGCGATCGGAAGTTCGGCATGCAGTCGTACCTCGCAGGAGAAACCCCGCCGCGATTCTCTGCAAGAAGCGTGCGCGCAGGCGCCCGCATCCCGGCGACGCCCGATTCGGGCGGAAGGACCGCGGTCTTCCGCGCAGACTGCGCGCGTCCTGCCGCCGGGCCGGGGCCCCGCGAAGGGAAGTCGACTGCCGAATTGAGCGCGTCCGGCCGGCTGCGCGGGCTACCCTCGGCGCTGGGGAGGCCTGCCGGAGCGATGTGCGGCCGCTTCACGCTCACCACGACACCCGAGGAGGTCGCCCGGCATTTCGATCTCGACGAGATCCCCCTGCTCGCGCCGCGCTACAACGCGGCTCCCGGGCAGGAGATCGCCAGCATCTCGCTGGCGGCGGAAGGCTCGCGCCGCGTGCTCGCACTGCGGCGCTGGGGCCTGATTCCCGCCTGGGCCAAGGATCCCAAGATCGGCCACCGGATGATCAACGCCCGCTTCGAGACGGCGGCCGAGAAGCCGTCTTTTCGCAGCGCCTTCCGCAAGCGCCGCTGCCTGATTCCCGCGGACGGCTTCTACGAGTGGGCGGCGCGCACGGGCGCCGCCAGGCAGCCGTTCCACATCGCGCTGCCGGGACGCCCGTGCTTCGCGATCGCGGGCCTCTGGGAGAGCTGGCGCGATCCCCAGGGCGCGCCGCTCGAGACCTGCACGCTGCTCACCACCTCCGCGAACGCGACGCTGCGAGCGGTGCACGACCGCATGCCGGTGATCCTGGATCCCGCCGATTACGCAGCCTGGCTGGATCCGAAGCTCGCCGACGCGGCCAGCCTGGCCTCGCTCGTCCGCGGCGCGCCGGCGGAGGCGCTCGAGCTGCATCCGGTCGGTCGGCGCGTGAACGATCCGCGCTTCGACGACGCGGCTTGCCTGGAACCGGCGAGCGGCCCCGGCTGAACGCAGCCCTCAGCCGTGCGCGGCCGGCGCGGCGGTCTCGAGGTAGGGGCGCCCCGTGCGGTAGAGCGCGAGCCGCGCTCCGATCGCGTCCACCAGCGCGCTCTGCCCGAGCCGCGAGGCCCGATCGCGCGCTTCCGCCGCGACCAGCACGGCCGCGTCGAAGCGCCCCTCGCAGGCCAGCGCGGCCGCCAGCACGTCGAGCACCGCGGCGTCGCGGCGGCCGGTCTCGCTCGCCAGCTGCTCGGCCAGGCGCACCGCCTCCGGGCCGTCGCGCAGCTGCGGATCCTGGCTGGTGGCGAGCAGCCAGGCGAGCGCTCTGCGCAGGCCCGGCTGTCCGGGCTCGAAGCCGAGCGCGGTCCGCAGGTGATGGATCTGCTGCTTCGGCAGACCCATGCTCTCGGCCCGGGCCGCGAGCCAGACGTGGTTCCGGATCGCAGGAGGCTCGTATCGGAATCCCTGCTCGAAGAGCTCGAAGGCGCGCTCGGTCTGACCGGCCTTCCAGAGGAACTTGCTCGCGCGGCTGAGGTAGGCACGCTCGTGGTTCAGCTCGAACCCGCGTTGCCAGGCGTCGACCGCGGCGTCCAGATCGCCGCGGCGAAGCTGTAGCCTGCCCAGCGCGGCCCACTGTTCGCCGCGGGGGGCGCGCGCGAGGGCGCGTTGGTACTGCGCGACCGCTTCGTCGAGCCGTCCGTCGGCGATCAGCGCGCGGGCCAGCGCATAGCGCTGGCCCGCGTCGTCGAGGCGCAGCCAGGCGAGCCGGTTCTGGATCGCCGCGGCGGTCGTGAGATCGCCGCGTTCGAGCGCGGCCGCCGTGCGCTGACGGGCGGTCGTGTAGAGGCCCCCGACCAGGCAGGCGACGAAGACGGCGGCGAGCAGGAAATTGCGGCGAGCGCGCTTCATCTCCCCACCTAGCGAAGCGGCGCCGGCTCTTCGCCGCGCGGGCCGGCTTCGTAGCCGAGCGCGCGCAGCTGCGCGCGATCCTGCTCGGAGAGCTCCGGGCGCACGACCGGCGCCGGGCGCAGCAGCTCCTCGCGGAACACGGCCAGCTTCTCGCGCATCGAGGCCGCGATCTGGGGCGCCGGCGCCGCCAGATCGACCTGATCGCCGCCGAGCCGGAAGAGCTGCCCCTGCCAGACGCCGTCGCGAAACGTGACGACGTACTTGTAGCCATCCTCGATCCAGCCGTAGCGCGCCTCGTTCGAGCCCCAGAGCGTCGCCAGGTAGAGGCGGCTCGAGCCCTGCGCGGCGCCGCGCGCCAGCAGGTCGCGGCCCGGCGCTCCCGGCGGGCTCGCGCCGGCCGCGGCCAGAGCGCGCAGGGTGGCGTGCAGATCGAGCAGGGTCGCGACGTCGTCCCGGCGCGCCGGGGCCTCCCCGGGCACGCGCAGCCAGAGCGGCACACGCACCAGCGTGTCGGTCAGGTGCTCGCCGTGCGCGAACCAGTAGTCCTGCTCTCCCAGCGCTTCGCCGTGGTCCGCGGTGAAGGCGATCACGACGCGCTGCGCGTCCGCGCCCAGCCCCGCCAGCAGCCGGCCGATCTCCCGATCGAGGTAGGCGACCTCACCGTCGTAGCCCGCGCGGTAGAAGGCGACCTCGCGCTGGTCGCCGAGCGCCTGATAGTTCGGGATCCCCGCCAGCCCCACGAAGTCTTCGCGCAGCGGCAGTAGCCGGCGTCCATCGGGCTCGCCGCGCTCGCGCGCGAGGAAGCGCTCGCGCAGATCGGGCGGCGGCGTGTAGGGGCCGTGGGGATCCTGGTAGTGCACCCACACGAAGCAGCGCGCCTGCGGCTCTTCACGGCAGGCCCGGATCGATTCCAGCGCGGCCGTGGTGGTGTCCGCCGCGATGCGTTCGGGCATCGGCCGCGACGCTTCGCGCTGGTGCAGCGCGTCGTCGTAGACGTCGAAGCCCGAGGCGAGGCCGGAGGAGCGCCGCAGCACCCAGTTGGAGACGACCGCCCGCGTGCGCCAGCCGGCCGCGCGCAGCGCCGAGGCGAGCGTCGGCACGCTCGCGGCCAGCGTCGAGTCGTTGCTGACGATGCCCACCTCCTCCGGGTAGAGCCCCGTCATCAGCGCGCTCAGCGAGGGCAGCGTGTGGGAGGTCGGCGCGTAGGCGGCCGTGAAGACCACGCTCTCGGCCGCCAGCTGGTCGAGCTGCGGCGTGGCGCCGAGCGGGCTGCCATGGGCGCCGAGGCGGTCGCTGCGCAGCGTGTCGACCGAGATCAGCAGCAGCAGATCGGGCGCGCGGCTCCCGCCGCAAGCGGTCGCCGCCGCCAGCCAGGCGAGCAGCAGCAAGCACGGACGAGCGCGGCGCGAGCGGGGCATGCGTCTCCGCGCGATCGCGCGAAGGCGGCCGCGCGACGGCGCCGGACTCTAACACGCTGCCCGTGCTGCTATACGTAGGGCGGATGGCGGGCACCGATTTCGACGTGATCGTCTTGGGGTCGGGCCCGGGCGGCTACATCGCGGCGATCCGCGCGCGCCAGCTCGGCCTGCGCGCGGCGATCGTCGAGCGCGAGCAGCTGGGCGGGATCTGTCTCAACTGGGGCTGCATCCCGACCAAGGCGTTGCTGCGCGCTTCCGAGATCCAGCACCTGCTGCGCCACCTCGACGCCTTCGGCTTCCAGGCGAGCGACGTGCGCTTCGATCTCGAGAAGGTGGTGGCGCGCTCGCGCGCGGTCGCCAAGCGGCTCTCGGCGGGCGTGAAGCATCTGATGAAGAAGAACGGGATCCCGGTCTTCGACGGATCGGGCCGGCTCGCCAGCCCGGGCCGCGTCGTCGTCGAACGGGAAGGCGCGGCCCCCGTCGAGCTCGCCGCACCCCACGTGGTGCTCGCCACCGGCGCGCGCGCGCGCACGCTCCCGGGCATCGAGCCCGATGGCGAGCGCATCTGGACCTACAAGGAAGCCATGGTTCCCAGGCGCCTGCCCGCGTCCCTGTTGGTGGTGGGATCCGGGGCGATCGGCGTCGAGTTCGCGAGCTTCTACCGCGACCTCGGCTGCGAGGTGACGCTGGTCGAGATCCTGCCGAGGATCCTCCCGGTCGAGGACGATGAGATCGCGGCGGCGGCGCAGCGGGCCTTCGAGAAGCAGGGCATCCGGATCCAGACGCGGACCACCCTGGTCTCGGCGTCGAAGGACGGCGATCAGGTCGACGTGGTGCTCCGGTCCGAGGCCGGCGCCGAGCAATCCCTGAAGGTGGACCGCGTGATCCTCGCGGTCGGCATCACCGGCAACGTCGAGGGCCTGGGGCTCGAGGGGACCGCGGTGCGGGTCGAGCGGGGACACGTCGTGGTGAACGAGTGGCTCGAGACGGGCGAGCCCGGCGTGCACGCGATCGGGGACCTGGTGGGTCCCCCCTGGCTCGCTCACAAGGCGAGTCACGAGGGGGTGGTCTGCGTGGAGCGGATCGCGGGCTTCGCGGGGGCCCATCCGCTCGACCCGACCCAGATCCCCGGTTGCACCTATTGCCGGCCGCAGATCGCGAGCGTGGGTCTCAGCGAGCGCGCCGCGCGCGAGCTCGGGCGGGAGGTTCGCGTCGGGCGCTTCCCCTTCCTGGCCAATGGCAAGGCGCTCGCGCTGGGGGAGACCGAGGGCTTCGTGAAGACGGTCTTCGACGCGCGCAGCGGGGAGCTGCTGGGCGCCCACATGATCGGCGGCGAGGTCACCGAGCTGATCCAGGGCTTCGCGATCGCGCGCAGCCTCGAGACGACCGAGGCGGAGCTGATGCGGACGGTCTTCGCGCACCCAACCCTCTCGGAATCCATGCACGAAGCCGTGCTGGATGCGTACGGCCGAGCCCTCAACATCTAAAGACGGTCCAGCCGCGCGCAGGACCGGCGCAGCTGCCCCGGCCAAGCCGCCGAGGTGCATCGGCTTGCGGGTCGGGATAAGGTCCCGCGGTCGTCAGGCCGAAAAGGTGTAGGGAAAAGGCGACGGGCTCTCGAGGCCGCCGCCTGGGCGCAGCCGTAGGCGTGGACCGGACTGCTCCTCGAGAAGAGCAAACCCGGCGGGAGCCGGAGACGCAAAGCCAGTGCCCGACGCCGGGCATCGCCCGGCGGGGTCGAACGGCTGCCGAAAGGAGTTGCCCATGCGCGATCGACGCACGTGGACCGTCCTGCTCGCTGGACTGGCCTGGTTCGCGCTCTCCTCCGGGAGCGCGCCGCCGGAGGGCGCCCCGGGCGCCGCCAGGGGCGGGGTCGCCGCAGAGGCGCCCTGGACCCCGGAGGTGCCGGCGATCGAGAGCGCGCTGGCCGAGATCGACGCCCCGCTTTCGCGCGCCCAGCGGGCGCGCGTGGCCCGCACGATCGCCGCGGAGGCCCGCCGCGCGGGCTTCTCGCCCGAGTTCGTGCTGGCCGTGATCCGCGTCGAGAGCGGGGGCGATCCGTTTGCCATCTCGTCGAAGGGCGCCCTCGGCCTGATGCAGCTGCTGCCCACCACCGGAAAGGCCGTCGCGGGCGAGCTCGGCCTGCGCTGGGAAGGGCCCCCGACGCTCTTCGATCCGGTGGCGAACGTGCGGCTCGGCGTGGCGTATCTGGAGCGGCTGCGGGCCCGCTACGGGAACCTGTCGATCGCGCTCACCGCCTACAACTGGGGCCCCACCCGGGTCTCGGACATGCTCCGGCGTAGCGAGCGGATCCCCGCTGGCTACAGCCGGCGGGTCTTCCAGGCCTGCCGCGGCAGCGCGGAGGCGGGCGAGAGGCCGATCTAACGCACTACGCTGCGGGCGGAGCGGGAGGGATGGCTCGGTGTCGCAGCTGATCGCGTGGGCAACGCCCGTCTTCATCGCGCTGCTGCTGCTCGAGCTCCAGCTGACGAAGCGGCGGCTGCCGCCGGGCGCGAAGGGCTACGAGCGGCGCGACAGCTGGGCGAGCCTCTCGATGGGGCTCGGCAACGTCGTGGTCGCGGCGCTCACGAAGAGCCTCGCCGTCGGGCTCTACTTCGCCGCCTACCAGCTGCGCCTCTTCGAGATCGGCGCCGGCGCCGCCGCCTGGGTGCTGCTCTTCTTCGCCGAGGACTTCTGTTACTACTGGTTCCACCGCTTCCACCACGAGGTGCGCTTCTTCTGGGCCGCGCACGTCAACCACCACTCCAGCCGCTACTTCAACCTCTCGACGGCCCTGCGCCAGTCCTTCACCACGCCGCTCACCGGTCCGATCTTCTGGGTGCCGCTCGCGCTGCTCGGGTTCCACCCGCTGATGATCCTGACGGCGCAGGCGGTGAGCCTGATCTACCAGTTCTGGATCCACACCGAGCTGATCGGGCGGCTGGGGCCGCTCGAGTGGGTGCTCAACACGCCGTCGCACCATCGCGTCCATCACGGCGCCAACGTCGAGTACCTCGACCGCAACTACGCCGGCATCCTGATCGTGTGGGATCGGCTGTTCGGAAGTTTCGAGCCCGAGCGCAGCCCGGTCGACTACGGGCTCACCAAGAACATCCGGACCTTCAACCCGTTCCAGATCGCGTTCCACGAGTGGTGCGCGATGTTCCGCGACGCGCTGCGCGCCGGGTCGTTGCGCGATGCAGTCTTCCACCTGCTCCAGCCGCCCGGCTGGAGCCCCGACGGAAGCACGCTCACCGCGCGCCAGATGCAGGTCCAGCGCCGCGCCTTCGCTTCAGACCTCTAGCTCGAGGATCGCACGCTTCTCGAAGCGGCCGGCGAGCCGGGAGAAGAAGTCGGTCAGGCGCATCTGCAGGCCGTACTTGCTGCGCAGCGCCCGGTAGGCGGCCGCGACCTTGGCGGGATCGTCGATCCGGCGCGCCTGGCCGGGGAGCCAGGCGCCCCGGGTCCTTCCGCGCACGTTGCAGGGGGCGACCCGGATCGAGGGGTTCGCGCGCAGGCGCTTGACCTTGCCGGCGGTCCCCTCCGTGAACACGTAGAGGCGGCCCGCATGCGCGGCGAACCAGACCGGCGTCTCCACCGCCGCGCCGCTGCGCCGGAAGGTCGCGAGATTCAGGTAGGCCTCGCGGTCGAGACGGGCCAGCGCGTCGGCATCCATCGGGAATCTCCTCGGGGCTCCGGCTCAGGCGCCTCGCCGGCCGCGCCAGCCCGCGTGCAGCGCGCCGGCCCACAGCCATAGCGCGGCCGCCGTGTAGGCGCCCCAGGCCAGCGCGAGCGCCGCGCCCGCCTTGCCCATGACACCAGGTGAGGTCGCGATGAAGACGAGCGCCGGAGGCAGCACCCAGGCGAGCGCGGCGCGGCGCCCCGGCTGGAGGGCCTGTGCGACGCCGTACACGAACGGCAGCAGCAGCACCACGAAGTGCGCCTTCCGGGCGAGCGGCGCGATCAGCACCATGCTGGCCGCCACGATCGAGACCTCGAGCAGCCGGCGGGGCGCGTCGCGCGGCGGGCTCGCGCCGATCGCCAGCGCGGCGGCGGCGAGCGCCAGCAGCGCGAGGCCCCGATACACGAGCTCCGCCGTGCGCGGCGACCAGTCCACGCGGTTCACGTAGACCTGCGCCTCGTGATGCGACGCGGCCTGCGTGCGCGTGAGATGGCGATGGGCGAGCGCGCGCAGCGAGATCCCGTGCACGCGGCGCGGGCGCTCGCGCTCCGGCGCCGCCAGCGCGGGAGCGCTCCGGACCAGGGGGCGCAGCATGGCGTCCGCCCAGGCCAGGTTGGCGTCGAGCGCCCCGCGCGGCCCGAACGCCAGCGCGGGCAGCAGGGCTCCGAAGGCCAGCAGCCCCGCGCTCAGGCCCGCCAGCGCCCTCCACTCGCGCTTGCCGACCAGATAGACCGCGAGCAGGAGCGGCGTCACCTTGGCGACGATCGCGAGCGAGAGAGCGAGACCGCCAAGCGCCGGCCGCCCGCGCGCCAGCAGCCAGGCGCAGGCGGCGAGGCCGAGCAGCACCCAGTGGTTGGCCTGCCCGTTGCCGAGCTCGCTGTCGAGCATGCGCCCGCTGCACAGCAGCGCGAGGCCTCCCACCGTCCAGGCGACCGGGCCCCGGGAGATGCCGAGCAGATCGAGGCAGAGCCAGAGGCTCGTGAGCACGGCGGCCAGGCCGAGCGCGGTCCAGAGCACGGCGGCGACCGGGAATGGCAGCAGGGCGAGCGGGGCGACCAGCGCTGCGAAGCCGGGCGGATAGACGTAGGAGCGCTGGCTCGGGCCCTCGACCGAGTAGGGGTCGACGCCGCCCTGCGCCGCACGCGCGGCGGTGTAGTAGATCGAGAAGTCGTTGATCTGGAGGTTGCCGTACGCGTAGGAGACGAAGAGCCCCGGCAGCAGGAGCAGCGAGAGGAGCTGGAACGCGCGCGCGGCGCGCTTCAGCCAGGCGGCCGCGGCCGCCGGTGCGGGCGCGCTCGCGGCGCGCGGCTCGGCGAGGCTCGGGTGGCTCACGCGGCGAGCATACTCGCGGCCGCGCAGCTTGCGCGAACGGCGGCCCGTGGTATCAGAGGCGACGGCCTGCGGAGTCCCATCCCAGCATGAGCTCGTTCGTCCTGTTCGCTTACCTGTGGGCGTTCTCGGGCCTGCTCGACATCGCACCCTTCGACGCCTGGCTCGCTTCTCCCTGGCATACGCTCTCGGCCGCCTCCTGCGCGCTGGTGCTGCTGCGGCCGCGCTGGCTGGCGGCCTTCGCGGCCATGCACGCGCTCCGGATCGCGACCTTCGCATGGGACAGCCCCGACACGGCGAATCACCAGCTCCTGTACGCGATCGCGAGCGCGGTGGTGCTGTGCGCGTATCCGATCGCGGCGCGCAAGCAGGCCCGGCGCCCGACCCGGGAGGAATGGCTCGAGATCTTCGCTCCCGTGCTGAGGGTCTCGCTCTTCGCGCTCTACTTCTTCGGCGTGCTGCACAAGCTCAACCGCGACTACTTCGACCCCATGGTCTCCTGCGCGGTCCAGACCTTCGTAGGGGTGGCGCCCGCGTGGCTGGATTCGCTGGCCACCTCGAGCCCGGCGAGCCGCACGTCGCTGATCGCCGGCAGCCTGCTGGTCGAGTCCGCCGTCCCGTTCCTGCTCGCCTTCGGCCGCACGCGCCGCGTCGGGATCGCGCTGGGCGCGCTCTTCCACGGCTTCCTGGGCCTGCGCTTCTACGCCTTCTCGACCGGCCTGCTCGCCCTCTACGCGCTCTTCGTGCCGACGGCGGTCTGGGAGCGCGCGGGCGCCGGGATCGCGGAGCGGCGTGCACGCGGCGGGTGGGTGGCGGCGCTGCTCTCGCCGGCGGCGGCCAGCGCCGCGGCCCTGCTCCTGGTGGCGGGCTTCGGCGTCACCGGCGCGCTGGTGGGCGAAGTGTCCGAGTGGGCGGCGCTGCCCGAGACGGGCTTCCCGCTGCTCGCCGCGGGTTGGATGGCGCTGCTGTTCGCGCCGCTCGCCTGGCTGCTCGCGTCCCCGCGGATCGCGGCCGACTTCCGGGGGCGCAGCCCCGGGCGTCTTGCCTCAGCACGGCTGTTGCTGGTGTTCCCCGCGCTGGTGCTCTTCCACGGCATGTCACCGTATCTCGGGCTCCGCACCGTCCCCGCCTTCTCGATGTTCAGCAACCTGCGCACGGAGGGAGGGCTCACCAACCACTGGTTCATGCCGAGCCGCGCGCTGCGGATCGCGGGCTTCCAGGAGGATCTGGTGACGGTGCGCTCGGCGCAGGACGAGGAGCTGCTCCGCTTCGCGCGCAGGCCGCGGCGCACCTTCTACGATTTCAAGATGCGCATCCAGCGGATGGCGGCGGCCGGCAAGCGCGAGATCGCCGTCAGCTACCGGCGCGGCAGCGAGGTGAGGACGCTCGCGCGCGCAGAGCAGGACCGGGAGCTGATGCAGGCCGTGCCGTGGTGGCAGCGCAAGTGGCTCAAGTTCCGGCCCGTGCCGATCACCACGCAGCGCGAGTGCTCGTGGTGAATCAGTCCGTCAGGTAGACGAGCTTTCCGTCGCCGCCCACGTGCCGTTCGGCCTGGCCCGCGATGCGCAGATGCTCGAGATGCGCGTAGGTCTCGCTCTCGGCCATCGATCCCCAGCTGCGCGGATTGAAGAGCTCGTGCGAGAACGCCTCCACGCTGGCCGCGCCGATCCGCTTCGAGATCGCCTTCACCTTCTCGAGCCGTTCGTGATGGTGGCGCTTGATCGCCTCGGTGCGCGCGCGCAGATCCGAGAAGGGATGTCCGTGGGCCGGCAGCACCTGGCGGACGCCCGCGATCTCGGCGACGCGGTCGAGCGAGTAGAAGAACGACGAGAGCGGGTCGGGCGAGCTCGAGATGCCGGAGATGTGCGGGGTGATGGTCGGGAGCACGTGGTCGCCGGCGAGGAAGGTTCCATGCTCGGGGTCGTGGAGGCAGAAGTGATCGGAGGTGTGGCCCGGCGTGTGCACCACGAACCACTCGCGGCCCGCCAGCTCGAGCACGTCGCCGTGTTCGACCGGATGCGTGATCACCGGAACGATCGAGCTGCCGAGCCAGCGCAGCACGCGCCACTTGAGCTTGGTGAGCATCGGCGGCCGCGGGCGCTCCCCGCCCCAGGGCGTGCGGTCGCCCAGCCAGCGTTGCGAGGCCTCGCCCGCCGCCTCCGGCGCCGTTCCGGCGCCGGCCCGGCGCGCATCCTCGGCGGCGGGCTCGTCCGCGGCGCGCGGAGCGGCCAGATCCTCGACCGAGACTTCGGGCAGCGCGCGCGCGGCCACCGGGGGGCCGAAGCTGAAGCTGCGGTGGGCGACCACCGCGGCGCCCGCCTCCTTCGCAAAGCGCGCGGCGCCGCCGAAGTGATCCGGGTGCGAGTGCGTGACGATCACGGTGTGGACGTGGCGGACCTCGAGTCCCGCCTGGCGCAGCCGGTCCTGGATCGCGCGCCAGGTGCCGGGCCCCGGCAGACCGGGATCGACGATGGCGGCGCCCTTGGCGTCGAGGATGGCATAGCAGTTCACGTGCCCGAGGCCGGGCATCCGGATCGGGAGCTGCATGCGCAGCACGTTCGGCGCGACTTCGGCGACCTCCGGACGCGCGGCCTCCTGCTCCTGCCTTCGTGCCATGGCGGCGCACCATAGCACCGGGGGCGTCCTCGTCTCATGAACTGCGCTCGCCTGCGGCTCGCTGCGCGCGCGCTTCGCGCGCTTGCCGGACTCGCGGCGAGCGCGGTGCCTTGCGAGGATGAATGCAAGGTCGCCGTCCGAGGCGACTTGCGGGCTACCAGCGATGCGCGTTCGGGCTCTCGTCGCCAACGCCGGCGGGCAGCCAGCCGGAGTCGAGGTCGGCGACCGCATCCTTCTGCTTCACGCGGGCGCCGTCCAGCGTCCAGACCGAGAGGGTTCGCGAGCGGCGCTGGCGCACCAGCAGGTCCGAGCGTCCGTCGCCGTCGAAGTCGCCGCCGCCGACGATCTCGCGCCGCGGCTGCGCCTTCTGCGGCTCGAGCCGCAGCGTCGCGCGGGGCTCGCCGCTCTCGTAGAAGGTCGCCATCAGATCGCCGGTCTCGCGGTTGCGCCAGAGCACGTCCGCGCAGCCGTTCGCGTCGTAGTCGGCCACGCCGACGCCTTCCCAGCCGGCGTCGACGGGCGCCGTCAGCGTGCGGCTCTCGAAGCGGCCGCGTTCGAGCATCCGCCAGCGCACCAGCTTGCCTTCCGAGGGGCTGCGCCAGAGCACGTCCGAGACGCCGTCCGCGTCGTGATCGCCCGAGCCGATCACCCGCCAGCCCGGACCGGGGTCCGGCCCGAGCACGTCGGCCGCGACGACCTGCCCGCCCGACATCGACCACAGCTCGACCCGCCCGAGCGCAGGGCGGCGCACGAGCAGGTCCGAGACGCCGTCGCCATCGTAGTCCCCCGAACCCTCGACGCTCCCGTCCGGGCCGATCACCTCGCCCACCGGGCCGCCGCCGATCGGAGACGCGCCGTGCAGCAGCCAGACCGACACCTGTCCGGCGTCGAGCGCGAGCAGGTCGGAGAAGCCGTCGCCGTCGTAGTCTCCGTTGCCGACGATCCGGGCGGAGAGCGAGATCCGGGGCAGCACCGCCCGCCCCGTGAGCCGGCCGGGCTGGACCGCCCATCGCTCCAGCCGGCCCCTGGCGGCATGGTGGAGCAGGACGTCGGCGTGGCCGTCGGCGTCGAAGTCGAGACGCGTCGCGGGAGCCGGGCCCGGCTCCTCGGGCTCGACCGGGGGCGGATCGCCGGCGCCGCCGGGATCCTCCGCGGGCGGCGGGGGCGGCGCGGGCAGGAAGCGAACCGACTCCGACGGATCCGAGAGCGGGCCCGGGGCCTGGCTCGCGTCGGCGGAGAACGCGGCCACCTGCACGCGGAAGGCGCTGCACGCCGCGCTCGTCAGCGTGACCCGGTTGCTCGCGACGCTTCGTTCGAGCGTCTGGCCATCCGTCTCGCAGCGTTGGTACACCCGGTAGCCGGACACCGGTCCGCTCGCCGGCTGCCAGACGAAGGTCGCGTCGGTCGCGCCGACGAGATCGATGCTTGCGATCGCGGGCGACGCAGCGCCCAGTGTGAAGGCGAGGATCGAGACCCTCGCGCGCGTAGCTCCCAGGAACATGGCCGCCCCCTACCACCGGACGCGCCCTCGGGCTTGCGCACCGGCGCGGCATCGGAGATCGGCTCCCCAGCATCTGGTTCGGCGCCGGCCGGGGGCGCCACCGTGACCGCGCTCACGGGCTCGCCGGGCCCCGGCGCTTTCTCGCGCGCGCGGAAGCGGGTTAACATGGGGCTCCCGCGCGGGACCGGTCCGAATCCGATCCGCGCGCGGGGCGGCAGGGAATCGGCAGCAGCTGACGCGGGCGCGCGCGACGCGCCGGCGGGAAAGGAACGCGGGTTGAGGCGCAGCATCGTGGGACTTCTGGGGCTCGTGTCGCTACTGAGTGTTGGTTGCCGCGAGATCGACGTCGCCCGGATCAAGGCATACCTGGGCAGCTCGGATGCGCAGCTGCGGCTCGCCTATCTCTATGGAACCGGCGAGGGAGTCGAGGTCGACGAAGCCGCCGCCAGCAAGTGGTACCGGCGAGCGGCCGAGCAGGGGCATCCGATGGCGCAGGTCGCGATCGGCAATCGCTACCTACAGGGCGTCGGCGTGGAGCAGGATGCGCCGACGGCGGCGTCCTGGTTCCAGCGCGCCGCCGATCAGGGCCAGGCCGAGGCGCAGGCGCGGCTCGGCATCATGCTGGCCGGCGGCCTCGGCATCGAGCGCAACGACGCGGAGGCGCTGCGCTACCTGCGCCTGGCCATCGACCAGGGCCGACCCGACGCGATGTTGACCTACGGGTTCATGTACTCGTCGGGCCACGGGGTGGAAGTCGACGAGAAGACCGGGGTCGACTGGGTGCGCAAGGCGGCCGAATCGGGCTTCCCGGGCGCCCAGGTGATCCTGGCCCGGCACTACGCGGTGGGCAAGACCGTCCCGAAGGACGCGGCCGAGGCGGTGCGTTGGTACCGCAAGGCGGCGGAGCAGGGCGTGGCCGGCGCACAGAACCAGCTCGGGCTCGCCTACCTGACGGGAGACGGCGTCGAGAAGGATCCGGCCGCCGCGCTCGAGTGGCTGACCAAGGCGGCCGAGCAGGGGGATGCGTCGGCCCAGCAGAACCTCGGGCGCGTCTATGCCGAGGGCGACGGCGTGCCGGTGGATTTCACGCGCGCGGCCGAGTGGTACCGGCGCGCGGCCGACCAGGGGCTGCCGTCGGCGCAATACAACGTCGGCTACGGCTATGCCTTCGGGCTCGGCATCGCGAAGGACGAAGCCGAAGCGGCGCGTTGGTTCGAGCGCGCCGCCGTCGCGGGGCACGGCATGGCGCAGCAGAGCCTCGGCCTCGCGTATCTGATGGGCACGGGCGTCGCCAAGGACGAGACCCGCGCGCTGATGTGGCTGGAGCTGGCCGCGGAGAGCGGTCAGAAGGATTCCGCGAGGGCCCTGGGCGATCTGCGCAAGGCGCTCGACGAGTCGCAGCAGGCGGAGGCCCGCCAGCTGGCCCAGGCCTGGCGCGACAGCCGCGCGGCCCGCACCGCGGCGGCCCCCCCGCCGGCGGACGCCACCGCCGGGATGCCGGAGTGAGGGGGCTGCGCGCCGCCCGGTGAGCGCCGCGACCGTACGCCGATGGCTCGCGGCCGGCGCGCTGACCGCGCTCGCCGGATGCGGCCCCGCCGCAGCGCCTCCACCGAACCTCGTGCTGATCACGCTCGAGTCGCTGCGCACCGACTACGTGGGCGCCTATGGCGGCCGCTCGGGCACGCGGCCCGAGGTGTCGATCACGCCGAATCTCGACGCCTTCGCCGCCGAGGCGATCCGCTTCGACGACGCGCAGGCGGTGTCGAGCTGGACGCTCACCTCGCACGCGAGCCTGTTCACCGGTCTGTATCCGAGCGGCCACCGCGCGGTTCGCCCGCTCGACCGCCTGTCCGACTCGTACCCGACCCTGGCGGAGGCGCTGGCGGCGGCGGACTACCAGACAGCCGGGGTGGTGAGCGGCCCCTATCTGCGGCGGGCCCACAACCTCGCCCAGGGGTTCGAGCTGTGGGACGACGGGATCGCGTCGTCCAGCGACGCGCTCGCGCACGACGATGTCACCAACCCCGCGATGGAGCAGGCGCTAGCGCGCTTCCTCCGCTCGGAGCGCGACGCCTCGCGGCCCTTCTTCCTGTTCGCCTACTTCTGGGACCCGCACTACGACTACCTGCCGCCGCCGCCCTACGACACGATGTTCCTGAGCCCGGACGCGCAGCGGATGGATCTCTCGCACTTCGAGACGAACCCCGGGATCTACGCCGGGATCCCGAAGGCGCAGCTCGCCTACATCCTCTCGCAGTACGCCGGCGAGATCCGCGCCACCGACGAATCCCTCGGACGCTTCTTCGCCCTGCTCAAGGAGCAGGGGCTATGGGAGAAGACGGCGATCCTGATCACCGCGGATCACGGCGAGGAGTTCTTCGATCACGGCGAGAAGGGCCACAAGAACAACCTGTTCGCCGAGACGATCCACGTTCCGCTGCTCCTGAAGCTGCCGGAATCCGCGGGCGGACGGGTGGACGGGCGCCTCGCGAGCCACGTCGACGTGCTTCCGACCCTGCTCGAGCTGGCCGGTGTCGCCCCGGACTTCCCGTTGCAGGGGCGCTCGCTGCTCGAGCCGGATCCGCCCGCGAGCCGCGCGATCTTCTTCGATCTGCTGTCGATCTGGTACTACCGCCGCCTGGACGGATCGCCCTTCGACGTGACGCAGAACTGGCGCGGCGTGCGCGCAAAGGACTGGAAGCTGGTCTGGCGCGAAGGCGGGCCGAGCGGTCCGGCGCGAGCGCTCTACCAGGCGGCCCGCGACCCTGCGGACCGTGAGGACCTCGCAGCCGCGAACGGAGCGCGGATCCCGGAGCTCGAGGCGCTCTACCAGGCGCAGCAGCGCGAATCGGAGGCGATCGCGGCGCCGCATCCGGCCGCCGGCACCGCGGACCTCTCGCCGCGCGAGCTCGAGTCGCTGCGCGAGCTGGGCTACGTCGACCCCTAGCCGGGCCTAGCCGCCCGCGCCCCGGAGCTCGCGCTGGCTGGCTTCCAGGTTGCGGCGCGCTTCGGCGAAGTTCGGGTTCAGCTCGAGCGAGCGGCGGAAGCAGGCGAGCGCTTCCTGCGGCCGGTTGCGGCGCGTCTCGAGCACGCCGAGGTTGTTCCAGGTGAGGTAGTCGCCCGGCGTCAGCGCGAGGATGCGCTCGAACGCACTGCGCGCCTCCTCGTATCGGCCCTGCTGCATGCGCAGGTTGCCGAGGTTGCCGAGCGTCTCGATGTGATCGGGATCGCGGAGCAGGCTCGCCTCGAGCAGCGATGCGGCCGCGTCCAGCTCGCCGCGGGCGATCTGCGCGGCCGCCAGGTTCGCCCGGATCGCCGCGTTGTTCGGGAGGTCGCGGTCGGCGGCGGCCCAGAGCGCCACCGGATCGCGCCATTCCGCCGCGCGCGCGGCGCTGCGCAGCGCGCCCGCCAACGCGAGCGCCCCGACCAGCGCGGCGGCCGCGCCGCGGCGCAGGCCCTGCCTCGGGAGGGCACGCGCGAGCGTCGTTGCACCCGCCAGCACCACCAGCAGCAGGAAGCCGGTGGAGGGCGCAAACAGGAAGCGCTCCGCCATCAGCGCGCCGAAGTCGAGCAGATGCGACACCGGGAAGAGGAAGCCCAGGAAGAGGGCGAGGCCGCAGGCCGCCAGCGCGGCCGCGGGCGGCGGCTCCGATCGGACTCCGGCGCGGGCGCGGCCTGCGCGCAGCAGCAGCCATGCGAGCGACGCGCCGGCCCCGGTGAAGAGCGCCAGCCCCAGCAGCGAGCGCGCCGTCGCCCCGCTCGCGATGCCCAGCTGCTGCCGGTAGTAGAAGTCCGTCTGGAGGATGCTGGGGAAGATGAGCAGGCGCAGGTCCTCGAGGAAGACGCTTCCGAGCGTATGCAGGCGGATCTCGAGGGGGACGCCGCGCAGCAGGGGCTGGCTCGGCGCAAAGTGTCCGAGCGCGGCGAAGCGCGCCAGCAGGTAGAGGGCGAGGACCGCCGCGAAGGGAGCCAGCTGGAGCAGCTCCGCACGGCGGCCGCCGCGCCCGGGACCCGGCGGGATCAGCCAGGCGTGGACGGCGAGGATCGCGGGCAACACCACGCCCGTCTCCTTGGCGGCGCAGGCCAACGCATAGGCTCCCAGCGAGAGCGCGAGCCAGCGGCCGGCGTGGCTCCGCGCGCCGCCCCGGCGCGCCTTCAGGAAGGCGATCAGCGAGGCCAGCGAGAAGAGCAGCGCGAGCAGCTCGCTGCGGCCGGCGATCGCATCGACGGCGTCGCAGTGGACCGGATGGACCGCGAACAGGAGCGCGAGCGCGAGCGCGAAGCCGAAGCTCCGGCCGTAGGCGAGCGCGAGGCGGAAGACGAGCGCCACCACCGCGGCGTAGAGCAGGACGTTGCTGCGGTGGAAGGCGCGCGCGTCGCCGCCTCCCAGCTGGAAGTCGAGCGCGTAGGAGAGGCTCGTGAGCGGGCGATAGAGCCCGCGCTCCGGCTGCTCGGGGGGGAACGGGGCGAGCAGCACCGCGAAGGCTTCGCCGGGCGAGCGGAGGCTCTGGTTCATTTCGACGAAATCCCGGTCGTCGTAGGTGAACTCGGCGCGCTCGCGCGGCCAGTGCGGCAGCAGCACGCTGGCGGCGAGCAGGAGGGTGGCGAGCGCGGGCCTCACGGGAGCCGGCTCGCTTCCGGGTCCGGGGTGGTCTCGATCCGGATCGCGTCGGGACGCGCCGGGCCCGGCGCGTCGGCGTCTAGGCGTGTCACCACGACCGGCGCGCCGGGGGCGACCAGCGCCGCCCAGGCCTCCACGCTGTACTCGGCGAGACCCAGCGCGCTGCGCACGCCCACGCGCTCCAGCGGCGTCGCGATTCCGAGCGGGAGGCCGGGCACGCTTCGCACGTCACCCGGCGCGGCGCCTTCGAGGGCCGTCCCCACCCGCGCGAGGAACGCCTCGGAGCGCTGGCTCAGCAACGGCCACTCGGGGTAGGCGTGCAGGAGCGGCGAGTAGCGCAGCGCGAGGCCGAGCAGCAGGACGGTCAGCAGCCCGGCGAGCCAGGCGGCCGCGCGGCGGCGCTGCTCCGCGCAGCGGAGCGCCGCCTGCGCCAGGGCGCCGATCAGCAGCGAGAAGGCGGGCAGGAAGGCGAGCGCGTACCAGGAGGCGATCTCGCCGGAGACGCCGGTCAGCCAGAGGCTCACGAGCAGCCAGACGCCGCAGACGAGCAGCAGGCGGCGCGCGTCCGGTCCGCGGGCCAGCCATCCGAGCGCGGCCGCGAGCGTGGCCGCCGCAGCGGCGACGAGCCCCCAAGCGAGCGTCGGCTCGCGCAGCAGCGGCTGCGGCATCAAGAGCAGGTAAGCGTATTGGGGAACGATCGAGAGGCCGCGGCCGGCCCCCGCGAGCAGCGAGGAGCCGGGATGCCCGCCGATCCCGCCGAGCACGACGCTGCGCACGAGCAGCAGCAGCGCCACGGCCAGCGCCGGGAGCGCTGCGACCCGCGCGGCGGCGCCGAGGCGAGCCGCGCCGCGCACGGAGCCGGCCTCCGCGAAGCCGAGCGCGAACAGCAGCGGTACCACCGCGATGCCGGATTCCTTGGAGCCGAAGGCGAGCGCGGCGCAGAGCGCGCACAGCCAGCGCTTCCCGGTTCGATGGACTTCGCTCGCCTCCGGCTCGCTGCGCGCGGACTGGCGCCCGCTTGCGGTGAGAAGCGCGAGCAGCATGAAGAGGAGGGCGAGGCCGTCGGCGCGGCGCGCGGCGACCGGCAGGGTCTCGACGTGGAGCGGATGCAGCGCGAAGAGCAGGGCGGCGGCGAGTGGGCCGGTGCCCGGCCCGAGCAGGCGGCGGCCGAGCGCGGCGACGCCGACCGTGCACGCGAGCAGCAGCAGCAGATCCGTCCGGTGGTAGCCGGCGGGATCCAGGCCCCAGAAGGCATGGTCGAGGCCGAAGGAGAGCGTCGTCAGCGGGCGGTAGAAGTGACCGTTCGGATAGCGCCCGTCCATCAGCTCTTCGCGGAAGGCGCCGACCAGATCGGAGGCGCTCTCGATCCGGCTGGTCAGGATCAGCGGATAGGTGTCCCAGCCCAGGTGTCCGAGCCCGAGGGTTGGCCGATGGGCGACGATGGTCGCGGTCAACACCAGCGCGAGCACGAGCGCGTCGCGAGATACGCCGCGCGCAGCGCGCCGAGCTCGGGGTTCGCGGTGTGCCACGACTGCGGGGGTTCTAGCGTGCCGCCGCTCCCCACGCATCCATCCCACCGCGCGCGGGAACCGGGTAGACTGCTGCGCGCATGGGTCTGCGAGCTGCCGCGTCGAATCCCGCCTACCGCTTCGTGGGGCTCTTCGCGCTCTACCTCCTGATCTTCTCGCTCGGCTATCCCTGGGTCACGAAACGCTGGATCGGCGCCGTGGAGTGGGCGACCACGGGCACCGCCGTGATCGAGCACGCGCTCCTCTCGCTGGTGAGCGACGATGCCTCGATCAAGGGAAACCTGGTCGAGCTGGGCCCGTTCTCGGTGTTGATCATCGAGGAGTGCACCGGCATCTTCGAGGCGTTGATCTTCCTGGCGGCGGTGCTCGCCTATCCGACCGGCTGGGTCGACAAGCTGATCGGAATCGGGCTCGGCGTTCCGATCCTCTATCTCTTCAACGTCCTGCGCATCCTGGTGCTGCTCTGGTTCGGCTGCTTCTATCCCCAGCACTTCGAGTTCATGCACATCTACTTCTGGCAGGCCACGCTGATCCTGATGATCACGTCGGTGTGGCTGCTGTGGATCTTCAAGGTCGTTCGCCATGGCGAGTCGCCTGCTCCGGCTGGGACTTAGCTTCGTCCTGCTCACGGCCGTCCTGACCTGGGCCTGGATCCAGTGGGGGAGCGCTGCCTACGACCGGGTGCTGCTGGCGGTGGCGGGGCCCGCGCTCGAGTGGATCGGGGTGACGCGGATCGCGGACAGCCCGGCCCGGCAGCGCTTCGTGTCCTTCGTGCCGTTCCTCGTGCTGACGTGGCTGACGCCCGGGCTGAGCACGCGTCGCCGCGCGATCGGCTCGCTGCTGGGCTGCGCGCTGCTCTTCCTCGCGCACGTGGCGCTGGTGGGCGTCGAGCAGTGGTCGCTGTCGAAGCGGCGCCCGACCGCGGACCCGTTCTCGACGATGTTTCCGGCGGCGCTCTTCGCCGACAGCCTGCCGTTCATGCTGTGGGCCGCGATCGCGCAGGATCGGCTGCGCGAGTGGCTGGTGCGGCTGGTCGGGCCGCGAACGCGACCCGATTCCGGGGGCTAGATGTCCTCGTCCTCGTTCACGGCGGAAGCCGTGACGGGGTGCGGCGCGTAATCGGGGCCGCCGTCCCAGCCGGGCAGCTGGCGCGCGCGCACCAGCCAGGATTCCGCGATCGACTCGTCGAGCACGACGGAATTGCCGTCGAAGCCCTCGGTGATCCCGTCCCAGAGCTCTTGGCCGCCCTTTTCCCACCAGACGCGCGACGGGTGTTCGAAATCGATTGCCAGACGGACCATCGGACTCCTCGCGGCGGACCTGCGGCTGGGTTCGCCGCGGCGCGCCGGGAGGATGGCTCGAACCGGGCGCTCCGCCCAGCCCCTCCGGAGGAATCGCGATTCCGCCGTCATCGCTTCTGGTAGAGTGTGCGCCGCGCCGGGAGGGCGGGGGTTGCTCGGGCGCAAGCGAGGGAGCATCGGACGCATGCGTTCCTGGACGATCGCCTTGGCTGGTTCGCTGCTGCTCGGTCTCGCGAGCGCCTCGTTGGCGGACGACACGGCCGCTCCCGCCGAGCCGGCCGCGGAGGAATCGGCGGCCGAGCCCGCGCCGGCCGCCGCCGGGGATGAATCGGCGACCGCCCCCGAAGAGACGCCTCCCGAAGAGGCGGAAGCCGCTCCCGAAGAGGCCGCCGCGGAGGAGCCCGAGGCCGGCTTCTTCCGGCGTTACGGCCACCACGTGAGCAACACTTTCCTGGCGGGCGTGAACGGCCTCATCACCTGGCCGGCGGATCCGGTGATGCTCGCGGTGCGGCCGACCGACGAGATGCGCGAGATGCCGGGGGGGGTGGTCACCGGGCCCGTGACCGGCTTCTTCGCCGGAACGCTGCTGGGTGTCTATCGCCTCGCCACCGGCACTCTGGACGTCGCGCTCTGCCCGCTCAGCTTCTTCCCGATGTTCAGCCCCGAGCCGCGCTATCAGGTGATCCCCGGCTGGGAGCACGAGGGATAGCAAGCGCGGCTCCTGCCGCGCGCGCAGCGAGCCGAAGGCGAGCGAAGTTCACTCAGGCTCGAAGTGCGCGCGCACTCCCGCCAGGTCTGCGACGCGCGCGCGGTTCGCGAGGGCGCCCAGGTGCACGACGAGGGGGGCGAGCCCGGGGCTCGCGATCCAGACCTCGCTGCCCACCACGCGCGCGGTCGGGGCTGACGCCATCCCCGCGCGTTCCGCCACGGCCGGTGCGATCCGCTGGTAGGCGGTCGCGAACTCGGCCGCGTCCGTCTCGGAATCCCAGGCGGTCAGCCAGACCAGCTCGCGATCCCCCCCGCAATCCGCAGCGACCCAGCGGTCGCCATCCCATCCCTCCCAGGCGGCGGCTTCGATCGGGGATCCCAGATCGCGCAGCAGCACCGAGAGGCCCAGCTCGCCCAGCGTGTCTTCGAACAGCGCGCGACAGCCCGCCGGCAGCTGGGCCCGCAGCGCGCGGAGGTCGATCGCCTGGAACGGCTCATGGCGCTTCTCCGGGTGCAGCACCTGCTCGGTCGAGGCAGGCGGCGTCGCGAGCAGGGCGCGGCCCTCTCGTAGCGAGAGGCCGTAGCCGTGCGCATACGGGAACGAGAGCGTGAGGCGCAGCAGGGCGGGCGCCTCCGCGAGCGCGCCGTGCGAGCGCTGCTGATCCTCCTCTTCGAGCGCGACGCGCAGCTCGTCCTCGGCGGGCGGAGGGATCTCGAGCGCGGCGATGCCGTAATGCAGCGCATCGCCCTCGAGCGCCGCCTGAAGGGCGGCGGCGACGTCGTCCTGGCTCTTCCAGAAGGGATCGGGCTGCATCAGATCCGGAAAGGCCTGATGCTGGAGGAAGTGCACCAGCTCGTGCGAGACGATCAGCTCCCGCTCGAGATCCCGGCGCGCGAGCGCCGAGAGCAGACGGACCGACCAGGAACTGTTCGGGTCGTCGACCAGGAAGAGCGTGCGTTGCGTCGGCAGGTAGAGGCCGACCACCTCCTCGGAGTAGACGGTGACGAACTCGCGTTGCAGGTCGCGGCCGGCGGGCCAGATCCCGAGCGCGATCAGGCCCTCCTGATAGTCGAGCATCTCCGCGCCGGTCCACTCCGCCGTGAGCGCGCCGGTCAGCAGCTCGGGCAGCTCGGCCGAGCGGATCACTCGCGTGCGGATCTCGCCTTCGGGCGCGATGCCGCGGGCGCGCACGGTGCGGTCCACGATCTGGTGGAAGGGCTCGGGCCGGAGCTGGCCGCCCGAGACCAGCGAATGGGCGCAGCCGCCCGCGCCGAAGAGCGACGCGAGCAGCCACGCGAGGACGCCGGGAAGCGCCACGCGGGCGGGCGGCCGACGCGTGCGCCTCACGCCAGGTCGAAGAGCAGCAGCTCGGCGGCTTCGATCCCCTCGAGCTCGAGACGCGCCTGGTCCGAAACGGCCGCGCCATCCCCGGCGGCGAGCCGATCGCCGCCGAGCGAGAGGGCGCCGCGCGCCACCTGGACCCAGGCGTGCCGACCGGCGCGAAGCGGATGCACCACCCGCGCGCCCGCCCCCAGCTCGGCGAGATGGATCTCGGCGTCCTGATGGATCACGATGGATCCCTCGCGCCCCTCGCGCGAGGCCGCCAGCTGGAATCGATCGCGGCGCCCCTCGCGCGGAAAGGCGCGCTGCTGGTAGCCCGGCGCGATCCCCTCGCGCTCGGGCAGGATCCAGATCTGGAGGAAGTGCACCGGCGCTTCGCGCGAGGCGTTGTACTCGCTGTGCGTGACGCCGGTTCCGGCGCTCATGCGCTGGACCTCGCCCGGGTGGATCTGCGAGCGGGTGCCGAGGCTGTCCGCGTGCTCGAGCGCGCCTTCCAGCACGTAGGTCACGATCTCCATGTCGCGGTGGGCGTGGGTTCCGAAGCCCTGGCCCGGCTGCACGCGGTCTTCGTTGATCACGCGCAGGGCCCGGAAGCCCATCTGCTTCGGATCGTGGTACTCGGCGAACGAGAACGTGAAGCGGCTCTCCAGCCAGCCGTGCTGCGCGAGCCCGCGCTCGTCGCTGCGGCGGATCCGGATCACGCGCGCGCGCCGGCGGCTGCGCCTCGCCCGCCGAGGCTCCAGATCCCCGAGCCCCGGGTCGCGATGAACAGGAAGGCGAAGCTGTAGAGCGCCGCCAACTCGCCGCCGTTCTGGATCGGGACCAGCGCGCGACCCTGGTGCGCCATGAAGTAGGCGACCGCCATCTGGCCGCTGCACAGGAAGGCCGCGGTGGCGGCCTGGAATCCCGTCGCGACCAGCAGCCCGCCCACCAGCTCGATGAAGCCCGCGACCCAGATCAGCCCGAAGGCCGCGGTTCCGCCCGCCTCGTCGACCCCTCCCAGCAACCCGAAGATCTTCTGCGCCCCGTGACAAGCGAACAGGAATCCCACCACGATCCGCATCAGCGCATAGGCGGGCTCCGAGAATTGGCCGAGAACGCGGTCCATTTCCCCTCCGAATCGGCTTCCGGCGCGGCCTCCCCTCGGACGGCCAGGTCCGCCGGAGCGGCGCGAGCATAGCGGCCCTAGCGGCGCCGGCCCCCGCGGTGGGGATGGCGATGGTGCAGATCCGGGCGATGCGGGTGGGCATGGGCCTGCGCGTCGTGGCGATGCGCGTGCGAGTGCCACGTCTCGCTGAGAGCCTCGGGATGGCTGTGGTCGTGGTGCCCGTCGTCGTGTCGGTGCGCATGGCGATGCGTCACGGCTTCGTGCTGGTGCCAGTGGCCGTGTTGCTCGCGGCCGATCAGCACGAGCGCGAGCGCCATCGCCGCCGCGGACGCGAGCTGTACCGCGAGCACCGGCTCGCCGAGCAGCAGCCAGGCGAGCGCCACGCCCCAAAAGCTGGCCGTCGCAAAGGCGAGCTGCGAGCGGGCCGCGCCGAGCTGCTGCGCCGCCGAGACGAGCAGCGCCAGCGAGAGCCCATAGCAGGCCGCGCCGATCGCGAGCGCGAGCCCGGCGTTCGCCGGCGCGAGGCCGTCTCCGCCGGCCAGCCCGAGCGCGAGATTCACGCTGCCGGCGACCAGCCCCTTCGCGCAGCTCGATTGGGCCGGGGTGAAGGCGTCGATGCGCGAGGTCCAGTTGTTGTCGAGCGCCCAGCAGAGGCAGGCCGCCGCCACCAGCAGCAGCGCCGGCGCGGGAGCGCCTCCGGCGCCGGCCGGGATCGCGAGCAGCGCGCTCGCCGCGCACACGAGCAGGATCGCGAGCGCGCCCCGCGTGGTCAGGTGTTCGCGGAAGAAGACGCGCGCGAGCAGCGCGGTCGCCGCGACTTCGAGGTTGAGCCAGAGCGCCACCGAGCCCGCCGGCGCGCGCGCGAGCGCCGCGAGCAGCAGCACGGGCGCGAGCGCGCCGCCGAAGATCACGATGCCCGCGAGCCGCGCGAGATTCGCGCGGCTCGGCGCGAACGACGGCAGCCCGTCGCGCCACGCGACCGGCGCCAGGGCTGCGGCGGCGCCCAGGTAGAGCAGGCCCGCGAGCGTGGTGGGCGCGAGCTCCGCTAGCAGCGGCTTGCAGAGAGGGGTCGCCGCGCCGAACAGGGCGGCCGCCGCGAGCGCGAAGAGAAGCGGTGTGTAGGACTGGCCCAGAACGGCTCCGAGCGTGCGCGAGGCGTCCGCGCCACCAGGGTATCCGGCCCGGCGGGCTTCGCCTGCGACGCTCCGCCCCAGGCGCCCGGCGCGGCGGGGACGGCTGCCCCATGCCACGGCGCTCGCGGCCACGCGCGGCGTCCTCGCAACGGCACACGGCATGCAGTGGACGGGCCCGGAGGTGTCGCATGCAGACCACCGTCAAGGAGTTCATGAGCGGCGATCCCGTCTCGATCGGGCCCGGCGCGTCCGCGCTCGACGCCTACGAGAGCATGCTGCGCCACGGCATCCGCCACCTTCCGGTGGTGGCGCCCGATCAGCGCGTGATCGGCGTGCTCACGGCCGACGACCTGGCCGCGGCGCTGGCGCTGCCGCTGCGCCCGCGGCGCGCGCTCGCGGCGGGCGAGCGGCGCGCGGCGCTCGAGTGGTGCGTGGGCGAGATCATGACCCACTCCCCGCAGACGCTCGGCCGCGACGCGACGCTCGCCGAAGCCGCCGAGCGGATGGCAGAGGGGCGCTTCGGCTGTCTGCCGATCGTCGACGAGAAGGGCCGCCTGGAAGGACTGCTCTCGGAGACCGACCTCCTGCACGCGCTCGCGACGGTGCTCTCGTGCCGGGCGCCGCGCGATCCGGGGAATCCGGATGCGCTGGCCGGGCTGGTCTCCCAGCTCGAGCGCGAGCGGGCGCGCATCGCCGAGCAGCTCGACCGCTATCACGCGGTCGAGCGCGATCTCTCGGCGGATTCGCACGAGCGTCCGATGGACCTGCCCGAGCGCAGCGCGGAGCTGGGCGAGGTGAGCCTCACGGCAGCGCTCGACGGGCTCGCCACCCGCCGCCTGGCGGCGCTCGACCGCGCGCTCGACCATGCCGCGCAGGGGCGCCTGTCCCGCTGCGACCGCTGCGGCGGGCCGATCTCGCTGCCGCGGCTGCGGGCGCTGCCGGGTACCACCTCGTGCATCGACTGCGCCCGAGCCGCCGAATCGGCCTGAGCGCCGGCGCTCCGTTGCGCCGGATCGGCGGATCCTGCAAGGTGCGCCGGGCGGCCATCCAGTGGGCCGCGGGAGCCCCTGCGGATGGCGAAGGGCGCAACGGCGGTGGTGGCGCGCGCAGGCGCGCCGCAGCGTCCCCTGGGACTGCGCGCGTTCGACTGGGCCGGCCGGGCGCTGCGAGCGGCCGGCGTGCCGTTCGCGCGGCTGGACGTGGACGGCCTGTTGGCGAGGGCGGCGCGGCGCACGGGCCTCCACGCCTTCGGCGACGCGCGCTTCCAGGAGCCGCTGCGCCGCCTGGTCGCCTCGCTCGAATCCGACGCGGCGCTGACCCCCTTCGGCCGCATCGTCGCGCGGCGCGACCTCGGACGCCTGCTCGAGAACCGCCTGCGCCTGCACGACGCCTTCCTGCGGCATCCCGAGATCGGCGACGGCCCGGTCGAGCGCCCGCTCTTCGTGATCGGCCTGCCGCGCACCGGGACCTCGATCCTGCACGAGCTGCTGGCGCAGGATCCGGCCAGCCGCGTGCCGATGAGCTGGGAGGTGATGGAACCCTGGCCTCCGCCCGAGCGCGCCAGCTACCCGAGCGATCCCCGGATCGCGCGGGTCGACGCCCACCTGCGCGGGGTCGACCGCGTGATCCCCGGGTTCCGGGCCATGCACCGGATGGGAGCGCAGCTGCCACAGGAGTGCGTCGCGATCACGGCGCACGAGTTCGCCAGCCTGATCTTCCACACCAGCTACCGGGTTCCCAGCTACCAGAGCTGGCTCGACCAGGCGGACCTGCGCCCCGTCTACGCCGCGCATCGCCGCTGGCTCCAGTACCTGCAATGGCGATGCCCGGCCGAGCGCTGGGTCCTGAAGTCGCCCGGGCACTTGTGGGCGCTGGACGCGCTGCTCGCGGTCTACCCGGACGCGCGGATCGTGCAGACGCACCGGGATCCGGTCGCGGTGCTGGCCTCGCTCGTGAGCCTGATCCACACGCTCCGCGGGCTCGCGAGCGACGCGGCGGATCCGTCCGAGATCGGCGCGGATTGGGCCAGCCGCCTGGCGGCGGGGCTGCGGCTCGCGAGCGAGGCGCGGGATCGCGCGGGCGGCGGATCCGCGCGGTTCCTCGACATCCGTTTCTCGGACCTCGTGGGCCGCGAGATCGAGCAGGTCCGCCGCATCTACGACCACTTCGGAATGGAGCTCCGCCCCGAGGCGGAGGCGCGCATGCGGCGCTATCTCGCCGAGCACCCGCGCGACCAGCACGGCGCGCACCGTTACTCGCTCGGCTTCGGCGGCCTCGACGAGGGACGCCTGCGGCCCCGCTTCGCGGAGTACCAGCGGCGCTTCCAGGTCGCCTCGGAGCCGGGCGCCTCCGGCGAGGCGCTTCGATGAGGGCGGAGGCCCGTCAGGCCTGTCGGCGGCTCGCCCTGCTGACGCTCGCGCTGGCGGTCGCGCTGCCGGCGAGCGGCGCGCCGCAGGCGGAGGTCTACCGCGTGCAGCACCGGAGCGCCGAGGAGCTGCTTCCCTACGCCGAGGCGGCGCTCGGCAACGAGGGGCGGGTCGTCGTCGATCCGGGCAGCAACTCGCTCGTGTTGATCTGCGAGCGTCCCGCGCTGCTGCGCAGCGCGCTCGCGCTGCTCGCCGCACAGGACCGCGCGCTGCGCACGGTGGTGCTCGAATACCAGTCGCAGCGCGAGAGCGAGCTGGAGACGGAGGGCGTCCGCGTCGCCTGGGGCGTCGCCACCGGCGCGGTGCGGATCGGGAACCTGATGGTTCCGGCGGGCGCATCGCGCCTGCGGGTGACCGCGCAGGCGGAGCGCGGGCGGTCGAGCTCGAACCGCGGGGGCACGGTTCGCATCCTCGAGGGGCACTCGGCGCGGATCGCCACCGGCGAGACCCGGCCGCTCACCACGCGCCGGGGCTGGCAGGAGAACACGACCCTGGTCGCCGCCGACTCCGGCCTGGAAGCGCACGCCCGCGTGCTGGGCGATGGACGCGTGCTGCTCGAGCTGCGCCCGTTCCAGGCGAGCTTCCAGCAGGACGGCCGGATCGAGACGTCGGAGGCCTCCACCACGCTGACCCTCGAGCCCGGCCAGACGGTCGTGATCGCGGGGCTGAGCGGGGAGCAGGGAGCCGCGAGCCTGGATGCCTTCGCCGGCGCCGGGAAGCAGCGGACCCGCGACGAGCAGGTGCTCACGATCACGGCGCGGATCGAGTGAGACGCCCGCCCGCCCGGGGCGAGGGCGTGCGCCTGCGCAGCGCGCTCGACCTGTTCGCGGAGCTGGATCGCAGCGCGGCGCCCGCCGACGTGGCGATCGCCGCCTTCCATCGCCGCTCGCGCGGGCTCTCGCGCGCCGAGCGGCATGCCGTGCAGGTGCGCGTGCAGGGCTGGTCGAGGCGGCGCGCCGCGCTCGACTGGTGGATCCAGCGAGCGGGCGCGCGGCCGCTGCCGCGCACGCGCGCGCTGGCCGCCCTGCTGCTGCTCGAGGGATGGACACCAATTAGTGTCGAACGGATCTTCGGCGGCGCCCCCGGCCACCCGCTGCGCCTGCGGGCGCCCGAGCGCGCGCTGCTGACGGCGCTCGCGGGCCGAGCGCTCGATCACCCGGAGCAGGCGCGCGAGGTGCGTCTCGAGTGCCCGGAGTGGGTGCTGGCGGAGCTCGCGCCGCGCTTCGGCGCGGAGCTCGAGCGCGAGATCGCAGCCCTGTGCCAGCCCGCGCCGCTCGATCTGCGCGTGAACACGCTCGCCGCCACGCGCGAGCAGGCGGTGGCTTCGCTGGCGCGCGCGGGCCTGCTGGCGACGCCGACCCCGTTCTCGCCGGTCGGCCTCCGCCTGAGCGATCGGCCCGACGTCGCCGCGCTGGAGGCGTTCCGGCTCGGCTGGATCGAGGTGCAGGACGAAGGCGCCCAGATCGCGGCGCTCCTGCTCGAGGCGCAGCCCGGAGCGCAGGTGCTCGACCTGTGCGCCGGCGCCGGCGGCAAGACGCTCGCGCTCGCGGCGGCCATGCAGGGGCGCGGCCGTCTGGTGGCCTGCGACGTGCGCGCCGGGCGCAGCCGGCGCGCGGCGGTGCGCCGCCGTCGCGCGGGCGCCCACAACGTCGAGGAGCGCACGCTGACCGATGGGCGCGACGCCTGGCTCGCGCGCCAGCAGGGGCGCTTCGATCGCGTGCTGGTCGACGCTCCCTGTAGCGGGATCGGGAGCTGGCGGCGCAACCCGGATGCGCGCTGGCGCCTCGAGCCGCGCGACGCCGCCGAGCTGGTTGCGCTGCAGCGCCGCCTGCTGCGCGCTGCGGCGCGCCTGCTGCGGCCCGGCGGGCGGCTGCTCTACGCGGTCTGCACCTGGCTCCCGAGCGAGACCGAGGAGCAGGCCCGCTGGCTGCTCGAGGCGGCGCCGGAGCTGCGCGCGGCTCCGCTGGACGGGGCCTGGGCCCGCACGCTACAGGGCGACTGTCCCCGCACGCCGGAGGGCGCCGTCCTGCTCACCCCGGCCCGCCACGCCACCGACGGCTTCTACCTGGCGCTCTTCGAGCGGAGGTGGAGCCCGGCGAGTGACTGAACTTCTGAACCAACGCCCCTCTTATCTCCGGCCGAGGCGGGAGAGGGCGGAGGCCAGCCGCTTGCGAGGCTTCTCGTTGGCCGGGTCGAGCGCGACCGTGTGGCGGTAGTACTCGACCGCCTCGGCCAGGCGCCCTTCGCGCTCGTAGCTGAGGCCGATCTGGTAGACGTACTTCGGGTTTCGCGGCTCGATCGCCGCGGCGCGGCGGTATTCCTCGATCGCCTCCGCGGATCGCCCCAGCGAGTGCAGGGCGCGCCCGAGATCGAAGTGCAGCACCGCGTTGCCGGGGTCCACTTCGAGCGCGGCTCGATACTCGGGGATGGCCTCCTCCGCGCGGTCCTCGTGGTAGAGCCATCCGGCGAGGTTGAAGCGCATCGCGCTGGCGCGCGGGCTCACCGCGAGCGTGTGGCGCAGCAGGGTCTCGGAGTCGCGCCAGACCCGCGTCTGGAGCTGCGCGGCGAGGCCGTAGCCCGCGAGCGCAAGGGCGGCCGCCGCGCAGAGCAGCCGGCGAAGGGCGGGCGCGCGCACCCGCGAGCCGAGCTCCGCGGCGCCCCAGACCAGCGCGATCGAGAGGCCGATCGCCGGGAGGTAGGTGTAGCGATCGGCGAACGCCTGGCGCCCCACGTGGACGATTCCGAGGGTCGGCACCAGCAGGCCGAGGAACCAGAGCCAGCCCACCAGCAGCGGCGGGAAGCGGCGCGCGCGCCAGACCGCCAGCGAGATCGTGACGAGCAGCAGGGCCGAGAGCAGAACGGTCAGCTCGTCGAGCGGGACGCCGCCCTGCGCCGGCAGATTCGGATGCGGATAGAGCGGGGCGAGCGGGTTCGGCCAGACCATCTTGCGCAGGTAGCTGTCGATCGCGACCACAGCGTTCGCCGCGCGCTGGAGCGGCGAGATGCCCGTGAGCGGCATCAGGAAGCGACGCTGGAAGGCCAGCGTCAGCAGGCTCGCCAGTCCGGAGAGCGCGAAGAACGGGAGCTTCTCCAGCAACAGCCGGGGCCAGGACTCGCGCCGCGCCAGCGGCCAGTAGTCGAGCAGCAGCAGCACGCAGGGGAGGGGGACGAGGGTCGGCTTCGCCAGCAGCCCGAGGGCGAGGGAGAGGAAGGCCCCCAGCCAGGCGGCGGGCGAACGGCTGCGCGCGTAACGCGCGTAACACCATAGTGTCAGCATCGCGAAGACGCCCGAGAGCACGTCCTTGCGCTCCGAGACCCAGGCCACGGACTCGACCCGGAGCGGGTGCCAGGCGAAGAGCGCGGCGACCGCGGCGCTGCGCCAGGTGGCGCCGGTCAGGCTGCGCAGCGCCGCGAACAGGAGCACGCAGGCGAGGGCGTGGAGCAGGACGTTGCTCGCGTGGTGGCCGCCCGCCCAGTCGCCGAAGAGCTGGGCATCGAGCATGTGCGAGAACCAGGTGAGGGGATGCCAGGCCGAGACCGCCTGGTTGTCGAAGGCCCAGCCGATGCCTTCCAGCGAGAGGCCCCGCTGCACGGTGGGGTTCCCGGTCACGTACTTGTCGTCGTCGAAGACGACGAAGTCGAAGGCCAGCGTCTGGCCGTAGATCGCCAGCACGCCGGCCACCAGGACCAGCGGGATCCACGCGCCGGGGCGCTTCATCGAGGCGGCCTCGCTGTTTCCTTCCGGGTGCCCGGTCGAGAGGCCTCTTCTAACACAGGGGCCGCCCCCCGTCCGCCCGCGCGAATCCGGTAAAGGCTGCGCAGGGGCTGGCCGAAAACGGGCCGAATCCTTCGGTTCTCGAGGAGCGTCCCATGGGATCGGCTGGCGATTCTTGCGCCTTCCGGCGCGTCGCGAGGCAATGGCTCGGGGGGCTCTTGCTCGCTGCGGCGGCGACGGGGTGCGCGACCCAGGCGCCCGCGCCTCCGTCCGCGGGAACCGGCACGGTCTGGGGACATCTGAGTCTGGTGCCGCGCGAGGGTGTGACGCCCCACAAGGCGGGGGGGTCGCCCTACGCGGACCGCCGGATGAAGGACGTCGAGTTCGTCGACTACTCGAAGCCCGGCTTCGCGGTGGTGCATCTGGGCGAGGGGCCCAGCCCGGGCGGCAGCGCGCAGCTCGCGATCCGGAGCAGCGGCGTGCGCACCCGGCTCGATCCCGAGCATGCGGCGGTCGGCGCGGGCGGCATGCTGATCGTCAGCAACGAGACCGGCGCCGCCCACGTGCTCTCGGCGCCCTCCCTGCAGCTCGTGCACTGGCTCCAGCCCGGCCAGCAGATCGAGATCGCGGTTCCGGACGCGGGGGAGCACTCGCTCTTCCTGCTCGACGTGGCGCGCTCCGAAGCGATCGTGTTCGTCTCGCCGGGGCCCTTCGTGGTGGTGTCCGCGGACGGACGCTTCGAGCTGAGCGGGCTGGCGCCCGGAAGCCACACGCTGCTCGCCTGGCATCCGCGCTTCCCCCCGGCGCGCGCTCCGCTTCAGCTCGCGCCCGACAGCGTGGTGCAGCTCGACATCGAAATGGGAGTAGACCAGCGTGACGACGTACCCGCGTCCGCGCCGGCAGCTCAGCCGTAGCGCTGCGCTCTGGCTCGTGTGCCTGGCCTCGCTCGCCCCCGCGGCGGGCGTGCGCGCGGCCAGCGAGGAGGAGCTGCTCGAGATCATCCATCGGCTCGAGCAGCGCGTCGAGCAGCTCGAGACCCGCGAGGAGGACGAGCGCGTGCAGGCCGAGAGCGACCCGGTCGCTCGCGAGGCCGAGCCGGAGAATTACGACACCGGTGGCAGCTGGGCCGATCGCGTGCGGCTGTCCGGCAGCGCGAACACCGGCTGGTACGGCGGCGCGGCGCACGCCGTCATCCCGCAGGATTCCTTCCAGGTCTGGGACGCCCGCTTCTTCGTGGACGCGGAGCTCGCGCGCGACGTGAGCCTGGGCGAGACGACACTTGTGCGCGACATCGGCTTCCTGTTCGAGTGGGATCTGGTGCGCCTCGGCGATGACGACAACCGCGTCGGCGAGCTCTACACGGATTTCCAGGGCCTGGGCGGACAGGAATGGGCGAACGTCCAGGTGGGGCGCTTCCAGATCCCCGTCGGCGAGAACTACCTACGCTTCAGCCAGGGCTACCACGAGAATCCGTTCATCTACAACACGCTCGGCGGTCCCTGGTTCTGGGACGAAGGGCTCCGCATCTACGGGCGCGAGGGCAAGTTCGGCTGGGTCGCCTCGGTGAGCGACGGGCAGACGCAGTTCAACTTCGATCCCAACACCGACAAGCAGTTCACGCTCAAGCTGTTCGCCGACCCCCTGCCGTGGCTGCACGTCTCGGCGAGCGGGCTGCGCTCGGGGCCGATGGGCTCGTCGAGCTCGGCTGCGATGGGTGCGCTCTGGCTGGGCGAGTCCTGGGCGCGCGCCTTCGGCGCCAGCACCGGGATTCCGAACTACGTGGACGGCGTGGTGGTGCCGGATGGTCCCAACCGGCTGAAGGACAGCTGGCTCGCCGGCGGCGACGTGATCCTGCACTTCCCGGATCTGGCGCGCATCTGGCTCGGCGGCGGCTGGTACGGAATCAACTCCACGGGCGCCGACATCTACGACCGCGACCTCTTCTACTGGATCGCGGAGGTCGTGCTGGAAGGCGCGGCCGCGGCCCCCGTGCTGGCGCCGTTCTATCTCGGGCTGCGCGCGGACGGGCTCGGCACCTACGACTCCGACGAGGGCTATCTGCTGGATTCCCGGCAGAATGCGACCCTCGGATTCAACGCGAAATCCTACGAGGCCTACTCCATGGTGCTGGGCTGGCGCATGACCGACGGCGTCACGCTGCGCGCGGAGTACAGCATCCGCGACGTTGGCCTCGTGAACGGCGTGAACGACGGGATCCGCGGAGACGCGGGGGGCCAGGACCTCTACGGGATCGAGATCGGGGTGGACTTCTGATGCGGCAGCTTCACCGGTCGCGGCGAAACGGCGCGCTCGCGCTGCTCACCCTGCTGGTGTGGCCGCTGTATCCGGCGGCCGGGGAGGAAGGCGCGCCCGGAAGCGTGCGGGGGCGCGTGCGCCTCGACGTCGCGGGCACGAAGCTCGCCGACGCCGGACCCGTCGTCGCCTACCTCGAACCGCTGGGCGGTGCGCCCGCGCCGCCGACGCCGGCGGCGGTTCCCAAGGTCTATCAGAAGGACGCGCGTTTCTCCCCGCAGTTCCTGGCGATCGCCGCCGGGCAGAGCGTCGCGATGCCCAACGACGACGCGATCTACCACAACGTCTTCTCCTACTCGACGCCCAACGATTTCGACCTCGGCCTCTACCCGGCCGGTGAATCGCGCACGGTCGCGTTCCGGCACGCGGGCGTGGTGCGCACCTACTGCTCGATCCACGAATCCATGAGCGGAACCATCTTCGTGGCGCCGAACCGGTACTTCGCCGTGATGCGGGCCACCGGGGACTTCGAGATCCGCGACGTGGCGCCGGGCCGCTACAAGCTGACGACCTGGTGCGAGCGGCTGCCGGCCGTGACGCGCGAGATCCAGGTGCAGCCGGGCAAGGGCACCGCCGTCGAGCTGGTGATCGGCGCGGCGAAGAAATGAAGGTGACGCTCTTCGTCCGCCTGCTGTGCATCCTGTGCGGTGTGGCGACGGCTTCGACCGGGCTCGCGCTCGCGCTGCAGCACCGCTCGCTCACCGCCGATCTCGAGCTGGCGGCGCAGCAGCGGCTGGAGGCGGCCGTCACCGCCGCGGGCCGGCTGGCCACGAACCACCTCGGCGCCCTCTCGGAGCGCTATCGCGCCATCTCCGGGACGCCGCAGTTCCGGGCCAATCTCGAGGTGAACGACGCGCCGACGCTGGCGCACTATGCGGATTCGCTGCGCGAGCAGCAGGGAGCCCTGCGCATCCTGTTCCTCGATCGCGACGACCATCCGGTGGCGGGCGCCGGCGGAGCCGAATCCGACGCGCGGGCCATCGCGGTGATGGACGCCAGCCTGGTGGCGAGCCAGGGCCGTCCGCTCGCCGTCGTCTCGGTCCCGCTCGCGACCGGGGCCGAGCGGGTGGGGCGGCTGGTCGCGGTGCACCCGCTGGCCGGCGAGACGCTCGCCGAGTGGTCCGCGCTGTGCGGCGCCGAGGTCAGCTTCCGGCCGGCCGGAAGGACCTCGCGCGAGCACATCGAGGCCGTCTCGCGGGACCTCGGCGAGCTCCAGATGCGGGTCATCCTCCCGCTCACCGCCGAACGGGATGCGCTGGCCCGCTCGCGCGGCAATCTCCTGCTGGCAGGTCTGCTCGCGCTGGCAGCCGCCTTCGGCGCCAGCGGCTTGCTCTCGCGCGGGCTGGTGCAGCCGATCCTCGAGATCCAGCGGGTCGCGCAGCGGATCGGGACCGGCGACCTCACGGTCGACATCCGCAGCGACCGCCGCGACGAGCTCGGGGACGTGGCGCGCGCGGTCGCGGCGATGGTCGGGGGATTGCGCGCGACGGTCGGCCGGGTCGCTCAGGCGGCCGACGGCGTGGAGGGCACTGCCGCGGGGATCGCCCAGGTGACGGAGCGTCTCGCGGGCGTGACGGCGGCGCAGGTGGCGGGCAACGCCGTCGCGGTCGCCAACATGGACCGCATCACGGACCAGATGGAGGGCATCGCGGAGACCGCGGGCGCTTCGGCCCAGGCCCTCGACCTCGCGGTGGACGGCTCCTCCAGCTCGTTCCGGGAGCTCGGCAGCATCGGGGAAGAGCTCTCGGGCAACGCCACCCTGTTCTCGACGCGCGCCGAGGAGATCTCGGACTCGATCGAGCGGATGACGCAGAGCGCGCGGCAGGTGGCGGAGAACACCGGCGCGCTGGCCGAGGCCGCCGAGCACACCGCGAGCAGCATGGAGGAGATGGCGAGCACCACGCGCGAGGTGAACGCGAACGCGGAGGAGACCACGCTGCGGCTGAACGCGGTGGTGGAGACCGCGGAGCGGGGCCGCAAGCGCGTGCTGGAGACGATCACGGGGATGGAGGCGATCCGCGCCGCCACCGAGGAATCGCGCCGGGTGATCTCCGACCTGGGCCACCGGGTCGAGGCGATCGGCGCGATCGTGAGCGTGATCGACCAGGTCACCAGCCAAACCGGGCTGCTGGCCCTGAACGCCTCGATCATCGCCGCCCAGGCCGGCGAGCATGGCCGCGCCTTCGCGGTGGTGGCCGGCGAGATGAATGCGCTCGCCGAACGGGTCTTCGCGGGCACCAAGGAGATCGACGGCCTGGTGCGCGCCGTCCAGGCCGAGAGCCAGAACGCGGTGGCGGCGATCGCCCGCAGCGCGGAGAGCGTCAAGAGCGGCGTCGACCGCGCGGCGGAGGCGGGCGTCTCGCTGGAGGAGATCACCGCGGCCGCCCGCGAGAGCTGCGGGCGCATGAACGAGATCGTGCTGGCGACCACCGAGCAGAAGAGCGTGGCGCAGCAGGTCGCCGACCAGATGGCTCGCGTCCTCTCGCGCGTCGACGAGATCCGGCGCGCCGGCGAAGAGCAGGGGCGCGGCCACGAGGTCGTGTTCCGCAGCAGCGTGGCGCTGCGCGACGTGGCGCGGCAGGTGCGCTCGGCGATCGAGGTGCAGTCGCGCGGCAGCGCGCGGATCGGCGAGAACATCGAGACCGTGCAGCGGACGGTCGAGGCGATCAACACCGCGCTCCAGCAGCAGTCCAAGGCCTGCCTGGAGGCGGCCCAGTCGATCGAGAACGCCACCAAGCACACCAGCGAGAACGACGCGCTCGCCGCGCAGATGGGCGAGACCGCGCGGGAGCTGCTGGCGCAGGCCGAGCTGCTGCGCGCCGACGTCCGCCGCTTCCGGATCTGACCGCCGGTATACTCGCGCCCCTGATCCGACCTCAGGGGGGATTCCGGTGTCCGCCTGGCTGCGCCTCTCGGCCCTGTGTCTCGCGCTGGTGTCACTTCCGGCGTCGGCGCAGGTCGTCGAGCTCTTGATCGACGAGAGCGGAGACGGCGCCGGCCATTCCCTGCAAGGCGCGCGCGGAATCGCGATCGACCCCCACGGCAACGTCTTCGTGGCGGGCATGCTGAGCAACAACGTCTTCCGGATCGGGGCGGACGGCAAGATCGTCCAGGTGATCGGCCCGGACGGCGACGGCGCCGGTCACGCGCTCCGGGAGCCGCGCGCGCTGGCGGTCGACGCCAAGGGGAACCTCTACGTCGGCGGCGTCGGCAGCGCGAACGTGTTCCGGGTCGCGCCGGATGGCAGCAAGCGCCAGGTCGTGGACGCGAGCGGGGACGGACGCGGCAGCGGGCTGTACCGCCCGATCGCGCTCGCCGTCGACCGGCAGGGCAATCTGTTCGTGGCGGGCGCGGGCAGCCAGAACGTCCTCAAGCGCACGCCGCAGGGGAAGCTGACGCGCGTGATCGGCGGCGACGGCGCGGGCCCGGGCCGGCCGTTGCGGCGCCCCAACGGGCTCGCGGTCGATCGACATGGAAACGTGTATGTAGTGGGCGCGAAATCCCTGAACGGCTTCAAGATCGAGCCCTCCGGCAAGATCAGCCAGATCGTCGACCAGAACGGGGCGGGCCCCGGCCAGACGCTCAAGTTTCCCAACGGGGTCGCGGTCGACGGCGAGGGCAACGTCTACGTCTCCGGCAACAACAGCGGCAACATCCTCGAGATCACGCCCGCGGGCGCGATCCGGGAGATCATGGCGTCGAGGGGCGCCGACAAGGACGTCACCATCCTGGGCGCCCCCACGGACGTGGCGGTGGGCCCGGAGGGCAACGTCTACGTCACGCGCGGGGGCGACTTCAGCGTGTATCGGATCACGCGGCAGGGGGTGATCACGCGCCTGATGGGCGCGGCGGGCGACGGCAAGGGACACAGGCTGAAGGGGGCGGGCGGCGTCGAGGTCGACGCCCACGGCGATCTGATCGTGACGGGCACGGGCAGCCACAACGCCTTCCGGATCCGGCTGGGATCCTCCCCGGACGCAAGCGGAGCGGGCAGCGAGCCGTAGGCGAGCGAAGTTCATGAGGCAGGGGGAGTAGTCATCGACGTCTACGCCACCATGGAGGTGCGCCCGCCGCTGGCCGAGGCGGCGGCGCACGCGCGCCGCGCCGAGCGGCTCGGCTATCAGGGGCTCAGCGTCCCCGAGGCCGTGCACGACGGCATGCTGGTGGCGCTGCTCTGCCTCGAGCACACGCGCGAGCTGCGGGTGGCCACCGGCGCGCTCGTCGCCTTCGCGCGCAGCCCGATGCTGGTGGCGCAGGGGGCCTGGGACCTACAGCGCCTCTCGGGCGGCCGCTTCGAGCTCGGGCTCGGCTCGCAGGTGCGAGGGAACCTCGAAGGGCGCTTCGGCGTGGCCTGGACGCCCCCGGCGCCGCGCATGCGCGACTACGTGCGGGCGCTGCGCGCCGTCTTCGCCCGCTGGCAGGACGGGACGCCGCTCGCCTTCGAGAGCGAGCACTACCGGCTGACGCGGATGCAGCCGTACTTCGATCCGGGCCCGCTGGAGCACGCGGCGCCGCCGATCTGGCTGGGCGCCGTGAACCCCGGGATGCTGCGCGCGGCCGGCGAGGTTGGCGACGGCGCCTTGCTGCACCCCACGAATTCCGACCCGCGCACGCTGCGCGAGGTCGCGCGGCCCGCGCTCGCCGCCGGCGCGGCCCGCGCCGGGCGCAGCGCGGATGCGGTCGCCATCCACGCCTGTCCACTGATCGCGACCGGGCGGACCGCCGACGAGCTGGCCGCGTCGCGCGAGAACATCCGCGAGACGCTCGCCTTCCTGTACTCGACGCCGGCCTACTGGCCCGCGCTCGTGGCGCACGGCTGGGGGGAGGTGGGCGAGCGGCTGCACGGTCTCAGCCGCGCAGGCGCCTGGGGCGAGATGCGCGGGCTGCTGACGGACGAGATGCTGGCCGCGCTGGTGCCCCAGGGCCTCTATCCGGAGATCGCGGACATCCTGCTCGAGTGGTACGGCGGCCTCGCCGGCCGCATCGCCTTCCCGCTCCCCGCCGATCCCGCCCACGACGCCGAGATCGCGAAGGTGGTGACGCGTCTTCGCTCCGGATCAATGATCCCGCGCTCGTAGAGAGTCTTGCAAGCGCGAAGCGCGCGCAGCGAGCCGGAGGCGAGCGAAGTTCACTCAGGCCGGAGCGAAGCTCACTCAGGCCAGACCGTTCCCCATGAGGTCGACGAAGTTGTCGTGGAAGAAGCGCTGCTTTGCGCGCTCCGAGAGCCGGGCCAGGCTGTCGTCGAAGCGCTTGAGGGGATTCCGACCTCCCTCGACGTGCGGATAGTCCGAGGAGAACAGGCAGATCTCCTCGCCCGACTGCTCGATGATCCAGCCGACGTCCTCGGCGGGGTAGGGCGTCACCCGCACCTGCCGGCGCAGGTACTCGCTGGGGCGGAGCGAGAGCTTGCGCAGCCGCTCCTCGTGGCGCGCGAAGGCCTCGTGCGCGCAGTCGAGCTGGCGCAGGAAGCTCGGCAGCCAGGAGGCGCCCTGCTCGATCACGCCGATCCGGAGCCCGGGAAAGCGCTCGAGCACTCCGTCGAAGATCAGCACCGAGAGCGCCTGCATGGGCGGGAACGGGATCGGCATGAAATCGACCGAGCGGAAGTTCTCCGCGCCGCCGTGGAAATCCGGCACCGGCGGCAGCCCGTTCTCGAAGAAATCCGGGGCCAGCAGCTCGCCTCCGCCCCCGACGTGGAACACCACCGGCAGACCCGCCTCCTGCGCGATCTCCCAGACCGGGAACAGACCGACGTGGCTGGGCGAGTGGCCTTTCGGACAGCGGGACGCGATCAGCAGGGCCTTGCACCCCATCTCGATCGCTTCCTCCGCCATCGCGCGGGCGCTGGCGAACTCCGCGAGCGGCACGTAGCCGGTCGCCAGCAGCCGCCGGTCCACCGAGCAGAAGTCGACCATCGCACGGTTGTGGGCGCGCGCCACGCCGAGCGCGTACTCGAGATCGCCCGCGTGCTCGACCCGGTTCAGGAACTTGTTGAGAAAGGTGTTGAAGACCAGCTGCGACTTCACGCCGAGCAGGTCGAGCGCGCGCGGGCGGTCCTGCTTTAGGAAGGAGCCCGTCGCGCTCCAGTTCTTGCGCAGCATGATCTCCTGCTCGTCGCGCGCACGGTAGGCCGGATCCGCGTGCCGCCGCCGCATGCTCTCGATCAGGCTCTCCTCGCCCGGCCGGACGGTCGCCAGATAGAGCTGCGGGAGACGAGCGCGCACGCCGGGATCGGCGAAGGCGTGCAGCCAGTCGGGGGTCTCGACCACGTGGGCGTCGGCGTCGTGGACGCTGCGGCTCTCGATGTACGGCATCGGGGCTCCTCCGGCCGTCGCCCGGGCGCGGCCTGCGACCAGCTTAGACCCGCGGGCCCGAGCCGAACAAGCCGGCGGCGGCCGCGCCGGGCCGCCTCACGGCTCGCTGCAGCGAAGCGAGCGCGGCGGCGTGCGCTGGCACTCGAGCCCCTCGGTCACGCCCTGGGAGAGGATCGCGCAGGCGTTCGACATCGCCTGCTGAGTCGCGGCATCGGCGTCGTCGGCCGCGACCGTGCGGCAGACGGAATTCCCGCGGTATTCGAGGCACACCTCGCACTCGACACCGGACTGCGCGAGCGTGCTCCAGACCAGCGCCGCCAGGAAGGCGGCGCCCAGCAGCCAGCCCAGCCACACCCGCGCGCGTCGCGGCGCCGCGCTCACGGCGACGAGCCCTCCGCCGGCGGGACGGGCGTGACGACCACCAGGGCGCGTCGGCCCTGGCGCACGCGGAAGCGCACCTCGACGGGAGCCACGGCCTCGAGCCGGTCCAGGTTGCGCGCCTCCGTGACGATCACGCGGCCGCCGGAGGCCAGGAAGCGCAGGATCGCCTCCGGGGTCTCGAGCTCGGTCACGCGGCGCCGCCCATAGTAGGCGAGGGCGCCCACCAGGGTACCGCGGGTGACGCCCACGCTTTCGCCGGGCCCGGCCAGCTCCGCCGCCGCCCGCGCGATGCTGCGCGGCGACTTCTCCACGTCCAGCGCGGGAAACAGACCGCCGAAGACGAGCAGCTCGGCGAGCGCGACGCCCGCCACCACCACGCCCGCCCGGCGCAGCCAGGACGCGCGCGCCGCGCGGTAGGCGAGCGCCGAGGCGCCGCCGAGCGCGAGCCACGAGGGCGCGAAGCCGGCCGGCAGGTCGATCCCGAAGCGCGACGCGACCCTCGGCGCCGCGAGGCCGGCGAGCAGGACCAGGGCGGCTGCGCCGGCGAGCAGGGGGGGGACCCAGCGCGGCGGGCGGGCGCCCTCCCGCAGCGCGCTCACCACGGCGTCGGCGCAGAGCAGGGCCGCGGCCGGGAAGGCCGGGAGCAGATACAGGCCGCGCTTTCCCCCGGAGACCGAGAAGAAGAGGAACGCGGAGCCGAGCCAGGCGAGCAGGAAGCGCCAGACGCGGGCCCGTTCGGCGGGCCCCTCGGCGCCGAGCGCCCGCCGCCCGGCCACGACCACCGCCGGCGCCAGCAGCGTCCAGGGCAGGAAGTCCAGCGGGAGCCGGTAGAGGTAGTACCAGGGCGGACCCGCATGCGAGGTCCCGTGCGCGAAGCGCCCCCAGACGTTGTCGTAGAGCGCCGCCTGTGCGAAGCCGGGCGGCGCCAGCGCGACCGCGCCGGCGATCCAGACGAGGCCCGGGGCGACACTGAGCAGCGGCGCCCAGGGCGGGAGGCAGCGCCGGAGGTCGGAGAGGCGGCGTTCCCAGGCGAGGAACGCGACGATCGCGAGCGCCGGGAGGATCAGGCCCACGGGGCCCTTGGTGAGGACGGCGAGGCCGAGCGCGCCGTGCAGCGCCGCGGCGTCGCGGGTGCGGTGCGGGCCGCCGCGGTCGATCCGCCAGAAGGCGGCCAGCGCGATCAGCTCGAAGCCACACAACAGCACGTCGAGCTGCGCGCGGCGCGCGAGATGCGTGAAGAGCGTGGCGGTCCCGAGCAGGCCGCCGGCGGCGATCCCGACCGCGGGCCCGCGCAGGCGGGCGCCGAGCTGCATCACGAGCGCCACGCAGGCGATCCCCGCTAGCGCGGACGGAAGCCGCGCGGCCAGCTCGTCCACCCGGCCCGCGGGCGCGCCGGCCAGCGCCGCCAGCCAGAAGTAGAGCGGCGGCTTCTGGGTATAGGCCTCGCCGTTCAGGTGGAGCAGCCAGAGGCCGCGCGCGCCGTGCTCGAAGGAGCGGAGCTCCTCGGCGATCTGGGCGTAACGGGGCTCGTCCGGCGCCCACAGGTCGACCGCCCCGAGGCGCACCAGGAAGAGCGCCGCCGCGGCCGCGAGCACCCCGGCGCCGAGCGGGCGCAGACTGGACATGGCGCGTCCGGCGACCCTCTCTATCGTGTGGGCTGGCAATCCTACCGCGGGGCCCCGGCCGCGGGGCCTGGGGGTTCGATGTCCGCCGCCGCGCTGCTCTCGGTCGTGATCCCCGTCTACGACGAGGAAGCGAGCCTCGAGGCGCTGCACCGCGAGCTCGACGCCGCCGTCGGCACCTGGCCCGGCGGCCTCGAGATCCTGTTCGTCGACGACGGGAGCCGCGACGCGAGCCGGGAGCGGCTGCGGGCGATCGCGGAGAAGGATCCCCGCGTTCGCGTGCTCGCGCTCGACGCGCGGCACGGCCAGAGCGCCGCGCTCGACGCCGGCTTCCGCGCCGCGCGCGGCGAGCTGATCGCGATGCTGGACGCCGATCTCCAGAACGATCCGGCGGACCTGCCCCGCCTGCTGGCGGCGCTCGACCGCGCCGACGTGGTCTGCGGCGTGCGCGTCGCGCGCCGGGACACGCTGCTGCGCCGGGCGTCGTCGCGGATCGCGAACGGCTTCCGGAACGCGGTGACGGGGGAGAGCGTGCGAGACGTGGGCTGCTCGCTGCGCGCGATGCGCGGTTCCTACCTGATGAAGGTGAAGCTCTACCGCGGCATGCACCGCTTCCTCCCGACGCTGCTCGCGCTGGAGGGCGCGCGCGTGATCGAGCTGCCGGTCTCGCACCGGCCGCGGCGCCACGGGCGCTCGAAGTACGGGATCGCCGACCGGCTCTTCGTGGGCCTCGTCGACGTCTTCGCCGTGCGCTGGATGCAGAGCCGCCGGCTCGCCTACCGCGTCACGGAGCTGGGCCCGAAGTCACTCGACCGCCCGGGTCCGTAGGGTCTGCAGAGCGACGAAGCGGCGGTAGGCTCCGTCGGGACGGCTCATCAGCTCGGCGTGGGTTCCCCGCTCGATGATCCGGCCGTGCTCGAGGAACAGGATGCTGTCCGCGGCGCGGATCGACGAGAGGCGGTGGGCGACCACGATCACGACGCGCGTGCGCGCGGCCTCGTGGAGCGCCGTCAGGATGCGCGCTTCGGATTCGGGATCCAGCGCGGAGGTCGGCTCGTCGAGGATCAGGATTCCGGCCTCGCGCACCAGCGCCCGCGCGATCGCGAGCCGCTGCTTCTGTCCTCCCGAGAGCTTTCCGCCGGCGCGCCCGAGGCGCGTCCGGTAGCCGTCGGGCAGGGCGCGCACGAAGTCGTCGGCTCCGGCGCTGCGCGCGGCCCGGCGGATCTCCTCGTCGCTGGCGTCCGGGCGGCCGAGGCGCAGGTTCTCCTCGATGCTCGCGTCGAAGAGCACCGTCTCCTGGAACACGAAGGCCGTGCGCGCGCGCAGCGACGCGAGGGTCGCGTCCGCGACGTCGAGATCGTCGATCCGCACCCGGCCGGCGCTGGGGTCGAGGAAGCGCGGCAGCAGCGAGACGAGCGTCGTCTTGCCGCTGCCCACCGGCCCGACCAGCGCCGTGATCTCTCCGACGCGCGCTTCGAAGCTGACACCGCGCAGCGCCGGGGTCCCGTCCGCGTACTCGAAATGCGCGTCTTCGACGCGGATGCCGCGGCGCACCGGCGGCAGCTCCCGCGCTCCCGGCTCGTCCCGTTCCGCCGGCCAGTCCATCAGCTCGAAGACGCGTCCCAGGCCCGCGGCGGCGCCCTGGAGCTGGATCCAGAGCGAGCCGAGCGCGATCGCATAGCCGGCGATCTGGAAGAAGTAGGTGAAGACCAGCGCGAAATCGCCCGGCGTGAGCACGCCGGCGATCACCAGATCGGTGACGCGCAGGAAGGCGTAGCCCGTCAACGCGGCGGCGGGGATCGCGCCGAACGCGATCGCGAGCGCGATCGTGAGCACGAAGCGGCGGAAGGCGCCGAAGGAAGCCCAGCTCTCGCGCGCGAAGCGCTGCTGCTCGTGGGCCTCGCTGCCGAGGCCCTGGACCGCGAGGATGTTCGCGAGGCCCTCCTCGATCCCGGTGGTGGTGAGCGCGCCGGCCTCGCGGCTCGCCTGCGACCGGGCACGGGCGCGCGAGCCGAAGAGCAGCGCCGTGAGGAAGGCCAGCGGCAGGAAGCCGAGCGCGGCCCAGGCGATGCCCGGGCTGCCGGTCACCGTGTCCCGCACCACCCAGACCGTCACCAGCAGCCCGAGCACCGCGGCGACCGGTGTGATCAGCAGCCGGTAGCAGGCGTTGGTGATCGACGGGGTGTCGTACATCAGCCGGTAGACGGCGTCGCCGATGCGCTCGTCGTCGAAGGCCCGCATCGGCAGGGACTGGATCCGCTCGAACACGCGCGAGCGATAGCGGTGGTTGAGCGCCTGCGTGAGCCGCAGCGTGAAGCGGAACTCGAAGAGCCCGAGCAGGCCGCCTGCGAAGCTGTAGCCGTAGTTGGCCTCGTTCTCGGTGGTGGTCGCGGTGTCGCGGCCGGACGAGAGGCTGCCTTCGGTGCGGTCGACCTCGGCGGCCGTGGAGCCGACCGCGCCGACCGCGAGCGCCAGCAGCCCCTGTGCGCCGAGCAGCCAGAGCAGGATCGCGAGCGGCTCCATCCCCGCCAGCGGGGCGAGCACGGTCTGCACGAAGAGGGGATAGCCCGCGAGCGCGGCCGTGATCGGATCCCGGTTGATGACGTGGTCGATGATCAGCTTCGCGGGCCACGGCAGCAGCAGGCGCGGCGCCAGGCTCGCCAGCGTCAGCCCGAGCTTGCCGGCGAAGCGCCAGCGCAGCGGCGACACGTAACGCAGGGCGCGCGCGAAGAGGCGGAGCGTCTCGCGCTCGCCCAGGCGACGACCCGCGGCGGGAGGGGCGCTCATGCCGGCTCCAGCAGCGCGCGCACGGCGCTCGCCGGACGCGCCATCAGCTCCGCGAGCGCGCCGGTCTCGAGCACGCGGCCGCGCTCCAGCAGCACGATCCGATCGGCGTGGCGGAGCGTCGAGGCGCGGTGCGTCACCAGCAGGATCGTGCGGTCGCGCCCCCAGGCCGCGAGATTGCCCAGCAGCTGCTGCTCGGTCGCGGCGTCCAGCGAGGCCGTCGGCTCGTCGAGCAGCAGGATCGGCGTGTCCTTGAGCACGGCCCGCGCGATCGAGAGGCGCTGGCGCTGCCCGGTCGAGAGCCGCGCGCCGCGCTCGCCGAGCAGCGTGTCGTAGCCGCGCGGGAGCGCCGCGATGAAGCCGTCGGCGCAGGCGATCCGGGCGGCGGCCTGCACCTCGGCTTCGCTCGCGTCCGGTCTCGCGTAGCGGATGTTCTCGCGAATCGTCGCGCCGAAGAGCAGGTTCTCCTGGAGGGCGACCGCGACGTTTGCGCGCAGGCTCGCGAGCCTGAGGCGGCGCAGGTCGACGCCGTCGATCTCGATGGCGCCGGCGTCGGGATCGAACAGGCGCAGCAGCAACGCCACCAGCGTGCTCTTGCCCGCCCCGGTGGCGCCGACCAGCGCCGTCAGCGAGCCGAACGGCGCTTCGAAGCAGACGCCGTCCAGCGCCGGACGCCCGGGCTGGTAGGCGAAGCCGACGCCGCGAAACGAGATGGCGCGCCGCGGCGGCGCGAGCGGGATCGCGTCCGGCGCGTCGCGCACCTCGGGCTCGAGGTCGAGCACCTCGAACACGCGATCGAGGCCGATCGCGATGTCCTGGGTGCGACCCCAGGTCCGGAACAGGAGGCGGAGCTGCCCCGCGCCGTCGCCGAAGCGGGTCTTGGCGTAGTTGAAGAGGCCGAGGTTCCAGACCGTGAAGCCGAGGGCCGGGAGCGCAATGCCGACGCCCCCGCGCGTGCGCAGCGCGGCCAGGGCGCCGGCGAGCGCGAGCGCGACTCCGGTGACCTGGAAGAGCAGCACCAGGAAGCCCGCGAGCAGGCTCCGCGCGTCGAAGGCGGCGGCGAAGGCGGCCCGGCTCGCGGCCTCGAAGCGCCGCTGCTCGGCGGCCTCGGCGCCGTACGCCTTCACGACGCGGATCCCGGCGAGGGTCTCCTGGATGCTCGAGGTGAGCTCGCTCGTCGCCTCGCGCGCCC
>DATBRV010000156.1:0-17017 GCA_036560145.1 Myxococcota bacterium
GGGCAACGGCGACGCCGCGGTGCTCGTGCTCGGCTTCGAATCCGCCGATCACGCGCCGGACGCGGCGATGGCGCGCGCGCTCGAGCTCTGCCGCGACGGCGGCGGCCAGGTGCCGGAGGGGGCCGGCGCGACGCGCAGCGGCGAGGCAGGCGCCCGCGAGGGCGCCGCCGGCGCCTGGAGGAGCGCCTTCCTGAACGCCCCCTACCTGCGCGACGTGCTGGTGCGCGCCGCCGTGATCTCCGAGACCTTCGAGACGGCGGTCACCTGGGACCGCTTCGAGAAGTTCCACGCCGAGGTGATGCAGGCGACGCGCGACGCCGTCACGCGCGTGTGTGGGAGCGGGAGCGTGGCGTGCCGCTTCACGCACGTCTACCCCGACGGCCCGGCGCCCTACTACACGGTGCTCGCTCCCGGCCGGCGCGGCAGCGAGATCGAGCAGTGGGCGGAGATCAAGTCGGCCGCCAGCGAGGCGCTGCTCGCCGCCGGCGGCACCATCACCCATCACCACGCCGTCGGGCGCGACCATCGCCCCTGGTACGACCGCGAGCGCCCGGACGGCTTCGCGCGGGCGCTGCGCGCGGTCAAGCGCGAGCTCGATCCCGCCGGGGTGATGAACCCGGGCGTGCTCTTCGACTGACGAGCATCACCAGCGCACCCGCAGCGCTGCTATCTTTCGCCGCCATGACGCGCATCAACGAGGGCTACCGCAGGCTCCAGGCCGGCTACCTGTTCCCCGAGATCGGGCGCCGCGTGCGCGCCTTCCAGGCGCAGGAGCCCGGCGCGAAGATCATCCGGCTCGGGATCGGCGACGTGACGCTGCCGCTGGTTCCCGCGGTGATCGAAGCGCTGCGGGAGGCCGTCGACGAGATGGGATCGCCGCAGGGCTTCCGCGGCTATGCCCCCGACCAGGGCTACGACTTCCTGCTGGAGGCGATCCTCGAGCACGACTACCGCGTGCGCGGCGTCGCGCTCGGCGCCGGCGAGATCTTCGTCTCGGACGGCAGCAAGCAGGACAGCGCGAACATCCAGGAGATCTTCGGGCAGGACTGCCGGATCGCCGTCACGGATCCCGTCTATCCGGTGTACGTGGACAGCAACGTGATGGCGGGCCGCACCGGCGCCGCCGACGCGCAGGGGCGCTATCCCGGCATCGTCTACCTGGACGGGACCGAAGCCAATGGCTTCGTGCCGGCGCCGCCGGCGCAGGGCGTCGACCTCGCGTACCTGTGCTCGCCCAACAACCCGACCGGCGCCGTCGCCAGCCGCGCGCAGCTGGAGGCCTGGGTGGCCTGGGCGCGCCGGGAAGACGCGGTGCTGATCTTCGACGCGGCCTACGACGCCTACCTCCAGGATCCCGCCCTGCCCCGCTCGATCTACGAGATCCCGGGCGCCCGCCAGTGCGCGATCGAGATGCGCAGCTACAGCAAGCGGGCCGGCTTCACCGGCCTGCGCTGCGCCTACACCGTGGTTCCGAAGGAGCTCACCGGGAGCACGGCGACGGGCGAGCGGGTGGCGCTGCGCGATCTCTGGGCGCGACGCCAGAGCACCAAGTTCAACGGCGTCCCCTATCCGGTGCAGCGCGCCGCCGCCGCCGTGCACTCACCCGCGGGCCGCAAGCAGACCGAGGAGCAGATCGCCCACTACATGGGCAACGCGGAGCGCCTGCGCGAGGGCCTCGGCGCCGCCGGCTTCACGCTCTTCGGCGGCGAGCACGCGCCCTACATCTGGATGCGTACGCCGAGCGGCCTCGGCAGCTGGGACTGCTTCGACCGCCTGCTGCGCGAAGCGCACGTCGTCACCACGCCGGGCGCGGGCTTCGGCGCCGCTGGCGAGGGCTACATCCGGATCTCGGCCTTCAACTCGCGCGAGAACGTCGACGAGGCGATCGCGCGGATCCGGCGGGCGTTCGGGCGCTGAGGCGCTCGCGTGAGCTTCCAGGCCTGGGCGTTCTTCTGCCTGACCGAAACGCTTCTGTGTCTGAATCCCGGGCCGGCGGTCCTGCTGGTCGTCTCGCTCGCCATGACGCGGGGCCGCGCGCAGGGCTTCGCGGCGAGCCTCGGAGTGCTGGCGGCGAACGCCCTGTACTTCGGCGTGTCGGCGACGGGCCTGGTCGCGCTGCGCAGCCTCTCCTCCCGGGGCTTCCTCGCGATCCGGTGGGCGGGCGCCGCCTACCTGATCTGGATGGGCGCCCGCATGCTCCTGCGCCCGTCGCGCGGCGACCGGAGCCCCGCCGAGACGCCGCAGCCGGCCGCGCACGGCCGCTCCTTCTGGCAGGGCTTCGTGGCGCAGGCGGCGAACCCGAGCCTGCTCGTCTACTTCACCGCCATCCTCCCGCAGTTCGTCGATCCGAAGGCGCCGCTCGCGACCCAGGTCGCGATCCTCGCCGTCAGCTCCTTCGCGATCGAGCTCGCGGTGCTCTGGGGGTATGCGTCGCTCGCGCACCGGGCCGGCCGCCGCGCGGCGCCCCGCTTTCGCCACCTCCTGGAGCGCCTCGCGGGCGCGCTCCTGATCGCCGCCGGAGCGGGGCTGGCCACGATCGGGATGCCCACGGGGGATTGAGCTTGCCAGCCGACGCCTTTTGGTGGTTTGATGGTGGGAGGCCGCCCCCTCCGCCTCGATCCCGGGCGGTCCGGAGGTGCTGCATGCATGCCATCCGCCACGTGATCCGCCCCCACCGCCTGGTGACGGCGCCGCCCCTGGCCTCGGTCCTCGAAGTCGCCCGGATCATGACGGACGCCCGGATCGGGGCGATCCCGATCGTCGAGGGCGAACGCATCCTCGGGATCTTCTCCGAGCGGGACCTGATGACGCGGGTCCTCGTCGAGGGCCGGGACGCGCAGCGCACGCGGGTGATGGAGGTGATGACGCGCGAGGTGCTGACCGCCACGCCCGACGACACGCGCAGCGAGTGCCTCGAGCGCATGCGCGAGGCGCGCTGCCGGCACCTGCCGGTGCTCGAGAATGGCCGCCTGACCGCGGTGCTCTCGCTGCGCGACCTGCTGCGCGACGAGATCGAGGAGCAGCACGAGGAGATCGAAGGGCTTCGGGCCTATCTCCACCAGACGCCGATCTAGCCTTGCGCCGGCTTCGCTTCTACTTCGACTACCTGTCGTCCAACGCCTATCTGGCCTGGACGCAGTTGCCGAACCTCGCGTCGCGCTTCGGTGTCGAGATCGCGCCGATCCCGGTGCTCTTCGCCGGCCTGCTCGAGGCGCACGGCCAGCTCGGCCCGGCGGAGGTGCTCCCCAAAGCGGTCTGGATGGCGAAGAACAACCTGCGCAAGGCGACGCTGCTCGGCGTGCCCCTGAACCCGCCGCGGCACCATCCCTGGAATCCGCTGCTCTCGCTGCGGATCTCCTCGTTGCCGATTCCGGAGGCGCAGCGCCGCTCCCTGATCGGCGCCCTCTTCCAGGCGGTCTGGGTGCGCGGCCTGCACGTGAGCGAGCCCGCGGTGGTCGAGGCGGTGGCGAACGAAGCCGGGCTCGACGGCCCGCGGCTGGTGGAGGCTGCGCAGCAGCCGGAGGCAAAGGCGCGGCTGCGCGAGCAGACCGACGGCGCGATCGCCGCGGGCGTCTTCGGCGTGCCGACCATGAAAGTCGAGGACGAGCTCTTCTGGGGCTACGACGACTGGCCCTATCTCGAGCTCTTCCTCGCCGGCAAGGATCCGCTCGATCCGCGCGAATCCCAGCGCTGGTTCGGATCCGTGCGGCCGTCGGCGGTGCGCAATCGCGCCAAGAACCAGGCGGGCGGCAGGAACACGAGATAGATGGCGATGCTCGCCGCGAAGCCGAGCACGCCAGCGGGGAGCAGCACGACCGGCGAGGTCGAGATGTTGTGCCCGAGCACGACGCCGACCGCGTTGGCGGCGATGATCCCCGTCGCCGCGAGGCCGTAGCAGCCCCAGAGCAGGAAGCGGTTCGCGACCACGGCGTCGGCGAGGCCGAGGGCCTGGCGACGCCGCGCCATTCCGTAGTGGCGCAGGCTCTCCACGGCGCTCCACACGAAGCAGCCGGCATAGCCTGCGAAGCAGAGCAGCAGCTCGCCGCGCGCCACCCGCACCGAGTGTTCGCCGGGCTGCGCGGCGGAGAGCGCTGCCGCCGCCCCCACCAGCGCCAGCGGGAGATAGACGGCGACGCCTGCGACCAGCGCCCTGGCCCAGCGGACACCGGGGCGAAACACCTGCTGCGTGAAGACGTAGAGCAGGACGATCCCGATCTGGGTGACGAGCTCCGACGCGATCCAGAGCGGAGCGTTCACCGCTTCGATGACGCCCCCGAAGCCGGAGGCCACGCTCGCGGGGAAACCCACCCCACAGATCAGCACGGATCCCGCGCCGATCGTCAGCTCGGGAACGCCGCGCGTCCTGCGGGCGAGCAGCAGCATGCGCACGCCGACCACCGTCACGGTGGCCACGTACAGCAGCACGCAGAGACTCACGAGCAGCTGCACGGCGCCTCCCCCTGCGCCTGAATCGGCTCGATCGACGAGAACCTTGATGTTCTATGCAGGGGCCAGGTGGTAGGCTCGCGGCGTGCAACGCGAGCAACGCGCGCTCGGCCTGCTCAACCTCGTCGGCGGCATCGCGGTCCTCGCGAGCTACGCCTGGTCGCTCGGCTTCTCGAGCGAGCTGCGCGCGGGCCTCTGGGGCGGCGTTCCCGAGGCGATCCGCCCGATCTACACGGTGAACATGCTGCTCGCCGCCGCCGGCTACTTCCCGTTCACGTGGCTCTACCTGTTCCGCACCACGCCCGGAGAGCTCGAGTCGGCCACCGGCGTCCGCTACTCGCTTCTCTTCCTGCTCTACGCTCTGGTCCTGATTCCCTCGGCGCTCTGGCTTCCCATGACGGCCCACATGTTGCTGGATCCCGGACTGCTGCTCTGGTGGAGCATCCGCTGCGTGCTCGCGCTGGTCGGGATCGGCTCGCTCGGGCTGCTCTGGCTCTCGTTCCGCCACGCGCAGACGCGGCCGGGACCGGCGAGCTGGGCGGCGGCTGTCGGCGCGATCCCGTTCTTCACGCAGACGGCGATCCTCGACGCCCTGCTCTGGCCAGCCTTCTATCCGGCTTGACAGAACGCCCGCCCGCAACTCATAATTAGCGTAATTGCTAACTATGAGGTGGCCCATGAGCCGACCCGAGATCGTGATCTGCACCTACCGTGTCCGGCGCGGGCGCGAGGCCGAGTTCGAGCGCCTGCTCGCGCGCCACTGGCCGACCCTGCGCGCGCTCGACCTGGTGACCGATCGCCCCCCGCAGCACTTCCGGGGCTGCGAGCCGGACGGAGCGCCCGTCTTCGTCGAGATCTTCGGCTGGAGCAGCGCCGAGGCCGCCGGCATCGCCCACGAGCACCCCGAGGTGATGGCGATCTGGGAGCCGATGGACCAGCTGACGGAGACGCGCGGCGGGCGGCCGAATCTCGAGTTCCCGCACTACCAGCCGCTGAGCATACTTGGCGCGGCGTGACCCCGCGCGCGAGCTGCGCGACACGCAGCGCGTCTTCGCGGCGCTCGCGCACCCCTCGCGCCGGCAGATCCTGCTGGTCCTGCAATTCCACGGCGGAAGCATGGGCGCGGGCGAGATCGCGCGGCGCTTCGAGTGCAGCTGGCCGACCACCACGCGCCATCTGCGCCAGCTCGAGAGCGCCGGGCTCGTCGTCGTGGAGCGAGCCGGCCGCGAGCGACGCTACCGTCTCGACGCGCAGCGCCTGCACAAAGTGGCCGGCGACTGGATCGCGTGGTTCTCGGGGAAAGTGGTAGGCTGACCGCGGGGGAGATACGCGTGATCCGCGACCTTCCGACCTCCCGAGAGCCGGCCTGGCGTCTGATCGGGCAGGAGGTCGCCGCCTTCGTGGCAGCGGCCGTGCTGATGCCGTTCGGGATCCGGAGCTCGCTCCGCCGGACGCCGCGCGCGAGGGACCAGCGCACCGTGGTGCTCGTGCACGGCTACCTCGCCAACCGCTCGACGCTGTTTCCGCTCGCCGCCTATCTGCGCCTGCGCGGCGTGAAGCAGGTGCTCCAGTTCAACTACGACTCGCGCGCCGGAGTCGAGCGCGGGGCGCTCGCACTGCGCGAGTTCCTCCGCCAGCACGTGCGCGGCGGACGCATCGACCTGGTGGGGCACAGCCTCGGCGGCCTGGTGGCGCGCGTCTACGTCCAGGAGCTCGGCGGCAGCCGCCGCGTCGACCGCTGCGTGACGCTCGGCACGCCGCACCGCGGCACCTACAACTCCTACTGGCTGTGGTCGCGCGTGGGCGGCGAGCTGCGTCCGGATTCGCAGCTGCTCGCGCGGCTCGCCGCGTCGAGTTCCAATACGGGCGCAGTCCGCTTCCTGTCCCTGATCGCCGGCTCCGACAACCTCGTGATCCCCCGCGTCTTCGCGAGCCACGAGCAGGAGGTGGTGGTCGAGGACGTCGGGCACGTCTCGATGCTCTTCTCGCCCAGCGTGCTCCGGCTGGTCGGGGACTATCTCGAAGGCGCAGCGGCGTGAGCGATCGCGAGCGCCTGCGCGAGCAGCGCGAGGCGGCCGTGCGCCGGCACATGGAAGCCGAGAACGTGCACGACTTCGACGCCGTGATCGATACCTTCTCGCATCCCCGCTACGAGCTGATCCCTTCCGGCGCGATCCACGACGGCGAGGCCGCCGTGCGGGCGTACTTCCGCGAGACCCGCACCGCCTTCCCCGACCAGCGCAACGAGCTGATCTCGCTGCGCCACGCCGACGACGCCGTGGTGGTCGAGTTCTGGCTGCTCGGCACGCACCGCGGGCCGATCGCGGGGTTCGCGCCCACCGGGCGCGAGTTCAAGTGCCGGATGACGGCGCTCTTCCTGTTCGAAGGCGCGAAGATCGTGTGCGAGCGCGTCTACTTCGACTCCGCCACGATCCTGCGTCAGCTCACGAGCCCGCCTGCGTGACGGGCGGCTGGATCCTGCGGCCCGAGGCCCCGGGCGACTCCCGCGCGATCGACGCCGTCCACGAGCGGGCGTTCGGTCAGCCCGGCGAGGCGGCGTTGGTGCGCGCGCTGCGGAGCGAAGCGACCCCCTACGTCGCCCTGGTCGCCGAGCGCGCCGGGCGCGTGGTCGGCCACATCGCCTTCAGCCCCGTCTCGATCGAGGGCGGCAGCCCGCCGGCGCTCGGGCTCGGGCCGGTCGCCGTCGAGCCGGGCCTCCAGCGGACGGGGATCGGCTCGGCGCTGGTGCGCGCGGGCCTCGACCGCTGCGCGGCGCTCGCGCAGATCGTCGTCGTGCTCGGACACGCCGCGTACTACCCGCGCTTCGGCTTCCAGCCGGCGTTCCCGCGCGGGCTTCGCTATCGGAGCGAGGTCTTCGATCCCTCGTTCTTCGTGCTCGAGCTGGCGCCGGGCGCGCTCGCGGGGATCTCGGGCCAGGTCCGCTACCACGCGGCCTTCGAACGGTTGTAGGGCATGGCGATCCAGTTCTGGTTCGAGTTCGCGAGCACCTATTCGTATCCGGCGGCGATGCGGGTCGAGGCGGCGGCGGCGGCGCGCGGCATCCCCGTCGAGTGGAAGCCGTTCCTGCTGGGCCCGATCTTCCAGAAGCAGGGCTGGAACGATTCTCCGTTCAACCTCTATCCCGTGAAGGGCGCCTACATGTGGCGCGATCTCGCGCGCCTGTGCGAGGAGCTCCAGCTGCCGCTGGTGCGGCCGTCGCGGTTTCCGCGCGGCAGCCTGATCGCAGCGCGCGTGGCCTGCGCCTTCGCCGGCGAGCCGTGGCTGCCGGCGTTCGTGCGCGCCGTCTACCACGCGAACTTCGCCCGCGACGAGGACATCGCGACCCCCGCCGTGATCGCGCGCTGCCTGGCGGACGTCGGTCAGCGCGCCGAGCCCCTGCTCGAGGCCGCGCAGACGGAGACCGTCAAGGCGAAGCTTCGCGCCCAGGGCGAGGAGGCGGAACGCCTCGGCATCTTCGGCGCGCCGAGCTTCGTGGTCGGGCGCGAGCTCTTCTGGGGCAACGATCGCCTCGAGTCGGCGCTCGCGTGGGTTGCCCGCGGGCGTGCACCTGTGTAACGCTGCGCCCCGTGCGCCGTTCGCTCTCTCTCGCCGCCGCGATCACACTGCTGTCGACATGCGCTTACCAGGCCTCGGCCCAGACGAGCGGCCAGCAGCTCGACGCGCTGGTCGCCCGCGTGGCGCTCTATCCCGACGAGCTGCTGGCGCTGGTGCTGCCGGCGTCGACCCAGCCGGCCCAGATCTTCGAGGCCGCGCGTTTTCTCGAGGGCCGAAAGCGCGACCCCAAGATCGAGCCAGCGGAGAGCTGGGACGCAGCCGTCCGATCGCTCCTCAACTACCCCGAAGTGATCCGGTGGATGAACGAGGATCTGACCTGGACGCAGGCGCTCGGCAACGCGGTCACCGGCCAGCAGGCAGACGTGATGGAGGCGATCCAGCAGGTGCGCACCCGCGCGTTGGCCGCAGGCCACCTGAAGACGAACGAGCAGTGGATCGTGAGCCAGGAGCAGGGGATCATCCAGATCAAGTCCGCCGATCCGAAGGTGATCTACGTTCCCATCTACGACGAGACACTGATCTACGTCGCGAGCCCGAAGACGGTCGTCACGTATTACCCGCCCTACCCCTGCTACTGGTGCCCGAGCGCCGCGTTCACGATGGGAATGATGATGGGCTTCAACTGGTACTATCACGACATCTACTACGATGACGACTACGACGAGATCGACGTCGACATCGATCGACCCGATCGACCGGACCGACCCGACCGTCCCAATCGGCCCGACAACGTCTGGAAGCCGGCGCGGCCGGGCGGCGGGCCGGGCGGCGCGAATCGTCCCGCCGGACCCGCTGCGCTGCCGGCGCGGCCGGGTGTCGGCGGGGGCGCTCCTGGGCTGGGGGCAGGCGGAGGCGCGGTCGGCATGGATCGCCTGACGAAGCTGCCGACGACCTACGATGCGAGCTACGCCAAGCCGTCGCAGCAGGATTCCTACGGCGGCTACCAGCGCGGCCGCGACGCGATGCGCGACAGCGATCGCGGAGCGCAGAGCCGCGGGACCTCGCGCGCGAATCCGTCGCGCGGCGATCGATCCACCCGGAGCAGCTCGTCCTGGGGCGGCTACGGCCAGGGCAACCGCGCGGACGCATGGAGCTCCCGCGGAGCGTCCAGCCGTGGCGGCATGTCCCACGGCGGCGGAGGCGGCTACGGGGGAGGCCGCGGAGGCGGCGGAGGAGGAGGGCGCAGGCGATGATCCGAACTGGATTCCACCGGCTCGTGTGCGTCGTGGTCTTCGCCGCCATCGGCGCTCCGGCGTACGCGGAGCCTGCGGCGTCCCAACCGCCGGCAGCCGCCCCCGCGCAGCGCAGTTTCGCGAGCGCGAAGGACGCCACCGACGCGTTCGTCGCCGCGCTCGGATCGAACGACGCGGGACAGCTCGACGCCCTGTTCGGACCCCAGTACGCGAAGTTCGAGCCCACCGACGAGGTCACCGCCACGGCCGACCGCAAGCAGCTGGCCGTGGCCGCGAAGGAAGCGCTGCTGCTGCGCGAGGATGCGCCCGACCGGATCACCGTCGTGATCGGCGCGCAGGCGTGGCCGTTTCCGATCCCGATCGTCCTGCGAAGTGGGCGCTGGCAGTTCGACACTGCGGCGGGGATCGACGAGCTCCTGAACCGGGTCGTCGGCAAGCACGAGCTCGCCGCCATCGACCTAGCCCGCCACTTCGTGGTCGCGCAGGTCGAGTACGCCTCCGAGGACCGCGACGGCGATCAGGTGCTCGAATACGCGCAGCGCATCATCAGCACCCCCGGAAAGCGGGACGGCCTGCATTGGGAGTCGAGAGACGGCGGCGTCTCGCCCTTCGGCCCCTTCGTCTCGGACGCGGGCGACTACGCGAAGGGCCGGCAACCGGGCGATCCGTTCCAGGGCTACTACTTCAAGGTGCTGAAGCGCCAGGGTCCGAATCCGCCCGGCGGCGCGTACGACTACGTGATCAACGGCAACATGATCGCCGGTTACGCCCTGCTCGCGTGGCCCGCGGACTACGGCGAATCGGGCGTGATGAGCTTCGTCGTGAACCAGCAGGGCAAGGTCTTCCAGAAGGATCTCGGCTCGAAGACCGCCGAGATCGCCGGGGCGATGACCCGCTACGACCCCGACGCGAGCTGGACCCTGGTCAGCGACTGATGGCTTCCCACGAGCGCCCCAAGCGCGGCTGGTATCGCCGCTTCATGGATCACCTGGATCCGGGCGAGCGCCTCGGCGAGCTGCTCTTCGGCCTGATCATGGTGCTGACGTTCACGCTCGGCGCCGGGATCGAGCTGGGGGGAGACGAGGACGCCCCGCGCGAGCTGCTGATCGCCGCGCTCGGCTGCAACGCGGCATGGGGCATCATCGACGCGGCGCTCTACCTGCTGGGGCGGCTCTCGGAGCGGGGTCGCGTGCACCGCCTGGTGCAGTCGATCCAGGCCTCGGAGAGCAGCGAGCGCGCGCTCGCGCTGATCGACCGCGAGCTCGACGAGCGTCTCCCGGAGCTCTTGCGGCCGGAGATCCGGGCGTCGCTCGACCGCGTGGTGCTCGAGCGAGTGAAGAAGTTGCAGCTGCCACGCAACCGGGTCACCGCCGAAGACCTGCGGGCCGGCCTCGCGGTCTTCTGGCTGGTGTTCCTCACCGCGCTGCCGGCCGTGGTGCCCTTCCTCGTCTTCCGGGACGCGCTGATCGCGATGCGCGCATCCAACGCGGTGCTGCTCGGCCTGCTCTTCCTGGTGGGCTGGCGCTGGGCCGCCTACACGGGGGCGAGCCGCTGGGGCACGGGGCTCACCGTGACCTCGCTCGGCATCGCCCTCGTGCTGGTGGCGATCGCGCTCGGCGGCTAGCGCAAGCGAAGCGCGCAGCGAGCCGCAGGCGAGCGGAGTTCATTCAGGGAATCAGACCCTGCTCGCGCAGCTCCTCGCCGACGCTCTTCGCGACGTCGCGGACCAGATCCGTCACACCGCGCGGGTTCAGGGCCCGGCTGATCCCGGTCCAGAGCAGGGTCCCGTCCGAGACGCGGTAGAGGGTGGTCTCCACGCGCAGGATGGTGTCGGTCCGCACGTAGCCGGGGTCGTAGACGATGGCGCGCGCCCCGTAATAGCCCCAGACCGTGCCGTAGCTCGGCGGCTCCACGGTCACCTTCTGCTCGCTCGAGACGAAGCTCATCAGCACCAGCCCGTCGAAGCCCTTCGCCTCCACCAGGGCGCGCGCCTTCTCGCGGTCCGCGAGGTCGCGTGCGTCGAGCAGGCGGTAGGAGGCTTCGGCGGTGAGCTCTCCCGCCTTCCCGCGCGGACCCGACATCAGGTACTTCACCAGCTCGTCTTCGCCGGCGCGCCGCGCGGTGCCGTCGTTCACCCGCACCATGACCAGCACCTTCTTGAAGGCGAAGTCGCCGGGGCCGGCCGCCGGATCCTTCCAGGAGGTCTCCACGTGGGCGGTGGCGCAGGCCGAGAGCAGCAGCCCGAAGGCCGCGACGAGCGCAGATCCTTTCATCGGGTTCTCCTGAAGAACGCGGCTCGCGTCGAGCCGGCAGAGGGTCGCTTCACTCCGCCATTCTACATGCGTCTGCCAGGCAAAGATGCCATGCTCGGAGCAATGGCCGAATCGGCTCGGCGCATTTCGATCGCTGGGTGGCTGGCTGGCTACCAGCGAAGCTGGCTGCGCCCGGATCTGATCGCGGGGCTCAGCCTGGCGGCCTACGCGATCCCCGTCTCGATGGCCTACGCGTCGCTCGCCGGGCTCCCGCCCGAATCGGGGCTCTACTGCTACCTGCTCGGAGGCGCCGCGTACGCGTTGCTGGGCAGCTCGCGCCAGCTCGCGATCGGTCCGACCTCGGCCATTGCGATGCTGGTCGGCGCCACCCTCGGCCCGCTCACCGCGGGAGATCCCGAACGACACGCCGTCTACGCGGCCTTCACGGCGCTCTTCGTCGCCGCGATCGCCTTGCTGGCCTGGCTCTTCCGGCTGGGCGGCATCGTCCAGTTCGTCTCGGAGACGGTGCTCTCGGGGTTCAAGATCGGCGCGGCGCTGGTGATCGCCTCCACCCAGCTTCCGAAGCTCTTCGGTGTCGCCGCCTCGGGCAGCAACTTCTTCGAGCGCATCGCGCACCTGATCGGACAGCTCGGCGCGATCCACCTCCCCTCGCTCCTGCTCGGCCTGGCCGCCCTCGGCGTGCTCGCCCTCGGCGAGGGCCTCCTGCGCGGGCGGCCGGTGGTGCTGCTGGTGGTGGTGGCCTCGATCCTGGTGATGACGTTCACGGGGCTCGCGGAGCGCGGGGTCGCGGTGGTGGGCGAGCTGCCGAGCGGCCTCCCGGCGCTCGGCATCCAGCGCGGCCAGCTCGCGGACGTGCAGGCGCTGCTGCCGCTGGCGCTCGCCTGCTTCCTGCTCGCGTTCGTGGAGGGCGTCTCGACGGCGCGCGCCTTCGCGCTCGAGCACGGCTACGCGGTCGACACCGAGCGCGAGCTGCTCGCGACGGCGGCCGCCAATCTCGCCGCGGGCTTCGGACAGGGCTTCCCCGTGGCCGGCGGCATGTCGCAGTCGGCCGTCAACGGGAAGGCGGGCGCACGCACGCCCGCCGCGCTGCTGGTCGCCTCCGGCGCCATCGCGCTGGTGCTGATCTTCCTGACGGAAGCCTTCCGGATGCTCCCGCAGCCGGTGCTGGCAGCCGTCGTGCTCGTCGCGGTCTACGGGATGATCGACTTCAAGGAGCTGCGCCACCTCCGGCGCGTGAGCCGATTCGATTACCGCGTGGCGCTGGTTGCGCTGCTGGGCGTGCTCGCCTTCGGGATCCTCGACGGTGTGCTGCTCGCGTCGGTCTTCTCGCTCGTGATGCTGGTGCGGCGCGCCGCGAGCCCGGCCACGGCGGTGCTCGGCCGCCTGCCGGACACCGACCAGTTCGGCGATCTCGCGCGCCACCCGGAGGCCGAGAGCCTCCCGGGCGTTCTCGTCTTCCGGCTGCAGGCGGGCCTGCTCTACTTCAACGCCGAGTACGTCCGCGAGTCGCTGCTCGCCGCAGTGCGCGCGGAAGGGCGGCCCATCGATCTCGTGGTCTTCGACCTCTCGGCCGCGCTCGTGGATCTGGGGGGAGCCCGCATGCTGGGCCGATTGCGCGAGCAGCTCGCCTCCCAGGGCACCCTGCTCAAGCTGGCGCAGGCGCGCAACGACGTGCGCGCGCTGCTCCAGGGCGAGGGGCTCGATTCCCTGCTGGTGAGCGTCGATCGCAAAGACGACGTGGCGGACGTAGTCTCGGCGCTCGGCCGGCCGGTTCTGGTAGTCTGACACCGGGAGACGCAGCCATGCCGCTTCGCGCGCTCGAGGCTGGGGAGGCTCGCCGGTTCGCCGAGAAATGGCTGCCCGCCTGGAGCGGGAATCGCCCCGAGCTGCTCGCCTCCTTCTACAGCGACGACGTCTTCTACAGCGATCCCGCCATCCCGCAGGGCGTGCGCGGCCGCCCCGCCCTGGTCGCATACTTCCAGAAGCTGCTCGCGCGATACCCCGACTGGGTCTGGACCCAGCGCGGCTCGATCCCGCTGGAGGACGGCTTCCTCAATCTGTGGCACGCGAGCATCGGGGCCGGCAAGCGCCGGCTCGAGCTCGACGGCGTCTGCACCGTGCAGCTGCGCGACGGGCTGATCTACTCGAACCAGGTATTCTTCGATCGCGCCGAGCTGCTCCGAAAGGGGGACGATTCGTGAGCCACCGATGGCTGTCCGGTTTCGCGATGCTGCTCGCCGCGAGCTGCTTCCAGGCGAGCTCCGCCGCCGCCCAGGAGACGGAAGAGACGCAGCCGATCGAGAAGACGGAAGCGGCGGAAGCAGCCGCGGAGCCCGAAGAGGCGGAAGCAGAAGAGAGCCGCTTCTCCGGGATCATCCAGGCCGACTTCACCAACGCCTACTTCTTCCGCGGCATCATGCAGGAGCGCGACAGCTTCATCGCGGAGCCCTGGGGCGAGCTGTACTACAGCGTCTTCCAGCGGGATGAGGGCTTCATCCGCGACATCACGATCGGAGCGGGCGTCTGGGCCAGCTTCCATACCGAGGAGACGGGCGCCACGCAGAACCCCAAGAGCCTCTACGAGACCGATTGGTATCCGCTGATCTCGGTGGAATTTCCGCACGGGTTCAGCCTGACGACGATCTACTACTTCTACACCAGCCCGAACGACGCCTTCGAGCACGTCGAGGAGCTGAACTTCAAGCTCGCCTGGGACGACAGCGAGTGTCTCAAGTGCTGGTCGCTCCAGCCCTGGATCAACCTGGCGGTCGAGACCCACAAGACGTCTTTTGGTGTCAACAAAGGCGAAGGCATCCAGTTCGGGATCGAACCGACGCTCTTTACGATCCCGATCGATCGCTATCCGGTGACCGTCACGGCGCCGGTCGAGGTCGGCTTCGCGATCGACGACTACTACGAGCGAGAAACCACCGGGCACGAAAGCCCGTGGGGCTACGCGCTTTACGGCCTCAAGGCGAGCGTTCCCCTCTCCTTCATGCCCGAAGCCGCCGGCAGCTGGACCTTCTCGATGGCGGGCAAGGGCATCTCGCTCTCGCACACGCTCGCCAACGCGAACCTGGGCCGAGACTGGAGCCCCATCGGCACGGCCAGCATCGCCGTCGAGTTCTGAGCGCGCTCAGGCTTCGGGGGGGAGCAGGCGCGCCGCATCGCGCTCCCAGCTCACCCAGAGCGAGGCGCCGGGGCGCACGCCCGGCTGCTGCCGGGAGGCCTCCAGGTAGTCGATCAGCTCGCCGCCCGCCGGGTCGCGCAGGGCGCAGCGGAGCAGCGCGCCCTGGAAGACCAGATCCGTGCAGGTGACCGGCAGCCCCAGCCGTTCGGGCGGCGGCTCCTGGGGGGCGACCTCGAGACGCTCGGGCCGGATCATCAGGAGCGCGGGCGCTCCGGTCTCGAAGCTGCGGCCGCCGGTCGCGACGTCGCCGAGCCGCCCGCCGGGCAGGCGCAGCGTCGCGCGCCCGTTCTGGGTCCGCTCCACCACCACCGGGATCAGGTTCGCGTTGCCGATGAAGCGCGCCACGAACGCCGACGAGGGCTCGTCGTAGATCTCCTCGGGCGTGCCCACCTGCTCGAGCCGGCCCTTGCTCATCACGGCGATCCGGTCGGACATCGTGAGCGCCTCTTCCTGATCGTGGGTCACGAACACGAAGGTGATGCCCACGTCCCGCTGGATGCGCTTGAGCTCGATCTGCATCTGCCGCCGCAGCTCCGCGTCGAGCGCGGAGAGCGGCTCGTCGAGGAGCAGCGCGCTCGGGTGGTTCACCAGCGCGCGCGCGAGTGCGACGCGCTGGCGCTGGCCTCCGGAGAGCTGACTCGGCATGCGGCTCGCGAAGTCGCCCAGGCGCACGACCTCCAGCATCTCGCGCACCCGCTTCTCGAGCTGGGCGCGGTCCAGCTGACGGATGCGCGGGCCGAAGGCGATGTTGTCGAAGACCGAGAGGTGGGGGAAGAGCGCGTAGTTCTGGAAGACCGTGTTGACGGCGCGCCGGTAGGGAGGGACGCCCACCACGTCGACACCATCGAGTTTCAGAGCCCCGCTGGTCACGTCTTCGAAGCCGGCGATCATGCGCAACATGGTCGTCTTGCCGCAGCCCGAGGGGCCGAGCATCGAGAAGAACTCGCCGCGGCGGATCAGGAAGCTGACGTCCTGGACCGCGACGTAGTCGCCGTAGCGCTTGGTGACGTGTTCGACCGAGATGACGGGCTTGGCGTCGCTGCCCTTCACGCCGCGCTCCCGCCGGCGCCGGCCTTCGCCGGGGTCTCTTCGTGCGATTCGGGGTCGAAGCCCTTGTCGCGGCTCGCGTAGACCCAGCGCGGCGTCCTGGCGAGCTCCTCCGCGATGCGCGCGAGCTGCACGTCGAGCCAGTGCGGATCGGCCGCGATCGCGGCGGCGACCTCGCCCTTCAGCACCGCGTCGGTGGCCGGGCCCGGACCGTAGTGCCGCCGGTAGACGTCGTAGCGGAAGATCGGCTTCAGGCGCTTCAAATCCCGCGCGCCGGTCGGAAGCGGGAGCAGCGCCACGTCGTTCTTCCCCTTCGCGCGCCGCTCCTCCAGCCGCCCCAACACGACATCGAGGCTGCTGGCGAGGTGCGTCGGCTCGCAGAAAGTCTGGAAATCATCGTACAGGAGACGGATCGCGGCGCGCGCCTCGTCGATCGGCAGGCGCGCCTCCCGCTCGCGGCCCACACGGCGCAGCAGCAGCATGAACGGCACCGGCCGGTCGCCCGTGCGCGCGATCAGCTCGGGAGCCCGGAAGTCCGGCTGCCGGTACGGAAAGTGCCGGGGATCGATCGCGTCGAAGCCCCCGCGGCCGTAGAACAGGATGCGCTGGAGCGAGAGCTTGTCCTCGGGGCTGAAGAACTCGGTCTCCGCGGCGAGATCGACCCGCATGCCGAAGTAGCGCCCCGGGGCGTCGGGGGCCGGCAGCGCGATCCGGTTCAGCTGGTGCAGGGTATGCAGGTAGGTCACGGCGAGATCGAGAGGCGCAATCCGCAGCCAATAGGTGAGCACGGTGCCGCGCGCCTCGGGCAGCACGAAGATGTGCGAGAGGTAGACCAGGCAGAGGTTGGGATCGTAGGCCGGGTTGACGAGCACGCGGCCGTCGCGGACCCCGCGGATCGTGCCGGTGGCCCGGTCGCGCGCGACCAGCAGGAAATAGCGGGCGTAGGTGCCGGAGGGGAGCGGGACGCTGGAGTCGTCGAGCAGCATCTTCCGGATCACCGGCTCCGGCTCCATCTCGCCCGCGGCGCCGAAGCCGTCCCAGAGCACCTGGTAGGCTCGCTTGAAGTCGGGGTGCGAGGGATGCTCGATCGATTCGACCTCGTATTTCCGGGTCTCGCGCTCGATCATCTCGACCACGTCCTGGGCGTAGAGATCCTTGAGGCAGAGGCGGACGCGGACGCCGAGGGTCATGGGAGTCTTCCCCGGGGGGATCGAGTGGCGGAAGGCATTCTCAGGGTAGGGGTTCGGAGGGGTTGGTGACCAGAGGCGTCGACGAGAACCGGTCGGTCTGGG
>DATBRV010000157.1:0-42057 GCA_036560145.1 Myxococcota bacterium
TCTTCCTCGACTTGCTGGGTGTCCGCGCGCGCTGGCACGAAGGGGGGCGGGAATCCGCCGAGAGCGCGTTCGGGAGGCTCGAGGCGCTGGTCTCGGAGACGCTCGCGCGGCTGGCTCCCAAGAGCTTGCGCGACGGCGCGATCGAGACCGATTCGGCGGCGCTGGTCTTCGGCTCCAGCGAGGAGGCGCTCTCGTTGATCCGGGATCTGTTCTCCGAGGCCTTCCTGGCGCCGCGAAGAGCCCGCGACGAGCGGCTCTGGATCCGCGGGACGGTCAGCACGATCCAGAGCCGCGGCGCGCTGCGCCACGCGGAGGGCCTCTCCGGGCATCCGAAGGTGCGCGTCTTCCGTCTCGACGGAGGGTTGCTCGACGCGATCGCGGTCGAGAAATCCGGCTTCAAGGGCATGCGGATCGTGGTGGAGGAGAAGCTGCTGACGCCCGCCGTGCGCGAGCACTTCAGCGTGCCGGCCGGCGCCCGCAAGCTGGTCCCCTTCAAGAGCCTGACCAACAGCGTGTACCCGCGCCGGATCGCACAGGTCTACGAGGATTTCCTCTGGATGGCGCGCAGCGAGGAGGCGGAGTGGCGCAAGCTGAAGCGCTCGATGTCGGACCGGCTGCGCTGGAGCGCGCAGGACAGCGAGGAGTTCGTGCAGGCCGCCTCGACCCAGGTCGTATTCAACGAGACCGTCGCGATTTTTCGGAGTCTCGAGTCGCCTCGGAAGCGGCGGCGAGCAGCCTCCGCTGCACGGACGTGATCCGCTGCGCCGAGCCGGCGGCGGGCCGAAGGCCCTCCAGAATCCTGGAATAGCCCTCGTCTTCCTCGAGCAGCCGCAGGCCGAAGCCGCGCCGCTTGTGTCGATGGGGCGACCCCTCGGTCGTCCACCAGACCATGCCAGTGACCTCGTGGGTCGCCGCGCTTCGCGGGGAGAACCGCAGCGAGACGGATTCCCCCTGCGGCGGAATCGCGCGCGTCTCGACGAACATGCCGCCGTCGCTCGCGTTGCGAACCGTCCCCTCGGCGACGCGTCCGGCGACGCGGATCTCGACCTGGATCGAAGTGCGGATTCTTCCGTGTTGCATGGGGCGGATTTCGGGTGGGCGCGGGCGCGCGCATGTGACGGCCATCACGGCAGGTCGAGAGGCTCGGTCGGATCGACGGCCAGCCAGCAGAGCGCGGAGAAGACGTAGAACCCGGCGACCGTGTAGAGCGGAGCCTCCCAGTTGCTCCACAGCGTGAGGCTCCAGCCGACCACCACCGGGCTGGTCACGCCGCCGAGGTTCCCGAAGGTGTTCATCGCTCCCGACACCACCCCGGCGTGGCGGCCGCCGATCGCGAGGCAGACGGACCAGCCGGGCGCCACGCCGAGCGCGGCGAGCCCTGCGGCGGCGGCGAGGCAGTAGGCGCTGGTGCGCGGATCCTGCGCCAGCACGGCGCCCACGATCGCGAGCGCGGCGAGCGGGAGCCCGACCACGCCGGGGGTGCGCAGGCCGACGCGGGCGCCCCAGTGTCGGGTGAGCGAATCGGCGAGCAGGCCGCCCACCAGCGATCCGGTCGCGATCCCGAGCAGCGGCAGGGCGGCCAGCCAGCCCACCGCGGCGAGATCGAAGCCGCGCGCGCGCAACAAGTAAGTCGGAAGCCAGGTCAGGTAGAAGTACCAGCCGTAGATCGCGCCGAAGTACATCGCGCACAGGGCCGCCAGGTTGCGGCTGCGCAGCAGCCTTGCCCAGGGCACGGCGGGATGCGGCTCGGGCGGGTCGCAGCCGATCTCGGCGATCTCCGCGGCGTTCACGCTGCGATGCGCGCGCGGGTCGTCGCGGAACCACGCGAACCAGGCCGCTGCGTAGACGACGCCCACTGCGCCGAAGATCGGGAAGGCCTGGCGCCACGAGAAGCGCCCCAGCAGCGCGACCACCAGCGGCTGCGTCGCCGCGCCGCCGAGCGCCGCCGCCATCAGGGTGAGACCGAAGGCGGCGCCGCGCTCCCGCACCGGGAGCCAGCGGCCGAAGGCGCGCGTCAGGCTCGGGAACACGCCGGCCTCGCCCATCCCGAAGAGCCAGCGCAGGGCGACCAGGGACGCGAAGCCCTGCGCGAGTCCGGTCGCCGCCGTCATCGCGGACCACCAGAGTACGATGCGCGTGAGCATCAGGCGCGCGCCGAAGCGGTCGGCGAGCCAGCCGCTCGGCACCTCGAACAAGGCGTAGGCGAGCGTGAAGGCGCTGAAGACGTAGCCCATCTGGGCGTCGGAGAGGCCGAGATCCGCCTTGATGGCGGGCGCGGCGGTCGAGATGCAGACACGGTCGAGGTAGGCGACCGCCGTCGCGCCGAGCGCGAAGCCGAGCATCGTGCGGCGGGCGCGCGTCGGGCGCATGGCTCCTCGGGCCGGGGGGCGCCGCATGGTATCAGGCGGCGGAGGCAGGATCCGAGGGATCTTCGTCCTTGAGATCGCGCCCGGGACGCGGGATGCTGGCGCTGCGCCCAGGAGGTCGCCCCCCATGTCCGAACCCGCCGTCCGCACCCTCGGTGCGGTGCTCTATCCCCAGTTCGAGCTGCTCGATCTCTACGGGCCGCTCGAGATGTTCGGCGCGCTCGAGAAGGAGATCCGGATCGTGACGGTGGCCCAGACGAAAGGGCCGGTCGCCTCGACGCCCGGCGTGGAAACGCTCGCGCGCCACGACTTCGCGGATTGCCCGCGGCTCGATCTGCTCCTGCTGCCCGGCGGCATCGGGACGCTGCCGCAGCTCGGCAACGCCGAGCTGCTCGAGTTCCTGCGCAAGCGCTCGGCCGAGGCGGAGGTCACGATGTCGGTCTGCTCGGGCTCGGCGCTGCTCGCGAAGGCCGGCCTGCTCGACGGCCGCCGCGCCACCTCCAACAAGATGTTCTTCCAGGTGGCGCGCAGCCAGAGCGACCGGGTGAAGTGGGTAGAGGCGGCGCGCTGGGTCGAGGACGGCCCCTTCGCGACCTCCTCCGGTGTCTCGGCCGGCACCGACATGGCGCTGGCGGTGATCGCGCGGCTCTACGGCCGCGAGCGCGCCGAGCAGATCGCGATCCAGACCGAGTACACCTGGCACCGGGACGCGGACCGCGATCCCTTCGCGCAGTACCTCGATCAGGGCATGACGCTGCGCGGCTGAGCTCGCCTAGGGCGAGGCGTTCTTGGGGTAGATCGGTCCGAGCGTCTGCTCGGCTTGCCGCCTCTCCGCCGTGCAAGCCATCACCGTCCGCTGATCCGACGCACACGCGGACCAGGCCCGGCGCACCGCCCTACGATCGAACGGGAAGGCGTGGTGGTAGTACGTGGCGTAATGGTTCGACGTGTTGATGGCGTTCCTCACGGCTCCCGAAGCTTCCGGAGCCGTCAGGGTTTGCCCGCGGTAGAGCTCGACCAGTGCGTCGATGGTCGCCGCCGAGGGGGCGGTGCCACCTACGCCGAGATGATCAGGGGATCGCATCTCTCCCGCAGTCTGAGCCAGCCGCGGCGAGTCTGGGTGGCCGGCCGTCCAGCGCGCCAGCAGGACCGCGCACTCGGAGGACTGCCCCATCGCACAGGAATGGCGGGTGAGCTCCTCCAGGACGTCCTCGCTCGGCTCGCTCCCAGCGAGTTCGCGCTTCAACAGGGAGCGACTCGCGGCGGCCTGGTGGGCCGCCTCCGAGGGCATTCGGGGTACCGACACGCGGCCGCCCGCGAAGAATGCGCGGGCCGCGCTATCGCTCAGGATCGGACGCCGGACGGTATGCAGGGGACCGGGCAGCCCGCTCGCAGCCACCGCCCCGAGCGGCACGATCTCGTGGGCCAGGAGCTGGATCCAGCTGCGGACCGAGGCGCGCTCGAAGCCGGCGCGAAAGTCGGCGCGTTCGAAGCGCTCCCTCAACAGGTCGATGTCCAGGGCCGGAGATGGGTCCTTGAAGCCCAGCAACAGCACGTCGGGGCCCATCGTGAACCAGATCGCCATGTCCCCGAAGACCGCCTGGTAGGTGCGCAGGACGATCTTCACGGTTTCTTCATCCGTCTCGTAGAGATGGAACCACTGGGCGAAGACGCCGCCAGGTGTCAGCCGGTCGCGGGCGGCGCGCAGGAAATCCTCGCTGTAGAGCATCTCGACGCCCATCACCCATGGGTTGCTCGGCTCGGAGGCGATCACGCCGAACCGGCCCTCGCTGCGCAGCAGCGCGCGGTAGGCGTCGCTGCGGATCTTCTGGATCTTCGGGTTCGTCGATGCGTTCTGGTTGCCAGCATCGAAGAACGGCGCGGCCTCGAGGACCGCGGGGGAGATCTCGACCGCGACGACCTCCTTCACGCCGTCCAGCGCGCCCAGCTCGCCGGCGGTCACCCCCAGCCCCCAGCCGATCACGAGGGCCCGCGACGGGTCGTCGCACAGGAGGGCCGGGACCAGTCCGACGAGCGCCATCGTGGTGTATTCGAAGCGGAGGTTCCCGTCGGGCTTGCCGTTCGTGATGATGGATCGCGAGTTGCCCTCGGTGACGAGGACCGTGCTGGTGGGGTCGTCGTCGTGGAAGAGGACGGTGGTGCCGAGGCTCCTGGCGTCGAACAGGGCGTCGGCTCCTGCGAAGGTCTGCGCAAGCGCCGTCCGCTGGCGGAAGAGCCCCGAGCTCAGGCGAAACGGATCCCAGTCCGGCAGGACCAGGCAGACGCCGAGCGCGGCAACCGTCGCCAGTCCGGCGAACAGCGCCCGGCGCTGCAACACCAGCGCGCTGAGGATTCCGGAACCCACCACCAGCGCGCCCAGAGCGATGGCGAACACGTGGTGCAGATCGACGAAGAACAGCAGCGCGTATCCGCCGAGCAGCGCGCCGAGCAGCGAGCCGAGCGTGTTCCAGGCATAGAGCCGGCCCGCGACGCCCCCCAGCCCGCCCATCTCGTTCCGGAGGTGGTGGAAGACCAGCGGCAGCAGCGCGCCGGAGAGACCGATCGGGACGAGCAGGAAGACGAGCATCCCGAGGAACACGAAGAAGTGATACGGATAGAAGCCCGCCGGGAGGTTCGTGAAGAGGATCCGTACGACGTGGGCGTAATAGGGCACGTTCTCCAGCTGGAAGTACAGCAGCCCGAGAAGGCCCACCAGGAGCCACTGCGACCCGACGATCAGGAGCGGAGGGATGCTGCGCAGCGCCGAGACCGCGAGGCTGCCGAGCGCGATGCAGAGCACGAAGACCGCCACCACCATGGCGAAGGTGAAGTGCGAAGCTCCCAGCGAGAGGGAGCCGATCCGATTCAGTGTCGTCTGGATGCACATCATCGAGAAGCCGGCGAGCAGGACCACCAGCGCGTAGCCGGCGAAGCGATCCGGAGCCCGGCCCGTCGCGGCGGTCTCCGGGGCCGGGGCCGGCTGCGGCCGTCGCCCGAGCACCAGGAAGGTCGAGCCGGCGACCAGGTTGACCAGGCCCATCGCGCGCACCACTGCGTCCAGCCCGAGCCAGGGGATCAGCAGGAAGGCTCCCGCCAGCGCCCCGACGAAGGCCCCGGCCGTGTTGAAGGCGTAGACCCAGGCGTGCACGCGGGTGGCTTCCGCGAGGCGCGTCGCGAGGGCCTGGGTGAGCACCGGAATCGTGCCGCCCATCAGGATCGTCGGAGGCGCGATCAGCAGGATGGTCAGGCAGACGTCGAAGGCGAAGGCGAGGCCCTCGCCGACGTGCGGGATGCGGATCGAGAGCGCCTGGGCCAGCGTGAAGAGGAACGGAAAGAGCAGGGCGTAGACCCCGACGCCCGATTCCACCAGGCCGTAGAGCCGCAGCAGCTGGGGCGCCTCGCCGCGCGCGCTGGCCCGCAGGGCGTGCTGCCGCGTGACGCGTCCGAACAGCGCATAGCCGCCCGCGAGACCGCCGAGGAAGATGGCGAGCACGGCGGCCACGGCTTCACTGTGGGATCCGAGCAGGATCGCCAGGTACTTCTGCCAGGCCACCTGGTAGACGAGCCCGCTGAAGCCGGTCAGCACCGTGAGGAGCAGGGCGATCGGTCGGATCATTCGCGGGCCGGCTCGCCCTTCGGCGGATCGACCACCTCGACCGTGAGCTGGCGCATCTGGAGCGGGCCGGCGCGGCGCATCTCGGCCAGCAGCTCGATCTCCACCTTGCGCTCTTGCAGGCTGTCCCGAAGCTCCTGGGCGGCGAGCTCGTCCGCCGGGCTCGGGTTGCTGGGGCGTTCGAAGAAGACGGTGCGCGTGGTGGTGAGCTTCTCACCGCCCTCCATCACGCCGGTGATGGTGATCCGGTTCTCGCCTTCGGCGAGCGGGACGTAGCCGTCGAAGGAGCCGTTGGGGAAGACGCGCACCGCCCGTCCGGCCTGGCCGATCGGCGAGCTCTCGATCACGACGTCTTCGAGCGCGGTGAAGCGGATGTTGGCCATCTCGGTCACCACGTCGGCCGGGTTCTCGAGCGGGTAGAACTCGCCGCCGGAGCGCTCGGCCAGGCTGCGAAAGAACTCGGGGTCCTCGATCGCCATCCGGCCCAGGGCGAAGGCCTGCACGGGGATCCCGATCTCGCCCAGCTTGTCGGCGGCCGCGAGCGCTGCGAGCTTGCCCAGCTCCTTCGACGGGGTGGTGGGCTGCCCGTCGGAGAGCAGCAGCACCGTCCGCTGCCGGCGCTGGTCGCCCTCGCGAGACTCGAAGAACGCGTCGAGCGCCTCGTCGAGCGGGGCTGCGAGGCTGGTGCGGCTGGGACGCGTGCGGACCTCGAAATCGTCGAGGAACGCGAGCGCGGCGTCGGGAGTGCCGAGCGGAGCGAGCAGCTTGGCGTCGTCGGCGAAGGTCAGGATCCCGACCCGCGTCGTCACCGGATCGAGCTGGCGGATCAGCGCGCGCGCAGCCAGCAGCTCCGCGCGGATCACCGCATCGTCCGGGTCGGTGGATGCGTAGCCCGGCCCCAGCAGGTTCACGGCCGGCGCCACTCCGATCTCGCCGTCCCCGTCGAGGTCGCTGCCGGTGGGGAGGAAGGCGCTCGGCGACACGTCGATGGCGATGATGACGTCCTGGAGCGCGGACTCCCAGAGACCGCCCTGTCCCCGCGCCACCACCCAACCCGAGAGACCCCGCACCTTCTCGCCGTCCCGCGGCGTCTCGACGACAATGCGCGCCTTCCGGAAGGGCGACGAAGGCTCCGGCTGCGCCGGCAGTCCCGCCGCGACGCGCACCTCGCCGAGGGCGGCGTGCTGGGAGGCGGCCAAGGGGTCCCCGTGGGTCGGGGGAGACAGGCGGACGAGGACCCCGCGCGCCCGCTCAACCGAGCCGGCCTTCACCTCGAGCCTGGCGCGGTCGAGGGCGACGTCGTGGTTCGTGGGCAGGCGTTCGCGCGCGGTCTCCAGCGCCGAGAACCCTTCGGCCGGGTCTCCCTGCTCGGACGCGACGGCATAGCTGCGGCCGAGGCCCGCGTGGGCCGCGACCTGGGCGGGATCGAGCTCGATGCTGCGTCGGAAGGCGCGGCGCGCGCGGTCGATCAGCGCCGGCGCGTCGCCGCCGCCGGCGGTCGCGCGCGCGAGCATCGCTTCGGCGTAATGCCGCTGGACTTCCGGGTCGTTTGCGGAGAGCGCGAGCGCGCGCGCGAGATGGGCGTCCGCCTCGGAGGGGTCCTTCAGCACGCGCCCGAGGGCCGCGTGCGCGCGAGCGTCGCCTGGCTCGACCTGCACCGCCTGACGGAACCAGAGCGCCGCTTCGCCGCGCCAGTCGTCGCCCAGCGCCAGCGCGAGCTCGCCCAGCAGGTAGCTCCGCTCCGCCTCCGGCAGCGGCGACTCCCGGAACTCCTGGGAGACCGCGAGGCTCTCGGGGGAGAGCCCGAGATAGGGGAGCAACCCCTTGGCCAGGTACTGCGTGAACTCCTTGTCGAGCGCTTCGAAGTCCGTTCCGAACGCCTCGCGGCAGGCATCGTCGGGCGCCTCGCCGCGGTTCAAGCGGGCGACGTAATCCGCCAGCTGCGGGCGCCGTCGCGCGAAGCCGACCCGATCCGCCACGTGGAAGAAGTGCATCAGGGCCCAGGCCTGGGCGTAGAAGCGCTTCGTCGACCGGGACGCCCCGTCGGTGACCTCGTCTGCGGTCATCATCTGCCGCAGGCTCATCGGATTGCCATACCGCAGCCAGCGCTCGCGGCCGGCGGGGATCGTGCCGACGAGCACTTTGTCGTCCTGCATCGACACGGTGCTCAGGAACTCGGCCAGACCCTCGTCGTACCAGGCGGGGTAGCGCGTCGCCGCGCCGTTGCGCAGCACGAAGTGGACGTACTCGTGGAGCGCCGCCCCCCCGGCGTCCCGCTCGGCGTCGGCCTGCACGACCAGGAAATTCCGGTGCGTGCGGGGGAGCATGAAGCCGGCGAAGTCGGCCCGCGGCGCGAAGCGCGCGTAGGCGTCGGCGTCGGCGAACACGTAGACGAGCAGCGGGACGCGCGGGGTGAGATTCGTCTGCAAGCCCACCCGCTGGAGCACGGCGCGAAGCAGCTCGAGGCGCTGCGCGATCGCGAGCGTATCGGACGCGCCGGCGCCGCTGATCAGCTCGAAGTGCTCCGTCTCCACGCGGATCCAGCGGCTCTTCTCGATGGGCGTCACGCACCCCATGGCGAGGAGGACGGCGACCAGGCATGTCCGTCGCAGGAATCGCATGGCTAGGAAGATCCGAGGGCGAGCTCGTCCCGCACGCGTCCGAGCTCCGGGCTCTGCGGGAACTTCCTGAGCCCGTCGTTCAGGACCGCGATCGCCCGCTCGCGGCGGCCCGCCCGAGTCAGGGCCTCGACGAACTCCGCGGTGTAGGATGGCGGAAAGGGCGCCAGCGCGTAGGCGGCTTCGAAGCTGCTCGCGGCGAGCTCCCATTCGTCCCGGAGCACGTGCACGCGCGCCTTCTCGTACCAGGCCCGCGGATTCGGCCGCAGCGCGACGCTCCGCTCGAAGGCCCGGATCGCCGCGGGGAGGTCGCTGGTCTCCCGCGCCAGCAGGCCGAGCTCGATCCGCAGGTCATAGGCGTCGCTCGCAAACAGACCCAGATGGTCGAGCGCCCTCTCGGCTCCGGCCACCTCTTTCCGTTCCAGGGATCGTGCGAAGGCGTGCCCCTCGACCGCGTTCACGATCTGGGAGACGACGAAGACGGCCCCGGCTCCGAAGACGAGAGCGGCGAGCCAGCGGGGGCCGCCCGCGCCGATCGGGACGGCGACGCCCGGCGCTTCCCTCACGAGCACCTTCCCGACGCGATCGTCGCGCAGCCGCCAGATGGCGCCGTCGATCACGAAGTGATGCAGGTTCACCGTCGAAGCCACCAGCAATGCGACGTCGGCCGAGTACGATAGGGACCCGATCATCAGCGGCGCGAAGACGAGCGCGGGCAGACCCCAGAGCAACTGCCCCGCCAGCATGCTCTTCCCGTAGAAGAAGCTCATCCGGGAGCCCGCGTGGGTCTTGCGATGGAAGTAGAGCGTGACCCAGACGTATTGGATGCCGTGCGCGGCGGCGATGTAGTGGAACGTGTAGACGGCGAAATCCGCGTCGAGCGGAACCAGTCCGAAGGAGAGGTTCGCCTGCCGCGCGATCGCCGGCAGACTGAACCAAACCGATTGGGTCGCCACGATCGCGAGGGCGGGCAGCAGGTCGCGGATCGATCCGCGCCGGAGGAGCGAGACGCCGGCGACGCCCAGCGTCGCCAGGTACGCGACGACCAACCCGAAGAACAGGACCGACTGGACCGGCGTCGGAATGCCGAGCGACAGCTGGGTATAGAGCGGCCCGGTCGGCCCGCCCGAGGTCGCCTGGATGCTGGGCGCGTAGCTCGCCGACGGGTTCTCCCCGTTCAGCTGCACGATGACGATCAGGAAGGAGAGGACGAACGAGGCGCGGATCAGCCGCTTGAGGGGAGGGGGAGTCGCGATGCCGCGCCGTCCCAGGAACATCAACATCAGGCCGTAGTTCTGCCCGGAATAGTGCCAGGGACTCCACAGCAGGTAGAGCGTCACCAGCCAGGTGCCGAGCCGATGCAGCCGGAGCGAGAGCAGGAAGGCGAGCGCGAGGCCCAGCGTGGCGAGGACGGTCACGTTCCGGTACTTGACCCGGTCTTCCTTCCGCTCGTAGGCGCGCAGCAGCGTCGCTCCGTAGTGTGGGCCGCCCGCCACCACGGTGAGCAGGGGCAGGATGCTGGCGGGCAGCCACAGCGCGACGTCCGGCCCGGCGACGGCGAGGCCCGCGAAGACGATCAGGTAGGCGACGCCGCAGCCGAACAAGAGGTCGGGAATCGGACCGAAAAGCCAACGCGGAGGTCGACTTACCTCTTTGAGGGTGCGGGGGCGCGCGGCCATGCGAGAATGCTACGCCAACGGCCGACGAGGGTCGAACCAGGAAGGAGGTCGGATGAGCGTCGCGACGATTCTCGGCGGTTATCAGTCGGACTTCGCGCGGAATCTCGCGCGCGAGGGGCGCGACATGGCCGATCTCGTGAAGGAGATCGTGACGAACACGCTCTCGCGAGCGGTCGTCGCGCCGGAGCAGATCCAGAGCATCCACGTCGGCAATGCATTCGGCCAGCTCTATACGGGGCAGGGACACCTGGGCGCGATGCCGGCGACGGTCGTGCCGGAGCTCTGGGGGACGCCCGCGATGCGCCACGAGGCGGCGTGCGCCTCCGGATCGATCGCGACGCTGAGCGCGATGGCCGAGATCGAAGCCGGGCGGTACGACTGCGTGCTGGTGATCGGCGTCGAGCAGGAGAAGACGATGCCGGGCGCCGAGGCCGCGCGCGTCCAGGCGGCGGCCGCGTTCGTCGGCGTCGAGACGGACGGCGCGGATGCGATCTGGCCGTCGATGTTCGAGCAGGTCGCGGCCGAATACGACCGGCGCTTCGGTCTCGACGCGGCCCATCTGCGCGCGATCGGCGAGCTCAACCTCGGCAACGCGAAGGCGAACCCGAACGCGCAGACGCGCGGCTGGAAGCTCGGCGCGGGCAGCTGCGACGCGAACGACGAAGCGAATCCGGTCGTCTCCGGCCGGCTGCGGCGGAACGATTGCTGCCAGATCACCGACGGCGGTGCGGGCATCGTGCTGGTCTCCGAGCGGTGGCTGCGCGAGCACGGTCGCGAGGGCCAGGGCAGCCGGATCGCCGGTTGGGGACATCAAACAGTTGGGCTTCCGATCGCTCCCAAGCTCACGCGCAGCCGGGGACAGGATTTCGTGATGCCCCACGTGCGCAAGGCGATCACCGACGCCTGGTCGCGCGCCGGGATCGCGGGCGCCGACGATCTCGACCTGATCGAGACGCACGACTGCATGACCCCCTCCGAGTACATGGCGATCGATCACTTCGGCATCACGCCTCCCGGCAAGAGCTGGCAGGCGATCGAGAGCGGCGAGCTGGCCCGCGGCGGCCGGATCCCGATCAATCCGAGCGGCGGCTTGATCGGCGGCGGGCATCCCGTCGGCGCCACCGGCGTGCGCATGCTCGTCGACGCGGCGAACCAGGTGACCGGCGAGGCGGGCGAGATGCAGGTCGAAGGCGCGAAGCGGGCGGCGACGCTGAACATCGGCGGAAGCACCGCGACCACGGTCAGCTTCATCGTCGAGCGGCACGGCGTCTGATCCGCATGCAGGGCCCGTCCGCCTCGCGCCGTCGCGAAACCGTCGTCGCGCACCTGCCCGACGGGCTGCGCCACAGCGACCTCACGGAGCTCGTCCCCTACGATCCGGCGCTGGTGGTCCGGAGCGAGGGCGACTGCTTCGTCGCCGAGGTCGGACCGTTCGATCCGTCCGATGCGCGGGTGCGGAACCACTTCCACGTGGGCGGGAAGCTGGTCCAGCTCCGCGCCGGCGATCGGATTCCCCTCGCCCTCGCCTATCGCCGCAGCATGATGGAGTTCGCGAGCCGGACGTCCGCGTACGCGGTCGCCGCCGGCGACACCGTGTGGATCCTCGGCGGAGACGGCTATGCGGGCTCCTTCGAGTGCGCGGAGCCGGACTACGGGACGCCCGTCTCCGCGCGGGTGTTGGGCGGAGTTCCCGGCCGAGACCAGGACCGGGCGCTCAACCTGGGCGACTTCGTGGCCCCCGAGCCGGAGACGGAGCCGCCTGCCGCCGGCGGCGCCCTGGTGGTGGCCGTGGTCGGCGCGAGGATGGATTGCGGGAAGTCGACCGCCATCCGGCGGATCAACGCCGGGCTGCGCAGGCGGGGCCGCCGGGTCGGCGCGGGGAAGCTGACGGGATTCGGCTGTCGCTACGAAGTGACCGAGCTGGGGGCCGATTTCTGCCTCGACTTCACCGATTACGGACTGCCTTCGACCTGCGGCGAGGATGCGGAGCGGGTGCGACGGACCGCGCGGCGGATCCTCGCCGGGCTCTGCCGCGCAGCGCCGGAGGTCGTGGTCCTCGAGCTCGGCGAAGCCCTGATCGGTCCCTACCGCGTCGACGAGGTGTTGCAGGATCTCCGCCGCCAGATCGACGTGCTGGTCTTCGTCGCCTTCGACCTGTGCGGGGTGGAGGGCGGGGTGCACCGGCTCGCCGAGCTCGGGCTCCGGCCCGACTTCGTGACGGGACCGGTCGCGAACACCCCCGTCGCAGCCGGCCTGGTCGAGCGCCGCCACGGCATCCCGGCCGAGTCGAACCGCGGCGAGATGCCGCGGCTCGTCGCCGCTCTCGAGCAGAGGCTGAGCGTCCGGCCCCGCCGCCTGCCGGCGAGCGATTGAAGCCCCCTGTGGCTGCTTCCGACCCGCTCCCGCATCTCCGGCGCTGGGCCGAATCGGTGGCCGCCAACGGGGGGATCGCCGGCTTCGCCCTTCCCGGCGACGAGCGGCGCACGCTCACCGCGCGCATGCAGAAGATTCGCCAGGGACCCGCTCGCGTGCGCTACGAGATCCGCCTTCACTCGAACGTGCAGGATGCGGAGACGACCGTCTACTTCGACGTCGAGAGCCCGTTTGCGCTGGAGACGCCGGCGCGGGCGGATGCGGCGCTGCTCGTCGCGCTCTTCCCCGCGCTACACCACGGCGGGACGCTGCGGGTCGAAGGGACGGTCTCCCCGCTGCTGCTCCGGAACCTGCTCGACCTCCAGGCGATCTGGTTTCGCGCGCGCCCCGACCGCTACCGCCCCTTCCGCGTGGACGTGGACGCCCTCTCGGACGCCGTCCCCGCCAGCGCCTCGGACCGCGCGATCCTGCCGCTCAGCGGCGGGCTCGACTCGCTGCTCGCGCTCTGCCAGCACTCCGACCCGAAGCGCCCGCTCGGCCCCGCGGCGGCGGAGCTGGGCGCCTGCCTGTTCCTTCCCGGGTTCACGCCGCCGCTCCAGCGCCGCGCGGATTTTCCGCTCGCGATCGACACCGTGCGGCGCACCGCGGCGATGCGAGGCCTGCCGCTGGTCGTGGCGGAGACGAACTTCGGCGAGGTGGTGCACTGGCGCGACGACTCGCACGGCGCCCTGCTCGCGGCGGGCTTGACGCTGCTCTCCCCCCACTTCCGCCACGGGATCATCGCCAGCTCGATGCCGCATGTCTTCCCGAGCTTCCCGGTCTGGGGCAGCGCGGCGGCCAGCGACCCCTTCCTTTCCTCGGACGGCTTCGAGATCCGCGACCACGGCGCCGACGTGGATCGCTGCGTCAAGGCGGCCGCCATCGCCCGCCATCCGGAGATGCTCGGCCGCCTGGTCGTCTGCTTCCAGGTGCCGGGGATGACCGGCAACTGCGGGCGCTGCGAGAAATGCATCCGCACCATGCTCTCGTTCCTGGCGGCCGGGGTCGAGATTCCGAAGCTCGCGTTCCCGAGCGGGCTCGATCCGAAGAGGGTCCCGAAGAAGCTGCGGGGCAAGCTCGAGTACGCGCGGCCGACGCTCGAGCTCGCGGAAGCGTCCGGGATCGAGCATCCCGCGCTCCGGAGCTTGCGGCGCGCCTATCGGCGCCACCTGGCGAAATACCGCCTGCGCAGCGCGATCACGCGCGCGCTTCCCTGGGTCGATCTGCTGGAGCCCGACGGCTTCCCGCCGCAGTGGCTGATCCCGCGGCGGGCGCGCGCCGCGGCGCGACGCGACCGGGGACTCTCCTGGCGCGCGCCGAGGCGATCGCGCTAGCCCTCGAGGGCCAGCGCGAGCACCGTCTCCACCGCCGGCCAGAGCTCGGCTTCCGGGATGTTGAGCGCGGGGAACAGGCGGATCACGCGGCCCGCGGTGACGTTCACGAGCACGCCGCGCTGCAAGGCGCGCAAAGAAAGACCTGCCGCGCGCTCCGCGTCGCGCAGCGAGAGGCCGAGCAGCAGCCCGCGCCCGCGGGCTTCCTCCGCCGTCTCCGGATGCTCGTTTGCAAAGTCGCGCAGGCGCGCGAGCAGGCGTTCGCCGAGGGAAGCGGCTCGCTCGACCAGCTTGTCGGCCTCGATCACGCGCAGCACCGCGCCCGCGGCCGCGCAGGCCAGCGGGTTGCCGCCGAAGGTGGTGCCGTGGTCGCCGAGCGCGACGGTCGCGGCCACCGCCTCGCTGGTCAGGAAAGCGGCGACGGGGAAGCCCCCGCCCAGCCCCTTGCCGAGCGTCACCACGTCGGGAACCACGCCCTCGTGCTCGAGCGCGAACATCCGTCCGGTGCGCCCGACGCCGGTCTGCACCTCGTCGAAGATCAGCAGCGCGCCGGCGGCGTCGCAGAAGCGGCGCAGCGCCGCGAGGTAGCCCGGCGGCGGCACGTTCACGCCGCCCTCCCCCTGGATCGGCTCGACGATGAAGGCCGCGCAGCCGGCATCGATGGCCGCCTCGGCCGCGCGCGCGTCGCCGAAGGGAACCGTGACCGGCTCGGGCAGCAGCGCGCGGTAGGGATCCCGGTGCTTGGCCTGGCCGATCACCGAGAGCGCGCCGAGGGTGCGGCCATGAAAAGAATTGGTGGTGGAAACGAACTTCGCGCGTCCGGTGGCGCGGTGCGCGAGCTTGAGGGCTCCCTCCACCGCCTCGGTGCCCGAGTTCACCACGAAGCTGCGCGTGATCGCCGCGGGCATCAGCTCCGCCAGCCGCTCGATCAGGTCGAGCTGCGGCAGCGTGTAGAACCAGTTGGTGGTCTGCATCAGCCGGCCGGCCTGATCGGCGATCGCGGCCACCAGCGCGGGATGGCAGTGCCCGAGGCACGTCACGCCCCAGCCGGCGGTCAGGTCGGTGTACTCGCGGCCCTCGATGTCGCGCACGCGCGAGCCGCGGCCTTCCACCAGCGCGACCGGAAGCCGCTTCACGACCGGCAAGAAATGGGCTGATTCGCGCTCCCGGACGGCGTCGATCTTCATCAGGGCTCCCTCGGAATCGGGGGCTGAGGTTCGAGGCTCGGGGCGCTACCGTCAAGCCGTCCCCGTCGAGGCCCCATGCCGGACGTGATCCTCCTCGAAGGCATCCAGATCCCCGCCGCCCTCGGCGTGACGGCGGCCGAGCGCCGCGTCCGGCGCCCCGTTCTGCTCGATCTCGAGGTCGAGCGCGATCTGCGCGCGGCCGGCCGCAGCGATCGGATCCGCAGCACGCTCCATTACAAGCGGATCTTCGAGGTGGTCGAGGACGTGGCGGCGAACCAGGAGCACCGGCTGGTGGAGGCGCTCGGCGACCGCATCGCGCGTGCGGTGCTCGCGAAGTTCGATGCCGACCGGGTCACCGTCACGGTGCGCAAACCCACCCCGATCGCCGGCGTGCTGCGCTACGCGGGCGTCCGCGTGACGCGCAGCCGCGAAGACATCGGCTGACGGGCGTACGCTATCCTGCCTGATTCGCGCCCTGCCCGAGGAGCCTCCATGGACCGCGACGATCCGACCGCCCCGGTCGTATCCCTCGCCGCCGGCGAGCTCGCCAGGATGTCGAAGAACGAGCGGCTCAAGACCGCGAGCCAGGGCTTGTTCTTCGTGGCGGGGCCGAAGGGAGAGGTCCACGCCTTCGGCTCCGAGATCGACGCGCTCAGCCGGGGCGAGGCCGAGACGCTCTCGAACGAGGCCAAGGAGCTCTCCAAATTTTTTGGCATCTACAAGCAGCAGGAGCGCGGCGAGCGCGGCAAGAAGACCGACGACTACTCCTTCATGGTGCGCATCAAGGCGCCCGCCGGCGGCGACTTCAGCCCCGAGCAGTGGGCCGCGCTCGACGATGCCGCGGATCAGTTCGCCGACGGCACGCTGCGGATCACGTCGCGCCAGGGGATCCAGTACCACCACGTCTACGGGCCCAAGCTCGCCCCGCTGGTGCGCTTCCTCAACCGCCACTACCGGGACGCGGCCACGCTGGGCGCCTGCGGCGACGTGAACCGCAACGTGATGTGCTCGCCGATCGAGGGGCTGGATCCCGCGCACGCCACGGGCGGCGCGCAGCTCGCACACCAGATCGCCGAGGAGCTCGCGCCGCGGTCGAGCGCCTACTTCCAGGTGTTCCTGTCCGATCAGGAGGGGCGCAACCTGGCGCCCATGAACTCCGACGAGCCTTTGTATGGCGCGCACTATCTGCCGCGGAAGTTCAAGATCGGGATCACCCACCCGGGCGACAACTCGATCGACGCGCTGACCCAGGACGTCGCCTTCGTGCCGGTCGCGAGCAATGGCCGCGCCGACGGCAGCCTCTGGGATCTCTACAGCGGCGGCGGGCTCGGCATGACGCACAACAACCCGCGCACCGCGCCGCTGCTCGCGCTCCATCTGGGCCGGATCCGCCGCGATCAGGTGATCCCGGCGGCGCGCGCGATCGCGATCCTCCAGAAGGAGCACGGCGAGCGGAAGGACCGCAAGCAGGCGCGCTGGAAATACACGATCCGAAGGCTCGGCGTCGCGGCCGTGCGCGAGGAGCTGAAGTCCCGCTTCCACATCGAGCTGGAGAACGCGCCGCCGGCGGCGCTTCCGCCCATGCAGCTGCACCTGGGCTGGCACGCCCAGCAGGGCGGCAGGAGCTTCTACGGGATCTCCGTCGAGAACGGGCGCCTCACCCCCGCGCTGCGGCGCGCCGTGCGCAAGGCCGTGGAGACGCTGGGGCTGCGCGTCCGCCTCACGGCCCAGCAGGATCTGCTGCTGACCGGCGTCTCCGATCGCGCAGCGCTCGAGAAGATCCTCGACGCCGGCGGCGTGGCGCGTCCCGAATCGGTGTCCCTGGTGCGGCGCAACGCGATGGCCTGCCCGGCCAAGCCCACCTGCGGCCTCGCGATGACCGAGGCGGAACGGATCCTGCCCAGCTGGATCGACGGCATCGAAGCGGCGGGGCTGGGCGGCGTCGACGTGGTGATCCGCATGACGGGCTGCCCCAACAACTGCGCCCGGCCGCCGACCGCGGAGATCGGGATCTTCGGCTACGGCAAGAACGATCACGTGGTGCTGGTGGGCGGCTCGCGCGAGGGAACGCGGATCGCGCACGAGCTCTTCCCGCGCGTTCCGGGCGAGCGAATGCTCGAGGCGCTGGTCGGCCTGCTGCGGGCGATCCGCACCCGCAATCCGGAGGGCCTGCCGGCGGGGGAGTTCCTGCACCGGACGAAGCCCGAGCAGCTGCGGGAGTGGGTGGGCCTGCGCGACACCGACCCGGGCGCTGGCTAGGAGGCGGCAGCCTCCGTGGTATATTGCCCCAGCGCGTCCCCGCCCGGCGATGATCGATCGCCCAGAGGATCGTGTTGAGCCTGTCTCCCCCCCATTCGACGCTCACGCGGCGCGAGGCCGAGCGCCTGGTCGCCCAGGCGGTCGACGCGGGTCGGCTCGAGCGCACGCCGGCGGACCAGCTCGCTGCCAGCCTGGGCGACGAGACTGTGCGCGAGGCCGTGCTGGAAGGCGCCTGCGAGAGCAAGCGGCGCGGCAAGGGAGATCTCGTCAGCTTCTCGCGGAACATCTTCATCCCGCTCACCAACCTGTGCCGCGACCGCTGCGACTACTGCACCTTCGCCAAGCTCCCGGATGCGCCGGACGCCAGGACCTACACGCTGGACGAAGTCGCCGAGGTGACGCGCGGCGGTGTCCGCGCCGGCTGCATCGAGGCGCTCTTCTGCCTGGGCGACAAACCCGAGATCGCCTACCGCGCGCACCGGGAATGGCTCGCGCAGCGCGGGCTGCGCACCACCGCCGAGTACCTGGTGCAGGCCTGCGAGGTCGCCTTCGAGATCGGCATGCTGCCCCACACCAACGCCGGGATCCTGCGGCGGGAGGAGATGGAGCGGCTGAAGCGCGTGAACGCCTCCATGGGGCTGATGCTGGAGTCGACCAGCCCGCGCCTGCGCGAGCGCGGCGGTGCGCACTTCTGGGCCCCCGACAAGGAACCCGCCGTGCGCATCCGCATGCACGAGGAGGCCGGCGAGCTCGGGATCCCCTTCACGAGCGGGATCCTGCTCGGGATCGGCGAGAACCCCGCCGAGCGCGTCGATACCCTGCTCGTGATCCGCGATCTCGCCGATCGGCTGGGGCACATCCAGGAAGTGATCGTCCAGCCGTTCCATCCGAAGCAGGGCACCCGCATGCGCGACGTGGCGCCGCTGGGCGACGCCGAGGTCGCCGCCTGGGTGGCGATGGCGCGCCTGCTGCTGGGCCCCGCGATGAACGTGCAGGCGCCGCCGAACCTGGCCCCCGAGGCGCTCGAGCTGCTGCTGCGCTCGGGCCTCAACGATTGGGGCGGCGTCTCGCCGCTGACGGTCGACTTCATCAATCCCGAGGCGCCCTGGCCGACGCTGCGCGAGCTGGCGCGGCGCACGGCGGCGGCCGGGCAACGGCTGGTGGAGCGGTTGCCCGTCTATCCCGAGCATCTGCTCGGCCGGCCGGACCTCTTCGAGCCGGCCGTGCGCGAAGCCGCGCTCAAAAGGACTGACGGCGCCGGCTGGGTTCGACCCAGCCGCCCGGATTCGCAGGTGGAGGCAGCATGACGCTCGATCGCTTGTTGATGGGCGCGTCGCCCGATCTGGCCCGCATCCTGGATGCGGCGCTGGACGGCCGCGAGCTCGGGGTCGCCGACGCGGAAAGGCTGCTGGTGGCGCAGGGCACGGATCTCTTCGCGCTGATGCAGGCGGCCGACCACGCCCGGCGCGCGGACAAGGGCGACGACATCAGCTTCGTGGTGAACCGCAACCTCAACTTCACCAACGTCTGCTACGTGGGCTGCTCGTTCTGCGGCTTCTCGCGCCACAAGGACGACCCGGACGCCTACGACCATCCGATGGAGCGGCTGCTCGCGAAGGCCCGCGACGCGGTGGCGCGCGGCGCCACCGAGCTGTGCATCCAGGGCGGGATCCATCCGAACAAGGATCACACCCACTACCGCGAGATCCTGGTCAGCCTGAAGCGCGAGTTCCCGCAGCTCCACATCCACGCCTTCTCGCCAGAGGAGATCGACTTCGGGCATCGCAAGAGCGAGATGCCGCTCCCGGACTACCTGCGCTGGCTGGTCGACGCGGGCCTGGGGACGATGCCCGGCACGGCGGCCGAGATCCTCGACGACTCCGTCCGCCAGGTGATCTCGCCGCGCAAGCTGAAGCGCGAGCGCTGGATCGAGATCGTGAAGGCGGCGCACGGGATCGGCCTGCGCTCGACCTCGACGCTGATGTACGGCCACATCGAGCAGGCCTCGCACGTGGCGCAGCACCTCTCGCTGCTGCGCGAGATCCAGAAGCAGACGGGCGGGTTCACGGAGTTCGTGCCGCTCGGCTTCATCCACGAACGCAACGTGCTCTTCAACCACATGGGCGCGCGGGCCGGCTCGTCGATGCCCGAGGACGTGCGCCTGGTGGCGGTGGCCCGGCTCTTCCTGCGCCCCTGGATCACGAACATCCAGGTCTCGTGGGTGAAGATGGGCCCCAAGCTCGCGCAGCTCGGCCTGATGTCCGGCGCCAACGACTTCGGCGGGACGCTGATGGAGGAGTCGATCAGCCGCGAATCCGGCTCGCAGTTCGGCGAGAACCTGCCGGCCGAGGACATGCGCCGGCTGATCCGCGAGATCGGGCGCACGCCGATCGAGCGCAGCACCAGCTACGCGACGCTGCGACGCTACGACGATCCGGCGCTCGATCCGCCCTCGCTCGAGCCCAAGCGCGAGCGCGAGCTCTCCGGTCCGGAGCGCTGGCGCCTGGCGCAGGAGCAGGCCGCCGCGCGGCCGCCGGCGGCGCCGCCGCTGGTCAACTGAGCGGGCGGCTGCGCTCGAGCCGGTCCAGCCGCGCCGAGAGCTCCTCGACCTGGTAGCGCAGCGGGGCACGCTCCAGGATCCTGCGCTCCACCACCTTGACGGCGTTGCTCACGGCCGGATGATCGCGGTCGAAGGCGCGCGCGATCTCGACCAACGGCAGGCTCGTGTAGCGGCGGCACAGGTACATGGCGAGCTGGCGCGGGATCAGCACGTCCTTGCGCCGCGAGCGCGCCGCGAGCGCCTCCGGCGCCATCCCGAAGAAGAGCGCGACGGTGCGGATCACGAGCGTCGCGTCCAGCCGGCCGCGCGGCTCGGGGGCGGCGAGCTTGCGCAGCGCCGCCTCGGTCAGCTCGAGGTCGATCGGCCGCTTCATCAGCGACGCCATCGCGACCAGCTGGATCAGCACACCCTCGAGGTCGCGCACGCTGCCGCGGGCTCCCTCGACGAGCCGGTCGAGACAGTCGTCGGGAACCCCGACGCCGCCGGCGGAGGCCTTGGCGCGCAGGATCCGGCGGCGCACCGCGGCGTCCGGCGGCTCCAGCTCCGCCACCAGCCCCGCCACCATCTGCGAGCACAGGCGCGGCTCGAAGCCGTCGCTGCGCCGCGGCAGGCGGTCGGCCGAGAGCACCACGCGCACGCCCGCGTCGAGCAGGTGGACGAGGGTGTGGAAGAGCTCGAGCTGCGTCGCCGTCTTGGAGCCGAGGAACTGCACGTCCTCGATCACCAGCAGCTGGCAGCCGCGCCGGAAGCGCTGCTTGAAGGGCTCCATGCGCTTGCTGCGGATCGCCGTCATGAACTCGCTGGTGAAGCCCTCGGCCGAGGTGTAGACGGCGCCTTCGCTCCCGCAACGGCGCGCCTCGGCGACGATCGCGCGCGCCAGGTGCGTCTTGCCGAGGCCCTGCTCGGAGACGAGGAAGAGCGGGTTCAAGCTCTGCTGTCGACTCTGCGCGAGCGCCAGCGAGGCCTCGCGCGCGAGGGCGTTGCAGGGCCCCACCACGAAGCTGTCGAACGTGTACGGCAGCGTGCGCTGCGCGGGCGGCGCAGGCGCGGGCTGCGGCGCGGCAGCGCACGGCGCGGGCGCCGTCGCCCGCTCGCGCGGCGCAGGCCCCGGCCGCTCCGCTCCGGCCCTCGCCACCGCGAGCGAGACGAGCAGCGCGCGCCCGGCCTGCTCGGCGAGCAGCGCCGCGATCCGCGGCAGGTAGCGCTCGCGCACCCGTTCCATGTGGAACGCGGTGGGGCAGAGCAGGCGCAGACCTTCGCCCTCGACCTCGGCCGCCAGGGGGCGCAGCCAGGCCTCCAGCGCGAACGCCGGCAGATCGCTGCCGAGACGGCGCAGAACGCCGTCCCACAACTCTTGGTGGGAGGTCATGAATTTTTCCGAAATGAAGGATTTTTCGGGAGCCCTGGAACCGAATCCCCATCCATCCAACCCTGAGGCGCGCCGAGTAGACCACGCGCGCGGCGCCCTCGCAATCCCGACAGCGAGCGATCGAGGCGGTCGCCTCTACACACGGCTGTCACCCGGGATAGGTACGGATCAGCGACGGAAAACCGCGGTTTTGCAATGGGATCGCGATTCGATTCCGGGGACTTCGCGGCCAGCCTTGAGGCGCCGCCGCGGGTTTCCGGGGGGCGCCGCGCCGGCCGCCGCCGCCATTTCAGAATCTCGCTTTTTCAGCGATTTTCGCCAGATATCAAGTCTTTTCGAGGCTATTCAGCGAGGCCGCGCTCAGTGGATCGCGTCGGAACCGGCGCTGACGGGATGGTTGTGCAGGGCGGCCTGGAAGCCGAGGATCGAGATCAGCCGTTCGTAGCGTTCGGGGACGGAGGAAGCCTCGAGCAGGCCCTGCTTCTCGGTGCTCGCGAAGGCGAAGGCGTTCGCGAGCGCGTTGACGAAGGTGACGTCGTCGACGTCGCGAAACAGGTCCGCGGTGAGCGGCCGCTCGCTGCCGGCCGCGCTCGCGATCTCCGCCACCAGCTCGATCGCGCGGTGGCGCAGCGCGAGCACGCGCGGGCGCGCCGCGGCGTCGAAGGCGTCCTCGAGCCGCTCGATCTCGGCGACGCGGTAGAGGCGGCTGGAATCGGGCGCGCTCTCGCTCAGGATGCGGAAGCGCTGCGTGCCCAGCAGCAGGAGGTTGAAACGGCCGTCGGGCAGGCGCTTGGCGTCCGTGATCCGGCCTTCGCAACCCACGCCGAAGACCGGCGGATCCCCCGCCATCGCGTCCACGCGCTCGGGCCGCACCGCCACCATCCCGATCTTTCGATCACCGGCGAGCGTGTGCTCGGTCATCTGGCGATAGCGCGGCTCGAAGATGTGCAGCGGGGCCTGCACGCCCGGGAACAGGACGACGTTGGCGAGGGGGAACAGGGGCAATCTCTCGCTTCCCGACATGCCCCAAAAGGTATCACGCATGCGGGACCTTGACGGAATCCCCGCCCGGCCGAAGACTCGCAGCGCGGCATGGACGAGCGACTGGCGCACGGGCTGATGCAGCGGCTCAACGCGGATGCGCAGCGCATCGCCCGCCGCTTCGGGCTCCGCTACAAGGAGATCGCGGCCGAGCGCGCCAACGTGAAGCGGCGCTACGGCGTCTGCTACGCCGACGGCTCGATCCGGATCCGCCTGCGGCATACGCTGACCGGGCGCTCGCTCAAGTACTCGAGCCTGGTGAACACGCTCTGCCACGAGCTCGCGCACCTGCGCCACTTCAACCACGGCCTGCGCTTCCGGGCCTTCTACGGCGAGCTGCTCGACTATGCGCGGCGCGAGGGCATCTACCAGCCCGGCCGGACGCAGCCGGCGCGCGAGGCTCCGCGCGAGCCGGCGGCCCAGCTCACGCTCTTTTAGTTGGGTTGGGTACGGATCAGGACTTGCTGAGCTGGTCGTACTCTTCGAGGGTGTTGGGGCCCTCTTCGACCTTGGCCTGGATGTCCTCGCAGGCGACCGCCTTGTCGAGGATCTCCCGGATCAGGCCCTCGACCGTCAGCTCGTCGTACTCGGCCATGGCGTCTTCGAGCGCGCTCTCGGAGACGCGGAAGGCGAGTGAAAGCTTGATCTTCACGTCCATCCTAAGTGGCTGAAAAGAAAGAGGTTTTTTGAAAGCGGCGAAAGCATACACCAGCGTTGTGCAAACCGCGACGGTTTCTGGGCGACTTTTCTCGATTTTCAGGTGTCGCCGCGCGCGGCGTCCGCGCGCACCTGGGCGGCCAGGAGCGCAAGGGTGCTTAAACCCACGGTCAGGAAGATCGCGACCGAGGCCCGGTGTAGAACCTGGAAGCGCGCGGCCAGCTCCGGGCTGCCCTCGGGCCCGAAGACGAGCGGACGGATCGCCGCGATCTGCGGTGTGATGCCGAGCTCCGAGTACGCGCAGAGCGCCGCCGCCACGAGCGGGAGGACGAACAGCAGGGCGCCGCCACCGCGTCGGCGCGCGAGCAGCGCGAGCAGCACGCCCGCCGCCACGCCATACCAATGCAGCGCGCTCACGATGGGGCCCACGAGCTGCCCGGCGACCTGCGTCGAAGGCAGCACGCGGAAGGCGGTGGGCGCCACCAGCAGCCCGAAGCCCGCCCACGAGCCGATCCAGCCGGCGAGCAGCAACCTCGCGAAGAACTCGAGCGTGATCTCGCGCGGGGAGCGCGGGTGCGCGGCCATCGGCCCACTCTATAGCAGCGAAGGGTGCGCGGGCGGAGCGAGCAGCCAGGCGCGCCCCGCGTCGACCGCGCGCAACGCGAGCTCGTCGCTGGCGAGCTCGGGGATGCGCGCCGCGCCGAGCGTGCGGCGCAGCATCTCGACCCCCGCATGCAGCATGGCGTCGCCGAAAGCGACCTTGAGGGCTCCGCCCAGCGCGCCCGAGTACGCCGACCAGAGGGCGCCCACGGCGGGCGCCGCGGCGCGCGGATCGCCGCGCGCGAGCGCGCGTAGCCAAAGGTTGCCGGCGAGCTGTCCGATCTCGAAGGCGGGGTCGCCCACGTGCGCGATCTCGGCGTCGAGCAGCTTCGGCGCGCCCGCCGCGACCAGCACGTTGGTTGGCTGCACGTCGGCGTGGACCAGCGCGATCGCGAGCTCGCGATACCGGACGTGGGCCGCGTCGATGCGCCGGAGCAGATCCGCGTCGGCGGCGAGCGCCGACGCGCGCCGCCGGAGCGCGGGCGAGAGCGGGAAATCGTTGGCTCGAAAGGGCAGCGCGAAGATGTGCTCGCCGTGCAGCGCGCGCATCTCCGCATTCTCGAAGCGGGCGGCCAGCGAGGGATCGCGCGTTCCCGCGTGAACGGCGCCCAGGAAGCGGCCGAGCGCGGCCGCCACCCGGGTGGCGTCGTCGCCGCGCGCGAGCACGGCGTCGAGTCGCTCCGCGCCGGCCAGGTCTTCCAGCACGAGCGTCTTGCGCTCGGCATCGAAGCGATGGACGCGCGGGCAGAGGCCCTCGCGGTCGAAGGGCGCCACGCAGGCGTACCAGCGCGCTTCGAATTCGATCCGCCGGGTCGAGACGCGGTACTCGGGAAAGCGCTCGAGCGCGGGACGCGCCTGCTTCACGACGACCGAGTACGGGCGCGCGCTCGAGCGCACGCGCCGGACCCAGTTGATGTTGCCCTCGCCGGCCGGCTCGACGATGACGGGCTCGCCGGGGGTGAGAAGCCCCAGGCTCGCCAGGTAACCCGGCAGGTCCGCCTCGCGGAGCGCGATCTGCGCGCTCACGCTCGGGCAGTCCGCGTGCAGAAAGTCCTCAAGCCCCGGCAAGAGGCGCCGATCAGTACTTCAGATCTGAGCCGAATCTGGGGGGGTGAGGCTCGGACGGGACGCCCCGGGACCGCAAGGTTCCGGGGCGCCTTGCTTTGGGCCGCCAAGCTTCAAGCCGCGGGCGGCGCGCCGAGCGGCTCCAGCGTGAGCGGGTCGAGCGCCTCGGACTGAAGCCTGCGGGCGGCGGCCGGCTCCAGCTCGTCGCTGTGACAGTGCGCCTTCTGCCCTTCCCGCGCGCCCATCGCCCGGCGCGTCTTGCTCGCAAGGCGATGGATCTCGGCGGGCTCGAGCACGCCGCGCTGCTCGAGGATCGCGCGCTGCTCGGGCGAGAGCGCGTCCGTCACGCGCGCCTGCTCCCAGCGGTAGGCGGCGTCCTTCCCGCTCGTGAACTCCACGATCTCCTTGCTGATCCGCACCGAGCACCAATCGTGTCCGCACATCGCGCAGAAGTCGGTGTCGACGTCGAGGTCTTCGTCGTGGTAGGCGCGCGCCAAATCGGGATCGAACGAGAGTTCGAAGTGCTTCTCCCAGTTGAGGGCGGCGCGCGCCTTGGTCAGCTCGTCGTCGCGGTCGCGCGCGCCCGGGATTCCGAGGGCGATGTCGGCGGCGTGGGCTGCGATCTTGTAGGCGACCACGCCCTGCTTGACGTCGTCCTTCTTGGGCAGCCCGAGGTGTTCCTTGGGCGTCACGTAGCAGAGCATGGCGGCGCCGTGGTAGGCCGCGGCGGTGGCGCCGATGCAGCTCGTGATGTGGTCGTAGCCCGGGAAGATGTCGGTGACGAGGGGGCCGAGCACGTAGAAGGGCGCCCCATGACAGAGCTGGCGCTGTAGCTTCATGTTGTATTCGATCTGGTCGAAGGGGACGTGCCCCGGGCCTTCCACCATCACCTGGCAGCCGTTCGCCCAGGCGCGCTCCGTGAGCCGGCCCAGCGTGGAGAGCTCGGCGAGCTGCGCCGCGTCGGTGGCGTCGGCGAGCCCGCCCGGCCGCAGGCCGTCGCCGATCGAGAAGGTCACGTCGTAGCGGCGCAGGATCGCGCAGATCTCGTCCCACAGCTCGGTCATCGGATTCTGGCGTCCGTGCACCAGCATCCACTTGGCGAGCAGCGAGCCGCCCCGGCTCACGATTCCGATCAGCCGGTCGCGCACCAGCGGCAGGTGCTCGCGCAGCACGCCGGCGTGCACGGTGAAGTAGTCGACTCCCTGGCGCGCCTGGTGCTCGAGGCCCTCCAGGATGGCCGCCTCGTCGAGATCCTCGAGCTTGCGCCCGATGATCATCGAGTAGATCGGAACGGTTCCGATCGGGAGCGTCGCGGCGCGCACGATCGCCTCGCGCGTGCGGTCGAGATCGCCGCCGGTCGAGAGATCCATCACGGTGTCGGCGCCCCAGCGCTCCGCCCAGCTCAGCTTCTCGACTTCCTCTTCGGTGCCGCTCGAGACCGGCGAGGCGCCCATGTTGGCGTTCACCTTCGTCAGGCTCGCGCGGCCGATGCACATCGGGTCGAGGCCGAGGCCGCGATGGACCCGGTTGGCGGGGATCACCATGCGGCCGGCCGCCACCTCGTCGCGCACCTGCTCGGCGGTGAGGTGTGGCTCGCGCTCGGCGACCCGGCGCATCTCGGGCGTGATCACGCCGAGCCGGGCGTGCTCGAGCTGGGTCACCGGCAGGAAGCCCGCGGGCGGGGTCCAGCGCCCGTCGATCCTTCGCCAGTCGCCCGGCATGAAGTCCCAGGCCGTCTTGTCGGAAGGCTGAGGCATGCCCGGCGTGTCCGGAGACGCGAACGAGCGCGGGCCTCCGATCTGGCTCGGAAGCGCGAAACTCCCAGGTGTCGTTCCCTGGCGCGGGATCGAGGGGCTCGTCATGGGGGGTGCTCCGTTCGCGTCGAAGCTACCACCGCGCTCCCCGGTGCTCAAGGCGCGCGGAGCCTGCTACCGTCGACGCGCCGATGTCCGACTGGGATCTGCTGCTCGCCAAGCTCGCCGAGACGCCGCGCGAGAACGGGACCGCCGCGCTGCACCAGACGGCCCGCTTCTTGTACGACACGCTCGCGCGCACAGGGCTCGACGTCACGCGGATCGAGTTCACCGCCCAGCCCTTCGCGCTGCGCCTGGCGGGCGTGATCGCGCTCGCTGGAGGCCTCCTCTACTGGCGGCTGATGCGCGCCGGGCGCGCCCGCGCTGCGCTTGCCGTCGCGGCGTCGGTTCCGCTGCTGCTGCTCGCGCAGCTCGAGTGGCAGCTCCCCGTCTTCGGATGGATCGGCGCGGAGTCCCAGGACCACGTGCTGGCGCGCCGGCCCGCGCTGGCGCCCGAGCAGCGCCTGATCCTGGCCGCGCACTACGACACCAAGACCGACGCGCTCGACCACGTGGAGCGCGCGCCCGTCGACTGGCTCGCGCTGCCGGTGATTCCGCTGATGCTGGTGGGGGCCCTCGCGGCGATCCGGGCGGGGCGCGCCCCGGGCCGCTCGCGCCGGCTCGCGAGGCTCGGCGCCTTCGCGGCCTGGTCCGCCGCCGTCTACGGCGTCGCCACCTTCACCGCCCTCTCGGCGGGGGCGTTCATTCGGGAGCGCAGCCCGGGCGCGCTCGACGACGGGGGCGCCTGCGCCGTGCTGGTGCGCGTCGCTGAGGCGCTCGGGGAGCGCCCGCCGCTCGCTCGCACCGAAGTCGAGGTGCTGCTGCTCTCGGCTGAAGAAGTCGGCGTGCAGGGCTCCTGGGCCTACGCCGCGCAGCGCTTCGCCGCGCCGCCGGATCTGCCCACCTTCGTCGTCAACCTGGAGGGCATCGGCGCCTCCTCCGATTTCGCCGTGCTCGGCCGGGAGCGCTTCACGCTGCGCTCGTTCGCGCCCGACGAGGGCCTGGTCGCGCTGCTCGACGAGCGGCATCGCATGCTCTTCGGAAGGCCGCTCGCGCGGACGCCCTTCGGCGGCGCGACCGACGCGAGGTCCTTTCTCGCACACGGGATCCCCGCCGCGACGCTCGTCTCGTTCGAGCCGGGCCGCGGCCTCACCCGCGGCCTGCACTCCTCGCTGGACGCGCGGTCGCGGCTGGACGAGGCGGCGCTCGACGCGAGCGTCGCGTTCCTGCTGGATCTCGTCGCCGCGCTCGACGCCCGGAATCCCTGAAACCGCGGAGTGCTACCGTCCCTGCCGATGGCGAAGCCTCCCGGAATCCGCGCCGCGCTGCTGCTCGCTCTCGCGATGCTGCCGGGCTGCGACCGCAATCTCGCGCCCTTCGATTCCGCCGAGGAGCCGCGCCAGCCGGACCTCTCGCGGATCTTCCCGGCCGGAGCCGAGGACGCCCCGGCCGCCCCGGAGCCGTCGCTCGAGCTGCCGCCGCCGCCGGGCATGCGGGGCGCGCCCTCGCTCGCCGCCGAATCCGGAGCGCCGATCCGCGGCACCCTGCGCCTGGCCGCCGAGCTCCAGGGCGCGCAGCCCTCCGGCGCCGTGCTCTTCCTGATCGCGCGCACCGCCGCGGCGGGCCCGCCGCTCGCGGTCAAGAAGATCGAAGCGCCCAGCTTCCCGCTCGATTTCGAGATCGGGCCCGCCGACCGCATGCTGGCGTCGATGCCCTTCGCCGGGGAAGTGCTGCTCACCGCGCGGCTGGACGCCGATGGGAACGCGACCTCGCGTACGCCCGGCGATCTCCAGGGCATCGCGGCCCAGGCCGTCTCGCCCGGCGCGAGCGGCGTCGAGATCGTGCTCGACCAGAAGCTGTAGAGACTGCGCCGTGGCGCATCATGGAGTGCTAGCTTTCGCGGCCATGTCGCGGCCGCGGCGCTGGAACGCCCTCGAGACCGAAGCGCTGCAGGACTGCAACGTCTTCCGCGTGAGCCGTACCCTCACGGAATCCCCCAACACCGGGAAGCGGCATTCGTTCTACCGGATCGACTCGGCGGACTGGGTGAACGTGGTGCCCGTGACGACGGCGGGCGAGATCGTGATGGTGCGGCAGTACCGGCATGGGCTGCGCGATCTCACGCTCGAGATTCCGGGCGGGATGATCGACGCCGGCGAAACGCCCGAGCAGGCCGCGGCGCGCGAGCTGCTCGAGGAAACCGGCTATCGCGCGGCGCGGCTCGAGCCGCTCGGCAACGTGAACCCGAATCCTGCCCTGTTCGGCAACCGCCTGTTCGCGTTCACGGCCCACGGCTGCGAGCGCATCGGCCCGGTCGCCAACGAGAGCACCGAGGAGACGGTGGTCGAGCTGGTCAGCCAGCCGGACTTGCGCCGCCTGCTGCGCGAGGGCCGCATCGACCACGCCCTGGTGCTGGCGGCGCTCTTCTACTTCGACCTCGCGCGCGAGGAGGGCCGCCCGGATGGCGGCTAGCCGCTCCTCGATGCGCTCGCGGATGCCGCTCGGCGATTTCCTGGTCGCCTATCTCCAGCGAGCGGGCGTTACCCACATCTTCGGCCTGCCCGGCGATCTGGTGCTCGGGCTCTTCCACCGCTTCGGCCGCACGCGCGGGCTCGAGATCGTGACCTTCTCCCACGAGCCCTCGGTGGGCTTCGCGGCGGACGGCTACGCGCGCAGCACGCGCAAGCTCGGCGTGCTCTGCGTGACCTACGGCGCCGGCGGACACAACGTGGTGAATCCCGTCGCGGGCGCCTACGCGGAGCAGGTGCCGCTGCTGGTGGTCTCCGGGGGCCCCGGGGACGCCGAACAGAAACTCGGGGGCGTGCATCACCAGGCCAAGGATGTGGAAGGCCAGTGGCGCATCTTCCGGGAGGTGACGGCCGAGGCGCGCATCCTGCGCCGGGCCAGCCTCGCCGCCGAGGAGATCCACGAGGTCGTGCGCACGGTGCTGGCCGAGCACCGGCCCGGCTACCTCGAGATCCACCGCGACATGGTCGACCTCCAGATCTCCGTTCCGAAGCAGATCATGGAATGGGATGGCAGCTTTCCGCGTCCGGCTTCGGACGATCGCAAGCTCGCCGAGGCGGTGGCCGACACGGTGGCGCGCATCCGCGCGGCGAAACGTCCGATCCTGATCGGCGGCGTCGAGCTCTTCCGCGAACGCGCGGAGCGGGATTTCGTGCGCCTCGCCGAGAAGCTCGGCGCGCCGGTCGTCACGACCATGCTCGCGAAGGGCGTCTTCCCGATGGACCACCCCCTGCACATGGGGATCCACATCGGCCCCTTCAGCGCGCCCGAGATCCAGCGTCGCGTGCGCACGTCCGATCTGGTGCTCTCGCTCGGCAACCAGCTCACGGACATGAACCTCGGCGCGGCCAAGCCGCAGGTCCGGCGACGCCACTCGGTGTGGGCGATCGAGAACCGCGTGAACATCTCGTTCCATACCTATACGGACGTGACGCTCAAGGACTTCGTCTCGCGCCTGGCGGCCGAAAGGCTGCCCCGCCATCGCGAGCCCGTCCTTTATTGCGACAACCTGAAGCGGACGCCGCTCCCGAAGCCCGGGCGGCGCGAGGCGCCGCTCTCGATCAACGATCTGCTGGTCGAGGTGAACGACTTCCTCGCCGAGCAGCGCGGCTACGACGTCTTCGCCGAGTCCGGCGACATGCTCTTCGGCGGTCTCGAGATCCGCCAGCCGCGGGGCGGGCTCTACTTCGCACAGGGCTACTACGCCTCGATGGGCTTCGCCGTGCCGGCCGCGCTCGGCGCGCAGATCGGAACCGGGCGCCGTCCGCTGATCCTGTGCGGAGACGGCGGCTTCCAGATGACGGGATCCGAGATCTCCTACGCGCCGATGCGCGGGCTCTCGCCGATCGTGGTGCTGGTGAACAACGCCGGCTGGGGGATCTTCCGGCCGGTGACGCCGCGCAAGGACCTGCTCCGGATTCCGCCCTGGCCCTACGCGGAGCTGGCCCAGGCCTGGGGCGGCGTCGGCATCGGTGCGCAGACGCGGCGGGAGCTGCGCGAAGCGCTACGCGCCGCGCACGAGGTCCGGGACTTCGTGATCATCGAGTGCCGAATTCCGCCGGACGACATCTCGCCGGTGTCGCGCCGCTACATCCGCGCGAGCGCCCGCAAGAGCCGCGCCGCCCACGCGTAGCGCTCCGCCGGCCCCCATGCGGCCCGCCAGCACCTCCGACGCCATGCTCGCCGCGCTTCCGCTCGCGGCCGGCTTCACCGTCCAGCTGGTCCGCGCGCTTCCGATCCGGTTCGTGTATCGCGAGAATTCGCTCGGGATCGTCTCGCTGGCGACGCTCCAGCGTTATCCCCTCCAGCAGGAGACCTTCTGGCTGATCTTCGCCGCGCTGGCCATCGCGCTGCTGGCCTGGGGGCTGGCGCGGGCGCTGCTTCGCGCGGGCGTCCCGGCTGGGACCCAGGCCAGCGCCGAGGCGTTCGCGGTGCTCGGGCTGCTGCTCGCGCTCTGGCTTCCGGGCGCGGCCGGAGCGCTCGGCTGCGGCGCGGCGGCGGCTGCTGCGCTCGCCCTGGTCCGGCGAGCGAGCCGCCTCGAGCGGGAGGAAGCCGCGCCGGCGCGGCCGGAGCGCCGCGGCGGGGCCGCGAGCCGGTGGGCGCTGGCGGCGCTCGCCGCGCTGCTCTGCCTGGTCCTCACGCCGGGAATCTGGATCAACTTCTGGAACGTCGTCCGCGCCACGCCCGACGTCCAGCTGGTCGCGGACGACTTCAACTTCCATGCGGAGATCGGCCAGCACCTCGCCTGGGCCGACGCGATCCGGCGCGGCGATCTGCACGGGCGGGATTTCTTCTGCCTCTACGGCCCGCTGTACGACCTGGGCGTGGTCGGGATGTGGGAGCTGACGGGCCGCTCGATCGCGGCCTATCGCCTCTACGTCTCGCTCGGCCGCGTCGCGGGTTACGCCGTGGCGCTCCTGCTCTGCGCGGCGCTGGTGCGCCGCAAGAGCCTCTTGCTGGTGGTGCTGCTGCTGCTTCCCTATGTCGATCTGCGGATCGGCCTCCCGCTCGCGGGGCTGCTGCTGCTCGCGCTCTGGCGCCAGCGCGAGAAGATCTGGCTCTCGCTCGCCGCCGGGTTGGTCGCCGGATCCTCGCTCCTCTACAGCCAGGAGTTCGGGCTCGCGTTCGTCCTCACGGCGGCGGTCGGCTTCGCCGTGACGCGCGCGGGCAGGGCCGCGGCGGCGTTCTCGGCCGGGCTCGCCGTCCCGCTCGCGCTCGTGCTCGGCTGGTTCGCGGCGCACGGCGCGCTCGGCGCCATGCTGAACGACGTCGTGCAGTATCCGCGCTACATGGTCGCCGGCTACGCCAAGCGCATCTTCCCTTCCCTGGTCGCGAATCTCCCGCTGCGCCTCGCGGCGCTGGAAGGCCCGGAGGCGCTCGTCCTCTGCCTCGGCTACTCGGCGCCATTCCTCTGCTGGGCGGCGCTCCTGATCGCGGTGCCGGTCGCGGCCCTGCGCCTGCGACACCCACTCGTGTGGATGCGCGAGGCGGCGGACACGCTCGCGCGCGATCCGCTGCGCTTCGCCACGGCGCTGCTCGCGCTCTTCGGCGCGCTCGCGTTCCGCAGCGCGCTCGGGCGCACGGATCTGCTCCACATCCTGATGGTGACCGCCCCGCCCGCGCTGCTGGTGGTGATCGGCATCGATCGCCTGATCGGCGCCTGGATCACGGAGCCCGCCCGGCGCGGCCTGGTTGCGACGCGAGCGGTGGCGCTGATCCTGCTGGTCCTCGCGAGCGGCCTGCTCGACAAGGCGACGCCGGCGCGTGCGCTGCGATACTCGCGCGACGCGATCGTGAAGCTCGCGCGCGGCGAGTACGCCCCTCGTGGGAATCCCCACGTGCAGCAGGTCTGGCGCTGGGTGCTCCTGAACGCGGAGCCGGACGAGCCGGTGCTCTTCCTGCCGGATTTCGCGTCCTATTACTACCTGACGCGGCGCCCGAGCCCGATCCGCTTCGTGCTGGGACACCAGATCGTGACCGATGCGCACCGCGCCGAGGTGCTCGCGGCGCTGCGCGCGCGTCCGCCGCGTTACATCGTATGGGACGACGGGCTGCTCGCGGTCGACGCGATCAAGCCCCGCGTCTTTCTCGGCGCGCCGCTCTTCGACTGGATCGAGCGCAGCTACCAGGAGGAGACGCGCATCGGCACGTCCCGGGTGCTGCGCCTCCGCGAGCCGGCGGGGTGATAGAATCCGGGGCGTGAGCGTCGCGCGCCCCAATCGCCGCTATCAGCTCGCGCTCTGGATCGACCGGCGCGTGGGACCCGCGCTCTGCGTGCTCTTCGTGGCCTGGCGCCGGATCTTCGGGGCGCCGGCGCCGCTGCCGGCGCCCGAGAACGTCTCGAAGATCCTGGTGCTCAAGCTCTGGGGCATGGGCAGCATCGTGCTCGCGTCGCCCCTGCTGGAGCGTCTGCGCGAGCGGCACCCGCAGGCGCGCATCGACTTCGTGACGCTGCGCGAGAACGCGGCGATCCTCGATCTGATCCCGCAGCTCGACCGCCGCATCACGCTCGACCTCGGCGGCGGCATCCCGGCCTTCCTGCTCTCCGCGCTGCGAACCCTCTCGCAGCTGCGCCGGGAGCGCTACGACCTGCTCTACGACCTCGAGTTCTTCACCCGCTTCTCGGCGGTCTTCTCGCGGCTGGTGCGCCCGCGGCGCTCGCACGGCTTCAGCAGCAAGAGCCAGTGGCGCGGGCGGCTCCACGACGTGCAGGTTCCCTTCAACGCCTATCACCACGTGGCGCTGAATTTCCTCACCCTCTTGCGCGGCGATCCGATGGACCCGATCGACACCTCGCCGATCGAGGGAGACCAGGCGCTTCCGCTGCTGCGCGCGCCGGATGCCGCCTGGGAGGCCTGCCGGGCCCGGCTCGCCGCCGACCCCGCCTGGCGCGAGGGCGGCCGGCTGGTAGTGGTGAACCCGAACGCGGGCGACATGGCGCTCGAGCGACGCTGGCCGGCCGAGCGCGTCGCGGAGTTGCTCACGCATCTGTGCGGACGGCGCGAGCTGGTGGTGGTGGCGATCGGGGCGCCGGCGGAGCGCGATTACGTCGAGTCCGTGATCTGCGCGGCGCGCCTGGAGGGGCGCGTGGTGAACGCGGCCGGGCGGATCGACGTGCCGCAGCTGGTGGCCCTGCTGGGACGCGCGGCGGTGGTCGTCACCAACGACAGCGGTCCGCTGCATCTCGCCTCCGCCGCGGGCGCCTCCACCGTCGCGCTCTTCGGCCCCGAGACGCCGACCTTGTACGGGCCGCTGCGCTCGCGCGCCGGCCAGCGCCATGCGGTGCACTACCTGAAGCTCGCCTGCTCGCCCTGCATGTTCGTGCACGACAACAAGGTGCTCTCCTGCTGGTTCGCGCAGGCGCGCTGCATGACGGGGATCCGGCCCGCCGAGGTGCTCGCCTCGGTCGAGTCCCTGCTCGCCGGCTCCGCGAAGGTTCCGCTGCGCGTGATCGATTCGTGAGCGGCGCGCCCGCGCGCTGCATCGCCTGCGGCGAGGCGCCCGAGCCGGGTTTCGAACGCGGCGCGCTCGCGGTGGTGCGCTGCCCCGGCTGCGGCCTCGAGTGGCAATCCCCGTTCCCGAGCCCGGATCGGCTGCGAGAGCTCTACGCCGGCGATTACTTCCAGCGCTGGGGCGCCCGCGATCCCGCCGCCCTCGAACGCGTGCGCGCCATGAAGCAGGCGAGCCATCGCGATCTGCTGCGCGAGCTCGCGCGCCTGCGCCCCGGCGGACGCCTGCTCGACCTCGGCTGCGCGATGGGATTCCTGCTCGAGGCGGCCGAGCAGGCGGGCTTTCAGGGCTGGGGCCTCGAGCTGAATCCGGAGGCGGCGCGCGTGGCGCGAGCGAGGTTTGGCGATCGGATCGCGCAGGGCGGGCTCGACGACGCGGCCTTCCCCGGCGCTCTCTTCGACGTGGTGACGCTGATCGACGTGCTCGAGCACGTGCCCGATCCCGCCGGCCTGCTCTCGGCGGTGCACCGGCGCCTGCTCCCGGGCGGCGTGCTCGCCGCGCTGCTGCCCAATTCGGCGAGCCTGATGCGCCGCCTGCTCGGCCGCCGCTGGCCGCACTATGCGCCCGAGCATCTGTTCTTCTGGACCCCCGCGGCGCTCCGGCGCCAGCTCGCCGCCGCGGGCTTCGATGTCCGCGAGATCCGCACCGGGATCCGGAAGACCTACACCGCGGAGTATCTAAAGGCCTACGCCGCGGTCACCGGCGCCTGGCTGCCGCCGGGCCTGGGCTGGCTCGGCCGCCGCCAGCTGCGCGTCCCGACCGGCGAGATGCTGGCGTTTGCGGTGAAAAGCTAGGCGCGCTCGTCCGCCGCGGGTGCCGGGCGCGCGACGGGGGGGAGCCAGAGCGGAACCAGCGCCGCCAGCAGGAGGCCCCCGACTCCCCCCACCAGGTAGGGCGCGCGAGGCCCCGCGTGCTCGAGCAGATAGCCCGAGCCGAGGTGCGAGGTGATCGCCCCGAAGCTGACGCCGACCATCGCGAGCACGCCCTGTCCGGTGGAGCGCAGGCGCTCCGGGACGACGGCTTCGACGTACAGGGGCCCGCCGATCACGAGGCCCGCCACCACCACGCCGTGCAGGATCTGGAACGGATAGATGGCGGCGAGATCGGGGGTCAGCCCGCACGCGGTCCAGCGCACGCCTCCCGCGAGCGTGCCGATCGCGAGCAGGCCGCGCGGGCCGACGCGCGCGAGCGACGCGCCGGCAAAGGCGACCAACGGGATCTCGAGCGAGAGCATCAGGATCCACATGTTGGAGACCGAGTCGAGCGTGCCTCCGAGCGAGCGCACGTAGATCGGGAAGATCGACATGGGGCCCTGGAGGAAGAGGTACGCGACCAGCGTGAAGCCGAGCACGCGCACGAACGGCCGGTGGCGCAGCAACCGGCGCCAGTCTCCCTTGGGCGCGCGCAGCGCCATCTCCCCGCTGCGCGGCAGCGCCAGCGCGAGCAGTCCTCCCAGCGCGATCAGGCCGGCCGTGATCGGGAACATCACCTCGAGGCCCGGCTCGGAGGGCCCGCCCGAAACCGGCGAGAGGCCGCGCCGCTCCTGGAGCGCGTGCAGGAAGCGCGGGAAGCCGACCACCAGCAGCAGGAAGCCGACCGTCCCCCAGACCCGGATGCGGCCGAAGGCGCGCGCGCGGTCTGCGCTGGCGAGCGCGAAAGTGACGGACATGGCGGCCGGCACGATCGCGGTCGCGAAGAACGCCAGCAGCGTCGCCGCCAGCACCAGCGCCGTGAAGCCGCGCGCGTGGCCGAGCGCCAGATAGCCGGCGGCCGCGCCGAGCGAGAGCAGCACCAGCACCCGCGAGCGCGAGCCGGTGCGGTCGGCGAGCTGGCCCCAGAGGGGCTGCGCGAGCGTTCCGACCAGCGGCAGCATCGCGAGCACCACGCCCACCTGCGAGCCCGAGAGCTCCGCGTTCTCGCGCAGGTAGAGGCTGAAGAACGGAAAGAAGATTCCGAGCCCGCCCAGGCAGAAGAACCAGACGCAGGACATCAGGAAGCGATCCCGCATGTTCAGGAAGGATCGCTCACGCGTTCCACGATCACGTCGATCAGCTTCGGATGCGGGCCGAGCGCTGCGGTGAGGCGCACGCGCACGCCCGGATGGCGCGCGGCGGCCTGCTCGACCTGGCGCGGGATGTCGTGGCTGGTGTGGCGGCCGGGGGACAGGAAATACGGATGCACGACGATCTCGGTGGCGCCCGCCGCCGCGCAGGCGTCGATGCCTTCGCCGATGCCGGGCGGCGCGATCTCGAGGTGCGCGACGCGCACGATCTGGTCCGGGAGCCGGGCGCGCAGCTGCTCCGCGACCTCGTCCAGCGCCGCGTTCGCGCTCGCGACGCGGCTGCCGTGATCGACGAGCAGGATCGCGCGCGTCATCCCGCGCGCGCGGCCTGCTCGAGCGCCTGCGCCAGATCGGCGCGCAGATCGTCCGCGTGCTCGATCCCGATCGAGAGGCGCACGACGGCCTCGTTCACGCCCTTGCGGCGCTTCTCCTCGGCCGGGAAGGCGGCGTGGCTCATGGTCCACGGGTAGCCGATCAGCGACTCGACGCCGCCGAGACTCTCGCCCAGGGCAAAGAGCTGCGTCGACTCGCACAGCTTCCTCGCCGCCGCTTCGCCGCCGCGCAGCTCGACCGCGAGCATGCCGCCGAAGCCGCGCATCTGGCGGCGCGCGAGATCGTGCCCCGGATGCTTCGGAAGCCCGGGATAGTGGACCTTCGCGATCTCCGGGCGGCCGGCCAGGAACTCCGCGACGCTGGCCGCGTTGCGCTCGTGCTCGCGCATGCGCAGCGCGAGGGTCTTGGCCCCCCGCAGCGTGAGCCAGGCATCCCAGGGGCCGGGCACGCCGCCGGTCGCGTTGCGCGTGAACTGGAGCCGCTTCGCCAGCTCCTCGTCGTCCACCACCACCGCGCCGCCGATCACGTCGGAGTGCCCGCCGATGTACTTGGTGGTGGAGTGGAGCGTGATGGTCGCGCCGAGCGCGAGCGGGTTCTGGAGGAAGGGCGTCGCGAAGGTGTTGTCCACCACCAGCTGCGCGCCGCGGCGGCGCGCGATCTCGCCGCAGGCGGCGATGTCGACCAGCCGGAGCAGCGGATTGGTCGGGCTCTCGATCCAGAGCATCCGCGTCTCCGCCCCGCAGGCCTTGTCGATCTCCTCGGGCCGCGTCGCGTCGACGAAGGAGAAGCGCACGCCGAAGCGCGGCATCACCTGCGTGAAGAGCCGGTAGCTGCCGCCGTAGAGGTCGTCGGCGACCACGACGTGGTCTCCTGCCGAGAGCAGCTGCATCACGCCGCTGATGGCCGCCATGCCGGAGGCGTAGGCGAAGCCGAAGCGCCCGCCCTCGAGCGAGGCGAGGCAGGCCTCGAGGGCCGCGCGCGTGGGGTTGCCGCTGCGCGAGTACTCGAAACCGCGATGCTGCCCGACGCCGTCTTGTGTGAAGGTCACGGTCTGGTAGACCGGGACGATGGTCGCGCCGGTCGCCTCGTCGGGCTCCTGTCCGGCGTGGATCGCGCGCGTCTCGAAGCGCAGCTCGCGGGACATCAGCTCCCCTTGGAGAGCTCGGCGAGCAGGGCCGTGGTGCGCTTCACGGCGGCGGCGCCGTCGCTCCCGAACGGATAGGGCGCCGCCGAGAGATCGCTGACGCCGGCCGACCCGAGCGAGCGGATCGCGCTCTCGATCGCGCGCTCGTCGCCCGCGATCACGATGTCGCCCGGCCCCGCCACGCCCTCGAGATCGAGCATGGCGCGGTAGGAGGGAAGCGTTGCGTACAGGCTGAACAGCTTGGAGGCCGCCTCGCGGGCCGCCGCGGGATCGTTGGTGAGCGCGATCGGGAGCCCGGCCACGATGCGCGGCGCCGGCTTCCCGGCTCGCTTCGCCGCCGCCCGGATCTCCGGGACCAGCGTTCCGCCGAGCGCGCGCGGGCCGGTCATCCAGGTCAGCGTCCCGTCCGCCAGCTCGCCGGCGATCCGCCGCATCAGCGGGCCGAGGCCGCCGATCAGGACCGGGCAGGGCGCGTCGGTCTTGACCGAGAGCGAAGCGCTCACGCGGTATTCGGTTCCCTGGAAGCTGGTCTTCCCGGCGTCGAGCAGCTGCTTCACCACGGTCACATACTCGCGCATGTGTCGGGCCGGGTGGGCGTAGGAGAGGCCGAGCATGTTCTCGATCACGAGCTGGTGGCTGGGGCCCAGGCCCAGCACGAAGCGCCCGCGCGCGGCCGCCTGCGTCGAGAGCGCCTGCTGCGCCATGTAGACGGGGTGGCGCGAGTGGGTGGGGGCGACGGCGGTGCCGATCTCGACCGACCGGGTTTCGCGCCCGACCAGGGCGGCGAGGGTCATGGCGTCGAAGCCGAAAATGTTGGCGAACCAGAGCGTCGCGAACCCTTCCGCCTCGGCGCGCTGGCAGCGGGCGATCAGGTCGTCGACGCTGGCGCCGCCTCCGTCTCCCATCCCGAGCCCGATCCGGATGCCCTTCATCTGCTCCTCCGCCGCGCCCGGCTACCAGTAGCCGGCCGTCACTTCGAGATCGTTCGACACCGCGACGCAGCAGGCGAGGCGCTGCTCCGCCGGCACGCGGTTCCTGCGCTTCGCGCGCGCCTCGCGCTCCGAGGCCAGGGCGGGAGCGCCCGCGATCACCCTCACGCCGCAGCGCCCGCAGAGCCCGTCGCCGCGGCAGGCGCTCGCGAGCGGCAGCCCCGCCCGACGCGCGGCCTCGAGCAGCGAGGTGCCCGCGACGACGCGGACGGCTCGACCGGAGGGCTGGAAGCTGACGCGGAAGTCCACGGACGGAGTCTACGCGACGGCCCCCCGCGCGGGAAGCGGCGGCTTGGAACGCCGCGCTCGCTCCGATATCCTGCGCCGTCATGCCGACCGCCGGCATCCTGATCATCGGAAACGAGATCCTCTCCGGCAAGGTGGTCGACACCAACTCGCCTTACTTGTGCGCGGAGCTGCGCGCGCTCGGCGTCGACGTCGAGAAGATCGTCACCATCCCCGACGTGAGCGAGGCGATCGCCCGCGAGGTCCGGGCCATGAGCCAGGCCTACGATTGGGTCTTCACCTCGGGCGGCATCGGCCCCACGCACGACGATCTCACCATGGACGCCGTCTCGGCGGCCTTCGGCTTGCAGACCGTATGCAGCGAATCGATCGTGGCGCGGATCTCGCGCGCGCAGGGCAAGCCCGCCACCGAAAGCCAGATGAAGATGGCGATGATCCCGGCCGGCGCCACGCTCGTCGACGCGGGCGACCTCTGGTTCCCCGCCGTGATCGTGGGCAACGTGCACATCTTCCCGGGCGTGCCGCAGCTGCTGCGCAAGAAGTTCGAGTCGATTCGCGAGCGCTTCCGCGGGGTGCCCTTCGTGCTGCGACGCGTGTTCGTGTCGCGGCGCGAGAGCGACATCGTGCCGTCCCTCAACGAGCTGGTCGCGGAGTTTCCGGAGCTGATGCTGGGCTCCTACCCGCGCTTCGAGGAGCACACCTTCCAGACGCTGCTCACGCTGGAGTCGCGCGATCCCGATTACGTGCAGCGCGCGCTCGACGCGCTGCTCGCGCGGCTCCCGGTCGACGCGATCCACAAGGTCGAGTAGCTGGACCCCGCCGCCAACGATCCGATCCTGCGGGCGCTCGCGCACGTGCATCCCGCCTGGATGCTGCTCTCGCTCGCGCTCGCGGCGCTGACGCTGCGCGCGGGCCTCGCGCTGCGCCGCGCGCGGCTGGGACGCGCGCCGCGCGACCCCGGGCTGCGCCGCCGCCACCTGCGCCTCGCCAAGCCCGCCGTCGCGCTGATACTGGCCGGATTCGTGGGCGGTCCGCTCTCGGCGCTCTGGCTGCGCGGCTGGACGCCCTTCACGACCTTTCACGGCGTGCTGGGTCTCGTCGTCGCGGCGCTCTTCGTCGCCGCGGCGCTGGTCGGCCGCCGCCTCGAGCGGGGACGCTCGCGCGCCTTCGAGGCGCACGCCCGGCTGGGGGCGCTCGCGGTGCTGGGCGCCGCGCTGGCGGCGGTGGCGGGGTTCGTGCTGCTGCCCTGAGCGGCCACTGCTCGCGATGGCGACGATTGTCGCCGGCCGGCTGCTCCCCACGCTGATTCCCAGTCGATCCCGCGGCTGATTCTTGCCCCGCGGGGAATCAAGTCGTTGCGATGGTTCCGATAAGAACTACCTTAGTACTCAATAGTACTAAGCGGAGAAACGACAGAATGGCCTCGATCCGGCGACAGGGGGACAGCTTCGAGATCCGCGAGTGCCTTTCCACGGATCGCGGTCCGCGGCAGCGTGCCCTCGCGCGCTTCCGGCGCGTGCTGACGCCCGAAGTGCTCGACCAGGCGGAGGCGGCGGCCCGCAGGCCGTTCGACCGCCGCGCACTCCAGGCTCGGGCCCGGCAGCAGGGCATCCCGGTTGCGCCCGAGCGGCGGAATTCCGAAGCGCGCAAGCTGCTCGCAGACCTGCGCGCCTCTCGTCCGATCGATCCGACGCTCGTGACACTCCTTCGCGACGCGCTCGCGCTGCTGGCTTCCGAACCGCTTCCGTCCCACCTCAGCGACGTTGCGGAGTGGATCGGGCGCTCCGAGGCCGATCGCGGGAAGGCGCTGCGCGGACTCCTGCGCACGGCGAGCCGCGTGCTTCGCTCCCGACGCCCCCTGCGCGAGCCGCCGCCCCAGGCCTTCCCGCGCTTTAGCTCGGGCGGGAACGTGGCAGCCTGAGCCGACATGCTTCTCGACGAGCAGATCGTCGCGATCGAGCGGGCCTTCAGGCAGGCCGGCATCCCGCACGCCTTTGGAGGGGCTCAGGCGCTCGCCTACTACGGCGACGTCCGCGCAACTCACGACATCGACGTGAACGTCTTCGTCCCCACGAGCGAAGCCCCGCGGGTTCTCGCGGCGCTCGGCAAGCTCGGCGCCGCCACCTCGAACCCCGGGCTGCCATCGCTGATCGCGCGCGACGGGCAGGCTCGCGTCTACTGGGACGGCACGCCCGTCGATCTCTTCTTCGCCTACGACGCGCTCCACGACAGCTCGTTGCAACGTCGGCGCCGCGTCGACTTCTACGGCGATCCGATCCACATCCTGAGCGCGGAAGACCTGATCACGTACAAGGCCACGTTCAACCGCGACAAGGATTGGCGGGACATCGCAGGGATTCTCTACGCCTGCGAGGAGCCGCTCGACCTCGCGTACGTCCGTGACTGGCTCGGGCGGATCGATGCGAAGGACGGGTCGCGACTGGCGCGGCTCGAGCAGCTGATCGCGTCCGGAGGGCGCGATCTCGGAACCTGAACGCCGCCAGTCACGGCGCGGCGGATGCCAGGCGAGCGGCCGTGTGCTCCGCGATCACCCGCGCCGCCAGGGCGTTGCCCGCGATGTTCCAGTGGGAGTCGTTTCGCCGGTAGAGCCCGTCGCCGGGGGGATGCGCGGAGAGCTCGGGGGTCAGATCGATCGAGTCGATCCCCAGCTTCTCGAATCTCGCCCGCAGCAGCCGGTTGGGCAGGCTGAAGTCGAACTCCGCCGGAGCGCGCCCGGAAGCTGCGACGACCCGCGCTTGCAACGCCGTGCTGACCTGCATCTCGTCCGGAATCAGCACGATCGTGAGCGCGACGTTCCGATCGTCGCAGGCACGCTTCAACTCCGCGATATGCGAGAGGGCCTCCTCGAAGCGGCCTGCGAGCTCCGGATTCCCGCGCGCGAAGACCGCGCTCCGATCGAGCTCGATCTCGAGGTAGGCCTCGTCGGTGAAGGTGGGCGCGGAGTCGTCGTAGGTCGCGCTCGCGTGGACCACCTGCCCATCGAACTTGCGCCAGAGGGAGAGGACGAACGTGATCAGGGACGCCAGGTGCGAATGGCTGACGAGGCGCTTTTCCTGACCCTCGAAATCGTTGCCGATGAAGAAGGAGAGGAGGACGCCGTCCGGCTCGAGCTCGAA